>JBCCLB010000033.1:0-67501 GCA_039027095.1 Myxococcota bacterium
CGGCCACCGAACGGCCGAGCTTTCGCCTCGCCGCCCACCCGGGCGGGGCGTGGCTCATGAATCCGGCGACGGGACGTGTGCGGTGGCTCGACACGCGGGGCGCACCGGTCGGCGCCGCCATGGCGGCGCCGGGCCGGCGCGCCCCGCGCCCCCCGTGCCCGGGCGGAGCCCCTCCGGCGCCGGCGGCGGCGCCCCCGCCCACGCCGGGGCGATGGGTGTGGTTGGCCGGCCACGACGACGCCAGCGTCGTCGGGGCCCCGTCGTGGCACGAGGGGCGTCTGCGCTGGGTGGGGGTGCAGACCGTCGCGCCGCTGGACCACACCGCCGAGTGGGTGTCGGTGCCCGTGGCCGCCCCCTCCTCCGCACCGACGACCGCGGCGGCGGCGGCGGCACGCCCCCTCGCCGCCGAGCAGACCGGGGCGCCCTTGACCGTCCCGCCTCGCGCGTGCCCACCAGACATGGTGGTGGTCGGCGGCGGCGCGTATTGCATCGACCGCTTCGAGGCGCGGCTCTTCGACCGGGGCCGCCCGATGTCGCCCGACCATCCCCCCGTTCCCGGACGGACCGCGCGCATGCTCCAGGCGTGGGCGGAGAACCGATGGCACGAAGGCGGGCTCGTCGCCCACGCGGTGCCCCTGCCTCCGTTGGGGCGGGCGCCGACGGCGACCCCGAGGTTCGAAGCCCGCAGTGTCCTCGGCGTTCAGCCGAGCGGCTTCGTCAGCGGCTACGACGCAGCCACCGCCTGTCGCGCCGCGGGCAAGCGCTTGTGCGCGCTCGAGGAGTGGACGCGCGCGTGCCGGGGCGAGCGCGACACGAAGTTCCCCTACGGCGCCGACTACCGCCACGGCGCATGCAACGTGTTCCGCGCGAGTCACCCCGCCCGCGCCCTTCACGGCAACCCCTCCGTCGGACACCTCGACCCCCGCCTGAACCGCGTCGCCGACGAGGAGGGACCGATGCGCCGCGTCACCGGCACCCACGCCGATTGCGCGAGCCGATGGGGGGACGACGCAGCGTACGACATGGTCGGCAATCTCGACGAGTGGACAGCCGAGAAAGGCGGCGCGTTCGCGGGCGGATTTTTCGCCCGCGCCTCCCGCCAGGGCTGCGAGGCCGTCGTCACCGCGCATCCGCGTCGCTACACCGACTATTCCCTCGGGGTGCGGTGCTGCCGCGACGCCGGCCCGTGACCCGCCGCCCCCGACGCGACCCCCGCCCCCCCGGGCCCCTCGTCGTCGCCAAAGCGCATCATCCCGCCATGGGCCTCATCTTTCCCCACTTGGCGACCGCGGACCATCGCCGCTAAACCTGTGTGTAGTTCCCATGACGAAATCCGCCCGACACACGCTCGAAAACCCCACCGAGGAGCATCTGCTCCTCCGCCAAATGGTGCGGAAGTTCACCAGCGAGGAGGTGGAGCCCCAGGCGGATGAACACAACCGGGTCGGAAAGCTCAACCGCAACCTCATGGAACGATGCGGTGAGCTCGGGCTGCACGGGATCACCATCCCCGAGGCCGACGGCGGCGGCGGCATGGACCTCCTCGCCTCCACCGCCGTTCATCATGAGCTCTCGAAGAGTGACCCGGGCTTCACCCTCGCCTACCTCGCCCACGCGGTGCTCTTCGTGAACAACTTCTATTTCGCGGCCAGCCCCGCGCAACGGGAACAGTACCTCCCCGGCGTGCTGAGCGGCGCGCAGATCGGGTGCATGGGGATGACGGAACCCGGCGCCGGGACCGACGTGATCGGGATGAAGACCCACGCCCGTCGGGACGGCGACACGTACGTTCTCAACGGGGCCAAGGCGATGATCACCAACGCCCCCGACTGCGACGTCGCCATCGTTTACGCCAAGGTCGAAGACCGCATCAGCACGTTCATCGTCGAGCGGTCGTGGCCGGGGGTCACCATTCCGCCCAAGACGCCCAAGATGGGCATGAAGGCGAGCAGCCTGGGCGAGCTCGTCTTCGAAAACGTCGAGGTGCCGAAGAGCCATCTCCTCGGCGAGGAGGGAGGCGGGGTCAAACACATGATGCGCAACCTCGAGGCCGAGCGGCTCACCCTGGCCGCCATCAGCCTCGGGATCGCCGACCGGTGTCTCGACATCATGACCCGCTACGCCGGCGAACGTGAGGCGTTCGGGCATCCGATCCACCACTTCGGTCAAATCCAACGCTACATCGCCGAGAGCTGGGCGAAGACGGAAGCGATGCGGACGCTTCTGTACACCGTCGCGCGCGACTCGGGTCCCGACAAACGCAACCGCGTCGGCACCGACGCGGCCAAACTCTTCGCAAGCCGCGCCGCGAAGGAAGTCGCCGACGACGCGATGCAGGTGCTCGGGGGCTGGGGTTACTGCGAAGAGTTCAAGGTCGAGCGCTTTCTGAGAGACGCCAAGCTCATCGAGATCGGCGGTGGCACCATCGAAGCGCACCAAAAGAACATGACCAAAGACATCATGCGTGCCCTCCACGCCTGACCCGAGGGCAAGGCGCGCATCCACGGGCCGGTAGGTCCGCCGCGTTCCGATGATGGAGGCGCGCAAAGTTGGCCGGCGCTGCGGCCGCGCTTCATATTCCGGAGATGCGCGCCACCGCCATCCCTCCTGACGTCGATGCCCCCGCCTGTGGCCGCGCCCGCGCGGTCACCGCCCACGCGGGTCGCTCCGGTCGCGCGGCTCGCGCATCCGCCGCCCTGGCCCTGATGTTCGCCGCGTCGGCCGCCGGGTGCGCGGGCGCGCCGCCACCGCCCGAGATGCCCCCGCCCGCCAAGGAGGCGACCGCGGAGACGCCTGAACTCCCCGAGCACTACATCGACCGCGCCTCGCTCGAAGTGGTCCTCAAGGAGGGCCCGGGATGGCTGCTCTCTCAGGTGCCGATCGAAGACGTACAGACCGACGGGACCTTCGTCGGGTGGCGTCTCGCGGACGTTCCGCTCGCGTGGCAAGGGGTCGACATTCAGGCCGGCGATGTCGTCACCGCCGTCAACGCCATGCCAGTCGAGACCCCGTCGGACTTTTGGGCCG
The DNA here is from genome assembly GCA_039027095.1 of Myxococcota bacterium. Lineage (GTDB taxonomy): Bacteria > Myxococcota_A > Polyangia > Polyangiales > Polyangiaceae > JAPYTK01. The sequence continues at coordinate 3,028 of JBCCLB010000033.1, forward strand.
CGTGGACCACGCTCACGGTGGCGAGCGAGCTGAAGGTGGCCTACCGCCGCGACGGCGAGGAGCGCGAGCTGAGCCTGCCCATCCTCGGTGTCCCCTCCCCCACCGTGGCCGAAGACCTGAAGGCGCAACAGGGCGAGCCACCCGCGGAGCCGCCGCCCGACCGCGGCGCACCGCGCCAGAAGGGCACGGTGACCATCAAGAGCACCGACAAGCCGATCCAAGAGACGATGGTCGACTGGTCCGACCCGCCCTGAAGAGGAGACCGACGTCGGCCGCCGCGCGGACGCGTCAAATGCCGAGCGCGAGGCCAAAGACCGCGCTCGAGCTGCCCACCAGGAGCTGGTCCGAAGGACCGAGATTGCCGAGGTCTTGGTTGAACCACTCCGCGAAGAGGTAGGCGTACGAGATCCCGGTCTCTTCGCGCATGTGAATGGCCGCCGTGGGGTCGAAACCGTTGAGCGCGATCGCGGCCCCGAGCGCATAGTGTAGCCCGTACGAGGTCCCGCGGCCCTCGACGTCGCCGACCCGGGCGGTCCCACTCGGCCCGTCGATCTCCCACAAGGCCCAGCCGAAGCCCAACTTCCCGTAGGGCACGACGGGAACGCTCGCCTCCCGCAAGAGCCCGTCGAACCGGAACACCAGCGAGGCGTGAAACGGATAGATGGCGAGAGTGGTTTCGGATTCGGCCTGGTCCCCGCTCCCGTCCTCGGCAAACGTGCGGCCCGACGCTTCGGAGAAGCCGAACCCAACCCCCGGTCCGAGGCTGCCGACCCACGGGATGTAGACGGGCACCCAATCCAATTCGAGACCGAAGTGGAACAGCAGGCCGCCCCCGAAAAATCGTTCGTAGACGTTCTCCTCCCCCAGGTTGGGGTCGTCATCTATCTGCGGGCTATAGGTGCCGAAGCGCAGCTCGAAGTAAAACCGCGAGGCGTCGAACCAAGCGTCTTCGTCGTCGATTTGGCTTCGCTGCGAGCGACGCCAGTCTTCGCGGGGAAGGTTGGACGGTCGCTCGTAGAGGTCTTCCCCCGACGTCTCGAGCCGGCCCCCCGTAATCCCCTGACGCTCGATCGCACGCGCCGGCGGCAGCTTCGGCGTGACGTCGTCGTCATCGGTGGCGTCGTCGCCGGACGCGTCTGCCGCGGCGGATGCCGTCGTCGCTCCCGTCCTCGCTCGGTCGGCCTCGCCGGCGGCCTCGCCGGAGACGACGTAGGCCCCCCCTCGTGGATTCGAGGTCGACGACGCGCCTGTCCCGTCCCCGGCGCCGTGGTCGTGCGCGCGACCTTCATCGTCGTGCGCGGCGGCCGAACCCGTGCCTGACATCAGCGCCATCGCCACGGCGACCCCCAGAGCGGAACGCGGGACTTTCGCGAATGGCCCCGCCCCAATGGTCGACGAGCCCCGTCGTCCGCCGCGCATCATCAGCGGCTCCTCCGGCGTCGTGCGCCAGGTCTTCGCAGCCGCAAACTCCCCGCGAGGCCCGTCAAGAGCATCCACGGAATCATCGGTTCCGAGGGCTCCTTCGGGGCGCCGGGCAGCGAACACTGACAATAGCCGCCGCCGGCGAGCCCTCCGGCGTCGCGGTACGCCTCGAAAAAGTCTGTCACAGGCGCCGTGCTCGCACACAAGACATTCGACAGCACCCCCGGATTCTCGAGATTGTCGGTGCCGGCCACGCCACACGCCCACTCTCCCTCGCTGAGGCCCGTGGCTTGGACCGTGTCGCTGGATGCGTTCCCTCGCGCCAGGGTGACCGACGGAAATTCGCCTTCCACCAGCATCGTCGGCGCCCGAGAGCAGCTTCCGTCCGGGACGACACCGGTGGCACCGGAGCCTCCGCTGGTGGTCGTCGTCGTGGCGGTGCTGCTCGCGCTTCCGCCGCTCGCCGCCCCACCGCCGCCTCCCTCACCGATGCCCCCAGTTCCGCCGCTGCCAGCAGTGCCGCCGCTGCCAGTAGCGCCGCCGCTGCCAGCCGTGCCGTTGCCCCCACTGCCGCCGCTACCACTCCCGCCCGTCCCCGTGCCACCACTGCCACCACCGTCACTGGGGGGGCTGGCGGCCGCCTGAATCAACTCGCAGTAGATGGTGTAGCCGTCGAAGTCGTCCTCGTCGTTCGTGTCCTCGAGGTCCGCGGTCAGGATGGTCTCGTCAGCGGATGTGAGCGACGCCAACGTCGGTGGGTCTGCCCCGACCAGGTCGAAGCCCGTATAGGCCGCGGAGGTGGCCGAATTGGTGATGTCGGTACCTGTGACGTCGACCATGTAGAAGATCTGGAGCTGTCGGGCCGCTTGCACCCCGGTTTCGTCGACGCACTCATCGACGTCTGGAAATGCGTTCAACACCTCCCGCAGCTCGATTTCGGCGACGGTGTTGTTGGCATTGGACGTGCCCGAGATGCGGATTCCGGTGTCGAAGCACTGGCTTCCGTCCATCGTCCGGTTCGTGACCAAGGTGCAGTCCTGGCTCTCTGAAACCCAGACCTGAACCGTTTCGCCGTTGCGAAGACCGGAGAAGGTCGTCGTCACAGTGGTCAGCTCGCAGTCTTCCTTGTTGATGATCTCCGGGTTCAGCGGTCGCGGAGATTCGTCGGGCACTTCCGTCACGATGCTGATCTGCGCGGCAGACTCCCCTGCCCCTGCGACCACGGCGAGCGCGAGCAGCCAGCCGAGGGCAGCGCGAAGCAAACGAGTCTGGATCATCTGGGCTACCTCCTACGCACAGGATATGCCAAGCCGCAATCGACGCGAGCTTTGGTTGTCGGCCCAACCCTGGAACCACGCTTGCCGTTCCCGAGAACGACGTGGCTGACAAATTGTCAGGCCAGCGTCTTGGTTTGGGTCCGCGAAGGACATTGCGTCATTCCCCCGGTCCCGTCGCCTGGCCACCCCATTCGAGGACACGCAGCGCGTTGCCGCCGAAGATCTTTCGCACGTCGGTCGGCGAATACCCCGCATCGAGAAGGGCCCGGGCCAGAGCGGGCATCTGGCTCGCATCGGACAGCGGCCCCACCGGGTTGCCTCCGTCGTAGTCGCTGCCGATCGCCACCGCATCGATGCCGGCCACCTTGACCATGTGATCGACCATCGCGACCACGTGGCGCATCTCCACCTGCCCGCGCCGCACGAACGAACGATGAAAATTCAGGCCCGCCACCCCTCCCGTACGCCGGATGATCTCGAGGTGTTCATCGGGGAGATTGCGTGGGTGACCGCGGACCGCGCGCGCGTTGGAGTGGGTGGCCACGATGGGGGCGCCGTACCGCTCGGCGATGGGCACCAGATCCTCGAACGCGCGGTCGGACATGTGCGAGACGTCGACCAGAGCCCCGCGCTCGTAGACGCGCGCGCAGAAGCGCTTCCCGACGTCGGTCAGTCCCCCGCCCCCCTTCTTTTTCGCCCGCTCGCCGGTGGCCGAGCTCGCGAGCGCGTTGTCGTGGGCGTGGACGGGACCTACCAAACGCACGCCCCGTGCGATGAAGCGGTCGATCGCGGTGACGTCGGCGGCGAAGGCTCCCGCCCCCTCGATGGCGAAGAAAATCGCGACGTCGTCCGGCGGAACCACCGCGCGCGTGCCGTGGACCACCGCGGGCACGAAAGTCGGGTGGGCGGCCACGAGGCCGTCGATGGTGTCGAAGATCGCCTCTGCATCCGCCACCCCTGGCTTCCAGTCGTGAATGTAGTCGGGGATGTAGATCACGTGGACCATGGCCGCGTAACGACCCTCGCGGACCTTGTCGGGCGTGGCATGCCCCTCGGGGAGTGATTTCGGGCGCCCCTTGAAGTGGACGCGCCAGGGGGTGTCGACGTGGAGGTCGACGACCTCGAAGACGTCGCCCTCGGCCGCGAGCGTCACGCGCGGCGGGGAGGCGGCGGCGGCGGCGGTTTCCGGGGCGCGGGCGGAGGCAGGGACCGAGACAGATGCCGAGGGCGCCACCGGCACCGCAGAGGACGCGTCGGCGGGGGCCGACGGCGAAGGCGCGGGGGGCGAGACGTCGGCGCGACGCTCTCCGCATCCCGCGATCCCCACCAGCGCCGCGAGACCCGAACCGAGCCCGAGGACGAGCCAAACGATACCTCTCACGTCACGCGAGGGCGTATCCCAACAGAATACCGGCGGCAAAAGACCCCACCGCCACCAACAGCACCCCCCACCACACGAGGCTAGGCGGCTTCGGGTCCCGGGCCATGGTGACCCCGATCGGCGCGATCCCGGTGTCGATCGTAGGGGTACCGGGAGGCCTCACCTGCGAGACTTGGGTGGGAGAGCCGCCCCCCTGCGGAGCCCCGGCGAGAGGGCCGGCGGCGAGCACCGCCGACACCGCGGGGGGGCTCGCCGCCGCGGCGGAGGCCACCCCGCCGGGACGCGTCAAAGGCACGGCCGCCGACGCCATGGCGCTCGCGTGCAACGAAGGCACCGCGGGCATCATGTTCTCGGTCTTGTTCTGACGTCCGCCAACGGGAGGCGGTGGTGCCAGTGAGCCCCCGCCAACGACCGATTGCGCCGGCGCGGCGAACCCGCTCGCCGCGGTCGGAGGCGCCGCCGAGCGCGGGGTGCCGGCGGGCGCAGCCACGGGCGCCTCGGCCCGCTGGTCGGAGATTTCGCGGATCGCGACCGTCTGCATCCCGTCGGGCACGAACCGCGCCGGCGTCCCCTGCGCCACGCTCCGAAGGGCTTCCGACATTTCGTCGGCCGACTGGAAACGCCCCTCGGGAAGCCGGGCCAGCGCCCGCGCGAAAAATGGCATCCACTTCTCGAGCTGAGGATTGTGCGCGACGATCGGGGTCGGAGCCTGGCGCAACACCGCCACCATACGCGCGAGGTCGGCCGCGGCACCGAACGGGTGGATGCACGTCAACATCTCGTAAAAGCAAATCCCCGCCGCCCACAGGTCGCTCCGCGCGTCCACGCCCTTGGCGTTCTTCACCTGCTCGGGACTCATGTAGCCGGGGGTCCCCAGCACCGCTCCGGTCCGCGTCTTGGACCCCATCCCCCCCGCGACATCCATCACCTTGGCGATGCCGAAGTCGAGCACCTTGACCGTGTGCTGACCCGGTTCCGTGGCGACGAGAAAGAGATTCGGCGGCTTCAAGTCCCGATGCACGACGCCCTGTTGATGGGCGCATCGCAGCGCTTGGAGAACCCCGTAGAGGATGGGGGCCGCCACCTCTTCCGACATCGGGTAGCCCCGCTGAAGGTAGTCTTCGAGGTTTTCGCCCCGCAGCAGCTCCATGACCAAATAAGGCGAGCCGTCCTCGGCGTAGGCATAAGCCTCGACCTGCGCGATGTGGGGGTGGCGGAGGTTGAAGCAGGTTTGCGCCTCCGCGTAGAAGCGCTCCCCGACCGAACGGTGGCCGAGGTACTGCGGGTGGAGCAGCTTGATGGCGCGTCGCCCCTGTCCCTGCTGTCCTTCGGCTTCGTAGACCGCGGCGAGCCCCCCCTCGCCGATCAAGCGGATCAGCTTCCACTGGCCGTTGAGCACGGCCCCGACGGCATCATCGGCCTCGCCGCTCACGGAAACCATGGTTGCCCATGGACCCGCAGACGTAAACCACCGCCCACGCGCCCCCCCTCGACGCGGTCGGACCTCGCTCTCTCGTCCCGGGCATGAGGGCACAAGCGCAGACCCAGCGTAGACGCGAGCTTTCGGCACGCGGCGCTCGGCGCGAGCAGGTCTTTACCCGGGCGCATGGAAACCGCTCCTTCCCGGAGAGGAAGGCAATCAGCCGGCAAGGGGCCGCCGCAGGGTCGACCGACGCGTCGCACGCGGAAACCCAGCAACGCACTTCCGCGTCGAGGGCCTCGATCCCACGGCCGCCGGTGCCCGGCTGGATGAATGGGGCAGTGGCCGCCTCCGACGGCCAGGGAAACCGACCGATGACCGCGAACGCCGGCGGGCGGGTCAGGGCGCGAAGAACCACATCGGACCCGAGCACAGCGCGTCGGCCCCATCACACGCCGTGACCTCTCCGGTGGCCACGTAGCCTTCGACGAGCTTCGCCTGGAGCGCCGCGTCGTTGTTGCACACGTGGTAGTCCGCCAGGGTTTCCGAGACGGCGGAGAGGGTGGCGGCGAGCGCCTCGTCGAAGCCGCCCTCCAGATCGAATCCCGACGACCAGGTGCAATTCGGTAGCGCGGCGATGACCGATTCGATCTGTCCCTGTTCCAGGCGGTCGACCAGGTCCTGCGCATCGACGTCCCCGGCGCAGGTCAGGTTATCGAGGATGTACTGGCTGAGTTCCGCGACCAAATCCTGCACGACGTCATCTTCGAGCGCGTCGAGGCTCAAAAACGAGGTGCCGCAGGCGCACGCGTCGAAGGCGGCGCTCAACGCGGTGAGGTCGGCGGCCGAGCCTTCGACCGCCAACCGGCCAGCCTCGACGAGAAAGACGTCACCATTGGCATCGGTCGCCCCCGGCTCGGTCCCGTGATTGGCCTGGAACGAATCCGCCTCGGTCCCGTCCGCGCAAGACCAGGCCAGCGTCGTCGTGGTGTGGGGAGGCCAGAGGTCGGTGGAACGACCCGCCGTCGCCCGGTACGCATCTTTCTGCAGAAACGTGAAGGCCCCGCGGCAGCTCGAGTCGTCGCCGCCGCCGCCGCCGCCGTCAGCGGAATGGCCTCCGCTTCCGCCTTCATCGTCGTCGCCTCCGCAGGCGATGACGGTACCCGTCAGGGCAACGAACAGGGTGACCGCGAGCGCGGAGGGTCGAGGCATCATCAGCGAAGGCTACTCGGGGTCCGCCCCACGCGGCAAAACGACCCGGGAACCCTGCTGAATCGGGGTGTGACGGCGCGCGCCGTCGACGGCAGAGGTTGACGCCGCCGTGCGGGCTGGTTTGGGTCCCACGATGAAAACCGAGGATTTGGTGGCGGCGGGGGCCCGTCCGGAGCGCGCCGACGCGCTCGTCGCGGCCGCCGAGGGGGAAACCGACCCGCTCGTGCGGTGGCGACGGCTCACGGAAGCGTTGCGCCCGGAAGACCCGATGGCTGTGCACGAGACCGCCCACGCCGCCTGCTTCGTCGATTGGAAGGTCGACCTCCTCGGCCCCGCCCCCATCACCGTTCCCTCCGCCGACGACCTCGCGGCGAGCAACCTCGGGCGCACGCTGCGCGCGCGAGGCTTCGGCGTCGACGTCTCGGAATTCCACCGCCACTCGGTGCGCGACCCCGAGCATCATTACCGGGAGCAGCTCGAGCGGATCGGCGTCGTGTACGAGACCCCGCCGCAACGGGTACTCGAGGGCGAGGGCGCCGAGGCGGAATGGCTCCCCGGCGCGGTGCTCAACATCGCCGAGACGGCGCTCCACGGAGACGACGCGCGCCTCGCTGTCATCGTGGGTCGCGAGGGAACGGACACGCTGCGGCGGGTGTCGCTCGGCACCCTCCGGTCCGACGCGATGCGGGTCGCCCACGGGCTCGAGCGGCGCGGGCTCGCGCCTGGCGACGCGGTCGCGATCGACATGCCCATGACCTACGAGGCGGTCGTGATCTACCTCGGGATCGTCGCCTTCGGCGGCGCGGTGGTGTCGATCGCGGACAGTTTCGCCGCCACCGAGATCGCGACCCGGCTGCGCATCTCCGCGGCCAAGGCGATCTTCACCCAGGACGTCATCCTCCGCGGCGGCAAGCACCTCCCGCTCTTCGCGCGCGTCGCCGAAGCGGACGCGCCGCCGGCGATCGTCATCGGGGCCGAGGGCGACACCCTGGCCGTCCCCCTCCGTGAGGGCGACGTCGCCTACGCGGACTTCGTCGCCGAGCTCCCCGACACCCCGCGCTTTCACCGCGTGCCGGCCGGCACGACGTCGAACATTCTTTTTTCGTCGGGCACCACCGGCGACCCGAAAGCGATCCCGTGGACCCACGTGACGCCGTTGAAGAGCGCGACCGACGCGTGGGGACACCAAGACGTGCGCGAAGGCGATGTCGTCGCCTGGCCGACCAACTTGGGTTGGATGATGGGCCCGTGGCTCATCTACGCGAGTCTGCTCAATCGCGCCGCCATCGCGCTCTACGAAGGGCTTCCCCACCAGGGCGGATTTGGTGATTTCGTGGCCGCCGCCCGGGTGACGATGCTCGGCTTGGTGCCGAGCCTCGTGAGCGCGTGGCGCAAGACGGGCGCCCTCGACGGCCGCGACCTCTCGGCGTTGCGGGCGTTCAGCTCGACCGGCGAGGCGAGCCGCCCCGCCGACATGCACTGGCTCGCGTCGCGCGCGGGCTACCGGCCCGTTATCGAATACTGCGGCGGCACCGAGATCGGCGGCGGCTTCCTGTCGGGCACGGTGGTGCAGCCGCAGGTCGCGGGCGCGTTCAGCACCCCGAGCTTCGGCTGCGACCTGGTGCTGCTCGACGACGAGGGAACCCCGGGAGCCCACGACGGCGAGCTGGCCCTGGTGCCGCCGCTGCTCGGCAGTTCGTCGCGGCTGCTGAACCGCGACCACCACGCGGTGTACTACGAAGGCATGCCGACCACGGCCGACGGGCGCCCGCTACGTCGCCACGGCGACCAAATGCGACGCTTGCCCGGGGGCTACTATCGCGCGCTCGGCAGGGTCGACGACACCATGAACCTCGGCGGGATCAAGGTCAGCAGCGGAGAGATCGAACGCTGCCTCGCCGGAACCGCGGGCGTCGCCGAGTGCGCGGCGGTCGCGGTGTCGCCGCCCGACGCCGGCGCGGGGGCGGGCGGGCCGAGCCAGCTCGTGGTGTTCGCGGTCCTCGCCGCTGGCGCCCCCGACCTCGAGGCGCTGCACGGCGTGATGAAGAAGCGCATCGCCACCGACCTCAACCCGCTGTTCAAACTCCACCGGGTGGTACCGGTCGACAAACTCCCCCGCACCGCCTCGGGCAAAGTGATGCGGCGGATCCTTCGTCGGGACTACGAGGCCAAACCGCATTGACGGGAGTGCCCGCGTGACCGAGGGATTCGATGCCCTCGCCGCCCTGCTGCGGCGGATCGACGGCAAGAGCTACCGCGCGTACAAGGATCTCACGGGGCGGGGCTACGCCGACCGGCACCTCGACCTCCACGTCGACCACGTGCAGGGCGACCCCTTTGCCCCCCCCTCGCGGCTGCGGGCCTTCGTGCCCCACGACGTCGCCGATTTCGATCCCGCGCTCTACGCGACGTCCGCCGGCCGCGATGCCCTCGCCGACCTCGTGGCCCGCCGCTTCGCCCGTGCCGCCCGGCGTCATGGGGGGGGCGGCCGGGGCTCGGGCAAGAGCGGCCGCATCGAGATCGACGCCCCCGGCCAGGAGGTGTTGGCCCGGAGCGCCTGCACCCTCGACGACACTGGGATCACCCTTCGATTCTCCGTGGGGCTCCCCGCCGCGGGTCGCCGCGTGCTCGGGCGAGAGGCAGTGCGGCTGCTGGTCGAAGACCTCCCCGAGGTGATCCGCGACGCGACGTTTGCGCCCGACCCCGACCCCCAGGCAGAGCGCCTCGTCGCGGCCGTGACCCGCCAGCGCCACCTCCGCGCCCAGCTTCGGGACCGAGGCTTGGTCGCGTTCATCGCCGACGGCGCGCGCTTGCCACGACGGTCCGGCGTCGACCCGCGTCCGCTCGAAGGAGACAGCGTGGTGCCCTTCGCGAGCCCCGCGGCGCTGCGTGTGACGCTCGACACGCCCGAAGGCCCACCGTTTTCTGGCCTCGGCATCCCCGTCGGCGTGACCCTCATCGTCGGCGGCGGCTACCACGGCAAGTCGACGCTGTTGTCGGCCATCGACCGCGGGATCTACGACCACATCCCCACCGACGGCCGCGACGCCTGCGTGAGCGACCCCGCCACGGTGAAGATCCGGGCCGAAGACGGCCGTCGAGTGGCCGGCGTCGACATTTCGGGCTTCATCGACAACCTCCCCGGCGGCCGAGACACCCGCGCGTTCTTCAGCGACGACGCCTCTGGCTCCACGTCGCAAGCCGCCGCGGTGTGGGAGGCGGTCGAAGTGGGCGCCCGGGTGCTGCTGATCGACGAGGACACCGCGGCCACCAACTTCATGATCCGCGACGAACGCATGCAGCGGCTCATCGCGCCCGAGCGAGAGCCCATCACCCCCTTCGTCGACCGGGTGCGCGCCCTCTACGACGACCACGGCGTGAGCACCGTATTGGTGGTGGGCGGCAGCGGCGACTACTTCGACGTCGCCGACACCGTCATCGCGCTCGACGCCTACGTCCCCCGTGACGTCACGTCCGAGGCGCGGGCCATCGCCGCCGAGCGCCCCACCGGCCGGCGGAGCGACGCCCGCGGTCCCCTCCCGGCGTGCCGCCATCGCGCGCCGCGACAGGGATGCATCGACCCGAGCAAGGGAAAGCGCGACGTCCAGGTCACCCCGCGTGGTCGCCAGGCCCTCGAGCTCGGGCGCGAGCGCATCGACCTGAGCGCGGTGGCGGGGCTCGTGACCGGAAGCCAACTCCAAACCATCGGCCGCGCCCTCTGGCGCCTCGGCCGCAGCGCCGATGGCGAGACCACGATCCTCGAGCTGCTCGAACGATTGGAGGCCTCGTTCGCGGCGGAAGGTTGGGCCCATTTCGATCCCGCCGCGCGCCACGACCTCGCCGCGGTGCGCCGCTTCGAAATCGCCGCGGCCCTCAACCGACTCCGCACCCTCGACGTCGGCTGAACCGCCGGCTCAGCGCGGCAAAGGAGCGGTGCGAATCCGTGTGGGCGAGGGGCGGTTTCCCGGAGGTCGAAACTCGCCATACTCCTCCAGGCCCCACCACCAGTCGCCGAGGGCACGGAGGCGTTCTCCGCAGCGTCGTGCGCGGTCGGGGTCGACCATGAACTCGGCGGCGATTTGAACGCAGGTACGATAGGACCGTTTCGAGGGTTCGATGTCGCGGAGCGGGCAAGTGAACGGGGCCCCGACGATACGCGGAGGAGGCGGAAAAAAAGTCGCTACGTGTCGAACCAGCTCGTCGTTCCACCGCTCCCACATGAGACCGGTGGCCTCGGTGGCCCCCATCAGCTGAATGACTTGCGGCCGAGCGTCGAAGCTCCCCACGGCGACGGCGAGGTAGTGGTTTTCAGCGCGCTGGTATTCGTCGTGTGCGGTCTCGAGCAACGCCGCGCTCGTTTCTTTATCCGCCTGGCGAAACAACGGGTGACTGAAGATGGCGTCACCGTGGCTGCGGTGCAGGTTCCCCAATCCAAGATGGGCATCCGCCACGGCCGCATAGACGCTCTGCATGCGGCAATCGTGCCCGAGGGGGCTGAGGGCCGTCGTCGCCTCGATGGCGTTCTCGATGGCGTCTCGCCGCTTGCGCCACGTGGCGACGGTCGCCCGCCACGCGGCGCGCTGCTCGTCGGCGTGTCCGCGAAGCCCGAAGGCGCGCGCGACGAGGCGCAGCCCGAGGAAGTCGAGATCCGCGAGGCGGGGATGGTTCATGCGACGCGCGCGCTGGATCGCCCTTAACGCGCGGCGGGGCTCGTTGCGCTCGAGCAAGACCTCGGCGCTCGCGAGCCACAAGCGTCGAACCCGCCAGGGGTGGCGGGTCCCGTAGCGGCGCTGCAGGGGTTCGAGGTCGGGCACCATCCCGGAACGGAGGCGAAGCTCGGCCGCCCACAGGGCTGCTTCAGCCCCGATCGGGTCCTCGGGAACCGTCGCCTCCACCTCATCGAGGTACGCCGCCGCGCCCACGACGTCGCCCTTGGAGGTCCACCCCTCGACGCGTTGGGCCACGCCCGCGAGCGCGGGGTCGTCGTCGCCAGGGGGAAAGGCGTCGCGCGCGCCCCCCCTACAGCCCTCCATGAGCTCCTGTTCATCGCGTCCCCCCCAACCGTTGACATCCCAAAAGGGACCCGAACGCCCGCACGAACTCGCCTGACTCGGGCGGCTCATCGTGAGCGCGACCAAAATGATCAACCAACCGACGAGCCCGACAAAACGCACCCCTTTCCTGACGGGTGAGGTCGGCCGCGGATCTACAGGAAGTGCCTTCTCGAAGACCCTTCGCCTCAGCCCGAGGTGCGTCGTCGGCTCCCGCGTCCTGGGCCCCCCGGTCGACGTCCCACGGCACCGCGCGGTTTTCCCGAAGTGGGACCCGGCGCTACACTCTTTGCTCGTGATGCTGGTCGAGCGCGTTCGGAGTGAGGTGCGGGCGGCGCGGGAGGCCATCGTCGCCGCCATCGAAGGGCGGAACATCCCGACGGTTGGGGGCGTAGGGCGGCTTTCGAGGCTGAGGCCTTTGAGGCTGGGGCTCCTCGCGTTTGGAACATTGGGGCTGGGGGGATGTACGGCGCTGACCTTCGCGTCGGGGGAGAATTGCGAGACCAATGCCGACTGCCTGGCCCTGGGCGCCGGATTCGAAAACTCCATCTGCAGCCCCGAGGCCCAAATTTGCGTCGACGCCAGCGACCTCGGCTGCACCGCGTCGAGCGAGTGCATCGCCAGCCTCGGCACCGAGACGGCCCGCTGTGTCGACCGCGCGTGCGTCAATCTCGTCAGCCCCGACTGCAGCTCGGTCGAGCCGGTGACCGCGGTCGCCGACGACGATGCCATCATCATCGGGTGGATGGGCGCCCTCGAGGGGGACTTCGCCAGCATCGGCGTGCCCATCCAGCAAGCGACCCGCCTCGCAGTGGAAGAGTTCAACGACCGCGCGTCCGGGGGCCTTCCCGGAGGCGCCGGCGGCGCCCGCCGACCCCTGGTGCTGCTGTCCTGTCACGACCTCGCCGACGAGAGCGGCCTCCGCGCCGCGCGACATCTCGTCGACACGGTGAAGGTACCGGCCATCGTGGGGCCGCTCTTCAGCAGCATCTCGCTGAATGTGATCGGCGACGTGACCATTCCCGCCGAGGTGCTCACGATCAGTCCCTCCGCCACGAGCCCGACCTTCACCGACTTTCCCGACGATGGACTCCATTGGCGAACGGTGCCGTCTGATGCCCTCCAGGCGGTGCCACTCGCCGCGCTGGTGAGCCAGGTCGAGGACCGGCTGCGGGCCGACATGACGTTGATGGCAGGCGAAGACCTCCGCGTGGTCACGGTCTCGAACGGGGGCGCCTACGGCCAGGGTCTCCGCGACGGTCTCAACGACCAGGTGGCCTTCAACGGCAAGAGCGCGGCAGAGAACCTGACCGACGGCAACTACACGCTGCTCTCCTACGACGACCCGGCCGAAAACAGCGACGTCGATCTTTCGGGGGTGGTGAACGAGATTTTGCGGCTCGAACCGCCCCCCCACCTCGTGGTGGCCCTCGGCACCAACGAGATCATCGATCGCGAAGGGGATCAAGAGGGCATCGTAAGCCTTCTCGAGTCGCAGTGGGCGTCGCTTCCCGGCACGCCGCCGCGGCCGTATTACCTCTTTCCCGACGGCGGCAAAGTCGACGAACTGTTGGCCCTGGGCGAAGCAGACACCTCGACGCCTCCACTGGCCGCTCGGGTGCGGGGGACAGCGGGCTCGGGCGCGATCGACAACCCTCGCTTCGAAGCCTTCACCCTCAGGTACCAGTCGCGGTTCAATGCGAGCCCGGGGATTTACAGCGAGAACGCATACGACGCGCTCTACCTGCTCGCCTACGGTATTCTCGCGGCCGGCGAGGGTGCGCTCACCGGACCGTTCATCGCCTCGGGGCTCGAGCGCATGAGCGATGGCCCGCGGGTCGACACCGGCCCCAACAACATCAACGCCACCGCCAACGCGCTCGTCGGGGGCGGCAGCATCGACTACCAAGGGGCTTCGGGGCCGCTCGATTTCAACAACGAGACCGGCGAAGCTCCGAGCAACATCGAAGTTTGGTGTCTGGGTCGCAACAACCAAAACGAGGTCGTCTTCGACAGCTCCGCCCAGTTCTACGAGGCGGCGACCGACCGCGTGGTGGGTGTCGACGATTGCACCACGATGTGATGGCCGCGACGCGCGGACCCCGGCCGGCGCCCCGCGGCCGCCTCGCGGTGGCGCTCGCGGTGGCGCTGGGGCTCATGGTCTTGGAAGGCGCCCCGGGCGGGGGATCATCTGGCGGGGGATCAAGTGCCGCCGTCGGGGTCGCGCGCGCGGCGGAGCGTGACGGTGACGGCGGCGGCGACCAAAAGAAGGCGGCGGAGCACTTTCGCCGGGGCAAAGAACTCTACGACGAGGGCGATTACGACGCGGCGCTGGTCGAGTTCAAGCGGGCCTACGAGACATCGCCCAATTACCGGGTGCTCTTCAACATCGGCCAGGTCCAGTACCAAATCGGTGACTACGCGAGCGCGCGCGACACCTTTACCCGCTACCTGGACGAAGCCGGGAACCGCATCGACGCGAACCGACGCGATACCGTACGCCGCGACATCCAAAAGCTCAGCGCGCGGGTCGCCCTCGTCAGGGTCACGGTAAACGAGCCCGGCGCCACCGTCACCGTGGACGACGTCGCGCGGGGGGACGCGCCCTTCGACGCCCCCCTCTCGGTGAGCGCGGGGCGAAGAAAGATCAGCGCCACCAAAGAGGGCTACAGCTCGGACGAGGCCTTCGTCGAAGTCGCCGGCGGCGATGAAATCGACGTCGCCCTGCGGCTCCGCGAGCTGGCGCCGGGCGGCGGCACCGGGGACGGCCGCGCCCCAGATCCGACGGCGACCGTCGGACAAGGCAGCGACGACGACGAAGGGGGCCTCATCGATGCGCCGTGGGAAGCGTGGACGATCACCGCCGGGCTCGGGACGGGCGCGCTCGTGTTCGGTCTGCTCGCCCTCAGCGCCAACAGCCAACTCGAGACCGAGCTCGAGGCGCCCGCCGACCCTAACGACGTCGACGCGATCCGAACGCGCATGATCGCGTTCTCCGTGGTGACCGACGTCCTCATCGCGGGGACGGCCGTGGCGGGCGGGATCGCGCTTTATCTCACGATCGTGTCGGAGAACGAACGCGCCGACCAAAGCGCCGCCGGGAACCGACGGGACCCGGGTCTCGAAGTCTCGGTGGGGGTCGGTCCTGGCGCGTTGCTTCTCCGCGGACGGTTTTGAAGAGGCGTCGTCCTCTCGCGCGACCGGCGGTTCGTGGGGCAGCCCCAAGCCCTCGAGGTAACCCAGTCCTCGGGCAACCCAGTCCTCGGGTAACCCAGTCCTCGGGCAACCCAGTCCTCGGGTGACGGAAGAGACGGTCGGCGGTATCCTCGGCGAGCGGAGGATACGGCGAGGGAGCGCGCCGATTGGGTACATGGCGCAGCGGACGGGATCGGCCAACGCACTGGGCAAATACAAGCTCATCGCCGAACTTGGCCGCGGGGGCATGGCCGAGGTGTTTCTCGCCGTGGTGCAGGGCCCCGCGGGCTTCAACAAGCTCATGGTGGTGAAGCGGCTCCGGCCCAACCTCGCCGAAGAGCCCGAGTTCCTCGAGATGTTCATGGACGAGGCCCGGCTCGCGGCGAAGCTGAGCCACCCCAACATCGTGCAGACGATGGAGGTGGGCGAGGACGACGGGCAGTTCTACATCTCGATGGAGTACCTGCAGGGGCAACCGCTCAACCGCATTCTGCGCCGTTGTCCCGACGTCACCCCCACCAT
Source organism: Myxococcota bacterium (assembly GCA_039027095.1). Lineage (GTDB taxonomy): Bacteria > Myxococcota_A > Polyangia > Polyangiales > Polyangiaceae > JAPYTK01. The sequence goes on from JBCCLB010000033.1 coordinate 18,508, forward strand.
GGTGCTTCGCGTGCTCGCCGACGCGCTGGAGGGCCTTCACGCGGCCCACGAGCTCCGCGATTTCAACGGGCGCCCGCTGCTCGTCGTCCACCGCGACGCCACCCCGCACAACATCTTCCTCACCTACCCGGGGCAGGTGAAGGTGGTCGACTTCGGCATCGCCAAGGCGGCGGTGAGCGTCGCCGAGACCCGCACCGGCGTACTGAAGGGCAAGGTCGCCTACATGGCGCCGGAGCAAGCTCGGGGCGAACCGGTCGACCGCCGGGCCGACATCTTTTCCTTGGGATGCTGCCTCTGGGAAGCGGTGGCGCAGCAACGCATCTGGCACGGAAAAAGCGACATTCAGATCCTGAACGCCATGATGGGTGAGGCCCCCATCCCGTCGCCGCGCACGGTTCGGCCCGACGTCGACCCCACGCTCGAGCGCATCGTGATGACCTGCCTCGCGATGGCCCCCGAGGGTCGTTTCGCCACCGCGCGAGACCTCCGGGTCGCCCTCACCAAATACCTCGACGGCACCGGAGATCGCACCACACCGCGCGACGCCGCCGTGCTCGTCGCGGCACGCTTCGCCGACGAACGCGAGAAGCTCCGCGGCTTGATCGAGGCGCAGACCCGACAGATCCACGTCTTGCCCACCGGCCAGTACGCCCACCTCGAGCTCCCCCACGTGGGCGGTTCGGGGCCCCATCCGGCGGGGGATCGCAGAGGGTCGTCGTCGTCGATTCCTCCCCCCGGACCCTGGCCGACCGCCTCCGAGGCGCCTCCGCCGGTCAAGCTTCACTCCAGCCACCCCGACCCCACCACCGGGTCGAACTCCGGCCCGGGGACCGGCACGCAATACGCCACCGCGACCGCCACCATCGCGCCGGCGCCGAGAACGCGACGCCTCGCGGTGCTCGCCGGATTGGGCGCCGTGGCGGCCGTCGTCTTCATCGCCGGCGCGTTCATCATCTTGCGGCGCCCCGGGGCGCCCTCGGTCACGTCCGACGCAGAACCGGGGCCGGTCGTCGCCGCGCCCAGCGCCGCACCTGAGGGGGATACCGGGGCGCCGGACCGTGGTGAATCGGTCGTGACGGAGGTCGAGCTCAGCGTGGAGGCCGACCCGCCCGGGGCGACGGTCTACCTCGACGGGGTCGAGGTCGGGACCACACCCTTCAGCGGACGCTATCCGCCAAGCGACGTCGCGCGCGTTCTGACCCTCGAAGCGGAAGGCTACCAAACCCTCCGCCGCGACGTGCGGCTCGACCAGTCCCGGGGCCTGCACCTGAGCCTCCTTCCCGAGGCGCAAGCGAAGAAGGACCCCGTCGTGGTCGTACCCCCGCGTCCCGCCGCGGCGGCGGCACCGAGGCCTCCGCCGGCCGCCGTACCCGTTCCGTCGTCGTCGGACGCCCCCGACGCCGCCCCCAGCTCATTTCTCGACCCGAGAAAGAAGCCGGAAAACGCGCGCACCATCGACGACGACAATCCGTACCGTTGAGGAGGCGCCGAGCCCCCAGAACCCCGGAGGTGCAGCGCGTCGCACTGGCCGGCCATCGCCGCAGGGGGACGAGAGGTCCGTCGGGGCCGCCCCTCAATATAGAACCGGGGTACGCCGTTGCACGATAGCCTCAATACGGAAACGACAGCTCTCGCCGAGCCCCACGACACCACAAAAACCGGCTCTGAAGATCGCTGCTCGCCCTCGCTTACTCGTCGGCGAGCATCGCGACCCCATCAACGGTTGTGATGGCGCTATTGAGCGCTTGAGCCGCCTACAGCGTGAGGTATCGTCGTCGCGATGAACAATCATGGCGAGTTCATGCACCGCCTCCGGTTTGGCTGGCTTTTGCTGGGTCTGGCAAGCGCATGCGGGACAAGCGAGACCATTCCCACTCCCGTCATTGCTGCGCCGACGAACGAACCCGCCCCGACGACCGCCGCGCCACCGGCGACGTCAGGGAACGCGATCCCCGCGCCACGTTGCACGCCGAAACGCATTCTCGCTCTTGCCGGTGAGATCGCGAGCGCCGACGACAACGCGACGTGGAGGGAGATTGCGATCGGTCATGCGTACGTGGGCAATGTGACCGAAACACATGAGCTAATATTGAAGCGGCTCAGCGCGAGCGCGGCGTCGATGGTGGTGGGTATCTTCGCCCACCAAGCGCTGAAGCACGGAGTCACCGAGTCCGAGCTGCTCCGCCTTGTGGACGCACAGGCCGTAAAGCACGGCGTCAAGCTTCAGGGCATGTCACGAGGCCGGTCGCCGTCTGGCTTCGTCCGAGCCCGCTCCTACCTCGTCGATAAACCATGCGAGGGCTTCCGTGGTCCGGACGGGCTCGCCACCTCGATTGCGGCGAATTGCGACGCCGCCGCGCCTACGCATCGGCTGCACCGCGCTCAGGGACTCGTCGCCCAGGGACGCCACGAGGAAGCCGCCACCCACCTTGCGATGGTGGTCGACACCTACGACAGTACGCATTCTGGCCCCTTTGGCGACCATTGGACCGAAGCGAAGAGGCTGAGGAGCGCAGCCTCGGTGTTCGCCGAAACGGGCAACGAGACCGGCGTACGGGCCGCGTGCCGGGTTGCGAAGCATCCGACCGAATGCAGCTTGATGTTGGTGGCCCTCGCCAAGCAGTCTAAGGGCGCCAAGCGAGCGGCGTTGTTGGAGGAAGCGGTGAAAGCGTTTGCCGACATAGGGCGGGCGAGCGCTACGAAATCGTTCAAGAAGCCCTTCCCTGTCACCCTCCTCGCGGTGGCGCGGGTTGGACGCTTCGACCTCGTCGATGCCTTGATGGCAACCCACGTCGCGGCGGCGGCCGGAGCATCGACCTATGCAATGGCCGCCTGCCTATCGGATGGTCCCCCGGCACGCACCCAGGCATGGATGAAGCGGGCGGAAGAGCTCGCGGCCCTCGAAAATGATGCGGTGGACGGGCGCCTCTCCATCGCGAGGGGGTGCGCGGAAGGTGGGGATCGGGTGCGGGCCTTCGAGATCGCTCGCGAAGCCTGGAAGGATGCCCCTGAAGAGCGCCGACGGCGGATGTTGGTCCGAATCGCTCAGTTTGCCCCGATCGAGGCCATCGCGTGGCTGCGCCAGCGCTCGCCCGAGGAGCGCGACAAGGCTATGAGCACAATGTCCGAATGGGCCATGTATCGCGGCGATCTCAAGCAAGTCCTCGCCACCGCAAAACACACGCAGGCCCCCTCATTCCGGGTTCGGGCCCTCACCAACCTCGCGCGAGCCATCCACGACGCCGGTCGTACGCTGAGCGAAGACGAATGCAAAGATATCCTCCCGCTTCCACCTGAGGGCAACGTGCGCCCAGTCGAGCCAGGGGAGTAGTCATCTCATCGAGGGCGTGCAACACAAACGCCGTCCCTCAGACTGCGAGAGTGACGTGCACTCGGGCCTCGATGCGCGACGCCAGACGTGTCGCGGTACCGGTAGGCGGCGCGAACGACTCCGTCCTCGCCTACGCGCAGCGAATTAGGTTCGATCTTCTTGGACAACGACTGGGGTTTGTTCCGTCTGACCCGACGCGTGCCTGTGGTGCCCGTCATTGGGCTTGGCCACATGGTGTCGACGGCAACGAAGATCGGAGCGGCGCTCACGGCGAGCCCAAGATCTCGAACACGATGCCGCGCTCACCGGCCCGTACGTGAAGCTTGCCATCGTGGACGAGGAGGTCGTCGGGGCCGTGGTTTAACCGGGTTCGCCCCCGGACCGTGCCATCTTCGGGGCTGGTGACGTAGACGAATGATGGCTGGTCCAACGAATGAAGCGCGCTGATGACATAGCCATCGTGGACGACAAACCCGGTGCGAGACACCGGTCCGGTGTTGAAGCGAATCGATCCGTCGGGCGCGACCGACACCAAGGAGTGAGGCGCCCGCGCGCCCGTGCCGAGCTCTACGAGCACGTCGTCCCCTACGCGTTGCGCCCACACGATGGGCTCGTCGAGCTCCCCATGTACGAATGGTTTCAACAGCGCCGCCACATCGAGCGTGCGCCAGTTGGTCGACGTGTCCACGACCACGACGTAGCGGTTCCCGTAGAGAAGCGTGGTGTGGTCGTCGAAGACCCAGAGATTCGACAGGGGATGGCGGCCGAAAAACGCGGGCGCGCGCGGCTCCGTGGGACCGACCCGTGGGCGGTCGAGATAGCGATGCCTCGCGCGCGGGAGCACGCGTCGAGGGTAGGTCGAAGCCCCTACCTTCTTCAGCCAGCTCTCGAGGGTGTAACCGCTGTGGGTAGGCAATGAGAGCAGGCGAAGCCTAAACGGAGCCGCGCCGCGTTCCGGTCGCGTCGCTGGGGGGAGCGGGGCCACGACCGTGGGAGCCTGGGTCAATGGCCATCTCTGTCCGCGAACCGCACGTTGGAAAACGCCGCGAAGGACATCGAACCACTCCGGACCAGGGGGAGCTTTGGCGACGGGTACCGGAGCGCGCCCGGTCGGCGTGGGGGCCCCGTGGTCGAGTGCCTCGATCTGTTGCAGGAGCCGACACCGCATCGCGCCACCCAGGCGCGTCGGGGTGGCGAGGGCATCCGCGGAGACGGTGGCGACTGGCTCCAGCCCCACAAAGGGTTCGGGCCGAGGCCTCGCGAGGGGCGAGACGGGTAGCTCGTGATCCGCGCGTAGGCCGAGAAAGCGGATGCGGTCGCGCTCGGCCACCACGCCCTGGAACGGAGCGACGACGTCGCGCTCGACGAGTATCTCCCCCGTCTTCGCGTCCAAGACCACAACACGACCGGTCTCTCCCCCGTCCGCCGGCACTCCAGTGAAGACGTAGTCGTCGCGAATGACGACGCTGCGTACCCGCGACACACCGACCGAGCTTCGGAACCGGACCTCGCCGGTCGCGAGGTCGATGGCGCTCATTCGCGTTTCGTTGCGAAGCCCATGTCCCACGTACAGCCAACCACCGTGGACCTGCGCCGAGGTCATGGACCTTCTGCATTCGAATCGGAGCGCGCTCGTGCAGCCTTCTTTACGTTGCTCGGGCCCGATATCGACCACCCTCATGAGGCTTCGATGCCGGTCGAAGATGACGAGTTCCGTTCCGTACTGGAGTATGTCGTGGTCGTCGTACGACAGGTGGCCATTCAACTGCCGGCCGTCGGGGAGTCGCGCAGGAATCCACCCAACTCGTCCCTCGTAAATATCCTTCTGGGGCATGCTCGCCTCGAGCCTCACGAGGGATGCGTGGCTTCCGGCCTCGTGGTTCGCGCCAGGCGTCAACGCCCCGAGGTCGGGTCCTCGCCTACCCGACCGCGTCGTCGCGGAAGTGGGGGGGGTCACCACCAGTCGGGGCGAACGGGCGATCACTTCGGCCACCCGCGAGGCGACATCCTCGTGCGCCGCTCGCGTCGCTTCGTCCAGGGCGACCGCCACGAGGTTCTCCGGATGGGCCGCGAGCACCTCATCGAGGGCGTTGGCAGCGCGGTCCGGTCTGCCGGCGAGCAGCGCGTCCAACGCCTCGGTTCGGCGCTTGCGGAGCGCAAGTGGCAACGGCCCGCCTTCGCGGACGTTACAGCCGGAATCGGTCCCTTCGCCCCCGGGCGGCTTCCCAGAGGAGGAGAAGACCGCATCGCGGTCTGGGGACACTCGATCGTGAGGCGGCCCCGTAGGCGTCGCGTGGCCGGCACAGTGGATGGTGAAAAAGGCGGAGAGCGCGGCGAAAAGACGTGAACCTGGCACCGGCGACATCCTGGGAAACAAACGCCGTGGCGGACGCGCTCGTTCCCGCGTCGTGGCGTAAACTCCTCCCGCTACCTCAGCTCGCGCAGGCTCTGCAGAAACTGCGTGGAGTTTCGGAGCCATTCGCCCATGCCCTCCAACCGGCGCGGCACACGAAGTCCGATGAGGAGCCTCAGAAAGCTCTGCGCGATCTCGGTCATGCGCAGCAGCTGTCGCATCCGGTCCCGGTCGTAGTCATCGCGCGGCGACACCTCCGCTTCTTCCACGGCGGCCTCCAGCGCGAGCCGCGTCTGCTCCACCAGCATCCACTCGCGGTCGCGGAGCACATCGGAAATGCTCGGCCACACGTCGACCACGGCCTCGTACGGGGCGTTGCGGTGATCTGACGTGGCGCGCACGAGGCCGCGCTCGGTGAGCTCGGCCATCGCGCCGCTGATCAGCGACCGACTGACGCCCAGCGTCTCCGCCAACTCCACCTGGGTGACGGGATCGCGACGCAGGGCCAGCAGCGTCCACACCCTTCCGTACACTTCCTTGAAGCCCCAGTATCCGATGAAGGCACCCACCGCATCGCAGACTTGGCGTACGCGGAGGTCGAGCCGATCGGGAGGGCGCCCGTCGGGAGGGCGCCGATCGTTAGGGCGGAGTGCGGTGGCTTTGTTCATGGCGGACACGGGGTGGGTGGGGCGTAAATGCTGGTTGCGACAACCACCCCTCGACCCTAAGTATGGTATGAGTTGTTCACGCCATCGTAAACAAGTTCGTCTCATCCCGCTTCAGTTCTCATCCCCTCCAACCGTGCTCCGAGGACGTCGTGTCCACGCTCGAACCCCACGCGCCCCGTCTCCGCCCCCGGGCTCCCAGCCCCGCGGCCGGGGAGGCGCGTCCGCGGGTCGAGAATCCTGCTTCTCCAGCAGGCCATTTGGCGGTCACGTCGTTCGACGTCCCCGCAGGAGCCCTCGAAGATCCGTGGCGAGGGCTCGAGGGCGCGCTCCAGGCGCCCACTTGGTTCGCCTGGTCAGACGAGCGTCGCGGGGTCGCGTTCGTTGCGAGCGGTGTGGCCGCACAGTGGTCCCGCGCCAAGGCTGGCCCGCTCGGGATGCCCGGCGGGGCGGGCGACCCTCGTTTTCGTTGGCGTGAACAGTTTGCGGCGCACCCGAACGCCCCGCTCGTCCTCGCGGGTCGCGGGTTCGCCTCCGGCTGCGCCGCTCTCTCCACCTCCCCCTGGCGAGGACTCCCCGGCGTCCGGTTCTGGGTCCCGAATTGGATCGTCTTTCGGCGCCCCGAAACACGAGGGGCGCTCGCGGTGGCGCGCCAGGGCAACCGGCCCCAGGGCCCCGGCGCGGCGAACTTTCTCGCTCACGCTCGCGTCGACAGAGCCGCCGCGACGACGTCGCTCCGCTGGCGGTCGGTCCCGAGCCTCGAGACCTACCAGGCGCGAGTGGCCGACGCGGTGGGCACCTTGCGCGAGAACCATCCCGCAGGCGGCCTGGAAAAGGTCGTGCTTTGCCGGACCGCCGTCGCGACGAGCGACGAGGGGCCGTTCGATGCCGCCGCGACGTTGCGCGCCCTCCGCCGTGACCACCCAGACGCGATCGTCTTCGGAGTCGGCTTCGGCGACGGGCGCGCCTTCGTGGGGGCGACGCCCGAGTTGCTCGCGCACGTCACCGCGGGTCACCTCTTCACGCAAGCGGTGGCCGGCACCGCCCCGGCCGGCGCCCCCGACGCCGCGCTGCTCGCTTCCGATAAAGATCGCCATGAGCACGCGCTCGTCGTCGACGGCATCGTGGCCACTCTGGCGCCCCTCGCCGCGCGGATCGACGGGGCAGACGCGCCCCCCCGGGTGGCTCGGGCGGGTCGGATCCAGCATCTCGTCACGCCGCTCGAAGCGCCGCTGAAAGACGGCTCCGGCGTGCTCGACGTCGTCGATCGGCTCCACCCCACCCCCGCCCTGTGCGGTACGCCCCGCGATGCGGCCGCCGCCTACGTTCGACGCCACGAAGGCGTCGACCGGGGCTGGTACGGGGCGCCGGTGGGATGGACCAGCCCGGACGGGGACGGCACCTTCGCCGTTGCGATCCGCTCCGCGTTGCTCGACGGCCGGCATGCCTACGCCTACGCCGGCGCCGGGGTGGTGGCGGCGTCTGACCCCCGCCGTGAGCGCGAGGAGACGGAGCAGAAGCTCACCACGCTCGCCACCGCACTGCGTTCCTCGAAGCTACGCCCCTCGTCGGGCGTCACCGAGCCCCGAGGGGTGTCGTGATGGTCAGCCCTTCGGCAACAGCGCCGGACCGGGAGGCCTCGCCAGGCACCGCGGCGTCGCGTCCTGACGCGCTCCGTCCTGACGCGCTCTGTCCCGACGAGCGAGCTCCCAATGACACCGGCCTCGGGTCGCGGCGCGGGAAACCTACCGACGTGGCGGCCCACAACGCGGCGGCGGCCATGGCGCTGTTCGATGGCCTCGTGGGCCCCGACGACCTCCTCGAGGTGGTGGTCTCGCCCGGGTCCCGATCCACGCCGCTCACGTTGGCGGCAGCGGCACACCCCCACTGCCGTATCCACGTCGTCCTCGATGAGCGCGCCGCCGGCTTTCTCGCGCTCGGACTCGGCCGCCGCCGGGGACGGCCCGCGGTGCTCGTGTGCACGTCGGGTTCGGCCGGGGTTCACTACGGCCCGGCCGTCGTCGAGGCGCACCACGCGGCCGTGCCGCTCGTCGCCGTGACCGCCAACCGGCCCCCCGAGCTGCACGACGTCGGCGCCCCGCAGACGATGCGACAACACGGACTGTTCGGCGACTGGCTCCGCCACGCGTCGCTGTTGCCGGTGCCCGGTCCCGCCGTCGACCCCCAAGTCTTTCGAGGGGCCGGGGCGCGCGCCCGCGCCGAGGCGACGGGAAACCTGCCGGGGCCCGTTCATCTCGACGCCCCATTTCGCGAGCCGTTGTGGCAGCCGAACCTGACCTTTCCCGCCCCAGTCGCCACTGCCGACACGCTCCGCGGTCGACCGTACCTCGACCCCGCGGGCCTCAGCGCCTTGCGGGCGCGTCTACACGGGCGCCGCGGCCTCATCGTGGTCGGTCCCGCGAGCCCGGCCGCCAGCCCCGCCCCGACCGAGCTCTTGGGGCTGGGTCGCGCGCTGGGGTGGCCCGTCCTCGCAGACCCCGTGAGCGGCCTGCGGTTCGGTCACGACGAGGTGATCGCCACCTACGACGTCGCCTGCCGTTCCCACGCGCTCGATGCGCTCGTCCCCGAGGTGGTCCTGGCCGTCGGGTTGCCACCCACGAGCAAGGCGCTCAACCTTTGGATCCGTCGCCACCGGGTGCCGGTGGTGCGCCTCGACCCCGCCGCGCGCCGCCTCGATCCGACGGGAACTTTGGAGATGATGGTCGTCGCCGACGTCGGCGCGACCGCTCGCGCCCTGGTCGAAAACAGCTCTGTCGATGGCAGCGCTGTCGACGGCAGCGCTGTCGATGGCAGCGCTGGCGACCGCCGCGGGGCCCGTGGCGCGCTCACCCCCGTCGACGCGGCTTGGTCGGCGGCGTGGCGCGAGGTGGAGGGCTGCGTGCGAGCCTCCATGGCATCCGAGCTCGTCGACCCTACCTGGTCGGGCCATGTGGTACGCGCCCTCCTCACTGCGCTCCCGGTCGACGCCCAGCTCCACCTGGCCAGCTCCATGCCGATCCGCGAAGTCGACGCCTTCAGCCTCACCGGCGGGCACCCCTGTCCCGTGCACGCGAGCCGTGGCGTCAACGGGATCGACGGCACCATCGCCACCGCCGCCGGCGAGGCCATCGCCCACCCGGGGCCGACGGTGGCGCTGGTGGGCGACCTCGCGCTTCTCCATGACCTCGACGGCCTGGAAACCCTCCCGGGCGACCTGCACCTCACGGTGGTCGCCATCGACAACGACGGCGGGGGGATCTTCTCGTACCTCCCCATCGCCGCCCACGAGGACCCGGCCACCTTTCGCCGGCTCTTTCTCACCCCCCGGCGGACAGATCCGGTCCCCATCGTGAAGGCGCTCGGCCATCGCGCGGCGCGAGTTCGGCTCGACCACCTCCACGACGCTTTGGCCGCGGCCGTGACCCGTCCGGGTCTCGACGTGTTGGTGGTGCCGGTCGACCGCGGTCACGACGTCACCCGGCACCGGGAAGTTTACGCCACCGTCGACGCCGCCCTCGCGGGGCTCACGCTTTCAGGGCGAACCCCCGCGGGCCGCACGTCGGCCGACCCTAGCTCTGCGGCCCGCGCCTCTGCCGACGTAGCGGGCGGGAGGCCGTCGTCATGACCGCGGTCGCGGAGCGTCCCCGCCTCGTTGGCGTGTGGTGGCGTGCCATTCGACCGGCGACCCTGACCGCCGCGGTGGGTCCGGTCGCCGTCGGCACGGCGCTCGCGTTTCGCGACGAGGCCGCCGCACCCCTAGCCGCCCTCGCGGCGCTCGGCGGCGCGATGGGAATTCAAATCGGGACCAACCTCTTCAACGACTACGCCGACTTTCAAAAGGGCGCCGACACCGAAGCCCGACTCGGTCCCGCTCGGGCGATGCAAAAGGGGTGGCTCGACGCCCGCCAGGTCCTCCTCGGTACCGCCGCGAGCTTTGCCCTCGCCACCGCCTTCGGAATCTACCTGGTGGCGACCGCCGGCTGGCCCATCGTCGTGCTCGGCCTCGTCAGCATCGCCTGCGGCATCCTCTACACCGGAGGCCCCGCCCCCCTCGCCTACGTCGGCCTCGGCGACCTCTTCGTCATGGCGTTCTTCGGGGTCGCCGCCGTGGGCGGCACCTACTTCGTACAAGCGGGCGCCGTCACCGCCGACGTCCTTCTCGCTTCGGTAGCGGTCGGCGCGCACGCGACCGCCATTCTCGTCGTCAACAACCTCCGCGACCGCCACACCGATCGCGACGCCGGCAAGCGCACGCTCGTGGTGCGGTTCGGCGAGCGCTTCGGGCGCGTCGAATACGCCCTCATGGTCGTGGTGCCCTACGTCATCGCCGGGATCGGGTTCGTGCGGGCGGGCGCGAACACGGCGGCGTTGGGATGGCTCGCCCCGTGGGTCACCCTGCCGTTGGCGGCAGGCGTACTCCGACGGGTTTGGCGCGGCGACGGCGCCACGTTGAACCCCGAGCTGGGCGCCACCGGCCGCCTCGGGCTTCTGTTTTGCCTCGCGTGGGCGTGGGGGATCGCCACGCTGGGAGGGGCCGGGCTGGGCGGCGTCGCGCTGGAAGGGGTCGGAGCATGACGGGTCCCTTGCGCGTCGCTCTCGAGCCCTACGCGCTCCGGTTCCGTCGGCCCATGCCCACCCCGCACGGGGCGATTGGGCACCGTCGCGGGTGGGTGCTTCGGATCCAAGACGACGCCGGGTACGGCGGGCTCGGAGACGCCGCCGGGTGGCCTGGATTCGGCGCCTCCGACGACGCCATCGCCGCCGATCTGCATCGGCTCGTCGCCGACCTCGGCGCCGTCCCCCCCGAGGTGGCGCGCGAACCGGCCTGGCTCGACGCGCACTGCCGTACCGCCGAGGTTCGGCACGCGGCCGAGCTGGCCCTGTACGACCACTGGGGTCGTCGCTCGGGGCGTCGCGTCGCCGCACTCCTTCACGGCGATGGGGTCGCGGCGGGCTCCGTCCCGAGCCACCAACTGGTGGGCCTCGAGGGCGACGACCACATCCCCGCCCACGGCGACGTCTTAAAGCTCAAGGTCGGCGTGGATCTCGACCGGGAGGCGTCCCGGCTCGAAGCGCTCGCCCAGGCTCGGACGGAAGCGCGCGTGCGGCTCGACGCGGGCGGGCGATGGCGAACCGAGAGGGAGGCCGAGGCGGCCCTGCGACGCCTGGCCCGCGCGCACCCGCACATCGAGCTCGTCGAGCAACCCCTGCCCCCCGGCGACCTCGACGCGATCGTTCGCCTCCGGGCGTGCACCGACGCGCTCGGTCTCGCGCTCGCGCTCGACGAGGGTGTGGTCCGACCCGAAGACTTCGACGCGGTGCTCGCGGCCCGTGCCGCCGACGTCGTGGTGTTGAAGCCGATGTACCTGGGTGGCCCCCGTCGAACCCTCGACCTCGCGCAGCGCGCCCGGGCGGCCGGCATCCGCGTGGTCGTGACCCACGCGCTCGAATCGGCCGTTGGCCGCACCGGCGCCGCCCACCTCGCCGCGGGCCTGCCGGGCGTGCACGGGCTGAGCGCCGCGCTCGCGGACGACGTGGCCGCGGTGCCAACGCCTGCCGACGGCCGCCTCGCGCTCCCCCCGGGCTCAGGCCTCGGGGTGCGGCTCCGTCCCGCGACGCCGCCGTCGGCGACCGATCTGCCCCATCCCTTGCTGACGACCGCGGTTGCGGCGCCAGAGCGCCCGGCCGTGGTCGACGAAGACGGCGCCGTGACCACCTACGCGGCGCTGTCCCGCAACGCGCGCCGCTACGCCACCGCCTTCGCCGCCGACGGCGTGGGTGCCGGCGTCGTCGTCGGTCTGGCCGGGGCCCCGAGTCCCGCCTGGGTCGCCGCGCTGCACGGCTTAGGGCTTCTCGGCGCCGCCGTGGTGCCACTGCCGGCGGCCGGATCCGAGCGCCGAGCCACCCTCGACGCCACACGTCCACGGATGATCGTTTCGGTCGACCGGCAGATCCACACCGAGGCGCCGTGGTCGGGCGACCGCTTTTGGCCGCTCGACGAGACTCGCCTCATCGTCTGCAGCTCGGGGTCCACGGGCGCGCCGCGCGCGATCCCGCTCACCACGGCCCAGCTCACCTTCAGCGCCTTCGCGTCGGCGACCCGACTCGGGCTGCGCCCCGACGACGACCGCTGGCTCTGTTGCCTGCCCCTGCACCACGTGGGCGGGGCCAGCATTCTGTTTCGCTCGGCGTTCTACGGCACCGGAGTCGAGCTCCACGCGCGCTTCGACGCCGCTCGGGTCGCCGCGACCCTGCAGCACGGGGCCACTCTGGTGTCCCTCGTCCCCCAGATGCTGGAGCGTGTGCTCGACCGGCTCGACGCCGAGGGCGTGGCGCCGCCCCCGTCGACGCTGCGGGCGGTGCTCGTCGGCGGCGGCCCCCTCGACGCGCGCACCCGGGCCCGTGCCCACGCCCGGGGGCTTCCCGTCGCCGAGACGTGGGGAATGACCGAAGCGGCCTCGCAGCTCGCCACGCTCCACCCCTCGCTCCGCCCCTCTTCGGCCCACCCCCTCTCCCGGCCCTCCGAGCAACCGCCCGCCCTTCCCCCGCTTCCCTTCGTGCGCGTGGGCCAGGCGCCCGACGGGCGGCTCACCGTCGCCGGACCGCTCATCGGACACGCCAGCCCGCAGGTCACCCAGGACCGAGGAGAGATCGACGATGGCCGCGTGCGCATCACGGGCCGGGCCGACGAGGTCATCATCAGCGGGGGCGAGAAGATCCGGCCCGGCGAAGTCGAGGCTGCCCTCCGCGGCCACGCGGGGATCGCGGATGCAGTGGTCGTCGGCGTGCCGTCGTCGCGGTGGGGGGCGCGCCCCGTCGCTTTCGTCGAAGGGCGTCCGCAGCCCCTCGACGCCCTCAGGTCCTACCTGGCGGAGCGCCTCCCTCGCTACGCGGTTCCCGACCGCTTCATCTGGCGCGACGCGCTGCCTCGCTCCGCCCTCGGGAAAGTCCGTCGCGCGCAGCTCCAACGAGAAGTTTCGGCCCCGGCGTCGTCGTCTGCACCCCCTGCGGGTCCGGACCACCGTCGCGGCCCCCCCGCCCTGACGAGGAGACCATCATGACCGAAGACAGCAGCCTCCGCTCCGTGTACGGCGCCCCCGCGCGAAAGCCTCGCCGCGCCATCGAGCCCCTCCGTCGCACCTCGGAGCGCATGGGTCTTGGCCGTCTCGCCAACCGATTGGCGGAAGTTCAAGGCTGGCTCGCCGACGACCTGATCGCGATGGAACGCGAGATCGTGGTGCTCACCGAGCGGCGGGAGGACGACGACCTCGCACGGCAGGCCGCGTCGCATCTGCTGCGGCGACCGGGCAAACGCATCCGCCCCATCTGCGTGCTGTTGGGCGCGCAGCTGGCGGGGGTCGCGATCGACGAGGGCATGCGGCGGGTCGCCGTCGCGTGCGAGCTGGTCCACGCCGCCACCCTCCTCCACGACGACGTCATCGACGAAGGCACAGAGCGACGCGGCGAGGTCGCCTCGCGCATGGTGTACGGCAACTCGGCGAGCATTCTCGCCGGTGACTACCTCCTCATCGAGGCGCTGCAGCGCGTCGCACCCGTAGGTGACCCACTGTTGATGAGCACCCTGCTCCAGACGATCGAGCGCATGGTGGCGGCCGAGGCGGTCCAGCTCGAGCAGCGCGGGACGTTGCATCCGAGCCGGGAGCGGTACCTGGAAGTCATCGAAGGCAAGACCGCGAGCCTGTTCCAGTGGGCCCTGAGCGCCGCCACCTTGTCGCGGGGCGACGACGAGGCGCCGATGCTCGACGCGCTCGCCCAAGCCGGGCGCGCCCTCGGCATGGCCTTTCAGCTCGTCGACGACGTGCTCGACCTCGAGGGCGAGCCGGAGACCACCGGCAAGAACCTCTTCGCCGACCTTCTGCAGGGCAAGGTCACGTGGCCGTTGATCGTCGCCGCCGAGCAAGACCCGGGCGTGGTGGCGGCGCTGCACGCTCTGTCCGAAAACGTGGGGGGCAGCGCGCGTGACCTCATCGCCCGGATCCGCGCCACCGATGCCATCCCCGCGACCCGGGCCTTCGTGGAGGAGCAACGTCAGCTCGCCCTCGACGGGCTCTCGGAGCTGCCCCCGAGCCGCGCCCTCGACGCCATTGTGGCCGTCGTAGAGGCGGCCGTGAACCGTCAGAAGTGACCCTGAGAGGAAGCGAAAGAAGAGAATCCAAGAGGAGACCGCCATGCTCATCACCCTCACCCCGTCCGCCGACCCGAAACGGGTGCAACGGCACCTCGCCCGCCTGGGCGTGTGGTGTCAGCCGCTTGCGCCCCTCGGTGCGACGACGACGGCCACCACCAACCTCCTGGTTGCGCCGCATTCGGCGGCGGTCGACCCCGAGCGGGTCGCACGCGTCGACGGCGTCTCCGACGTGCGGGTCGCCAAGAGCCCGCATCCGCTCGTCGACGCCCTCGCCGGCGGGCGCCACCCCATCGGCACCGTCGCGACGATCGGCGGCGATGCGCCGCCGGTGTTGATGGCGGGTCCCTGCAGCGTCGAATCGGAAGAGACGGCACGCGCGTGCGCCGAGATCGCCCGGCGCGCCGGCGCCAAGCTCTTGCGCGGGGGCGCCTTCAAGCCCCGGACTTCGCCCTACAGCTTTAACGGGAAGGGCCACCGGGCGCTCCGGTGGTTGCGCGACGCCGCCGACGCCGAGGGCCTCGGCGTGGTGACGGAGGTCATGAGCGAGCACGAGGTCGAGGCGGTGGCCGAGGTCGCCGACTTGATCCAAGTCGGTTCGCGAAACATGCAAAACTTCGCCCTCCTCCACGCGGTGGGGGGCTCTGAGCGGCCGATCATGCTCAAGCGCGGGATGGCGGCGACGGTCGACGAATGGCTGCAGGCGGGGGAGCATTGCTTGGCGTCGGGGGCACCCGTCGTCGTGTTCTGCGAGCGGGGGTTGCAGAGCTTCGACCCGACCATGCGCAACCTGTTCGACGTCTCTGCCGTCGCCCTTCTCCGCCACGCCTACCGCCTGCCCGTACTCGCCGATCCCTCGCACGCGGCCGGTCGAAAAGACCTCGTGGTTCCCCTCGCGCACGCCGCGCTCGCCGCCGGGGCGCACGGGCTCCTCGTCGAAGCCCACCCCGACCCGGCCCAGGCCCTCAGCGACGGTCCGCAGGCTCTCGATCCCGACCAGCTCATCGCGCTCGGGCAGAAGGCGTTTGCGTCGTGAGCGAAGCCTTTCCCGGCCCCGAGAGAGCGCGCGCCCGCGAGGCCGCCGCGACCCCTGACGTCGACGCCTCGACGGGCGCGCGGGTGCGGGTCCGCGACGCCGACGGCAGCGGGGCGATGTTCAACCGGATCGCGCGTCGCTACGACCACCTGAACCGCATCATCAGCCTCGGGATGGACCGCAGTTGGCGGCGCCAACTCGTCGATGCCCTCGGGCCGCTCACCGCCGGCGACGAGGTGCTCGACGTCGCGACGGGCACGGCGGACATCGCCATCAGCGTCGCCCGCCGCTACCCGGGGGTTCGCGTCACGGGGGTCGACCCTTCGGTCAACATGCTCGACGTAGGACGCGAAAAGCTCGAGGCCCTCGGCGACCGCGTGTCGCTGGTCGAGGGCGACGCCCAGGCGATGTCGTTCGACGACGACCGCTTCGCCGGGACGTGCATCGCCTTCGGGATCCGCAACGTGCCCGACCGCGCGCGCGGGCTGCGGGAAATGGCGCGCGTGACGCGTCCCGGCGGACGGGTGGTGGTGCTCGAGCTCGGCGAGCCCGACCGTGGCCCCCTCGCCCCGTTCGCCCGCTTTCACGCCTACCAGGTCGTGCCTCGGATCGGGGCGTGGCTCTCCGGCGACGATGAGTACGCCTACCTCGCCAAGTCGATCGAAGCGTTCCCCAAGCCGGATGCGTTCACTGCGATGATGGAAGCGGCCGGACTCGACGTCGATGAGGTGCGCCCCTTCGTGTTCGGTGCCGCCAATCTCTTCATCGGGACGGTGGCCGCGGCCGCGGGGTGACCCCCTGCGACGGGGCGCCGTCGGCCACCGCGGTGCCATCTCCGCGCCCGCCTCCGAGGTCCCCCCCCGACACCCATTGGGCCAGCGCCAAGCCCCCCACAACCCCGAGCCCCCCGAGCACGAGGCTCGCGCCGACGTTGGCCCCGGCGCGTCCGAGGCGTCCGTCGCGAACGAGCGCGAGCGTCTCGTAGCTGAAGGTGCTGAAGGTCGTGAACGCGCCGCAGAACCCCGTCGCCAACGCGGCCCTCATGCCGCGCCCGAGGTGCCCCGAGAGGGCGAGCCCCATCAGCACCCCGAGCAGGAACGAGCCGACCACGTTGACCGTCAGCGTGCCCCAAGGAAAGTCGCCCCGACCTCGTGTCCATTGCGTCACGCCGTAGCGACCGAGGGCCCCCAACGCCCCCCCTCCCGCGACCATCAGTAGCTCTCGCATCACCGATGAATCGTACACCGCGACGCCGACAGCTTCGCCGCACCATTCGTGGTAGGCCCCGGCCATGAGCTGTGCTTGTGGCCTGAAGTTGAGCTACGCGGCCTGCTGCCGACCCTTCATCGACCGCACCGCCCTCGCCCCCACCCCCGAGGCGCTCATGCGCTCACGATACGTCGCGTACGTCGAGGGCCGCATCGATTGGGTGGTCGAGAGCCACGACCCCGAGACCCGGCACGAGGTCGACGAAAAAGGGGCCCGAAAGTGGAGCCGCACCGCCGAGTGGGAAGGGCTCACCGTTCACGAGGCCAAAGGGGGCGCGGAAGGGAGCGACGACGAAGAAGGCATCGTCGAGTTCTCGGCGAAGTACCGGGTCCAGGGCCGCTCGATCAGCCACCGGGAGCGGGCGGTGTTCAAGCGCCGCGATGGGCGCTGGTACTATCATGACGGCGCGATGGTGACCCCCGACCCCGTCAAGCGCGACAAACCCAAGGTGGGCCGAAACGACCCGTGTGCGTGCGGGAGTGGCAAAAAGCACAAGAAGTGCTGCGGGCGCTGACGAGACACTTCGTCGGCGCGGGCGTCTGCTGGGTCGGCTTCGGCCTTGCGGCGTGCGGAAACCGGACCCCAATCGCCGACGAGGGCGTGGCCTCCGCCGCTACCGCGTCCCCCGCCCCCGGGGATGCGGCGACGACGCGCCCGTGGCCGGAGGCAGACGCGCAACTCCGATTCATCGTGCGCGGGGAGACCATCCGCGCCTGGTCCAAGCAAGAGCTCGCGGCGCGGATCCCCGTCGCGCCCGTCCGCAGCTTCGACCCCTACTACGGGGGCGACAAGACCTTCGACGCCCTCCCCCTGAAGGAAGTGCTGCGCCACGGCTTCGAAGGGCGCGACCTCGAACCGGCCGCCGAGCACTTCGTGCTTCACGCGAGCGACGGCTACACCATCGCCATCGATGGCGCACGGCTGGTAGGTGACGGGGCCCATCTCGCCATCGCCGACGCGGACCTCGACCGCGCGTGGGCGCCCTTGGGCGCCCAGGGAATCCCCCCGGGGCCCTTTTACCTCGTGTGGGAGGGGCACCCGAGCCCCGAAGCGCACCCGCGACCGTACCAACTCGTCGCCATCGAGGTTGCGCGCTTCGAAGACGTGTTTCCGAAGACCGTCCCGTCGGGCCTCGGCCCCGACCACGCCGCCGTGCGCGGCTACGCCACGTTTCGCAAGCACTGCATCAAGTGCCATGCGATCAACCAACAGGGCGGCCGGGTCGGCCCCGAACTCAACGTGCCCCAGAACATCACCGAGTATCGCCCCGAGGTTCAGATCCGCGCCTACATTCGCAACCCGATGACCTTCCGGTACTCGAAAATGCCGGCCGCCCCCTACCTCGACGAGACCCAGCTCGATGAGCTCATCGCCTATCTGAGGGCGATGAAGGACCGCAAAGACGACCCGGCGGCGGCGGCGGCTCCCGAGACCGGGGTCAGGCGTACGCCGCCCCCGCCGCGATGAGCTGCTCCGCCTCGGGCGCGGGGACGGGACGCGTATAGTGATAGCCCTGAGCGAACTCGCACCACATGCCCTTGAGCAGGTCGACTTGGGGTGACTGCTCGACCCCCTCGGCCACCACCGTCATGCGCAGGTTGTGGGCGAGAACGATGATCGCGTGCACGATTTCCTGGCTGCCCCCGCCGTCGGCGCCGAGCTGGGCCACGAAGCTGCGGTCGATCTTCAGCGTGTCGTACGGCAATTGGTACAGGTAGCTGAAGGAGGAGTATCCGGTGCCGAAGTCGTCGAGGCTGAGCCGGATCCCCATCTTCTTGAATGCCTCGAGGGCTCGGATCGCCTGCTCCTTGTTTTCGAGCACCACCGATTCGGTCAGCTCCAAGTGAAGGAGCCGCGGATCGAGTCCTGCGTCGTCGAGGGCCGACGCGACCTCCGCCACCAGCTCCTCGTCTTGAAATTGCTTGGCCGACAAATTCACGGCGACGTGGAGCGAAGTGCCGAAGGTACGATTCCAAAGGGACATTTGCCGGCATGCCTCGCGGCACACCCACCGGCCGAGCTGCACGATGATGCCCGTTTCTTCGGCCACCGGAATGAACTGGGCCGGTGAGATGAGCCCGAGGCTCGGGTGGTTCCACCGCAGCAGCGCCTCGAATCCGGTGATCGCTCCGTCGCCGAGCGCGACCACCGGTTGGTAGTGAATCGTGAGCTGATCGTCCTGGACGGCGCTGTGGAGGGCCGACACCATCGCCATGAAGCGGGTGTCCTCGACCCGCATCTGCGTCTGGAACACCGCTCGGCGCCGACGCCCCCGACCGCGCGCGCGGCTCGTGGCGAGCGAGGCATCGCGCAGCACCTGCTCCGCCTGCTCGTACGTGCGTTCGCTCGTGGCGATGCCGACGATGGCGGTCGCGGAAATCGCGTGGTCTTGCACGCGGTACTGGGTCCCCACCGTCTTTTGAATGCGGTCGGCGACGCGGGCCGCCATCGCCCGGTCTCCGATCCCATCGAGGAGGACCGCGAACTCCCCCGGTTGAAGCCGGGCCAAAGTATCTTGCGGCCGCAGCAATCCGAGGATGCGGGAGGCGATCTCCGCCAGCACTTCGTCGACCGCCGTCTCGCCGTAGCTGCCGATGAGCATCTTGAGGCGCTCGAGCTCCACGATGAGGACCGAGAACCCGAAGGTGACTTCGGCCCGGGCGCGCTCAGCCGCTTGGCCCACCCGGTCGAGCAACACCGCGCGATCGACGATGAGCGACGTGGCGTCGTTGCCCGTCGGCTCGTCGACGAGCGGGTCGGGGGCGGGGCGCGTGTGCACCACAATGGCCCCGATGAGCTCGTCATCGAGGCGATTGACGGCTGTGGACTGTACGGCGAAGTAGTGGCCCAGGCGGTGTCGGGCGCGATAGTCGGCGGAGTGGAGGGTCCCCGGTTCACGGAGGATGCGGTCGAACATCTCCATGACCCGAGGTCGGTCGTCGGGATGGACGATGTCGGGGTTGATGCGGGCCGCGAGGGCGTGGGGAGGATGTCCGAGAAGCCGCGCCAGCGAGTGGCTCACGCTCGCGTATTGCACGCGACCGGTGCGATCGACGAGCAGCACCGTCTCCCGGGACCCTTCGGTGAGGGCGGCGAGCCAGCGCTCACGCGCGGCCGCCAGCAGCGATTGCTCCACCGGGTTCGCCATGTGCTGTTCGAAGTGCGTGGTCCCGGGTTCGTTGCCGCGGGGCGCCGGCCGCCCGCGGGTCGGTCGGAGACATGTCGTCTCGGCCGAAGCGGCAGGATAGCGGCCCGCCCGGCGGACGCAAAGCAACGTCGCGCCACGGTGGCTTTACCGCGAAGCGGATTGCGCTAACCTCAGGATCGATGTCTGCGGTGACCCACGCATCTCGCATTGCGCGTCGCCCCCGAAAGTGGAGCGCGATCCTGGTCGCGGGGGTGCCGCTCGTCAGTGGCGCTGGGCTCGTCGGTGCTGGGCTCGTCGGTGCTGGGCTCGTCGGTGCTGGGCTCGGCTGTGCCCGCGACCCCTCGGTGGGCGAGATGACCCCGGTTGAGCTCTCGGCCGCAATGTCTTCGTCTGCGCCTCCCGCGGTGTTCGATGCGAACGGTGACCGCGTCCGGCGCAACGAGGGCATCATTCCTGGGGCCACCCTCCTCGAGTCCGCGCGCGGGTACGACCTCGCGAAGTTGCCCGCCGCCAAGGCAGACCACGTCGTATTTTATTGCGCCAACACATGGTGCTCCGCCGCCCGAACCGCCGCGGGGCGGGCACGAGAAGCCGGTCACACCCACGTGAGTGTCTTGCCAGCCGGCATCAAGGGGTGGAAGGCCGCGGGCTTTGCCACCGACGCTCTCGACGCGCGCCTCGCGGCCGACTGACCACGACCGCGTCACCATCGACTGGGCCCCGTCGGCTGGACCCCGTCGGCTGGGCCCTCTCGGCTGGGCCCTCTCGGCGGAACCGAGTGCCTCTGCTCCCAGCGGCAAAGCCCTACCCTGCGGTAAAGCCCTACCCTTCGGTAAAGCCCTACCCTTCGGTAAAGCCCTACCCTGCGGTAAAGCCCTACCCTGCGGTAAAGCCCTACCCTGCGGTAAAGCGGAGCGCCAAGGCGGTGATGTTGTCGCGGCCGCCCCGCTCGTTGGCGAGGTCGATGAGCAGCTCGGTCGCCTCCTGCGCGGTCTCTGCGACCAGCACTGCCTCGAGAATGCGACGGTCCGAAATCTCTCGGGTGACCCCATCGGAGCACAAGAGAAAAATGTCGTCGGGGCGAACCGACACGGTGCGGGTATCGATTTCTACGTCGTCCTTGCGGCCGAGCGCGCGCGTCAGCACGTTCTTGGGGACCTTCGCCAGGCGCTCGTCCGTGATGTCGGGATACTGTCGACGGGCCTCGTTGCGCAGCGTGTGGTCCTTCGTCAGCTGCACCATCTTCCCCTTCCGAATGCCGTAGCACCGACTATCCCCCACGTTGACGATGTGCAGCACCTCCGCGCCGGGCTCATGATGCGCCGCGACCACCGTCGTGCTCATCTTGTCGTGCTTCTCCCGGGTCGAAGCAATGTCGTAGACGTCGAGGTTGGCCTTGCGCACGGCCGCGCAGAGACGTTGCGCCGCCGGCGGCAGCGTCAGGTCCATCAAGGAGCCGTACTTCTCGGGCCAGTCGCCCTCGCGGCTCGCCTCGAAGAAGTTCGCCAAGCTCACCGTAGCCAACTTGCTGGCGAGGTCGCCGCTGTTGCGCCCCCCGACCCCGTCGCAGATCGCAAACAGCCCGAGCTCGGGCCGCAACAGGAGCTCGTCTTCGTTGATCGGTCGGCGCCGTCCGGTATCGGTGACACCGCCGGCATCGAGGCGAACAGACGACCCGTCGGGGGCAGCGGCAGCCATCGGGGACATTGTAGTCACGGGATCGGGTCACGAAGGGAAAAAGGCACGGGGGGCCGCCGATGACCGAACGGTGGACCGCGGATCTCGGGTGGGACGAAAACTGGGCGCGCACCTTTGACGCCTGTCGCTGCGAGCTCGACGACCCCGACCTCGGCGTGGGACGCGTCACCCGCGCGAGTCGCGGGCGATGCTGGGTCGACGCCGGCGGCGAGGAACGCGCCGTGCACATCCCCGGGCGTCTCCACCGCGACGGCGCGCCTCCCGTCGTCGGCGACTGGATCGCGATCCGGGTGCGCTCACGTCGTCTCTTCGTGGCGGCGATCTTGACGCGTCGCACGGCGTTTCGGCGGCGGCGGGCGGGCTCCGTCGACGGCGAGCAGACCGTCGCCGCCAACATCGACGCCGCCTTTCTCGTCATGGGCCTGGACGTGGACTACAGCCCGCGGCGGCTCGAGCGCTATCTCGCCCTCACCTACGACAGCGGCGCCGAGCCGGTGGTGGTGCTCAACAAGACCGACCTCTGCGACGACGTGCGGGCCCGTCGGGCAGAGATCGCCGCGATGACCCACGCGGAGGTGATCGCGCTGAGCGCCCGCGCCATGCGCGACGGGGTGGAGCCCCGCGACCGACTCGCCCCTCAGCTCGCTCCGGGTCGGACCGTCGCCCTCCTCGGTTCCTCGGGGGTCGGGAAGTCGACGCTCGTCAATGCGCTGCTCGGCTTCGAACGCATGGCCACGAACGCGGTCCGGACCCGCGACGGCCGGGGCCGGCACACCACGACCCACCGCCAGTTGATCCGGCTCCCATCGGGCGCCCTTCTCGTCGACACGCCCGGCATGCGGGAGCTCGGCCTCGTCGGCGGACTCGACGCGCTGGAGGACGCGTTTCCGGACGTCGCGGAGCTCGCCGCTTCCTGTCGCTTCACAGATTGTCGCCACGCGGGTGAACCCGGATGCGCCGTCGCCGATGCCCTGCACAACGGAACGCTCCCCCTGCCTCGCTGGGGCAGTTACCTCAAGCTGCGCACGGAGCTGTCGGCGTCGGCAGGTCCCCGGCGGCGCTCCTGACGAACGCGCGCGAAGATTTGACCCTCTTTCCCTCAAGTTCCTTCAGGGCGGGACGTTCTGGTCAGTGTGCGGCGAGATGACCCACGAGGTCCACGCCGCCGGAAAGAACTGACCTTTTCATGCCCACGACATCTCTTCGCCACGACGACGGAACTCGCCCCCTTCGCGTCCTCTACGTCGACGACGAGTCCTTGGTGCGGAAGGCCTTTGGCCGTGCGATGCGTCGCTACGACATGTCGATCACCCTCGCGGCTCACCCCCACGAAGCACTCGCGCTCTGGAACGCGGCGTCCGACGGTTTCGACGTCGTGGTCAGCGACCTCAACATGCCCGACATGAACGGCCTAGAGCTCATCGAGGCCATCCACGACCAGAGTGGACATGACGCTTTCATCGTCCTGTCGGGCGTCGGTGTGCTCGAGACGCGGTGCGGCGTTCCCGGTGTTCGCTACGTCCCGAAGCCGTGGAGCCCCGATCAGCTCGCCGATGCGATCTATGCGCTCGCGCCCCAGCGATCGGTCGCTCGGGCGGGTTGACTTCGGGGAGGCGAGGTTCGGTTGGTCCGCGACGCCGCGTCGCTTACCCTGAGGCGATGACAAGCCCTACGTTGTCCTCGACCTCCCCCCGCCCCGAAATCGTGGTCGAGGACGACCGCACGGGAATGAGCCCCGAGTCTCTTGAACGCGCCGTTCTCGACCATTTGCGTTTCACCCGCTCGAAGGTGCTGGAAACCGCCACCTCGCTCGACGTGTACTTCGCGCTCGCCTACACGGTCCGCGACCGCCTGATGGAGCGGTGGATGGCGACGAAGAGGGCGTACCAAGATCAGAATCCGAAGCGGGTTTATTACCTGTCGGCCGAATTTCTCATGGGGCGCTTCATGCACTCCAATCTCCTCAACCTCGGCCTTTACGACTTCGCCGCCGAGCAGCTACGTCGCTACGATCTCGAGCTGAGCGAGGTGCTCGAACACGAAACGGACCCTGGGCTAGGCAACGGAGGCCTCGGCCGCCTGGCCGCCTGTTTTCTCGACTCCATGGCGACGCTGGGCCTGCCTGGTTACGGCTACGGCATCCGTTACGAATTCGGGATCTTTCGCCAGGAGCTGAGTGACGGGTGCCAGGTCGAACAGCCCGATGCCTGGCTCCGGCACGGCAACCCGTGGGAGATCCGCCGCCCCGAGCACTCGGTGGA
Source organism: Myxococcota bacterium (assembly GCA_039027095.1). Lineage (GTDB taxonomy): Bacteria > Myxococcota_A > Polyangia > Polyangiales > Polyangiaceae > JAPYTK01. Next base: position 42,415 of record JBCCLB010000033.1, read on the forward strand.
AGTGCGCTTCGGGGGTCGGGTCGAGCAAACCCACGCCGACGACGGCAACCTCCGTTGGCAGTGGGTCGACGGGCAACGCATCGTCGGCGTGCCCTACGATTACCCCGTGGCGGGGTACGGCACGCCCCACGTGAACACCCTGCGCCTGTGGCGCGCGCGCGCCTCGGAGGACTTCGACCTCGCCGTCTTCAACGACGGGGACTACCGCCGCGCCGTCGAGCAAAAAGCCCTCAGTGAGAGCATTTCCAAGGTACTCTACCCCAAAGACGAGTCGCCGGCCGGAAAAGAACTGCGGCTCAAGCAGCAGTATTTCTTCGTCGCCTGTTCCATTCACGACATCCTCCGCCGCTACTTTCACGGCCATCCACGACTCGACGCCCTCGCCGGCAAAGTCGCGATCCAACTGAACGACACGCATCCCGCCATCGCCGTGGCGGAGATGATGCGGGTGCTCCTCGACGACCACCACCTCGAATGGGAAGAGGCCTGGTCGATCACGCAAGGCACATTGGCGTACACCAACCACACCCTCTTGCCCGAAGCGCTCGAACGGTGGCCGGTGGACCTCTTCGCGCGCCTGCTCCCCCGTCATCTACAAATTATCTTCGAGATCAACCATCGATTCCTCCGGCAGGTGCACGTCTTCGCGCCCGGCGACGATGCCCGCAAACGACGTATGTCGCTCATCGAGGAAGGGCCGACCCAACAAATCCGCATGGCTCACCTCGCCGTTGTGGGCTGTCATAGCGTCAATGGCGTGGCCGAGCTCCACTCCGAACTCGTCAAGCGCGACGTCCTCCGGGACTTCGCCGAGATGTTCCCCGAGCGCTTCAACAACAAGACGAACGGCGTGACGCCGCGTCGATGGCTGATGCAATGTAACCCACGTCTGAGCGCCCTCATCGACGAGCGCATCGGACGGGCGTGGGTCACCGACCTCAGCCAGCTCTCCCGCCTGCGCCCGCTCGCCGAAGACCCGTCTTTCTGTGAAGCCGTGATGCAGGTGAAACGGGCCAACAAGCGCGTCGTCGCCGACACGGTCCGTCGGCGCTTCGGCCTCCACGTGGACCCAGACCGCATGCTCTTCGATGTCCAAGTGAAGCGGATTCACGAATACAAGCGGCAGTTGATGAATTGCCTGCACCTGGTGGCTCAATACCGCCGGTTGAAGTTTGCCCACCCGGACGATGACGTATTCGTACCGCGCTTCGTCGTCTTCGGAGGGAAAGCGGCCCCGGGCTACGCCCAGGCGAAGAAGCAAATCAAGCTCATCAACGACGTGGCGACGATCATCAATCAGGATCCGCAGTGCCAGGGAAAGCTCGCCGCGCTCTTTTGGCCCAACTACAACGTCTCTCAGGCGGAGCACTTGATCCCCGCGACGGACCTCTCGGAGCAGATCAGCATGGCGGGTAAAGAGGCCTCGGGCACCGGGAACATGAAGTTCCAAATGAACGGGGCGCTCACCATTGGCACCCTCGACGGGGCCAACATCGAAATTCGAGAAGAGGTCGGCGCCGACAACTTCTTCCTCTTCGGACTTCACGCCGATGCGGTCCGAGGGCAGAAGGCGGCGGGATACGACCCCAACCGATTCATTGACGAGACCGAAGAATTGCGGGCTGCCGTCGAGCTCATCGAAGAAGGTTTCTTCTCCCCCGAGCACCGAGACCTCCACCGAGAGGTGGTCGACTACCTTCGACTGCGCGACCCGTACCTGATCTGCGCCGATTACGCCGACTATGCGCGCGCCCAACGAGAAGTGGACGACGCGTACCGCGATGCCTCTCGGTGGGGCCGCATGGTCGTCCACAACATCGCCTCGAGCGGGAAGTTCTCGTCGGACCGCACCATCGCGCAATACGCGCGCGACATCTGGGACGTGACCCCCGTGCCGGTCGAATCTCTAGTCGAACCGATGCCGCCTCGCCGCGAGGGGTCTTGATCCCACCGCGCCACGCTTCCCCTTCCGACGACGAGACGCCGGCCGAACCAGCCCCGCAGGCTCATGCCACCCCGCAGGTGGCTTTCAGCCCCGGTTCATTCAGCCCCGCGGATTCATTCCGCTCGGTCAGTCCCGGAGCGGTGCGGCGAGCACCGTCGCCTGGGTGGTGCTCGGTCCCGGGGGAAGGCGACGGGAGGGCACGACCAGACCGTCGACGCGTACCACATCGCCCCGAACGGGGACCGTGATGATCCGCCCCGCGAGGAGAGGCCGTCCGCCGTTCGTGCGTTCCACCGTTCGGGCTTGGACGCCCGCCAGCCGGGCCAACGCGGTGTAGGAGTCGCCCGGTTTGGCGAGGTAGGGCTGAAAACGCACTCGGGGCGAGATGACCCGATGACGAGCCAGAGCATCGTAGGCGCGGATCCCCATCGCCTGCGCCTTGGGGTTGTAGAACCGTACGTGCATGTGGGTCTGATGGCCCCACGTGTGTCGAATGAGCGGTTCGGGATGGCGCGATCGGTACTCGAACAGGGTGTCGAGCCAATCAGCGTCTTCCCCGACGGAGAGGGCGTACTCTTTGAGTAGTTTCTGTACGCGGATCGATATGAAGATGTACTCGACGTCGGTCCGCGTCACGAGCGCCCGCACGAAGGCCCAGGAGCGCGCGCGGTCGAGGGTGAGGGCGTTGGCGGGTCGGTACCACTCGGCGCGCTCGGGGATGTAGTAGTATCCAAGGTCGACGTCGCGGCCGGATTGGTGGCTGCGATGCGGACGGAGGGGCCCGCCCTCTCGACGGGAGAGATGGCCGATGAACATCGGATGGGTACCTTCAGGAAAGGCCGCCCGCACCGCCTCGACCGCGGTGCGAAGGTAGCCGACGGTCTCCTCCGTACCCCACGCGAGCTGAGGAATGATGAGCTCCCAGCCTTCATGCTCGGGCATACGGACCCCGTTGATGAGGGCCCCGCCATTCGGCTTGCCCACCGACATCGAGCCGAGGGAGCCGAGGTCTTCGGCCACGCGGGTCGCCAGCTCCGCTTCCGCCAAGCTGAGTCGTTCGACGAGCTCATCGATGCTCTCTTGCGATGCCACGCCCTTCGGGCGCGCAGGAGCGCCACCAGCCGAGCTTGCCACGGCGGAACTTGGTACCGCAGAGCTGGGTACAGCCGAGCCTTCCCGAACGGCCAGGGGGGGGCGGCCCGCCGTTCCTTCGGCTGGAGCGCCTTGCTGCGATGAAGGGCGAGGCGGTCGCGGCGCCGCCGCATCCCCGGTACGCCGCATCTCACTGGGGGAGACATCCCCCTCGAGCGTCGATGCCCCGGCCCTTTCCCCCGGCCGCCCGTCGCCTCGCGAATGAGAGTGCGACGTAGACTGCGGGGAAGACGATGTCCCTCCGCCCACGCCGAGCGCACAGGCGCTTCCGCCCGCGAGCACGAAGACGAGCGGGACGGCGACGCGCCGCCACCTGGCGGTTCCCGAGACCATGGCGCCGCGCACGTTAACGGAGGTCGTCGGCTCGTTCCAGCCCAAAGACGCGCCGGCGCGAGGATGGGGCCCTTTGCGGGCCTGCGTTCAAGCTCGCGTCGCGCGCGCCGTTCTCTCCGACGACGACCATGGGGAATGCAGCAGCCACCGCGGCCCGCCCGATCAGCGCCTACCGACGTATCGGGGGCAAGCGCGCCCTTCGCCGCCTCCTCCGGGCGCTTCACCGCGAGGTGTGGCCCGAGACGCGTGACGCCTCCGATGATGAAGCAGCCGCTTTCACGCGGGAAGAGGTGTTCGATCTGCAACTGGAGGCCTGGTGCATGGCCCTCGGGGGTCGAGGTCGCGCCGACCGGTCCCGCCTGCTCGAGCGGTTGGCGGCGGCGGACGTCGAAGATGAAACGCGCGAGGACCGCCGAACGCGCGCCCAGGGGTCGCTGCCCGCGCTCCTCCGGGCGCGAGGCCTCCCCGAAGACCTCACCGAAACGCTCGTACCAGCCGCATTTCCCACGACGGCCGACGGTGGCCATCGTGCCCCCCCGGTAGCTCCATCGCCTTCCGCCTCTGGACCCACCGCCGCGGAGGCGCCGCCGTCTTCCGCCCCGAGCGTCGCCCTCGCGCCCCCCGAGAATGACAATGCAACCGACGACGACGACGACGACGGCGACGAAGTCGTCGTCGTCACGAGCGCAACCGACCACCCCGCGGCCCCCGACGCCGAACGTGTCTCCTCCGTCGACTTCGCTGCGCTTCTCGACGCTTTGCCCCATGCGGTGGTGTTCGCCGACCAGCGCGGCCGGGTCCGTTACGTGAATGACGCGGCCATCCGCGACCTCGTCGCCTCCAACCCCGAGCTCCCAGCGACGTCGAGCCAATGGGCCGGCCTTTCGATGGCGTCGCTTCATCCGGCTCTGCCCCCCGCGACGCGACCGTTCGCACCGACCCCACTGCAGCTCGGCGACCAACGCGTCCGCGCCGTGGCCGTCCCGGTGCGCCATGCCGAAGAGCGTTCGGAACCCGGGACCGTGGTGACGTGGACGGAAGACCGCATCGACCCCGAAATGCGGCTCGCCCGCGACCGAGCCGTCGCCGAAGCGACCGCGTTGGCGGCCCATCTCGACCGCGCCGCCCACTTCGCCCGGACCGCCGCCGCCGGGGATCTTACCGTCACGTTGACGTCCACGAACCACGAAGGAACCCCGACGGAAACCGGCGCCTCGATGACCGCGGCGCTGAACGAGCTGACCGGCGGCTTTCAACGGGTCGTCTCCGAAACCGCATCGCACGCCGAAGCGCTCGCGACCGCAGCGCAGGCCGTCCTCGACACCTCGAGCCAGATCGTGGCCGGCGCGGCACGGGCGACCGAGCAGGCCGAAGAAGTCGCCAGCGGCTCGGGCGAGGTCGACCGCAACGTTCAAACCGTCGCCGCCGGCACCGAGGAGATGACGGTGTCGATGCGTGAGATCGCGAAGAGCGCCAGTGAAGCCGCCCGGGTGGCCGCCCGTGGCGTCGAGGCGGCCGAGGCCACCAATGCGACGGTGGCCAAGCTCGGGGAAAGCAGCGCCGAAATCGGCAAGGTGGTGAAGGTCATCACCGCAGTCGCCGAACAGACAAACCTGTTGGCGCTCAACGCCACCATCGAAGCGGCGCGCGCGGGCGAGGCCGGCAAGGGGTTCGCCGTGGTGGCCAACGAGGTCAAAGAGCTCGCGAAGGAGACCGCGAAGGCCACGGACGACATCGCCGCCAAAATCGACACCATTCAACGCGACACCGAAGGCGCCGTGGTCGCCATCGGCGACATCACCGACATCATCAATCAGATCAGCTCGATTCAGACGACCATCGCGAGCGCGGTGGAAGAGCAAACCGCGACCACGGGCGAGATGGCCCGCAACGTCGCCGAGGCCGCCCGAGGGAGCGCCGTCGCCGTGCACTCGGTCGCGCGGGTACGCGAAACCGCCCGCGAGACGTCGAAAGACGCGGCGACGACGCAAGCCGCGGCGGAGGACCTCGGGCGTCTCACCCAAGCCCTTCACCGCACGATCGCCCCCTTTCGACGCTGACGCACGCGCTTGGACCCCTCCATGGAAGAGCCCGACGAGATCACCACCGAGTTCCTGGTGGAAAGTTACGAGAACCTCGACCAACTCGACCAAGAGTTGGTGGCTCTCGAAACCACCCCCGGCGACACCGAACGCATCGCCAGCATCTTCCGCACGATCCACACCATCAAGGGCACGAGCGGCTTTCTCGGGTTCGCAGAACTGGAGCGTGTCGCGCACGTAGGCGAAAACCTCCTCAGCCGGCTTCGCGACGGTGTCCTCGCCCTCGACGAAGCAAGGACCACCGTGCTTCTCCGCATGGTCGACGCCGTCCGCACCATCCTCGGTGAAATCGAACGCAACGGCAGCGAGGGCGATGCTCGCTACGACGACCTCGTCGCCGACCTCGAACGCCTCCAAGATCCGGACGCGACGGATGCCCCCGCCGCGCCCCCGCCGCCCAAGCCCAAGTCGAACGCCGCCGCCGCTGCGTCCCCGGGAGGTGGCGCCGGCCCTCCCAACGTGTCCGACTCCAGCATTCGGGTCGACGTCGGGTTGCTCGATGAACTCATGAACCTCGTCGGCGAGCTCGTTCTCGCCCGCAACCAAATCCTCCAACACGCCGCCGGAACCGACGACACCACCTTCGTCAGCACCACCCAACGGCTCAGCCTGATCACGACGGAGCTTCAGGAGGGGCTGATGAAGACCCGGATGCAGCCCATCGGCCACGTGTGGAACAAGTTCCCCCGTGTCGTGCGCGATCTCGCATTGACCTGCGACAAGCAAGTGCGCATCAAGATGGAGGGCAACGAAACCGAACTCGATCGAACCATTCTCGAGGCCATCAAAGACCCGCTCACCCACGTGGTTCGAAATGCGATCGACCACGGGATAGAAACGCCCGCCGCACGCGTCGCCGCCGGCAAAGACGCTACCGGCTCGCTTTCGATGCGCGCGTATCACGAAGGGGGACAAGTCAACATCGAGATCAGCGACGACGGAGCGGGCGTCGACCTGGCGCGCGTGAAGGCCAAGGCGATCGGCCAGGGACTCATTAGCGAGGAACGCGCGCAGCGCATGTCCGACCGCGAGCTCGCCATGTGTATCTTCATGCCCGGCTTTTCCACGGCGGCCCAAGTTACGAGCGTCTCGGGTCGTGGGGTCGGCATGGACGTCGTCCGTACCAACATCGAAAAGATCGGCGGCGTCGTCGACATCGTGAATCGCCCCGGGCGCGGCATGACCCTCAAGATCAAGATCCCGCTCACCCTCGCCATCATTCCTGCCCTCGTGGTCGGAAGCGGCGGCGAACGCTTCGCCATTCCTCAGGTCAACCTTCTCGAGCTGGTCCGTCTCGAAGGTACGGCCGCCGCCAGTGCCGTGGAAACCATCCACGGCATCCCCGTGTATCGACTGCGGGGCCACCTCCTGCCGTTGGCCTATCTCGGCGAACAACTGGGCATGTCGCCGACCGCCCGCGCCGACGGCGACCACCGCCCCGCCCTCAACATCGTGGTCCTCCAGGCCGACGACCGCAGCTTCGGACTCGTCGTCGACGAGGTGTTCGATACGGAGGAGATCGTGGTGAAGCCTCTCGGACCCGAGATCAAGAAGCTGAGTACCTACGCCGGCACCACCATCATGGGCGACGGCCGCGTCGCCCTCATCCTCGACGTTCTCGGCATCGCGAAGCGGGCCCGCATCGTGGCCGAAGGCCATGCGCGCGGAGGGGACGATCCGCCCGCCGCCCTCCCGGAAGACAAGCGCGCCCCCACCCGCACGATGCTGCTCTTCCGCGCCGGTCTCGAGGGACGTCTCGCCGTGCCCCTCGATCTCGTATCCCGCCTCGAAGAGGTCTCGGAAGACCGCATTGAGCGCGCGGGGGGTCATCACGTGGTGCAATACCGCGGCGGCATCATGCCCTTGATCGACGTCCGAGCGAGTCTCGGCCTGCCCGCTCCGGCCGACCCGGAGCCGCTCCGCCAGGTGATTGTCCACGCCCGGGGAGACCGCGCCATGGGGCTCGTGGTCGACACCATCGTCGACATCGTCGAAGACCACGTCGACATCGAACGCATTGGCGGCGCCCCCGGACGGGTGGGGTCCGCCGTCATCCAGGGTCACGTGACCGACCTTGTGGACGTCCGCGGGCTCATCGAACGGGTGGACCCGACATTTTTCCGCGAAGACGCCGCCTGATGCCGAGGCCGGAAAGGAGCCTACCTCGACGATGACACAGCAATATTGCACCTTTCACCTCGGCGACCTGTTCTTTGGCGTCGATGTTCAACGCGTGCAGGAAGTCATTCGCTACCAAGAGATGACCCCGGTCCCTCTCGCGGATCCCGTGATTCAAGGCCTCATCAATCTCCGCGGGCAAATCGTGACCGCGATCGAAATGAGGGCGCAGCTCGCGTTTGGGCCTCGGCCGGCCGACCGTCGCCCCATGAACGTCGTGCTCCGCACCGAGGACGGCGCAGTGAGCCTTCTCGTCGACGAGATCGGTGACGTTCTCGAACTGGACGACGCCCACTACGAGCGCGCGCCCGCCACCGTACGCCACGTCGTCGGAGACCTCGTCCCCGGCGTCTACAAGCTGGAGGACCGGCTCATGTTGGTCCTCGACACCGACAAGACGCTGAAAGCGGTCGCTGCCGCCTGAGGAAGCGCCCGATGCAGACCCTCGTCACCCAAGGGGCGTTCATGGTGCTCGAGCCCCACCGATCATCGTTCCCCCGTTGTCCCTGAGTTCCAACCGTGGCGTCTTCCCTGCGAATCCTCGTCGTCGACCATTCGGTGGTTTATCGCCGCCTGGTCCGCGACAGCCTGGCCTCCGAGCCCGGGCTCGACGTCATCGCCACCGCGGCCAATGGCGAGATCGCCCGGGCCAAGATCGGGGCCACCTCCCTCGATGCCATCGTCCTTGATGACGAGGCGTACCGGGAGCTACACGAGATCCTCGCTACCGCACATCCCGAGCTCGTGGTGGTCGTATGGACCGACGACCCAGAAGCCGCGAAGAGCACAGCCCCCACACCCTCGTCCCGCATCGTCGCCAAACCACCGAACCCACGAGACACGGCGACCGCATCCCGGCATGTCCAGACGGACTTGGTGGCCGCGCTCAGGCCCCGCCGGGCCAAAGAGCCCACCGCCCCCTCCCCACCGGTCGGACCCGGGCCCGCGAGCGCGGACCGAGCGGCGCGCAGGCGAAGCGTACGTCTTGAACCGCGCCTCACGACGACCACCGCCCCGCCCCGCCCCGCGACGCCGTTCGCCATCGGCATCGGCGCATCGACCGGAGGGCCCAATGCTCTCGCCCGCGTGGTGGAGGACATCGGACGTCACTTTGCCCTCCCGATCGCCATCACACAGCACATGCCGCCGACATTCACCGCCACCCTCGCCCGGCGCCTCGACCGCCTCACCGACCTGGCCGTGCGGGAAGCAAGGCCCGGTGACGCGCTGCGCCCCGGTTCGGTCCTCATCGCGCCGGGCGGCTCCCACCTCGTGTTCGTTCGCGAGGGCGCCCAAGTCGTCGCCCAGCTAAGCGACGCCCCCCCGGAAAACTCTTGCCGCCCCGCCGTAGACGTCATGTTTCGCGCCCTCGCTGCGTGTTACGGGCCGGCCCTCGTCACCGTCGTCCTCACGGGAATGGGCAGCGACGGGGTCGAAGGCGTCCGCGCCGTACGCCGCGCCGGAGGACGCTGCATCGTTCAGGACGAGCCGACGAGCACCGTCTGGGGAATGCCCGGAGCCGTACATGACGCTGGCCTCGCAGACCAGATCCTGCCGCTCGACGACATCGGGCGATACCTCCGCCAGATCACACTTTCCCGCGGCCGATCCGCGCCCGTGGGGCGGAGAGCCGCGTCACCGAATCGCCGTTCCCTCGGAGACCCTCGATGAAATGCTTGTCCGAACGCAGCATGGCCTACATCGCCGATCTCGTCCGAGTTCGCTCGGGCATCGTCGTTCATGACGACAAGGAATATCTCGTCATTTCGCGCCTCGCCCCCATCGCCCGCAACGAAGGGTACGGCGAGAGCATCGACGCCCTCGTCGATAGTCTTCGTCGGAAGCGCCAGCCGCGCGTCGAGACCCTCATCATCGAGGCGATGACCACCAACGAGACCACGTTCTATCGCGACGTTCATCCCTTCCAGACCCTTCGTCGCACCCTTCTCCCCGAGCTGATCGGGGCCCGCCGAGCCGAACGACGCCTCTCGGTCTGGAGTGCCGCTTCGTCCACGGGGCAGGAGATTTACACCCTCGCCATCATCCTGCGAGAACACTTTCCCGAGTTACGGCAGTGGACGCTCCGATTGTGCGCCAGTGACCTATCGGCGGCCGTCGTCGCGCGTGCCCGCGAGGGTCGCTACGCCCAGCACGAGGTCAATCGCGGACTCCCGGCGGAGATGCGGCGCAAGTACTTCCACCAACGAGACGACCACTGGGAAGTCGTCAAGAGCATTCGGGACATGGTCGAGTTCCGAGAGGTCAATCTCATCTCTCATTGGCCGGTCGACTACCCGCGCTTCGACCTCGTTTTGCTCCGCAACGTGCTCATCTACTTCAACAGCGAGACCAAGGTCACGATCCTGCAGCGACTCGCGCGGCGCATGGCTCCCGGGGGGGTTCTGATGCTCGGCGCAGCCGAAACGACCATGGGCCTCGATGCCGCCTACGAACGCCACGTGGAAGGAACCACCTCGTTTTATCGGGTGCGTTCTTCGTCGCCGCGTCCCGCGACGTACCCAACCTCGAATCCCCCGCTTCACACGAACAACCATCCACCAGGAGTCAACCCATGAAGATCCTCATCGTAGACGACAGTCGCGCCATGCGCATGATCGTACGCCGAACCCTGCGTCAGGCTGGGTACGGTCAACACGACATCGAAGAAGCAGCCAATGGTCGCGAAGGCTACGAGCAGATCCAAAAGCACACGCCCGACCTCGTCCTCTGCGATTGGAACATGCCGGAGATGACCGGCATCGAGCTGCTTCAGCAGCTCAAGGGCGAAGGGCACGGCGTCAAGTTCGGCTTCGTCACGTCGGAGAGCACCGAGGACATGAGAGCCAAGGCGAGCGCCGCCGGGGCCCTCTTCCTCATCGCAAAGCCCTTCACGCCGGACGCCTTCAAGGGCGCACTCGAACCCCACCTCGGCGCATGACTCAGAGCGGTGGCGCGACGCGCGAGGGAGACGGCAAGCTCCCTCGCCTCGAAGCAGTGCGCGAATTGGTCGAAGGTCTCGTCGGCCAAAGCGTCACGCTCACCCCGGGCGGCAAAATCCGCTCAAACCTCGGAGGCACGATCGCGGTGTATGTCGACGATGACGATCGCCCCGCCGCCTTCGCGATCTCCGACGTTGCGTTCGCGGCCTACTGCGGTGCTGCCCTCGCGATGGTTCCCGCGCACGAGGCCCATCGCGTCGTCCTGTCCAAGAAACTCGATGATGCGCTCGCCGAGAACTACCACGAGGTGGTGAACGTCGCGGCCAGCCTGTTTTGCGACATCGGCCCCCACGTGCGCCTCAAGGAAGTCTTGCCTCTCTCGCGGGACCTCCCCGACGACATCGTGTTCGCGCTGCGACGCCCCACGGCGCGCATGGCCATGCGGGCAGACATCGCGGGCTTCGGACAGGGCCAGCTCGCCCTTGCCGTCGCCTGAAACGAGTCTAGCCCAATCGGCCAGGCCTCTTACTGGACCAGATCGGCGGCGGAACGCGGGAGCAACTTGTAATTGCTGAAACTGAAGTGGTGGATGCCCACGATCTCCGCGAACGCCGTCATGACGGGAAAGGTGTTGTCGAGGGCTTCGAAAATGTCGTCGTCGATGCGCAGGTTGCCGGTGACGACGAACTCATCGAAGTCCATGGGGTCGGGGTCCATGATCGTGACCTCGACCCCGACGATACGAACCAAGACGCCTTCGTAGCTCTCGGCCAGTGCTCCGCCGGTGGCGATGGCGCTCGACACGACCAACTCCGGCGTGGGGGCCGTCCCCGGTCCCACGTACGTCACCGTGGCGTCCGACAGTTGGGTGAGGTCGAAGAATTCGACATAGGTCCCGGCCACGGTGATGCTGTCGTAGAGCTGAAGCGCCGAGCTGTCGTCGTACGCGGGCGCGCTTCCGGTGAAGATCGAGATCCCAGAGAACGGCCCGCCCAAGGGATCCTGGCACCAGAACTTATTGTCGGCGATCGCCGTGACCACGCAGGCGATTTCGACCTCGGTTCCTTCGGGCACGTGGTTGGGGTCGGTGACGTCCTGAATGGCGTAAATCGTCGCCGGACAGGCCTCGGCGCCCGGGTTCGCCGCATCGGGGCACGCGTCGCACTCGTCGCCCTTCCCGTCGTTGTCGGCATCGGCCTGGTCGGCATTGGCGATGCCCGGGCAATTGTCCGTGGTGTTCGGCGTCCCGTCCCCGTCGATGTCGTTGGGATCGGCCGCGTCGCAGGTGTCGGTATCTGCGTCGAGCGGGCACCGGTCACACGCATCCCCCGTCCCATCGCTGTCGGCGTCGCCCTGAACGCCCGCATCGACCGGACGCACCGGATTGAAAACCCCGGGGCAATTGTCCATGGCATCGGGGACCCCGTCCGCGTCGGGATCGTCGGCGCTCGACATCCCGGCGTACAGCGTCGACCCATCGACCTGGTCTTCCCCGAGGGTTCGGGCCGGCACACATGACGGTTCCTCTTGCGGTGGTCCGCACGCGAACAGCGGATATTGCATGTCCGCCGCACTCTCGAGCTGGGCCAACGTCGAACCGGTCTGGGGCTCGAGGCAGACCCCCTTGGTGACGCCGCACACGTCGAGGGTATCGCAACCGGTCTCGAGCGCATCGACGACCGCTTGATTGCCGGTGAGCGGCGCCCCTCCCTTCAACACGAGGGCGACGTCTTCCACGCGAGCGCTGACCACCGCGCCGTAGTGTCGCGCGCCGTTGTTCGCGTAGATCGCAATGTCCCCGGCGCGGTCCGGAATGAGGATCCCCGTCGCGTCGTCGAAAGCGAGCGCGCGCGCCGACCCGATGGTGGCCATCTGCCAAAGACGATGGTCGCTGAAGTACCCCCCGAGGTAGTCGCGGTTAAAGGAGGCCGCGCACTGCAACTCGCGGAGCATGTTCATCGAGCCACTCGGGATCCAATCCGTGCCGAGCCCGATGCTCACCCCCATCGCGTCGTACACGGTGATGGGCGCCGTATTGCCGTAAAGGGCGATGTTGCTTCGCGGTGACCACACCAACCGCATGCCCTGGGCCGCCATCTGACCGATCTCGATCGGGCCCAAGCCGATCCCGTGAATCAGCGCCGCCCGCGCGTCGAGGTACACCTCCGACCCCGCCCCCTGGCCCGTGAGGCAGGCGAACTCGTTCTGGGCGACGTCATCGATCCCTTCGGCGACGTGGGGGGCATGAGCGTCGAAGAACGCCGCCACCGGTTCGCGGATGCTGTACGAAGTACATCCGTCGGCTTGCTGCGTGCCGCTCGTGTCGCCCAACGGGAACGTCTCGTAGCGGGCCGGTTTTTCGCCGAGGCCGTTGTCGCCATCTCCCGTCGAATCGAGGTCCCGGAGAAAGCCACCCATGTCACCTGAACCAAATTTGCCCGTGGCGCCGCTGAGCGCGAAGCGCAGCTCGCCGAGGGTTTTCTCGTCGCGACTCGCGCCCCCGCCGTCGACATCGATCTCCGAGTTGCCCCGGCGTCCGCGCCGCCAGTCGTTGCGATGCTCCCACCGCTCCTCGGGGTCGACCCCGTTCTCAGACGCGACCCAGGGGCGACCATTCATCCACCCCACGTGGTCGTGGGCATCGATCAGCCCGGGGGAAACCACCGCGTCGGGACACGCGATCACCGTCGCCCCGGCTCCCTCGTCGAAGCAATCGCAGCCCGCGCACGTGATGGTGCCGGCGGCGTCGATCAACACCGCCCCCCCTTCGAACACGCGACCGGGTTGGAGCACGTCGCCGACGACCAGACGACGGTCGTCGCCGGCCGTAACGGCGCATACGTCTCCGCCCGGGTCCGCGGGCGGCGCGCCCGTGCACGTGATGATCTCGACTTCTTCGTCCCCGCCGCCGCCGGTGCCGCCGGTTCCGCCGGTACCTCCGGCCCCCCCCGTGCCTCCGCTGCCGCCGGCCGCTCCGGTTCCTCCGCTGCCGCCCGGTCCGTCGTCATCCTCGGCGGTGTCGTCGCCGCACGCCACAGTGATGAACATCGCGGCGCCGAGCGCCACGAGCCCCGTCAAGGTTCGCTTCAACATATGCTGGATGGCTCCCGGTCCCGCGAACTCCGCCGCCGGTCGGCGTCGGTCGCGGCTGCCCCGCCCACTGAATCAAGTCCGAGCGACGCTTCCCGCACCTCGCCCGTCCGGTAACCACATTACCACACCAAGTAAGACAAACCGGTGACAATTGGACGGCTCCAAACCGTGACCTCATGGCGACGCGCGTCCCGCCGACGACGCGAGGCCGGGCCCGCCTGGGCCCCCATCGCCACCGCGCTCATGCTCGTCTCCGCGGCCTCGACCCTCGGTCCTCCCGCCGCGTGGGCACTCGAGGGAACCACCATCGACTACAGCTGGGACGGCCGAGGCGACCACCCGCGTCGCGCGTGGTCTGCGCGCGCCTATCTTCCCGCCGGCGCGACCGCTCCGCCTGACGCGCCGACGCGTCCGGTGGGCCTCGTCGTGTTTCTTCACGGGCTCAACAAGCGCCTCGTGAAGTACCGATGGATGGGGAGCGGGCCCGAAGACGACCTCCGAGCTCTTCTCGACACCTGGGTCGCCGCGGGGGCCATGCCCCCGTTCGTCCTCGCGGCTCCGAGCAGCGTCGTGGCGAGCGAGGTGTCACGGGGTTCGAGTTGGCGCGGGTTCGACCTCGACCGTTTCGTGACCATCACCCGTCGTGTGCTCCACGGACGCGCCCAGATCGACCCCGAACGCGTCATCGTCGCGGGTCATTCCGGCGCGGGGTGCAGTCTCACGGGGGGACTCGCCACCGTCGATGCCGCAGAGACTCCGCTCCACGCCTTGCTCGCCATCGACACGTGCCTCACCGGTGCGCTCGCCCGCCGCTGGGCCGGGGCCTCCCCCGAAACTCATGTCGTGGTCGCCTACCAAAAGCTCGGCTGGCCCCGCGCCTTCGATGCCTTCGCCTCTGCCTTCCGGGCCGCCGCCCCGTCACCCGGAGGCTTCGGCCTCCGTCACATCGACGTCCAACATCCCGCCGAGGACGTGCACAACGCGACCGTACCCCTGAGCTTCACGCGATGGCTGCCCCGTTTGCTGGGATCCGCGCCGCTCGTCGACCCGTCACCACCGGTGGCCCCGGCGGGGACGGCGACCTCCGTCGGGTCGCCGTAACGACTCAGCGGGTGCCCGGGAGCGGCAATGGGGCTGCCGCGTTGACCGGGGCACAGCAGCCCTGGTTGCACCACGCGCGATAGTTGACCACGGGACACATGCCCCCGAGGGGATGCTGACACGGGGTGGGGAGCTGACTGTACCGAGCGAGCGCGGGCTGATTGACCGCGTGCGCCGCGCAACTCGTGACCGCGACGAGGCGGCAGTCGGCGTCGGTCTGACAGGCGCGATCTTCCGCCGTGATGACGGAAGCGGCCAGCCCCGCACACGTCGGCGTCCCGTCCCAGCCGCCCCAAGCGACGCTCTGCTGGCAGAGACCGAACGCGCCCTGCCCTCCCCCATGGTCGCCGCCGCAGGCACTCGGTCCGGTCAGGCTCGCCGCGACGAGAAGACACCACGCGGCGACGCCGCGACCGCGATGCCGCCCCCGACGTCGCCTTGGCCTCGCTTCTGCGTTCCCAAACGTCACCCTGCCTTCTCCGATGCGGATTCCGCCGGGTCAAGCGGCGAGCTCAATCGCGCCTCATTCCCGACAACACAGGACGCCTCCGTTGCCACTCGTCTTGGTCACTACCGACGCCTCGCTGAACTGGTTCGCTCCGGTTCCGCACGACCAGCCGGCGACGGTGTTGCAATCCACGAAACGGAGGGTGCGATTGAGGGGAAAGCACGACGCCACGTCCGACATCGTCCCGAAATTGCCGCAGCCGGTGATGTTGTTGTCGTCGCCCCCGTTGATGCAGTTCGACTGCGTGTTCTGTACCTGCCGCGTGAGGTAGAACCGGTCGTCGCCGAACGGTGATTCGCACAACGTGGTCCCGCTGTTCGCTTGCACGTCCGCCGCTGACGCACAGACCCGCCATCCCTCCGCGCAGAGATCTGCGACGCTACACCCCACGCCCATCGGGTTGGTGCCGTCGTTGCCTGCGGTTCGATTGCACTGGGGGCTGAACGAGGCCGAAGTCGTCACGCCCGGCACCTGAAACGCGCCGTCGCAGCCGGCGATGTCCGGATGAACGAGCTGCGCCTCGAAAAGTTCGCGTGTCCCGTCCGCGCATCCGATGGGGTCGATGGGCGCCGCCCCCCCGGGGCCCGTGTCGCCGCCGCCGGACGACGAGGACGAGGTGACGGGGGCGCCCCCTCCGCCGCCGCCGCCCGTACCTACGGGCCCTCCCCCCCCGGGCCCAACGCTCGCGCTGACGTCCACATCGTCGCCGCCGCTGGTCCCCACCGAAACCCGCGACGATGTCGTCGTCGTACCTCCCTCGCCCGTCGACGACGTATCGTCGGCCGAAAACACGGCGCCCACGTCGATGCCACAACCACCTGCGAGCGCGACGAACGCGCCGAAGGCCATGAGACGGCCACGCCACGAGGCAAGCATCTCTTGACCCTACCACGGCCGCAGAGCGCCCCGCCCGAGGCACCGCGCCGGTGGGGCTGAATTCAGGGGAAAGGCGTGTCAGCATCCGCCTATGAGTACGCTGTTGGCGCCCCACGACCGGTTCCCCCGTCCGCCCGGCCCGGTGGTGCTGTGCATTCTCGACGGCGTCGGCTGCGGTCGCGGCGAGGAAGACGACGCCGTCGCCACCGCGCGCACCCCCCATCTCGACCGCATGCTCCAGCGGTACCCCAACCTCCAACTCGTCGCGCACGGCAAAGCCGTAGGCCTCCCGGAAGATGACGACATCGGCAACAGCGAGGTGGGCCACAACGCGCTCGGCGCCGGTCGGGTCATCGACCAGGGCGCCACGCTCGTGGGTCGCGCCTTCGACTCGGGCGAGGCCTTTCGTACGGACGTCTGGTCGGGACTCTGCCGCGGACGCACCCTTCATCTCATCGGCTTGGTGTCGGACGGCGGGGTCCACAGCCACGTCGACCACCTCCACCGCTTGATCGACGAGGCGGCGACCGCCGGCGTGCAGCGCCTCCGCGTCCACGTGTTGACCGACGGCCGCGACGTTCCCGGGCGTTCGGCTCTGACCTATCTCGGCCCTCTCGAGGCGAAGCTGCGGGGGCACGCGCAAGCCGGTCGCGACTATGGGATCGCATCGGGAGGCGGCCGCATGCACATCACGATGGACCGCTATGAGGCCGACTGGGACATGGTCGCGCGGGGCTGGGCCGCCCACGTGCACGGGCAGGCCCCCCATGTCTTCCCGAGCGCGAGCCAAGCCGTCACCGCCCTCTACGACCAGAACCCCGACGTCGACGACCAGTACCTTCCGGCCTTCGTGATCGAAGGGAGCAACGGCGCGATCGAAGACGGCGACAGCGTCCTGTTCTTCAATTATCGCGGCGACCGCGCCATGGAAATCAGCCGCGCCTTCGAGGGTGACGCGTCATCCTTTACCGCGTTCGACCGCGGGCGCCGCCCGGACGTCTTTTATGCGGGCATGATGCAATACGACGGTGACCTGGGGATCCCCCGTCGTTTTCTCGTACCCCCGCCCGACATCGACCGCGTGGTGGGCGAGTTTCTCGTCGCCGCGGGCCGGCGAACGTTCGCCTGCTCCGAGACGCAGAAGTTCGGTCACGTCACGTACTTCTACAACGGTAACCGAAGCGGGTACTTGGACGAACGGCTGGAGCGATACCTGGAGATCCCTTCGGACCGGGTCCCGGCCGACCAACGCCCTTGGATGAAGGCGGCGGAGATCAGCGATGCCGCCGAGGAAGCCATCGCGTCGGGGGACTACGACTACGTACGACTCAACTACCCCAACGGCGACATGGTCGGTCACACCGGCGACCTCGAAGCGGCGCGGATCTCGGTCGAGGTGTGCGACCGGCAGATCGCACGCCTGGAAAAAGTGGTGCGGCGCCACCGCGGCGTGCTGCTGATCACGGCGGATCACGGCAATTCAGACGAGATGTATCTTCGCGACGCCCAAGGCCGGGTGCGCCGCCATGACGATGGGTCGCCGATCCCTCGCACCTCTCACACCCTTCACCCTGTACCGCTGGTGCTCATCGACGCCCTGGAGCGGATCACGCTTCGTGACGACGTCGACCGGCCCACCATTGCCCACCTCGGGGCGACGATCTTGGCGTTGCTGGGGCTCACCCCCCCCGACGACTATCTCCCCTCGCTCGTCCGCGCCCGCTGAGTCTGTTTCGGCTTGAGCCTATTCGGCTTGAGCCTATTCGGCTTGAGTCTGTTTCGGTCCGAGCCTGTGCGACTGAGTGGCGGTTCGTCAACCGCCGCTGGCGGGCACTCCGGTCCCACTCGCGAGGTCGATGGTCCACCGGGGCGCGTCTTCCGCCGGCCGCCCGCCGGGCGGACCCACCGAGACTTCGACGTGATGGTCGTCGGTGGCGCGAAGGTACACCCGATAGCCCACCGCGTCGTAGCCGAGCCCGCAGGTCACGCTTTGAATCGAGGGGTCGTCGGCCGTGAGTTCCGACGACGCGTCGACGGAGGCGGTGTAGAGCACCGTCACGTCGGGACGGGTGCATGCGCCGAGCTCCCGCCACACGTCGTACCCGACCGACTCGTCGAGCACCGAGAAGAGCTTGCCCCGTTTCGCGCGCCCGACCCGGAACGGAAAGCCCACGCGGTCGTCGGTCACCTCGGCTCGCGCCAAGGGCTGATAACGCAGGGCCAAGATCCCAAGCGCCGTGGCCAGCTTCACCGTCGGGGCCGCGACGTTGGTGGCGTCGGGCTCCCGAAACCGATGAATGCGTACTTGGGGCGGCAACACCGCCTCCAGTCGCTCGTGCAGAAACGCGTGCATGCCCAGCCGCCCGCCCAACAGCACCCGCAGGTCGGCGTACGGAGGCTCGCCACGCGAAACCTGTTGAAACCCTCGGTCGATGGCCTCTTTGATCTGCACCGCCGTCTCCGAGAGGCGCCCGCGGAGCCATTCGCTCAAGGCGGCGCGGTCGATCGTGACCCGCACGTCGCGCACCCGACCTTCACGGTCGAAGAGCTGCATCAGGTCGGGAATGGGGCTCGGCCCGGGATTCTCGAGGAGCGGGCGCACCACGTCGCAGAGGAGCTGCGCGTTGGTCTCGCCATCGAGGCTCGACCCGAGGCGCTCCTCGGCGCCGGCCAGAAGCGGTTCGCCGGGGGGCGGCACGAAGGGGATGTCGTTGTTCCTCATCGACGTCCCGCTCGCCGCGTAGACCTTGTAGGCGAGTTGGTGGAGCAGCAGGTCACCGCCGACGTGCGACAGGACGGTGGGCTCGACGTGGTCCATGAGGCTCTCGTAGCCGGCCGCGACCTCGTCGGGGCGCCCCACTCGGTAGGTGCCGCAGGTGACGCTCACCTCGCTCGCGCCCGCGTCGATGGAGACGAAAGGCACGGGTTCGTCGGGCTTCGGTGTGATCCCGAAGACGCGGAACGCGTAGGCGGCGAAGGACAAGACGTTCGGTCCGGCGTCGACCACCTGGAGGAGGTCGGTGTCGTCGAAGGCCACCATGCCCGCCGGGAGGCTGCGGCTGAGCCCCCGGCGAAGCTGAACCAACACGGCTTCCCGTCGCGCCAACGACCATCCGGTAGGCATGCCCACCGCGTAGCGAAGGTAGATGCCACGCCGGCGGTCGTTGACGTTGACCCCGATGTAATACGCGAGCAGTTCCAAGGGGTCGAAGGGGTCGTCGGGGTCGATGCCCTCCTCGTCGACGATGGGGTCGGCCGGGGGATCGAGCGCCAGCGTGTTGTCGACGTCACTTCGCCCGCAAATCAAAACGCGGTCGCCCCGCTCGAAGCGCGCCGGGAGCGCCGCGACGGAGGGAACCGTGGCTTTCATGCGTTGCGCCCGCTCTTTGCCCTGAACTTCGAGACGCCGCGCGGCGGCGTGGCCCACGTGAAGATCGCCCCATTCGGTGAGGGGCAAAATCACGCGATCGCGCCACGACTTGAGGACCCGAGGGAGGTTGTGAAACGCGACGGTGCTCGGCGTTTCGAAATCCCGCGCCAATCGGGGCGGCTCGTGCAAGCCGACGGGAACGAATTGATGCCGCTCGCCATCGCCCAACGCGACCACCGAGGCCGACGTGCCGAGATCGATGGCGACCCAGGCGTCGCGGATGTCGATCTTGGGGTCCCGCCTGACCACCTCCGGCGGAACCACCTCGCGCTCGCTCAACCGCCGACGAAGTCCGACGACCTCCCCCTTGTTGAGAATCGCCATTTTCTTCGTCCCCACGAACCGTCCCCCCTGCCAGAATCCCTGGCGAGGGTCGGTCAACAACTCCGACCCGAGCGGGGGAAGCCCCGCCACGGTCTCGGGAAAGTTGTCGGCGATCAGGTGGGTCCCCGTTCCTGCGTCGAAGCGCTCGACCTTGATGGGCGGGCTGTAATAGTCCTGCGGACCATTTCCGTAGACGCGCGGCGTCGTATTGATGAGCTCCAGATAGGGGATGCTCGTCGCTTCCGCGTTGAGTCGATACTCTTGGTACGTGCGAGCCGGGGTGATGACGTTTTCCATCTCCGGGCCGACCCGAGGGGCGTCCTCGGTCAACTCGGTTCCGAAGTAGAGAAACTTGGTCGGGACTTCGGCCGTGTACGCCCCGATGCGCACCTCATTGAAGCTCGACCCTGGCTCCAGCGGGGGCAGAGGGATCGTGTAGTCGGTGACGAGCACCGTCTGCCAATCCTGCCCGAGCATCTGCGACTCCCACATGATGACCAGCGTGGGAAAGGCACGGCCCTCGAGGGTCACGAGCCGTTCCGCCTCGGCGACCAACGCGGGGTCGATGGACAGGTCGTACTGCGACATGGACTAAGGCGAACCTCGAACGGGGCCGCATGCTAGGCCGGAGAAAAAATTGCCGCAACCGCGCGTCGATGCGGGTTCACGGTGGAGGGCCCGGCGCCGTCGACGCCCCCCGCATCGCCGCCCGCACCCGCTGGCGTTGGGCCGACGGAAGCGCCTCGACCCGCGCGATGCACGAAGCCGCCTCGCGCGAGGCGTGGGCGGGGTCGAGGCAGCGGCGGGTCGCGGGGGGCAGCTGCTCGCAGAGCGCCACGAAACCTGGCCCGTCGATGGCTAGAGGGTTGACGCCGACCCGCCGACGGAAGGTCTGAATCGTCGCGTACGTCGCCGCGCAGGCCGGGCCTGCCTCGTCCTCCCGCGGCGCCGGCTCCCCCGCAGGCGACGCGGCGGCTCGGCCGTCTTCCAGCAACGCCTCGGCCACCGCCGCCGGAGGCGCAGGCTCCGCGGACGTGGGTGGCGGCGGCGGCGATGCGGCGCAGGGATTGCACCCCACGCTGAGGCCAGCACTCGCCCACCACCGGCCCCGACGGCCGACCCCTCTGGGTTTGCGCGCCCCGCTCGTCACGACGCGAAGAAGCCGTTGAGGCTCGGGTCGTTGAACCGGGCGTAATCGATCTCGAAAGGGGTGAAGGTGCTGATGCCGTCGGCGTAGGCGACCTGTAGCGCCATCGGGGTGACCTCGCGATAACTGCTCCGCGCCGGAAGGTCCCGGTTGGTTGCGCCCCCCGCAGAGAACACGGTCGCGAGGGTCGCTTCGTCACCGGTATCGTGCCGTTTGAACCCCGCCCGTACGCGTTCGTGGCCCCGGACCATGTGGCGGCACCCGATGGTCTGCATGAACCGCCGAAACTGATGGCGGCCGAAGGGAAAGCGCGCGTTCTCCTTCTGCAGCGCGTCGGGGATGACATCGGCCTCGGACGGGTCGCTCCACATCATCTCGAAGCGGATCTCCGGGTCGTTCAACGAGTGGATGCCCCGCCACTTTTTCTCCAGGGTCGCGTCGCGGGGAATGCCCGCGTGCACGTACATCGTCTGGTCGAACACCAGCGAGTTCGGCATCGCTTCGAAGAGGTCCTTGTAGGCCTGGAGGACCCGTTTCGGCGCCCGACTTTTGATGCTGTCCATCGCCTCACTCGGCCGCACCGGCGCCATCACCACACCCTTGATCTCGACGTAATACTCGTGGTTCCCGCGCAGCATGAAGACGTGGTCGGGGTAGCTTTCGTAAAGCTGGAGCACCGCGCGGAGCGTCCCCGCGTAGCTGAACCGGCCCCGGTCGATGTAGTCGCCGAGCGTGACCAGGTAGGGCACGGGGTGCCGGTCCGGTGCCTCGCGATACCGCGCGACGCGCCCGAAGAAGTCGGTCTGCATCAGCGCGGCTTTGAGACAGGAGTAACAGCCATGCAGGTCGCCGATGACGAGCAGCTCGACGGCGCGCGCCGGGTGGCTCGGCAGCACGTAGACGTGTCCGTCGAGAAACGCTGATTCATCGGAAAACGCCCCGAACGACCCCGCCTTCTCCAGTCGTCCCCGTCCCTGGACCCGCTGCGCCTCCAGGAGCGAACGGACGCGGGCGATCAAGTCCATGTCGGCCGAGGCCTGGGCCGCGAAGGTCTCCGGGTCGTCCGCGAAGTCCCACTCCAGCGGACGAAGGGGGTCCACGACCGGCACGACCGGGACGAGTTGCGCCGGGTCGGAGTGGGCGACTCGCCCCTCCTCGACCTTCGTACCGTCCGCGTCGACGCGTGCGACGGGCGCTTGGAGCAATTCCGCCAGGTCGTCGCGAAAGGCCTGCTCGTTGGGGTGAATCTGACCGTCGGCGAGCATCAACGCATCGATCACCGTGAGCATCGCGCGTTGATCGGCCGGGGAGAAGCGCTGCAGCAGCTCGTACGCCCCCAGCTTGAGCTTCGCGACGACGAAGTCATGCTGGCTCTCCCCCGCCGCCACCGACTCCGTGAAGTGGCATTGAATGTCACGATCCATTTCCTCGAGCACTTCTCGGTAGTGCTTCGTCCAGGTCGCCACGACGCCCGCCCGTGCTTGGGGGTCATCGATGCCCCGGGCGCGATCGGCGACGAGCGCGTCGACGTGACCCTCGACGAAACGGCGCTCTCGTCGGTCGAAATCGGCGTCGATGTAGCCGAACGCAACCAGACAAAAGATGACGGCCTGCATCTGTCGTTCGGCGATTTGGGGGTCGACGCTCCACGCGATCATCGCGTTTAACCTGCCACAGACATGAGGGCGCGGGTTGTCGTTGACCCGGTTCGCCCGCCAGGCGATCGTTTCCGTGGGTGATCTCGACCGCTTAGGGGAGTGCATGACCCGTTGCGCCGCGTGGGGAGCGTGGCGAGCACGCTACGAAAGAGGAGCGCACCGACGATGGCGACGCGACGTGAGTCGACGGGGAGCAACGAAGCGGGGACGGCGAAGGACCCCGAGGGCAACGAGACGGACGCCGCCGCGCCCGGGTTCGAGGCCGACACGACCTCGGCGGAGGCGCCCGCGCCCGACCTTCCCGCCGAGCTGGTGGCGGCGCTGAGCGACGCGAGCGCCCGCCCGGCCGACGTCGCGACCTGGGAACACCTCGATGCCCTCGCCGATACGCACAATGCCCCCGACGAGGTGCTGGAGGCGTATCGCGCCGCCCTCGCGCACGGTCTTGCCCGCGGAGATGCCTCGCCCATCGCCGAGCGAGCGGTCGCCTTCTGCCAGGCGTGGTTCATCGACACGCCGGAAGCGATGCCGGCCCTGCTCACGCTGATCGTCGACAAGTACCCCGAACTCGACTGGGCGTTCGACCGCCTGGTCGTCGCGCTCACCACGAGCGCGCAGTGGAACGATCTCTTGGCACGCTACGACCGCTCGCTGGCCGCGACCCGGGATGAGGCGCGCCGCAAGCAGCTCTTGGAAGACGCCGCACGGTTGGCCAAGGACTTCGCCGACGCGCCGGACCGCGCCGCCGATTACCTCCAGCAGCTGCTCACGCTGGACCCAGACAACGCCAAGCTCATCGCGCAACTGGAGCGCATGTTGGAGCGGCGGGGCCGCACCGAGGACCTCCTCGTCCTCTGGCGGCGCCGCCTTCAGCACCAGAGCCCCGACGAGGCGCGCACGACCCGCATCCGTATCGCCGCGCTCTCCCTCGACCAGGTCGGGTCCGCCGAGCAGGCGCTCGCCGAGCTTCAACCCGTCGTCGACGAGAACCCCGGTCACGCCGAGGCGTCTGCGCTGCTGGAGCGCATTCTCGCCTCCGACGCCGACACGGTGGCACGGCAGCGGGCCCTCGGCTTGTTGCGAACCGCCTACGAGGTCACCGGCCGCCCCGAAGAGGTGGTGCGGGTGCTCACGACCGCGCTGGACTTCGTGACCGGTGAAGACGGGCGCTCGCTCCGCCGCGAGGTGGCGAATCGTCTCGCGATCCTGGGCCGAGACGAAGCCTCGATCGCGCAGTACCGAGCCCTTTTGGAGCAGGACCCGACCGACGTCGACGCGCGCCGTCAATTGCGGCACCTCGCCCGCAAGGCCGACCGGCGGGACCTTTTCGTCGAGGCGCTGCTCGGCGCCGCAGAGGCCGCGGCCGACGACGCGCAAAGGGTGGCGTTGTGGCTTACCGCGGCGGATGTACGACATCGTGAGCTCGACGATGACCCCGGCGCGATCGCGCTGTACCAGCGTGCCCTCGACGCGGCCGAAGACGAGGGCGACGCCCGCCGCGCGGCGCATCAGCTCAACGAACTGCTCGCCCGCGCCGAGCTCGGGGAACCGAGGCTCGCAGTGCTGGAACGATTGTCGCGCCTGGAGCGTGCTCCCTCCCTGCGGCGCCAGCTCCTGGCCGAGGCGGCCCGTCTCGCCGAGTCGCTCGGGGACCGCGCGCGATCGATCGCGAGTTGGCGCCGGCGTCTCGAACTCGAAACCCACGACCTGGAGGCGCTCGCGGCCCTGGTGCGGCTCTATGAAGCCGAAGAGGACTGGGACGAGGTCGTCACCGCCCTCCAAACCCGCGCCGGAGGTCCGGTGTCGGGCGAGCAGCGGCGCGCCGACTTGGCCCGGGTCGCGTCGCTCCAAGCGGGCGAGCTCGCGCGTCCCGAGGACGCGATCGCGACGTGGACCGGGATCCGCGAGGAATTCGGCGACGCGCCGGACATCTTGAGCGCGCTCGATCCTCTGCTCGCGGCGGCCGACCGCCACGAAGAATTGGCCACGCTGCTCGACGCGGCCGTCCACCGAGAACGCGACGGCGCTAGCCTCCGTCTCGTCCGTCTCGGCGACGTCTTGCGCGGCTCGCTCGACCGCGCCCCGGACGCCATCACCCTCTACCGTCAGGCCCTCGAGCTCGATCCCGCCGACGAGAAGGCCCGCGCCGGGGCGCGCGCCCTCCTCGACGATCCCTTGTGCACCCGCGATGCCGCCGAAGCGCTCTGGCGTGCGCACGGCCGACAAAACGAAACCGAGGAGCAGCTCACCCTCGTCGAGACCCGCCTCGGCACGCTCGCCCCGCCGGGCGAGCGCGCCGCC
>JBCCLB010000034.1:0-66032 GCA_039027095.1 Myxococcota bacterium
CTCGACCACAACCGTTGATGGTGTCGCGATGCTCGCCGACAAGTCGGCGAGGGCGAGCATCGCTCCTCAGGGCCGGTTCTATTGTCTTGGGGGTGCCTTACTTTTTGGGCCGGTCAAATCTACCGATTTGACCGGCACTATAACGTCGATCTTCCCGCGAAGGGTCGCGACGCTTGCCGGAGCGTCGCTCGAACGCCATCATCCCGTCGCAGAGATGTAACGTTCGTCATGCTCCCGTCGCAAATACGGCGCTGGATGGCAGCGGCCGTCGCGCTTCTGGCCACCCCGTCGGCCGCGGCCCGAGATGGGGTCGACCCGGCCGCGCCCGAGCCCGGTACGGGCACATGGTCTCTCGCGGCCGACGCCGCACCTGAGGGCGTCGACGTCTCCTTCGATCCCGGGCGGGGCCTCGACATCGCATCGCGGGATGGCGCGCAGGCGTTGAACCTGCATGCGCGGGTTCAGCTGCGACAGTCGGTGTCGACGAACGCCGAGGACGCGGTGGAACAAGTCTTCGAGATCCGTCGGGCCCGGGTGGTGCTCAAAGGCCATACCTTCGGCGTTCACAACCGTTTCAAGATCGAGCTGGCTTTTTCTCCGCGGGACCTGAGGGTCGAAGACGGGGTGGTCACCCGAACACCTCTGCTCTCTTGGTATCTCGAGCTCGATCACCTGCGCGATCTCACCCTCCGGGCCGGGCAGTACAAGATCCCCTACTCGCGCCAGCGGGTGATCTCCTCGGGAAAGCAGCAGTTGGTCGACCGTTCGCTCGCCAACGGGGAGTTCAACCAAGACCGGGACATCGGACTCGACCTCCGCTCGTACGACCTGTTCGGCCTCGACGGCCGGCTTCGGTACTACGCGGGCGTGTACATGGGCGAGGGGCGAGACTTCGGGAGCGGCAACGCCACGGCCGACTTCGCCTTGCACTATCTGGGTCGCCTCGAAGTGCTCCCTCTCGGCGACTTCGCCGACTATCGAGAAGCGGATCTCGAGCGGCATCCGAACCCCAAGCTCAGCCTGGGGGCCGCCTACGCCTACCTCGACGATGCGCAGCGCCTGCGGGGGGTGCTCGGCGAACGGCCCGAGGATGGGGGCACGACCGACTACCACTCAGCCAACGTCGACTACGTCTTCAAATGGCGCGGCCTTTCCAGCTCGGGCGAGCTTCTCTGGCGCCGCGGTCGACGCAACGAGGGACCGCAGGCCGACGGCCAGGCGGAGGCGCCCCGCAACGGCTTTGGCGGCTTCATTCAAACGGGTTACCTCGTTCCGGGAATGCCCCTAGAGGTCGCCGTGCGCTACAGCGGCGTGCGAGGTCTCGGTGCGTTTCGACCGGGGCGATTAGACGGCGCCGACCTAGATGGGGCCACCGCCCTCGACCGTCGTGACCGGGTCGCCACGGGACTCAGCTACTACTTCGCGGGCCATCCGCTCAAACTCCAGGCCGATCTCTCGAGCACCTGGCGCGAGGGATCCGCCCGCCAAAGTGAGCGTTTGGGTCGGCTCCAGCTGCAGCTGTCCCTCTGACGCGCGCGCATTCTTCGAAGAATCGCTGGAGAGAGCAGGCGGCTCGCGCGGCTCGGCAAAAACCCTATTGAACTTAAAAGTCATTTTCATTATGGTAGGAGCCATCACCACACGAAAGGACGCAGCAGATGACCGAAACACCATCACGAGAACGACCCGACACCGAAGTGCGCCGTCTCGGTCGCTTCGTGTCGGAGGCGGATCACCGAACCATGTCCGATGAAGCCCGTGAAGAGCTGAAGAAGCGGCTCCTCGATACGGTAGGCGTCGCCATCGGAGCGCTCGATGGGGAGCCCATCCGCATGATCCGCGCCCACCAGGAGGACTTCGGGGGCGCCCCTCACTGCACGCTCATCGGCGGCGGCAAGACCGCGCCCGACCGCGCCGCCTTCTACAACGGCGCGTTGAGCCGCTACCTCGACTTCATGGACAGCTACCTCGCCAAGGGCGAGACCTGCCACCAGTCGGACAACTTCGGCGCCGTCCTCGCCGCGGCGGAGTATGCCGACGCTTCGGGCGATCAGTTTCTCTCCGCGATGGCCGCCGCCTACCAAGTCCAAGGACGGCTGTGCGACGTCGCCCCGGTCCGCCACAAGGGTTTCGATCACACGGTGCAGGGAGCCTACGCGTCGGCTTCCGGCGTCGCCCGGGCCCTCGGCCTCGACGCAGAAAAGACCGCGATGGCCATCGCCATCTCGGGCACCTGCAACAACGCCCTTCGCTGTACGCGGACGGGCGCGCTCTCCCACTGGAAGGGACTCGCCTACCCCAACACGGGGTTCGTGGGCGCGCACGCGGGCTTTCTCGCCTACCGTGGGATCACGGGCCCGGAAGAGGTCTTCGAAGGCAACAAAGGGTTCAAGGAGGCCATCGCTGGTCCCTTCGAGATCGATTGGTCAAAAGAAGACCTCGAGAACGTCAAAAAGTCGATCATCAAGAAGTACAACGCCGAGATCCACTCACAATCCTCCATTGAGGGCGCGCTCGAGCTCCAGGTCAAGGAGGGATTTTCGTGGACCGAAATCGAAAAGATCGAGATCGACATTTTCGACGTCGCCTTTCACATCATCGGCGGGGGCGAAGAAGGTGATAAGACGATCATTCGGACCAAGGAGGAGGCCGACCACTCGCTACAATACATGGTGGGGGTCGCACTCATCGACGGTAACGTTCTCCCCGCCCAGTACGCAGGCGACCGCGTCGTCTGTGACGACATTCAGTCACTGCTGAAGCGGTTCGTGGTCCGGCCCAAGCAAGCCTATACGGACCGGTTCCCGGGCGAGGTCTGTACCGATCTCGCCATTCACCTGAAGGGTGGCGCCGTCCATCGCATCACGAAGACCGACTACGAAGGCTTTCACACGCGACCGATGAGCTGGGACACCGTCATCGCGAAGTTCGACGATCTCGCGGCGCCCTTTACCTCCGAGCGCGCGCGCACCGCGATTGTGGAGGCCGTCCGAACCCTGGAAACCACCCGCGCCCGCGATCTCGCGGCGCTGCTCGGCGATTTACGCGCCTGAGTGTCCCCCACCCCCGAACAAGGAACATCAGTCATGTCTGAACGAGAAGTATCCTCGACCTGGAAAAATCGCTCTTTCCCTTACGTCCCCATGAACGAGCGGGACCCAAAGCCACGGACCAAATCGATTACCGAAATCCGCGGCCCGTACTATGCGGCCGTCACGCCTACGTACACGCGCGAAGTCTTCGAGGGTATGGGCGAGCATATCGACGGATTCAAGTACGCCGGAGGGTCATTCTCCCTGATGCCCGCCGAATACGTGAAAAAGATGAACCGGGTCTGCCATGACCACGGCGTTTACGTTTCTACGGGCGGTTGGATCGAGAACATCCTGTCTCGTGCGCCCACCCACGTCGACGCCTACATCGAGGAGTGCAAACGGCTCGACTTCGATATGATCGAGTTGTCGACGGGCTTCATTCAATTGCCCACCCCCGACCTCATCCGCCTCATCCAGAAGGTGAAGAAGGCCGGGCTCAAGCCCAAGCCCGAAATCGGCATTCAGTTCGGCGCCGGAGGCGACACGAGCAAAGCCGAGCTCGAGGCGGAGGGAACGCGGGACCCGCAGATTCTCATCGATACCGCGAACGAGTGCCTCAACGCCGGGGCCTCCATCATCATGATCGAGTCGGAAGGCATCACCGAGAACGCCGACCCGTGGCGCACCGACGTCGCGGCCAAGATCATGAAGCACGTGGGCATGGAGAACGTCATGTTCGAGGCGGCCGACCCCGAGGTCTTCTCTTGGTACATCAAGAACTACGGCATCGACGTGAACCTGTTCGTGGACCACAGCCAAATCGTACAGCTCGAGTGTCTGCGACGCGGGATCTGGGGCACGAAGAGCACCTTCGGTCGCATCACCACCCACCGTTGAGCGCAGTTGAGCGCAGTTGAGCGCTGTCATCGAGGCGCCACGTCTCTGTTTCAGGGTTGTCACTTTCGCGTGGCGTTGGTACGACGTCGCGAGAAATGAGAGCGCGGATCACATCGCGAGGGCGCACGGCGGCGGCCGGTGGGGCCATGGTGTCCGTCGCCGGTCTCGGGACCGGGCTGACCGTCGCGAGTGGCGCGGTCAGTCCGGGATGGTTTTGGCTGAGCTTCGCGGTGCTGCTCGGGGGCGGTGTTTGGTTCGAGGTCACGCGGCGCGACCGAACGACGTCCTCCTCGGCGCCGGCGTCAGTTGTCGGCGCGAGCGTCGTCGGCGGGGGCTTCGAGGCCCCACATCGTGCGAAGCTCGGTGAGTAGCGCGGCCTCGGATGCGGCCACGTCACCGGCCTGGGCGGTGGCGTTGACGCCGTAGTAGATCAGTTCGCGGGCCGGGGCGCGCTCGACCTTTTTCGCCAGCGCAAGAATTTCGGCCGGATCGCGGACCTCGGCGGCCTGCTTCACCATCGCCCAGAACGCCTCGGCGCCGAGGTCGTCCGCGAGCACCTTGAACACGGCGCGCTCCTCGGGCGAATAGGTCCCGTCCATCGACACCATGGCGCGAAGCAGCGCCCCGAAGGCGAGCCGCTCGTCGTCCTCCAGGTCCTCGAGTCCCATCCGTTCGTCCGTCATGGCCCGAGCTTTCTACGCCAGGTCGTCGCCGTCAATTTGGCTCGACGGCACGGCGCCGCGACGCATCGCGGCGTCGTTTCAGATGCCGCCGCAGGAAGACGGCACGACGGCGGGCTCGACGTCGCCAGACTCGGTGCTGACGACGCCCTCGACGAACCAGCACATGCGCTCGAAGTCGGCTTCCGACAACTCTTGCCCGCTCGCGATTTGGGTGGTGCCGGTGTTGTCGGCGAGAGGGCCGCGAAAGGGGACCTGAGGGTCGGCGATCGTCGCTTCGCGAAGCGGGGTGGCTTCGGCGGTGATGGCCACAGGCACGAACGACGCGATTTCCGAGTAGTTCACCACCGACGTCGAGTCGTTGGTCATGCTGCCCCACGAGGTGTCGCTGTAGTCGAGCGTGCCGTCGAGGACCGCGCGGACTTTACCTTCGTAGAGCCCCGCCCAATTCCAGTGGGCCGCGGCGATACACTGCTCGGGGTTCGCCTCGCACGCCGTCGGGCTGTGGTACCCGACCCGGTAGACGTCGACTTCGCGGTCTCCCGTCTCTGAAGCACAAGTGACGCGTTCGCCCGCACGGGCCTGGAGTGGGGCGGTGCTGTTGCTCTGTGCCAGGATGACGTCGGCGCCTTCGTCGATCAAGTCTTCGGCGAGCGCTCCCTCGACCTCCGGGTTGAAGAACGCGCCCACCCACCGCACGTCGACCTCGACGCGGGGGTCGGCCTCCCGCGCTCCCAAGGTGAAGGCGTTGATGTGGCGGATGAATTGGGGGAGGGGCAGCGCCGCCACCACCCCGAGCCGCTTCGTGCAGCTCATGCGGGCCGCGACGTACCCGAGGACGTAGATCGGCTGGTACATGCGACCGAAGAACGAATTCAGGTTGTCCCCGCTGGCGTCGCCACAGCAACTGAAGAACGTGCGGTCGGGGTAGCGGTTGGCCGCATTGAGCGTGCCGGTGATGAACCCGGACGACAGCGTAAAGAAGATGTTCGCATCGTCCTCGGTCACGAGTTCGTCGATCACCGTCTCCACGTCGGGCGACTGGACGGCCGGGCGAAAGAACAGCGGAGCGTCGATGGCCTCGGCCACGGCGAGCGCAGCATCATGGTGGGTCTGCGACCATCCCTGGTCGTTCTCCGAACTCGAGTAGATGAAGCCGAGCCGGGGCTCGATCCCCTGACCGGGCTCGCAGACGCCGGCCGCGACGTTGCAAGTGCTGCCGGGCCCAAAGGCCGAGGTACATTGGTCATCGGCACTGCACGGTTGCTGGTCGACGGTATTGGTCGAGCACCCGGCGATGACCAGGGCCGAAGCGACCGCCAGCGACCATGCCGCGCGGCACCGTACCTGTACCCAGCGACTAATTGCCCAGCGACTAAATGCCCAGCGACGAATTGCTGAGCGGCTCCATGCCGAACGGCGCCATGGCGAGCGGGGGAGCCGCGCACGACGGGGTGGTTGACCAACAGGCGGGGTCTGGCGGGCGGCGCGTTGACTCATCGGGGTGGCTCCAAAGGCTGGGTTCGACGTTCCCTCCCCACCAAACCAGAGGATTAGCGGAGGTCGCCAGGGTGTCAAAGCGGTCGGGGTGTCCGAACCCGCTTCCCCCTGATATGGGTACAACCTGGAGCCGCCTGCACGTGGCAGCCACGATGGGTGACAGCACGAATCAGCGAACCACGACGACGACACGCCCGACGGCCGCAACCTCCCCGGCGGCGGGGCGCGCGACGGACTCCGACCCCCACGCCGACGGTGCGCTCGAGGTGTGGATGCCAGGCAGCCGTCTCGGCCAGTACGAATTGGTGCAGCCCCTCGGGGGAGGGGCGATGGCCGACATCTGGGAGGTTCATCACCTCGGGCTCGGCAAAGCGTTTGCGCTGAAGGCACTCAAACAGGAGTTGCTCGGCCACGACAAGATGCGGCGGCGCTTTCTCGAAGAGGGGCGAAGCGCGGCCCGTATTCACCATCACCACGTCGTGAACGTCACGGATGTCGGGGAGCTCGCGGGGCGACCCTTCATGGTGATGGAGTTGCTCGGCGGGGAAGATTTGGGGGCGCTCCTCGACCGCCTCCATCGGCTTCCGCTCCAGGACGCGATCCACATCATCGTCCCGATCATCGCCGGTACTTGGGCCGGTCACCAAGCCGGCATCGTGCACCGCGACGTCAAGCCCGAGAACATTCACCTCGCGCGAGAGGGGAGGGGCCGGATCCGCCCCGTCCTCGTCGACTTCGGCATTTCCGTCGCCCAGCTCGAAGGTGCCGAGCGGGTAACCCAGGCCGATGCGGTGCTGGGAACGCCGATTTACATGTCGCCCGAGCAGGCGCGGGGCGCCGAGGTCGGCCCGGCGTCGGACCAATACGCGCTCGCCGTCGTGCTCTACGAAATGATCACGGGCAACGTTCCTCGCGAGTCGGAATCGATACTTGCCGCATTAAACGCCGCCGCCACGGGCGAGGTCACCCCCCCGAGCCATCATGTCGAGATCGACCCCGCCCTCGAGGAGGTGTTGCTCAAAGCGCTCGCCCGCACGCCCGGCGAGCGATTTCCCGACCTCCCTTCGTTCGCGCTTGCCCTGTTGCCGTGGGCGGATGCCCGGGTGCGGGACTTCTGGTCGCGAGAGCTCCTCTCCCCCGAGGAAGTGAGCCCCTCCGCCTCGGGCGAGCACCTGCTCAGCGATCGCCCGAGTCTCCGCCTCGCGGGCCTCCTGGAGGGCGGCCCGAGTTCGCGGCCCTCGCGCCGCAATGCGATGGGCCAGGGACCTCACACCACCGCGGGAGCATCTGGTGAGCGGTCGCCGGCGCCTTCGACCGTGGCTGCTCCTTCGCCGAGTGCGTCTTCGGAGTCGATGCGTCCTCGCGCCATCACCATTGCGTCGCCGACGAAAGCGCCATCTCGGGGCGCGACGCGGGCCCTGGTTGCGCTTCTCGTGGTGGTGGGGCTCGTCGCCCTGGTCGCGTTCGTGATGCGCGACGGCAGCGGCGCGTCCGAAGAGGAGACGGCGATGGGCGCTCCGGGCGCGACGGGAGACGCCACATCAGTTGCGGTCGAGCTGTCGGTGCTCCCGGCGACCGCGACCATTGAGCTCGACGGGCGTGAGGTGGGCCGAGGTTCCTACGCGGGCACGCTGCGCGACGACGATACGCGCCACACCGTCGTCTTCCGGGCCGATGGCCATCGCACCCACAGCCTCGGTTTTCGGGGAGCGACCGTGCCCACCGCCACCGTGCGGCTCGAGCCGGAGCCCCCGCGCGACCCCCCTCCCGTCACCGAGGCGGCGGTCCCCGGTCGCGCTCTGCCTACGCCCGCCCTGCCCATGCCGGCTGGGCCCATGCCGGCTGGGCCTATGCCGGCTGGGCCTCGGCCGCCGCGTACGGCCACGCCGCCGCCCCCCTCTGAGGCGAAACCAGCGGAAGAGCCGGTCGCTCCGGAGCCCGAGCCGGCCCCGCCCGCCGCGCCCGCTCCGGCGCCCAGCCCTCCTCCTCCCGCGACGTGGGAGAAGGCGAACAAGAAGGACAACAAGAACCCATGGGATTGATGGCAATCAGGGAGTTCGGGACGTGGACGCGGGGCCTGCTCATCACGGCCATGGTGCTCCCGGCGATGGCGATGAGCCCAGCCGTCGCGCGGGCTCAGAACACGTACGATGAGCCGGTAACGGCCGACGACGACGCCAAGGCGAAGGAGCTCTATCTCCTTGGCGACCAGCGCTACGAGGAGGGTCGTTATCGGGAGGCGATCGAGGCCTTCGAGGAAGCCTACCGCTTGAGTCGACGGCCCCAGCTCCTGTTCAACCTCGCCAATGCCAACGAACGGCTCGGCAACCCGGCGGCCGCGCTTCGGCACCTCGAGGCGTACCTGCCCGCGGCCGACGACGACGAGCGAAAGAGCATCGAGCGCCGTATCGCCAACCTCCGCGCACGCGTCGAAGGAGGAGAGGAGCGCCCCGTTCCGGTGGAAGGGCCATCCCCAGGACCCTCGCCCGACGACGGCGACCCGGGTCTCGCTCCGACCCCCCCCGCCGACGCTGACGACGAGGGAGGGGGTGGCGTCAACGCTGGGGTGGTGGCCGGGA
Source organism: Myxococcota bacterium (assembly GCA_039027095.1). Taxonomy (GTDB): domain Bacteria; phylum Myxococcota_A; class Polyangia; order Polyangiales; family Polyangiaceae; genus JAPYTK01. Next base: position 8,692 of record JBCCLB010000034.1, read on the forward strand.
GCGTGCTCCTCGCCGTGGGGGGCGCCGGGCTCATCACGGGCGCCGTCTTCGGCGGGTTGGCCCTTTCCGAGCACTCGGACGCCGAGGCGGGATGCGCGAACGGGTTCTGCACATTGGCCGGATCCGAGGCCGCCGACCGCGAGCAATCGTTTGCCCTCGGCGCGGACGTCGCGTTCGGGGTGGGGGGCGCCCTCGCTCTCGGAGGCCTCATCGTCCTCATCGCCAGTCTCGACGGCGGCGACGAGGAACCCGGCGACCAAGCGGCGCTGCGTTTCGTGCCCGGGTTGTCGCCGACTGCGGGCGGCCTCTCGGTGGTGGGCTCCTTCTAGCGCCCGGCCCGTTACCTCACGCGCCCCGGGCCACGGCGGCTCGGTGCTCGAGAATGCTCGCGAACAGCAGGTCGAGGTCGGCTCGCGTGGTGCGGTGGTTGGTGATGTTCACCCGAATGACGGAGCGCCCGGCCACGCGCGCGAGGCTCGGCACGGCCACGCCGCTCTCCTGGATCCTCATGACGATCTCCTCGTTGTGTCGGTCGTCCACTTCGTCCCGCTCGGCCCCCACGCAACGAAAGCAGACGATGGCCAGGTCCGAAGGCGCCATGACGCGGGTGTGCGGACACGCTTCGACCAGGCTGCGCAGGTAGGCGGCCTGCGCGCAGTTTGCGTAGACGTGGGCGCCGAGGGCCGCCAGGCCGTGCGTCTTCAAAACCATCCACACCTTCAAGGCCCGAAACCCGCGTGAGAGCTCGGGCCCGGCGTCGCAGAACCAGGGTGCGCCGGCGCCGGTACCGCGGGGCGCGCGCTGGAGGTAGGCTGCTCCCTCCACGAACGCGGCGTGATGGGCGGCGGCGTCGCGGATGAGCACGCAACCCACGTCGTAGGGTACGTGCAGCCATTTGTGCGCGTCGAAGGCAACCGAGTCAGCGCGCTCGATGCCGGCAAGGCGGTCGCGAAGGGCGGGATGAAGCCGGAGGCCGATGCCGATCGCGGCATCGACGTGGAGCCAGAGGTCGGCCTCCGTGCACAACTCCGCCGCGGCGCGGAGCGGGTCGACGGCGCCGGTCGACGCCGTGCCTGCCGTCGCCACCACCGCCCGGGGGACGAGCCCCGCGTCTCGGTCGCGGGCGACGGCCTCCCGGCAGGCGTTCACGTCGAGGCGGAGATGGGCATCGGAGCGGACCTTCACGAGGCACGCCGGGGGGAGGCCGACGATGCGCACCGCTTTCGCGACCGAGACATGCGCTTGATCCGAGGTGTAGATCCGAAGGGTCTCGGGCGCGGGATGCCCGTGCCGTGCGACCGCCAGCGCGATCAACGTCGCCATCGACGACCCGCTGAGCAAGATCCCCGACGCAGCGGCGGGAAACCCCACCACTTGTTTGAACCACCCCAACACCTCTCGCTCGAGGTGCACGGCCGCGTGCTCACGGCCGCCCACATTGGCGTTCATCGACGCGGTGTACATCGCGGCGACGATCCCCTCCGCCGTCCCCGCGCCGTGCACCCATCCGAAAAACCGCGGATGGGTGTTCCCCACCCCGTAGGGCAGCACGTCGCGCTCGATCGCGGCGCATACCTCGGCGAGTGGCGTCGGACCCCACGGCGCATCCTCAGGGGCGCGCATCGGCGGGGCCGACCACGCGGGACGGTCTCGGACCTGCGCCATCGTGTCGATCGCGCGGTCGAGCGCCTGGTGCGCGAGCCGTCGAAACGCCTCCCAGTCGGACGGATCGAGGGATCGCGCATCCACGTCGGGAGGCGCGGCGCGTCCATCTCGGGCGGTCAACGGGGCGGCGTTGCCGGGCGTGGCGTCGACCGCCGGGACGCCGGTGGGATCTGGGCCGACCCGGTCCTCGCGGGTCGTGGCGGCCGTCGTTTTGTCGTCCTCTCGGTCCATCGGCCATCGAGGATAAGCGATCCGCGCGGCGGCAAAGCCGGGCCTTCCCTGCGTCGTTCCTCGGGTACCATGCGCCCATGGTGGCCTTCGAACCTCAGACGTGGCGGCCGGCCGCCGCGCCGGCTCTCGACGGAGCGCTGCGGGCCAATTCGCGCCTCGCCCAGGCGCGGTTGGTGCCCGTGGGGGCAGAAGGACCCGAAGACGTCGTGGTCGATGCGGAGGGGGTTGCCTTCACCGGGACCGCCGACGGGCGGCTGCTGGCGATCGACCGGCAGGGACACATCACGACGGTGGCGAGGCCGGGGGGCCGCCCGCTCGGGCTCGAGTGGTACGGCGACGACCTAGTGCTGTGCAATACGGCATTGGGGCTCCAGCTGGTCAGCCGGTCGGGTAAGGTTAAGACGCTCGCCGACGCATTCGAAGGGACGCGCTTTCGATTCACCAACAACGCTTCGGTCGCCACGGACGGGACCATCTACTTCAGCGATACGTCGCAACGGTGGGGCATTGAGCAGTACGTCAGCGACCTCCTCGAGGGCCAGGATACGGGGCGCGTTTTTGCGCGCGCTCCCTCGGGGGGGCTGACGAAGGTCACCGACGGGCTGCAGTTCGCCAACGGGGTCGCCCTCGACGCCACCGAAGCGTCGCTCTTCGTCGCCGAGACGGGGCGCTACCGAGTGCACCGTGTTTATCTGAAGGGCGAGAGGGCAGGGCAAACCGAGGTCTTCGCCGAGAATCTCCCCGGGTTTCCCGACAACCTCACCTTCGGCGGTGGGATCTTGTGGGTGTCGTTGGCCTCTCCACGGCAAAACATCGTCGATCTCATGCACCCGAGACCGTGGCTCCGGCACGTGTCTCATCGCCTCCCGGAGGCCCTCAAACCCAAGCCCCTGCGGCACGGCATCGTCCTTGGCTACGACGCCGCCTCGGGTGACCTCGTGCACAACCTCCAAGACACCTCGGGGCGCGTCGCCATCACCACCAGCGCCCGCTACCACGAAGGCCATCTCTACATCGGGAGTCTCTCGGAACCCCACCTCGCCGTGTACCCTCTCGATTGATAAAGTCGGCTCCCACCGCGTTACGGTCACACCGCTCCGCAAACAGCGGGGCACCCGTCGCCGCGATCCGGGGCGTACACGGCGACAGCCTGAGAACTTTGCGGCCGGGAAGTCCCACCGGCGCCCTGCCCGGAAAAAAAGGAGCGATTCAGCGGGAGAACAGGTGGCTGGGTATTGGGTATGGGGCGTGGCGTCCTGCCGGGCGCTCGATCGAGGCGTCCTGTTTGATCTTCCAGACGGCACGAAGGTGAGCCATATGCTCGTCGAGTTCCCGACGGGCGTCCTTTGCTTTCAGCGTACGTGAGCCTCCGAGTTCAGAGGCCAGAACGAGCTTTTTTACCATCGATATCCGCCAACGAACCTCTTGGGCCACGGTCATCGGGCCTCTTCCATGTAACGCGAAGCTATCGTGGTGTTCGATCGATTCAAGCGTGAGGACGTGGTCGTTGTAGCCGAGGTCTTTGATGTGTTGAATCCACTTCCGCGCGTCCGCCGCGTTCTGGCGGTCGCGGCATGCGCGACTTTCGAGGGCCAGGACTTCCTGTAGGGGATACGGAGCGGATGCAGAGAGGCCGACGCTCGCGACAAAGCCTGCAAGCTCGCTGAGCTCACGCTCGCGCCGATGCGCGTAGACCACCACCGCCAGCGTCGACAGCTTCTCGAGGCTGGCGGTTTTCGTCACCTTGAAGCCAGTGAGAACAGGCGCCGCGTACTCCTTCAGCGTTTTCGCCCGCGTCATTTTCACGAACCGTGGCAGTTCGGGGTCGGGTGCCACCTGACCACTTGGTTCGTCGGGCCTGCGGTAGCCCTTGGCTCTCATCTGCGCCTCGAGTCTTTCCACTCGGCGCTCTGCTTCCGCCTTCGTGTTCGCGCGGTAGTCAACCAACGGTCTGGGGGCCGCAAGGGGCCCCTTGAAGATCGAATACGACCGGCCTCGAAGGATCGCCTTCCAGCAGGTCCTTCCACTGGGCGAGACAAGTATACGTTCTTCCGGCATCGTACCTCTCCCAGAGCAGGGCTGTAGCTGCCCTGCGTTCGCGTCAAGCGGCAAGGCTTTTTCAGCGGTACCGCATTCCAAGCGGCGGCGAACTGCCCGATCTTCGCATGTGCTTCAATCGAGGGTGATTCGGCGTGAAATCCCGACCTATGAGAGCAAGGCGGCGGGGGTTCTATTCGGCCTTGCGCAGCGACTTGCAGCCCGCGAGCAAGACCTCGGCCGCTGCCTTTTCGTCGGCGATGACGTCACCGGTGGCATCGCCGGCGCAGGAGACGCGGTGCTCGCCAATCGTGACCTCCGACTTGAGGGTCACGGCGCGCTTACCGCCCTCTTCGAAAGATGCGGCGACGTGCCAGCCGTCGTCGCTGGTGCCCTCGTCGAGGATGACCATCTTCTTTTCCGGGTTTTTCGCCGCTTGGGCCTTGAGGGCGGCCATGATCTTGGTGGCGTCGACCCCGCGCCCTCCGCCCATCACCATGAAGCCGTAGCCGTCGAAGTCATCCTTGCCTCGTCGAATGCTCAACGAGCCGGGGCCCATGTCGTCGACGACTTTGATGCCCTTCGGCACGTCGATGGCTACCGCCACGTCTTCGCTCCCGACTTTGACGGTTCCGTTCAGGGTCTGCGTGTCGGCGGCCTTCTTCGGCGTCGGTGCGTCCTTTTTCTCTGGCGCGGTGGTCGTCGCGGCCGTTGATGCCGCCGTCTTGGGCCCCTCCGCCTTCGGGGCCGGCGTCGCTTTGTCGTCGCACGCGAGGGTGCCCAAAGAAACGAGGCAGAGGGCGAGGGCGACGGTTGAGGTGCGATGGTGAGTCATAGGTCTCCGAGGGTTCATCTGGTGGAACGTGATGCGAACGTAGAAGCGGTATACGCGTCACCCGAGTGGTGCTTCCTTCGGGTCCTCGCGCCGCTCAAACGCCGGGAATCACTGCGTTGACGACCACAGCCCGCGAGGGCCCTCGGGTTCGGCGCCGCCCGGAGCTGATGTTCCTTGGTTGGCCCCACCGAGCTTGTCGGGCGCGACTTTGGCGGAAACGCACAGGAATCGAACCTGCCCGGGACAGCAGAACTGCCCCACAACGGTTTTGAAGACCGCGGGCGGCACCAGCCGGCCAAGCGCTTCCAGATGAGCCTGTGTTCTACGTCAGCGGGCGGCGGGGGGGAAGGTTTGCCGGTCGTCGGCGTAAGACGACGGGGAAACACGGGGGCCGGGCCGAGGTGCGCACGGCGGCGGCGTGGTGAAGCGGTGGAAGCACGGAGGACGCAGGTGAGCGAAGGGTCCCGCATCACCCGGGTCAAGGCGCGGGCGGTCGATGCGGAGGGGGTGCGCGCGCTCGACGCCGCGATGGGCCGTGCCACCGGGGGGCCGGTGCAACACCTCGTGGACCCGCGGCGGACCCGACGTTTCGTCGATGGGGGGCCGCCCCTGTGGAGCGTCGCGTGGTCTCCCTGCGCGGATGGGCGTGGGCTTCTGCTCGCGACCTACGGCTTGTCGCGGGCGGTGGATCCCGCCGCAACGTTTCGGCACGAGCTCAGCCTGCGCGTGACGTGGGCCGCGGGCGACATGCCGCCGTCGGGGCCCCCGCCTTGGGCCTACCGACTCCTGGCGTTTCTCGCCCGCCGGTTTCTCGACGCGGGCGCGATGTCGCCGGGGACCTTCACCCTCGTGGGGCGGCCCTTGGCCCCGGAGAGCCAGATGCGTTCCGTGGCGCTGGTTTCGGACCCGGAGCTGCCCGGGGTGCATCGCGTGGTGGGGGTGTACGCCGACGAGGCGTTGTTGGGGGAGGCATGGTCGGCCGAGGCGCTGCTGGAAGCACTCGTCGCGGGGGAATCATCGTGGGGCGCGACGGACCTGGCACGCCGCAACGCCGCGCTCGACCCCGCGTTCGTGGCGACGATGGACGCGGGTGCGCACCGCGAAGGTTCTTCCACGGCGGCCATCGACGTGGCCGGGGTGCGCTGGTGCGCGTGCGACGGCGGCTACGCCATCGAGGTGGCGGGCGGTCTCGGTTTGCGCCGCGTCGCCCGCATGCTGCGCGCTCGGCTTGGCTTCGGGCGCCCGCTCGTCATCGCCGACGGGGGGCGCCGGATCCGCTTTTTCCCCCACGACCGCATCGAGGCCATCGCCACGCGTTCCGAACAGCTCGACGTCGGCTGCGCCCGCCTCGATCTGATGCTCTTCGCGCTCGAGACGGCGGCGTGCGAACCCGTCCCCTCGCCGGTCACCCTCCGGTTCCGCCGGTAGCGCCGGTCCTCGGGTGTTCCCGCGACGGTGTCGTGACGCCCCGTGCGCCGTGCATGCTGCCCTGGCTTGTCTCCCCTGGTTTGTTCAGTCTCGTCGGATGAATCCTCGGAAAGCCCAAAAGCTCGTGAGATGGTGTCGGTAGCTCTCCTACTAAATTAATTTTTCCCGGTCTTTTCGTCGTGTTCCCGGGCTCTGTGGGTTGGCGATGGGACGGGCGACAGGCGTGGTGTTCGGGGGGGTGGTCCTTTTGGGGTGGGCGGCCGGCTCCACGGGGCTCAGCGGGTGCACGGGGCTCATTGGGGGCGATGGGTCGGGGGTGACCGCACCGACGCCGGGACCCGAGAGGAAAGCCAACTGTGAGCTCGACCGCGCCCCCATCGAGCGCCTCACGCCGCGGGAGTACCGCAACACGCTCGCCACCTTATTTCCAGGGGTGGCCCTGCCGGACGAGGAACCGGTGCCCGACGAGCGGATCGGGGGGTTCATCGGCCACCACGATGGTCAGAGTGTCTCCGCGCTCGGGGTGCGTCGCTACGAGGAGCTCGCCCGGACGACGGGGGAGGCGGCGGCGGCCGACCTGGACGCGTGGGCGCCATGCAGCGAGGACGCCGAAGCTTGCCTCCAACAGATCACCACCGTGCTCGCCCCGCGCACCTACCGGCGTCCGCTGACGGAAGAAGAGGCCGACGACCTGTCGGCGCTCGCGAGCAGCGCGTACGCCGAGTTCGGCATGACCGACGGGGTCGCGGTGGTGGTGCAGGCGATGCTCGAGTCGCCGTGGTTTCTCTATCGGCCCCAGTTCGGGACCGGGACCGTGGTCACATCGGGGGTGGCCGCGGGCGGCGTCCCTCTCGATGCGTACGAGATGGCGAGTCGGCTCTCGTACTTCTTTCTCGACGACATGCCCGACGAAGAGCTGCGTGCCGCCGCAGAGGCGGGGGCGCTCACGCGCGACGCCGACGTGGAAGCGCAGGCGCGCCGGTTGCTCGCCGACCCCCGGGCGCGCCCGGTCGTGACCGGCTTCTTCGCCGAGTGGCTGCGCCTGTACAAGCTCGACGACCTGGGTCTCGACCCGCAGGCGTTTCCCGAATTCGACGAGCAGCTTCGGGCGGACCTCGAAACCTCGGTGCGAATGTTCCTCGAGCGCGCGATTTGGGAAGAGGACTCCTGGACGGAGCTGACCCGCGGCTCCTTCGGCTTCGTCAACGACCGGCTCGCGCCGATCTTCGGGGTCGCCCCGCCCGGCACCGACGAGCTCGTTCTCGTCGCCCTCGACCCGGGGGAGCGAAAGGGGGTGCTCACGCAACCGGGGCTCCTCGCGTCGACGTCCCACGGGATCAGCCACTCGCCCATTTTTCGCGGCGTCACCGTCTTGGAGAGCATCATGTGCCACAAGGTCCCGGCACCGCCCCCCGGCATTCTCGACGACATCGAAGACACACCCATCCCCGACGACGTCTGCACCACCCGGCAGCAGGTCGCCCTCACCCATACCGTGGGCAATTGCCAAGGCTGCCATCGAGCCATCGACGGCGCGGGGTTCACCTTTGAGCGCTACGACGCCCTCGGCCGTTACCGCCTCGAGGAAAACGGTTGCGAGGTCGACCCGTCGGGCGACTTCGTGGGCACCCTCGGCGCAGTCGCCGATGCCATCGAGATGGCCGAGAAATTGACGGAGAGCCCCGACGCCTCGGCCTGCATGGTCGAGAACATGCTCGGGTTCGCGCTGTCACGCTCGGCCGTTCGCGGCGACACCTGCGAGGTCGAGGCGTTGGCCGAAACGTTGCTCGCGGCGGCGGAGGCCGGCGAAGACGACAGCTTGCAAGAGATGGTGGTGCGCGTCGTCCTTTCTCCCCTGTTTCGCCACCGACCCGCCCCCCAGTCCTGAGTCCAAAGAGACCTTCATCATCATGGCTCCCCGATTCAATCGCCGTACCGTCTTCAAACTGCTCGCGGCGTCGAGCGCGGGGGCGATGCTCCCCTGGTTGCGCACGCGCCAAGCCGCCGCCAACCCCGAAGACGTGCCCTTGCGCATGCTGGTGGTGGAGGTCGGCGACGGGGCGCGTCGGGGTACGTGGGAGATCGACGTCCCCGGGCCCTTCGACCCGACGAGCCTCACCGTCGAGACGACGTGGTCGCTGCGGCCGGTCATGTCGGCGCTCGCGCCGCACCGCGGGCGAATGACCCTCTTCCAAAACCTCGACATGGTCAGCGTCCGCAACGACGGAAGCTCGGCCGCCAACGCTCACATCGACGGCGCCACCCACATGGCGACCGCGGCATCGCGTTTCAATGGTACCGGAGACCTCGGCGGCGGGGTGAGCTTCGACCAGGCCATCGCGGCGGCGCTGAACGCGGATACGCCGCTGACGCGACTTCGGAGCCTCGAAGTCGGGGCGAAGGAACACGGCGCCTCGATCAGCAACGAACACTACTACGCCCTCCCGGGGCAGAAGCTACCCTTCATCAACCACGTCCACGACATCTGGGACCACGTGTTTCCCGAGCCCCTCGGCCAGGATCAGGCCGAGCAGCAGCGGCTCATCGCGCGTCGAACCAGCGTCTACAATCACGTACGGGCCGATTACCAGCGGCTCATCGCACGCCTCGGCCGCGAAGATCGCGACAAGATCCAAGCGATGCTCGATCTGCGCGCCGAGCTTCAGGAGACCCTCACCCTCATTAACGATCGCGAGGCGAACCGTCCTCCCGAGAGCATCACCGATCCGTTCGACGATCTCGACGACAAGTATCAAGCCGGGAGCGACACCAATCGACGTTGGAACACGAAGGTCGACATCATCTCCCAGATCGTGGCCGGGGCGTTGCACACCGACACCACGCGCGTGTGCTCCTACCGCATCGGCAATGCCCCGAATTACGAATTCGACTACGTCGCGGGCACGGCCTACGGCGGCGTCGTCACCAGCGATTGGCACGACCTCAACCACAAGGTGAGCGGCGACAACCCCGAGCTGGAAGATCCGGTCGCCCAGGGGCACATCTTCGACATGCACCGCCTCGGCTACGAAAAAGTCGCGGCACTGCTCGATCATCTCGCCAGCCTCCCCGAGACCGACGGAGGCACGATGCTCGACCACACGATGGTGGTGGTCATCTCCCACATCGGGGAGGGGAGCCATGAAGTCACGCGGCTGCCGTGGATGGTGTTCGGCGATGCCCACGGGGCCCTGAGGACGGGGCAGTACATTCGATTTCCGATCACCCACAAGGACGACATCAACGACGTGGGGGCCCTCGACTACCCGCAGGATGCGGGACAACGCCAGTACAACTACCGCGGTCGCCCCCACGGAGATTTTTTCACCACCCTGGCGACGGCGATGGCGGTCCCGCAGACGATCGGTGAGGCGCAGCCCGAGACCCGGGGGGTCATCGACGAGATGCTCGTTTGATTTACCGGGGCGTCCGCGTAGCTTTGGTCGCCATGACGAAGAGGTTTCACGCTCGTTCCTGGTTTTCCGCGGCCCTCCTCGGCGCCGCGTGTGCGTTCACGGTCCTGCCCGTCGCCGGGTGCGGGCTGAAGGAGGGCATGGAGAACGCTCTCGAAGTCAACAAGGACATCAAGGATGAGTTCGGCGTCATGGCGAGCGTCAATTTCAACAAGACCAACGGGAAGACGAACGTGAAGGTCGAGCTCTCCGAAGCACCGGAAGGCGACACCAAAGAAATCAAGGCCAAGGTCGAGGGTATCGTGCGGAAGCACTTTCCCGATGTCGACGAGGTCGACGTCAAGATGTGAGGGCGATGAGGATGAGGCGACGACGAGGGGTGCGGGGCGCGTGCCTCGCCGCAGGGCTGGCGATGGTGGGTGGCTGCACCGGGGCCGATTCCGAGAACCCAGGGGCCACCACGGCCACCACCACCGGCGGAAGCGGCGGCGGGGGCGCTTCCTCGTCGTCGTCGGCGGGCGGAGCGAACGCGACCGGCCCCACCGGCGGCGTCGGAGGCGCGGGAGGTGCCCCCTCCGACAAGGTGCCCATGTTCGTCGCCCAGGGCGAAGTCGGAACCACCGTCGTCTCCTGCGACGACGGCAAGACCTGGACGGGACTGCGGTCGTTCGAGACGGAGGCGCATCCCTTGGTCTGTGGGCGTGGCGACGCCGTACGCTGTTACGACGACGGTAGCGGCTGCCACTACCTGGACGACGGCCAATGCGTGGTGACCGACGTCAACTGCGACTGCAATCACCACCCCGGAGCGGGAAAGGGGCTGGCGTACGGCGATGGGGCCTTCGTGGCGACCTTTGGGTGGGGCTACGCGGGACTCGTACTCCGCAGCACCGACGGCTTTCGTTGGACCGAGGTGCAGAGCGGCGACACGTGGGCGGACGTGGCGGCGGGCGATGGCCGCATCGTCCTCAGCGGTCGCACCCCCATGGTGAGCACCGACGGCGGCCAGACGTACACCGCCGGCGGCAAAGCCGAGCACGGGCCCTTCAACGTGCGGCGTCTTTTCTTTCTCCCCACTTCGGGCAGCTTTCTGCAAAGCGCGGCCTCGGGGAACGATCGCGATCTTTTGCTGAGCGACGACGGATTGATGACGTGGCGCCCGCCGACGAGCCTTCCCGCCGATTGCGCGCGGGTACGTTCGATTCTCGAAGCGGGGGGTACGATCGTCATCAACACCGGCGAGGACTACGTGTGTCGTTCCGACGACAACGGCGATACCTTCACGCGCGTCGACTTGCCCGGAGGCCCCAATTTGTTCTCGGGCCCCGTGCACGACGGCAGCCAGTTCATCGTATGGGGCTCCGAGGGCGGCGTGAAGGCGTACACCAGCGCCGACGGTACCGTGTGGACGGCGGCCGAGACCAACCTCGGCAACGAGCGCTTTGGGGAGGTGGCCCGCAACCCCGTCACCGGCACGATGGTGGCGGCCCGAAGCCAATGGCAGCAATGGTACGAAGACATGCGCTGGTACCGAAGCGCCGACGGCCTCACGTGGGAGACGCTGCCCCCCAACGCGGGCCCTGAAACGCACGCCATTCGCGAGATGACGTTCGGCTGGGCCGATCCCTCCGCGGCCTGCCCCTGATTGGTACGGGTCGTAGGTTTGTCGACCCCGGTCGACACGTACCGGGCATACTCGTGGCCGTGTCGTCCCCGTCGCCTTCCCCGTCCCGCACGGTCCACCTCCAGGAAGACTGGCTCGCCCTCTTGCGCGACGAGTTCGCCCAAGACTACATGCGCGAGCTGTCCGCGTTTCTTCGGGGGCGGAAGGCGGCGGGGGCGAAGGTCTTTCCCCCGTCGGATCAGATTTTCGCCGCGTTTTGGGCGACGCCGCCCGCCGCAGTGCGCGTCGTCATCCTCGGGCAAGACCCCTATCACAACCCGGGGCAGGCGCACGGGCTGTGCTTTTCCGTCAATCGCGGCGTCCCCATCCCGCCCTCGTTGGCCAACCTCTACCGGGAGCTTCACGACGACCTTGGGATCGAACCGGCCCGCCACGGTCACCTGCAGGGCTGGGCGGACCAAGGGGTGTTGCTGCTCAACAGCGTCTTGACCGTCGAGCGCAACCAACCTGCCTCCCACCAGGGCCAGGGTTGGGAGCGCTTTACCGACCGCGTCGTGGCGGTGATCGCGGCCCGCGCCGAGCCGACGGTGTTCATGCTGTGGGGTTCGTACGCGCAGCGGAAAGGCCGCGCGATCCGAGGGGACCAGCACCTGGTGCTGAAGGCGCCCCACCCGTCGCCGCTCAGCGCGCACCGCGGCTTTTTCGGCTGTCGGCACTTCAGCGCCGCCAATGCATTTCTCGAGGCGCGGGGGCGCGGGGCGATCCGATGGCAGCTTCCCGACTGACTGCTACGAATCGGGCATGAGTGTCGACGCGGTGCTGCTGTTGAAGGTGAAGGACCGGGCGGGCCTCGCGCGCGCCTTGCCCGACGCGACCGGTTTGCGGCCCCTTGCGGACGACAACGCCACCCTTTTCACCGGCGTGCGCTTCAGCACCGACGACGACGCGATGCGACGTGTGATCGACCAATGCTTCGGCGGCCAGGCACACGCGGTCCTGGGAGACCCGAGGGGGGTCTTCGTCTACGCCGACGTGATCTCGACGAGGGCCACAACCTACGACGGCATCCTCGCCGAGGTGGGGGACGGAGGGCGCTTCATCGCGGCCACGCCACTCACCGAAGCCGAGCGCGCGGCGGACGCGGCCGCAGCGGAGGCCGAGATCGCGGGGATCATGGAGGCGGCGGAGGCCCTGCGCACCGGCAGCCCGCTCCCCGCGGCGTACGCGGAACAGGTGGAGGCGATGACCAGGCGACAGGCCGCCGTGCTCGCCGACTACGAGGCGCCGCTTCCCACCACGCCGCTCGACGTGGGCGTCGCCGGTGCGTCTTTTTCGGAGCTGGCCGAGCAGGCGCAGGCGTTCCTCGCGGCCGCCGGGGGCAGCGCGCTCGGGACGACGGGAGGGCAGGCTGCCTCGCTCGACGCGCTCGAGGCGCAGGCGAAGTCCTTTCTCGAGACCGCCGGCGTGACGTTGCCCACAGACATCAACCCGTTTGCATGCGCGGCCGCCTTGATTCCTCCCGACATGTGGAAGGCACTCGAATCGTGCATGCCCGCGTCATCGATCACCGAGTCGGTCCCCCTCTCGGGCGGAGGCGGTCTCATCCTCTCGCGGCAGGCGGGAGAGGGTGGTCCGGGGTTGTTGACAGAAGACGTCGCGGAGGCGCTCGAACGGGCGAAATACGACCGAACGCCCGACGACGTTCTCCTCACCTTCCGGACCACGAGCCTCGACGGCGTCGCGGGCGGACGCACCTTCGAGCAGCTACGGGATGCGATGGAAACGCAGCTCAACGCGCGACCACTCCGAACGGGGGCCGAGACGATGGCCACCGAGGATGCCAGGGCGGCAGTGTGGCTCCGGGGGGAGGATTAGCCCAGTCATAGGTTGGGCTCCGGTGTCCGGTGAAGCGCCGGCGCCTCGTTCGCTTTCCGGAGGCGGAGAAAGACGAGGGCGTGGGTCATCAGGACCAGGGGAACGAGCCATGCCGGGATCATCGGACCGGGCAGCGCGAACATTCCGCGCATCGCGTCGAGGCCGCCGTCGAAGAGAATGATGCGTTGGGCCGTGAACAACACGGCGAGAATGTCGAGGGTGCCGACGACGTTGAAGGCGAGCACGGCCGCGCGAGCCTTATTGGCCCCGGCGGTGGTGATGGCCACGAGCGCGAGCGCCGCGAGTGCGCCCGCGACGATGTCGCCGTAGCCGGCCACGGTGACGAAGCGCGGGTCGAGGAGGCCCTCGGCCCCCAGCGCGATGAACCACAGGCCTACGGGGAGCCGGAGCACGTGAAGCGCGATGGGGATCCGGAGGTCGAGATCCATCAGCGCCCGGGGGCCGCGGCGCCACAGCACGCGCCCCATGAGCAGGGTGCTGCCGAAGATCAGCACCGGGACCCCGGGCGGAGGGAGCAAGCGCATGCCGTCGCTCACGGCGAAGACGATGACGGTGGCGGTCCAGAGGCCGAGCGCGCGCAAAACCGCACGTCGTTGCATTACGATGTCGTTCATTGGTTCTCCTTTCGGCACGGACCGCGCAAGGGAACGCAACGCCGTGTCTTCCTCTCCGTCTCCGCAAGCCCCGTACCCCGCCGTGAACGACCTCCGGGGCGATGCGGTTTCAACCCCTTGGCCTCCCGCGGTCGCGCCTCACCACGGACCGGCGGCGCCTGGAGCTGCCCCGTCGCCCGACACCCCCGTCCAGCGCTCCGACACCCTCGTTTCCTCGGGGCGGACGGCGGCGACGGTTCTCGATGCCCAGCGCGGCGCGGTTGGGGCCAGCTTTCTCCGCCTTCGTCCTTGGATCGTCGCCCCTCCGATCATCGCAGCGCAAATCGTCCTCTACCTCGCGGAGGCGAGCGCGCTCCGGCGGGTGCCTTTGCTTGCGGTCATGGGCGGGATGCTCGCCTTTTTCATCTACGAGGCGTGGTCGGTCTCGCGCCAAGGGACCCCGTTCGTCACCGGGCGTCGGCTCGGCGCGTCGATGCTGGTGACGGTGACGGGAATCAGCATCGCCTGTGCGATCACCGGAGGCGGTCGGAGCCCTCTCCTCCCGCTGCTCGTGGCGCCTCTCGGGGTCACCTTCGCCGCCTTCGGGCGGCGCGGCTGGAGCGCATGGGTGGCCGGCTACCTCGCGTTTCATCTCGCGGGGGTGATGGCCGCGGGGATCGTCGCTCCGTGGTCGTTCCCTCGCCCCGCCGCGGAGGTCGTCGGCGTGGCGACGGTGGCTGTGACCGCGGCGCTGTTGTGGGCGGGGGTGGCCGCGCTGACCGACGCGCACCGCCGGGCGGCCCTCGGCCTCGATCGCCTGCGGGGGGCGGTGGTGGAAGAAGCCGCGCGACGGCAATACGAGCTGGAGGGACTGGGAGCGCGCGTGGCGCATGAAGTGAAAAACCCTCTCACCGCGGTCAAGACCGTGGTGCAGCTCGCGGCCCGGCAGTCGACGACGGCGCGCGACCAGCGCCGATTCGACGTCGCGGCGGCTGAGGTCGCGCGCATCGAAGCCATCCTCGGCGGCTACCTCTCGATGTCGCGACCGCTGGACGACCTGAAGCTTGGTCGAGCGTCGCTGCGCGAGGTCGTCGAGACCGTCACCATCGGCCTTGAAGGACGTGGCGTGGAGGTCGTCGGGGATGCGCCCGACGTCGCGGTCGTCATCGACCGGCACCGGGTGGTGCAAGCGCTCTTGAACCTCGGTCTCAACGCCGTCGCGGCCTGCGCGGACGGGGGGCACGTGCGCGTCACGGCCGAGGTCACCGCCGACCGCATCCGGTGGACGGTCGCCGACACGGGGGTCGGGATGAGCGTCGCGCTGCTCGCGCGGGCGACCCGCGCCTACGTCACCACCAAGCCCAGCGGCACGGGCCTCGGGCTTGCCCTCGTGGAGGCGACGGCCCGGCAGCACGGCGGCGCGCTTCGTCTCACCAGCGAAGAGGGGGTAGGCACGACGGCGGTCCTCGAGCTACCGCGGTACGAGGGAGGCGATGGCGAAGATCTTAATCGTCGATGACGAGCCGAGCGTCCGATTCGCGCTAACCGAAGTGCTCGCCGACCACGAGGTCGTCGAAGCGGACCGGGCCGCCGCTGCGCTCGCCCGCGCGGGGGAGGTCGCGCTCGTCATCACCGACCTCGCGATGCCCGGCGGCGACGGCATGGAGCTGCTCGAGAACCTCCAGCGCGACCATCCGTCGCTTCCCGTCATCATGCTCACCGCGCACGGCGACGAGCGTACGGCGGTGCGTGCATTGCGTGCGGGCGCCTACGATTACCTGGTCAAGCCGTTCGATGTGGATGAGGTCTTGGCCGCGGTGCGGCGTGGGCTCGAGACCCACCGTCTGCGGGGGGCGCGCGACCGTGCCGAGGCGGAGCGGCGGTTGGGCGTACCTCTCGTCGGCGAGAGTCCGACCTGGCGACGGCTCGTCGACCGGGCGCTTCGCATCGCACCCCGCGACGTGACGGTGGTGGTCCGGGGCGAGACGGGGACCGGAAAGGAGTTGATCGCGTCGCTGATCCACGCGGCCAGCGGCCGGTCCTCCGGCCCCCTCGTCCGCTTCAATTGCGCGGCGGTCCCGGCCGAACTCGCGGAGGCAGAGCTGTTCGGGCATCGCCGGGGTGCCTTCACGGGGGCGGCGACCTCATCGTCGGGCTACTTCGGGGCGGCCGACGGGGGCACGCTGGTGCTCGACGAAGTCGGAGCGTTGCCGGCGGCGGTCCAGCCCAAGCTGCTGCGGGCCCTGCAGGACGGAGAGATCCAACCGGTGGGCGAGGCCAAACCCCGACGCGTCGACATCCGGGTGGTCGCGAGCACGCTGCGCGACCTGGAGGAAGCGGTACGCACGGGCCACTTTCGCGAGGACCTCTACTACCGGCTCGCGGTAGTGCAGCTCGTCGTCCCTCCGCTCCGTGAGCGCCCCGAGGACATCCCTCTGCTCGCCGAGGCCTTGCGACGGCGGCACGCCGCGCAAATGGGACTCGACGACATCCCGTTCGACGGGGCGCTCCACCGGTCACTTTCGGCTTACGATTGGCCGGGAAACGTGCGTGAGCTCGAGAACGCCGTGGTCGCGCTGCTCGCGTTCAGCGTCCGGGGAGAGGTGAATCCAGACGACTTTCGCCCTGGCGGCGCGCTCCCCCCGGCCGCCGCCGAGGCCGGCGGGTTGGCGGCGCGAATGTGGGCGTACGAGCGGCGCCTGCTGGTGGCGGCGCTGCGCGATGCGGAAGGCAACCGCTCCGAGGCGGCTCGACGTCTCGAGATCAGCCGGACCACGCTCCTCGACAAGCTGTCGCGCCACGGTCTCCGCTGACGGGTGATTTCGTGGTACGTCCGCAAACGGGAAGACGGACGAGCATATGAGCCAACCTACGATCATCTACACCAAGACCGACGAGGCGCCGGCGCTGGCGACCTATTCGTTTCTGCCGATCATTCAGGCCTTCACGGCCCCCGCCGACATCGACGTCCAGGTGAGGGACATCTCGCTCGCGGCCCGCGTTTTGGCGGTGTTTCCCGACGTCCTCGCCCCCGAGCAGCGCGTGCCCGATGCCCTCTCTGAGCTCGGCGAGCTGACCCAATCGTCCGACGCCAACATCATCAAGCTCCCCAACGTGAGCGCGTCGATGCCCCAACTCCTCGCCTGCATCAGCGAGCTTCAAGCCGCGGGCTATCCCGTCCCCGATTACCCCAAAGAACCGGCCGACGACGCGGCCCGCGACGTCAAGGCGCGCTACGACCGGGTGAAGGGGAGTGCCGTGAATCCCGTGCTGCGCGAAGGCAACAGCGACCGCCGCGCCCCCAAGGCGGTGAAGGCCTACGCGCGGCAACACCCCCACCGCATGGGGAAATGGTCAGCGGACAGCAAGACCCACGTGGCGTCGATGTCGGGTCACGACTTCTTCGCCAACGAAACGTCGATCACCGTCCCCGCGGCGACCACCGCCCGCATCGAGCACGTCGCCCCCGACGGGACCGTCCGCGTCCTCAAGGACAACCTCCCCTTGCAGAAGGGGGAGATCCTCGACGCGACGTTCATGAGCAAGCGGGCGCTGATCTCGTTCTTCGAGGCGCAGGTGGCCGACGCCAAAGCGACGGGCGTGCTCTTCAGCCTTCACCTCAAAGCGACGATGATGAAGGTGAGCGACCCCATCATCTTCGGGCATGCGGTGCGCGTGTACTTCAAAGACCTGTTCACCAAACACGGGGCGACCTTCGAGCGTCTCGAAGTGGATGTGAACAACGGCTTCGGCGACCTGGTGGGACGGCTCTCGGCATTGCCCGAGGCGGAGCGCGCCGTCATCGAGGCCGACATCGAGCGGGCGTTGGTCGAGGGGCCGGCGCTCGCCATGGTCGACTCCCACCGTGGCATCACGAACCTTCACGTTCCCAGCGACGTCATCATCGACGCGTCGATGCCCGCGATGATTCGAACCTCGGGGCAGATGTGGAATCGCGACGACGCCACGCAGGACACCAAGGCGTGCATTCCCGACCGCAGCTACGCGGGCGCCTATCAGACCGTCATCGACGACTGCAAAGCGCGAGGGGCGTTCGACCCGCGGACGATGGGAAGCGTCGCCAACGTCGGCTTGATGGCGCAACGAGCCGAGGAGTACGGATCCCACGACAAGACGTTCGAGGTCCCGGCCACCGGCCGCATGCGCATCGTCGACGCCGACGGCAAAACGCTGCTCGAGCACGACGTCGAGGCGGGGGACATCTGGCGCGCGTGCCAGGTCAAGGACGCCCCGGTGCGCGATTGGGTCAAGCTCGGGGTGACCCGAGCGCGGGCGTCGAACGCGCCCGCGGTGTTTTGGCTCGACGAGAAGCGAGCGCACGACGCGCAGCTCATCGCCAAGGTGAACGCGTACCTGAAGGACCACGACCTCGACGGCGTCGAGGTCCACATCAAGAACGTCGCCGATGCGACCGCGTTCACGTTGTCGCGGGTTCGCGAGGGTCAGGACACCATCAGCGTCACCGGCAACGTCCTTCGCGACTACCTGACCGACCTGTTCCCCATTCTCGAGGTGGGCACGAGCGCCAAAATGCTCTCGGTGGTCCCGCTGATGAAGGGGGGAGGGCTTTACGAAACCGGGGCCGGGGGCTCGGCCCCCAAGCACGTGCAGCAGTTCGAGAAAGAAGGCCACCTGCGGTGGGACTCGTTGGGCGAGTTCCTCGCGCTCGCGGTGTCGATCGAGCACCTCTCGGAGCGATTCGACCACCGACCGGCGCGGGTGATGGCGGCGGCACTCGACGCGGGCACCGAGCAGTACCTGATGAACAATCGGTCGCCGTCCCGAAAGGTCAATGAGATCGACAACCGCGGGAGCCACTTTTATCTCGCCCTTTATTGGGCGCAGGCGCTCGCCGCGCAAACCGACGACGAGAAGCTCAGCGCGAAGTTCAAGCCGGTGGCGGCGGCGCTGGCCGAACACGAAAAGACGATCGTGAGCGAGCTCGAGGCAGCGCAGGGGCGTCCCGTCGACCTCGGGGGCTACTTCTGGCCCGACGAGGCGCGGGCGGTGGCCGAGATGCGGCCCAGTGCCACCTTCAATCGAATCATCGACGGCTTCTGAGGTCGGGCACGTCGGCGGCTGCCCGAGGGGGGCACGACGGCGATTGGCTATGCTAGCGCCATGAGTTCCCAAGCGCCCAAACGGGCGACCTACGAGGACCTGTTGTCGGTCCCGGAGCACATGATCGGCGAGATCATCGACGGGGTGCTCTATACGCAGCCACGGCCGGCCAGTCCCCATGCGTTTGCGACGTCGGGGCTCTTGAGCGACCTCGTCGGCCCCTTTCAGCGCGGCCGCGGTGGTCCGGGAGGATGGGTCATCCTGTTCGAGCCCGAGCTGCACATGGGGACGGAAGTCCTCGTGCCCGACCTCGCGGGCTGGCGCCGCCAACGAATGCCCCGCGTGCCCAACACGCCGTTCTTCGAGCTGGCGCCGGACTGGATCTGCGAAGCGCTCTCGGCCTCGACGGCGCGACGCGACCGAACGATCAAGCTCGACGTCTACCGTCGCGCGGGGGTCGCGTTCGTGTGGCTGCTCGATCCCATCGACCGGACCCTCGAAGTGCTGGCGCTCGACGGAGAAACCTACCGGATCGCGGCGACCTTTCTCGGCGAGGTCGAGGCGCGGGCGCACCCCTTCGACGCGGTCGCGCTGGATCTCGCGCTGCTGTGGCTCCCGCCGGAGTCGGGTTCCGAGGCGCCAGGCGCCTGACGCCGGTCTGGGTTGGCGTGAGGGGGGGTGAACCCTTAGGGTCCCGGGCATGGCGAGCCCCACCATCGAGTCTCTAACGGCCCACCCCGAGCTGACCGCGATGACCCCGCTGCTGTACGTGGCGTGGGCCGACGGGGAGCTCAGGGAGGAAGAGCTGAAGGCACTGCGGCGCGGGGCGCCGGCGCAGCGATTGCCAGAAGCGCAACGAAAGGCCCTCGACAGCTGGCTCGATCCGAATGCCCCGCCGTCGTCGACCGAGTTGCTGCGCCTCTATCGCTTCGTGGGTGAGCGGGCGTCGCGGTTGCCGGCGACGGAGCGGGGCGACCTCGTCGACCTCGGGTGCGCGCTGGCCGAGCTCGAGGGAGGCGGCGCGGGAGAAGCGGCCGCGCGACGGGAGGCCCTCCGGGAGGTGGAAGACGCGCTCGGGCTGGTGAGCAGCGAGGTCGCCCGACACTTCTTTCAGCCCCGGCCGCCGGTGCGGCAGGACTTTGCCGAGCCGGCGGCGCCGTTTTCGGTGGCGGCGATGACCGCAGTGCTCGACGGCGACGACGCTGAAACTTGGAACCTCGTGCGCAAGATGGTCAGCGAGGATGAGCGGTTGCGATGGGTGGATGGCTTGCCGACGGACGCGGCGCGCGCCCGGACGTTCGAGCAGCTCGAGGTGCTGGTCGAGTACGGGATCGGCGCGATGAGCTTTCCCGTCGCCCACGGAGGGTCAGGGCGAATGGGCGACTTCGTGAAGACCTTCGAGGCGCTGGGCATGCACGACCTGTCGCTGGTGGTGAAGCTCGGAGTGCAGTTCGGCCTCTTCGGCGGCGCCATCCTTCGATTGGGCAGCGAGCGCCACCACGCGGCGCTCTTGCCGGGGGTGGCCCAGGCGGAGATTCTGGGCGGCTACGCCATGACCGAGCTCGGTCACGGCTCGAACGTTCGTGACCTCGAGACCGTCGCCCGCTACGCCCCCGAGCGCGGGGTCTTCGTGCTGCACACGCCCAGCGTGTCGGCGCGAAAAGAGTGGATCGGCAACGCGGCGCTCCACGGACGGCTCATGGTGGTGTTCGCCCAGCTCGAGACCCAGGGTCAGCGTCACGGCGTGCACGCCTTCGTGGTCCCGGTGCGCGACGACGACGGTCAGCTCTTGCCCGGGGTCCGCATCGCCGACTGTGGGCACAAGATGGGCCTGAACGGCGTCGACAATGGCCGATTGTGGTTCGACCACGTCGAGGTCCCGCGGGACATGTTGCTCGACCGCTACGCCAGCGTCGCCCCCGACGGCACCTACGACAGCCCCATCGCGAGCGACTCGCGACGTTTCTTCACCATGCTCGGCACGCTGGTGGGCGGTCGGATCTGTGTCGCCGCCTCGGCGGTGAGCGCGAGCAAGACCGCGCTGGCCACCGCCGTCCGCTACGGGGCCCTTCGCCGGCAATTCGGTCCCGAGGGGCGGGGTGAGATGAGCGTGCTCGACTACCCCGCGCACCACCAGCGGCTGATGCCGTACGTGGCGGCGACCTACGCCTTTCACTTCGCCAACGTCGATCTGCAGCGGCGCTTTCTCGCCCTCGGAGAAGACGACGACGGGCGCGAACTCGAGGCGCTGGCCGCGGGGATCAAGGCCCTGAGCACATGGCACGCCATCGAGGCGACCCAAGTGGCGCGTGAATGCGCCGGGGGCATGGGCTTTCTGTCGCGTAATCGAATCTGTCAGTTGCGACGCGACGTCGACGTGTTTGCCACCTTCGAGGGCGACAACGTCGTGTTGCTGCAATTGGTGGCGAAGGGCCTTCTTTCGGGATTCGCGCGGTCGCTCGCGCACAACCTTTTCGGCACCATCTTGTCCGAGGTCGGCGAGCGCGCGAAGCGAGCCCTGGTCGAGCAGAACCCGGTGGCTCGGCGACGGACCGACGACGCGCATCTGTTGGACGCCGCGTTTCATCGCGACGCGTTTCGGATGCGTACCCAAAACCTCCTCGTGTCCGCGGCGCGGCGGGTCAAGAAACGCACCGATGGGGGACGGGACTCGTTCGAAGCCTTCACCGAGATTCAAGACCACGCCGTGGCCCTCGCCAAGGCCCACATCGAGGAGCATGTGCACACGTGTTTCATCGAGGCCATCGAAAGGCTCCCCGCCGCTACGCCGGAGCGCGACGCGCTCGAGTCGGTCCGCGCCCTGTGGGCGCTGGGCCGCCTTCACGACGACATCGGCTGGTACCTCGAAAACGGCCACGTCGAGGCGAGTAAGGCGCGCGCCATCCGCAAGCTGGTCGCCCGTCAATGCGCGCAGGTACGGGCCATGGCCGTGCCCCTCGTCGACGGCTTCGGCGTGCCCGACGCCGTGTTGGGGCCGATCGCGTTCGAGCAGTACGCGGAGAACACCATGCTCAACGAGAACTAACTCGTTTCTAAAGGCTTCTTGGCTCAGGACGAGCGGTCGCGGTCCGCGAGCTGCGCCCGGAGTCGCGCCAATTCCGCCTCGGCCGCGTCGGCGCGTTCGGCTTCTGCCTGGGCATTTCGGGCTTCCGCGTCGGCCCTTTGGGCTTCTGCCTGGGCTCTTTGGGCTTCTGCCTGGGCTTTCCTGGCTTCCGCGTCGGCTCTTTGGGCTTCTGCGTAAGCCTTTTGGGCTTCCGTGTCGGCTCTTTGGGCTTCTGCCTCGCCTTCGGTCGGCCACAGCACGTCAACGGTGTCGTGGGGTCGGTCGGCGACGCGAAGGCGCGTTCCCGCTTCGGTGATGATGATCCATGCGTCGAGGACCTCGCTCCGCGCGGGGCCAGGGCCGGCGTAGACGCGGCGCATCGCAGCAGGGTCTGCTTTGTCGTCGCGACGCCATACCTGGAGGGGAAACGGGCCCCCTGTGTCGTCGGGGCCCACGCCGAGCGGGTCGAACACCCACAGCTCCGAGACCCCGAGCCGGGCGCAGCGGGCGGCTCCGTCGAGATAATCCTTGCCGGCGGTGGCTTCGCTCACCACTTCGACGGCGAGGCGCGGCGGCGTGTGACCGGGCTCCCAAACCCTCAGGGTCGCCAGCCGCTCGCCCTCGGGCGGCGCCGGCTCGATGAGCACGACGTCGGGGTCCATCCCCACGCGTGCGTCGTCGGGTTGCCACCGGCAGCCGAGGTTGCTGGTGACCAGGGCGTCGCGTTGTGATGTGGCGATCCAGTGCTGGAGCACGGCGACCAAGAGCCGAATGACCTCGTGGTGAAGTGGCGTTTCGGGCACGTCCTCCTCGTCGAGCAACCAGCGCGCCGGCGGCGCCTCGACCACGAGGTGCAGCGCAACCTTGGCGCGAGCGGTCACCGAGGCATTCGCCATGGCGAAAGCATAGCGCAGGTCCCGCTCGTTCGGGCGCGCTCCGCGCGCGGGGCAAGCTCAACGTGGCGGCGACGGCAGAAGGTCGGCGACCGCGACGGTCGTTTCCCGAGGGCCGACCATGAGGCGGAGAGGTTCGCCCGGGCTCCGCGACGCGGTCCGTCGGTAGTGGGGACGGTCGTCGGGGCCGGTGGGGTCTTCGAAGACGTCGACGCAACGGTCGACAAGGTTGACGATCCAATACGCGGGGATGCGGGCGCGTGCGTAAAGACGGGCCTTGATGGTGCGATCGGTGTCCAAGGATGAATCAGCGACTTCGACAACCAGAGCGACGTCTTCCGGGGTTGGATGGCGCCCGTCGCGCTCTCGGGGACCGCCACGCACGACCGCTACGTCGGGCTCCGGCTCGCTGTCGGCGGTGGTGATGGGTGATTGAATCCGGAGCCGCCAACCGGCGGGAAGAACCGCCCTGAGCGCGTCGTCGACCAACTCAATCGCGAGCGCGTGCGGTGGGTTGTGCACCATCTTGGGAACGATCCATCCTTCGAGCAGCTCGACCCGATCCGCTTCCGTGAGCACCCCGGCGCGTCCGAGTCGCTGGTACGCCTCGACAGAAAACCGGTGCACCGCGACGGGCGGCCTCTCTCCGGCGGGCAGGGACAGCGCCATGACCAGAGGTTACACGCCGTCGCGGCGTCGCGCTCGCCGTCTTCTTCGACGCGTCGAACACCCGGGGCTGCGCTGCGTTTACCGCGATGCCCCGAGGTCGCTACCCGGAGTCTCCCGAAGAGAGTTGAGCCCGAAGGAGCGCCAGTTCGGCTTCAGCGGCATCGGCTCTTCGGGCTTCGGCTTGGGCCTTTTTGGGCAGCCGCGTCGGCTCTTTGGGCTTCGGCTTGGGCCTTTTTGGCTTCCGCGTCGGCTCTTTGGGCTTCTGCCTCGCCTTCGGTCGGCCACAGCGCGTCGACGGTGTCGTGGGGTCGGTCGGCGACGCGAAGGCGCGTTCCCGCTTCGGTGATGACGATCTACGCGTTGAGAACCTCGCTCCGCTCGGGGCCGGGGCCGGCGTAGACGCGGCGCATTGCAGCAGGGTCTGCTTCGTCGTCGCGACGCCATACCTGGAGGGGAAACGGGGCCCCCGTGTCGTCGGGGCCCACGCCGAGTCCATCGTCCCGCAAGTGGAAGCATGTCCTCGCGGGTCCGCGAGGTGGAAATGACCGACGAAGCCGGTCGCCTCCAGTTCGCCCGCATCGGTGGCGGTGCGCTCCCCGACCCGGCCGAGTGCACCACCAAACGCGAACGGCTCGTCGATATGGCCAACAGGGGGCCGCGCGAGGAGTCGGAACGATTGGGGTTCCTACGTACCCTCGAGCAGCCTTTCCGCGACCCGGGTATCGACCCGGACGAGAATTCCCAGCACGACGGAGAGTAACCGGCGACTTGCGGCGGGGTCTGCATGCATCTGCAAGCAGCGCCACCGCGTGGAGCGTTCGTCGCGTAGTTACGCGCCCGTGTCGAGGTACAACATCCGAAACTGGACCTGGCCGCTGGTTGGGGGCGGGTGATTCGCCTAGAGGCCAAATCACCCGGCCGGAGCCCCGAAGGCGCTAAAGCGAACCCAGGACGAATACGGCGCCAGAGTTGGTGGCACTGTTGTTCTGAGCGTCACCGTCGATTCCCGATGCAGAGGAGTCTTCTCCTCGGGAACCCGCCGCGAGGGTGAGCCGACCATCTTCCGTCGCTGTCAGTCCGATCGATGCGCCAACCCGGTCGAAGGCACCCACTTCGGAGGCCTTGAGGTAACGCTCTTGCGCCCAGGTCCCGTTGGTAGAACGAGAAAAGAGGTAGAGGGCGCCGGCGTTTTCAGTACCGTTGTCGGACTCGTCACCGCTGGCGCCCGGCGAGCTGGAGTCTTCTCCCGGAGCCGCCACGGCAAGGTACAGCGTTCCGTCCTGCCCGGAGGCGACACTCAGGGCTGCCCCGAACTGGTCGCCTGGTGACAATCCGGAGAAAACGCCCTCTTCCGGATTGCTCGACTTGATGTAGGCCTCCTGGGTCCAGCTTCCTTGTGGCGAGCGAACGAACGCATAGACCGCACCAGCACTTCCTTCGCTGTTGTCGCTCTGGTCACCATTGATACCGGGAGAGCCGGAGTCCTCAAGGTCTGCTCCAACAAGAAGTACCGCTGAGTTGTCCGGGTTTCGGCTAATGCCAAGGGCGGCGCCGAATCGGTCACCGGGATCCGGATTGCTAGCTTTGATATATGCTTCCTGAGTCCATGCGCCTCCTGATGAGCGCGAGAAGACATACACTGCTCCAGAGTCTTCCACGCTGTTATCATCTTGAATCCCGTTGACTCCGTTGGACCCGGAGTCGTCGCGTGGCGCCGTGACCCCTAGAAGGGCACTTCCGTCGGGTGCGGAAGTCAACGCGACCCTGCTCCCGAACCATACCCCCGTAAAGATACCTGTTTCAATAAAGCTGGGTTTGATGTATGCTTCTTGAGACCAAACGCCCGAGAGATCGGACTTAAAGACATACACCGCGCCCGTCCCCGCTTGATCGTTGTTGGACTGGTCCGCCTCAACGCCAGTCGCCGCCGAGTATTCGCTCCGAGCCCCCACCGAGAGCAAGAACGTGGTGTCCTCTTGGACCTCCACGTCAACGCTCCAGCCAAAGTCATCTGAAAAAAAGGTCGGCTTCGTTGGCTCAGTATTGCTCGCCTTTATATACGCCGCCTGTGTCCAGGTCCCATTCGTCGAGCGTGTGAATGCATATACTGCGCCTGAGGACTCTGAGGCGTTGCTCAGTTGGTCGCCATCTACGCCAACCGCGTTCGAGTCTTCGCGGAGTGCGCTGGCGACGAGGACTGCTTCGCCACCGTTTCCAACCTCGAGGTCGAGTGCAAATCCGAACAGATCACCGGCTTCGCTGTTCGATGACTTTATGAAGGCCTCCTGGGTCCATGTTCCGTCCACCGTCCTGAGGAATACGTAGACCGCTCCGGAGTCCGTTGCGCCGTCGTTGCTTTCGTTGCCATCAATTCCCGTGGCGTTCGAGTCTTCGAGGGGCGCGCCCACGGCGAGGAGTACCGAACCGTCGGCAAGCGCTTCGACGTCGACAGAGGTGCCAAATTCATCGTCGGAGTCGGTGTTGCTGGCTTTGACGTAGGCGTCGGCGGGGTCGAAGCAGAAGCCGGCGACGCAGGCGTTGGTGGCGCACTGGCCATCCGTGGTGCAGGCGACGCCGGTTTCGTTGCGGCAGTTGGCGCTGCAGCCGTCGCCATCGTTGGTGTTGCCGTCGTCGCAGGATTCTCCGGACTCGGCGACGCCGTTGCCGCACTCGTCGGCGGGTTCGCAGACGTTGTCAAAGGACGTGTCGCAGACGCCCTCGGTGCAGTCGTCGGTGCTGTCGCAGTCGTCACCGAGGCTGCACGTGGCGCCGCAGACGCCTCCGCAGTCGACGTCCGACTCGTCTTGGTTGCGAGCGCCGTCGTCGCAGGTGCCGCTGTCGTCACCGCCCACGTTGCTGCCGCCGCCAAGGCTGGATCCGGCACCGCTGCCGCCGGACCCGTCCGTCGCCTCGTCGTCACCACAGCCGATGCCGAGGGCGGTGAGGGCGAGGAAAAAGGCGCCAATGCTGGTGTGCCACAGTGTGGCATGGTGTCGTTGAGGTTCCATGTGTGATCTGTCCGTGGTGTCTTCGGTTGCCTAACGTTGCGGTCTCGTTGGAACAAGACCGGGTGTGTGCAGCACTCGACCCGAAGCGCGGCAAGGTTGCGGACAAAATGTGAAAAAGGCGAAGCCAGCTCGGCTCCGCCCTTTGTTGCTCGGCGAGGAAGGGTCCTAGTTGGTCAAGACCTGGTCGATGACGTGGACCACGCCGTTCTCTGCACCGATGTCCACGACGGCGATCCCTGCGGGAAGTAGAGCGTTCGTCGTGCCGGCCACCGTTACGGTTGGAGGCATCGCAGCTGCGTCAAAGTTGAGTTCTCCACCGGTCAGCAGCGTTCCAACTGCGTCCGTCGTGTTTCCAGGAAGGTTGCCCGACAGGACCGGAAGAGGCCCAGGAACCACGTGCAGAAGGAGAACATCCCGCAGCTGGTCGGCGGTGGGGGTGCCCAAGCTTGCGCCCATGAACGCCATGTCGGTAGGGGCAAACACCGTGATGCCCGACGATTCCCCGAGCGCCTCGAGAACGGGCCCGCCGCCAGAAATATCCGAGGCACCGCCGACAGCGTTCACGAGTTCCGTGAAGCCTCCACGAGCCGCGACCTCGGCGACGTTCAGCGGCATGAGGACGTTGTTCACGACGTGCGCGATGCCGTTGACGGCACGTAGGTCGGCCACCACAACCTCCGCGCCTGCGGGGCTTTCGTCGATGGTCGCGGGGGTAGTGCCGTCGAAGGGCCCCGTGGCCGCTGAGCCGCCGTTGATCACGACATCACTGCCGGAGGTGTCGAACAAGAGGCTCAGTGGCACCACGCGCATCGCGCCATCTTCATTGTACTCTACGGTGCGCATCGTCGGAGCCGCGGGGAAGTCGATCGCGTCGGAGCCGACGGCGGCGCCATCGACGACGTGGTAGCTCAGAATGGGCCCGAGGATCGCAGGGTCGGTAACCCCGTCGGGGAACACGTCGTCGGTGGGCGCGAAGAGGGTTGATTGGGGGATGTTCGCGAGATCTGCGGTAAGGAGGTCGACGCTAAAGTTACCGGCCAAGCCCGCATCTACGAGAGCCTGCTGGAGGTCGGCGAAGCCGGCGACGCCGGAGTCGGTGGCGTAGCGGGCGAGGGAGACGAGGTCCGGCGGGAGCAGGACGCGGTCGACCTTGTGGATGACGCCGTTGCTGGCGTCGAGGTCGGCCTCGGTGACCGTGGCGCCGCCGTTGGTGAGCATCACCGAGCCGCCGTTGATGTCGACGGTGCCCGCGTCAGGCGCGACGAAGATGGCGAAGCCGTTGGCCGACGACTGAGCGCTGGGCTCCGTGATCGCCGACGCAAACACCTCGCTGGCGAGGATGTGGTACTGAAGGATCGCGGTCAGGAGCGGGACGTTTCCGAGCAGCGCGTCTTGGGTGACGCCCAGGTCGGTAAGGGCTTGGACGAACGCGCCGTCGGTCGGCGCGAACACCGTGAGGTTGACGTCGGGGTTGGCGAGGTCGGTGTCGAGCCCCGCCGCGGTCGCCGCTGCGAGCAGGATGGTGAGGTCGTCTTCTGCGGCCGCGACGTCCGCGATGGTATCTCCGGCGGTCATGCCACCGGCGCCGTTGCCGCCGTTGGCGGTCGTCGTCGTCGGCGTCGTGGCCATCGTTCCGCCGGTGCCGGAGGGCTCCGGGTCATCGTCATCGCCGCACGCCACCGCGCCGACGGCGAAAGCGCCGAGGATTGCGGTGATTCCCAAGTTCTTCATGTAGGTCATGTGTACAATCTCCAACGGGGCGCAAAATCCTGCCGCCGCGGCCGATTGCTTAAGGGTCAGAGGGCGCCTGGAAACCGCAAAAGCGCGAAAATAAAAAAGTCGAACGGGGGAAATCCAAGCGTCAAGTCAGCCCGAATCCCTCATGTCCGTCTGGGAGCGCATCGACGGTTCAAGTGACCGGAAACGCTGGTACGCATCGCTTGTTCAGGTCGAGAATGCCCCACCCGACAGAAACGTGCGCTGGCGGGACGCTCGCCTCATCGCACCCTTACTCGATGAGGGAGCGGTCTGCGTCGCAGATGCATCCCTGCTCGGACGTGAAGAGCATCCCTCGGGCCGAGCGGCCCAACTGCGCCTGGCAACACGCGCGACAGGCGGCGATCTCGCGGTTGCCCTCCAGGCATCGGAAGGGGACGTCACAGAGGCACTCGCCCTCGTCCACCTCGTAGTCGCCGTCGCAGCAATCGGCGCAGGCGCCGTCGGTCCGGGCGGTGTCGAGACAGGCCTCGGCCTTGCCCTCCAGCGCGGCGATCCGCTGGTCGACCGTTCCGCCGAGGCCCCGGAGCTGCCCTCGCGGCTCGAACGGGCCCCACAGGTTCATGATCATGGCGCCGGCGAAGGCCACGAAGCTCACCGGCCGCGCGTTGCGCAGCTCCCAGGTGTCGTCGGCCGTGCCGAACACGACCCCCAGCAGTCGGAGTCCTCCGACCACGGTCGCAGCGACCAGCGACGCGTCGAGCCACACCCCGAAGAGCCAACCCGCGTTGCCGAAGAAAATCGACGTGCCGCGCCACCACCGCAGGGCCGTGAAGCCAAGCCCCACCCCCACGAGCAGCGCGGGCGCGAGCCAAGGTAGGCCACGTCCTGGCGGCGGGGCCGTCCGCGCCGGGCTCGCGGGCCCGTCTGCCCCCGGGCCCAAGGGTGCATGAGATCCAACGACCCCGAGCCCACCCCTGCCTTCAGGAGAGACGGGCCGGAGGGAGGGCGATGCCGGGGTAGCGGCGCGAGGGGTACGGATGGGGCCATCGAGGTCCACCTCGGGGGTAAAGGATTCAGGCGGTTGGCCCGCGGCGACGCCGCGCCCTGCGTCAGGACCCGCTGCGGCGACATCCGTTGTCAGCGAGGCGCTCGGTGCCTCTCGAACGGGTCGCGCGGGACGGTCGAGCTCAATGGGGGCGTGGGCCGGCGGGGGGGTGGGGGTCGGCGGTGGGCTCGGGCGCGGCGTCGGGGCCAGCTCCCAGGTATCCGGCCCCGCAACGGGTGGTTCTATCTCACGCCGCGCCGCCGCAACATCCCTTCGCCCCGCCGCCGCTACATCACTTCGCCCCGCCGCCGCTACATCACTTCGCAACGCCGCTGTCTCACGTCGCCCGGCCTCGACCTCCTCACGCCGCCCCGCCTCGCGCCGCCCGGTCTCGACGGGCTCTCGACGGGTTGCGGCCGCGGCCGCCGACCCCGCGATTCGGGTCGCGGCCTGCCGGCGGCGCAGTTGCGCGTTGGGCGGTGGCGGTAGGTGCGGGGAGCTTTCCTCTGGCGGGATGTACTCCGCCGGCTCCCCACTGCTCGGAGGCGCCTCGTCGACGGGAAACACGGAGGCAGGCGGGACCCGCTCGTCGTCGGTCAAATCGGAGGGGATTTCCGAGGGCACCAGACCCGTGCGTCCCGCCGCGCGTTGGAAACTGGCCGCCGGCGGGGGCCCCACCTCTCTCGCGGGAGGCGCGGAAGCGGGCGGGGCCATCGAGTCCTCGGGCTGCAGGCTCGTGCCCGGTCCCAGGCTCCGGGCCGGCGCCATCGAATCGTGAGGTGCACCACTGACGCCCGGCGCCAGCGACTCCTCGGGGGCGAGCACGCTCATCGCCGGGGCGCGTGCCTCGGGTACGGGGGGCGCGGCGCCAACGGCGGCCATCATGCTCTGCGAATGACGGGCAGGGCGGACCATCACGTCGGCGCCGAGCTTTCGGAGCGCCCGGGCGATTTTCTCGCCCTTCGGACGCGGCACCCGCCGCTTCACGATGCGGGGCACGGTCTGCTCGAGCTCGCGGGCCTTCTGCTCTTCGAGGCGGAACGTGCGCATGAGTCCCGGCACCGGGTCTCCGGCGTCGGGGGAAAACCCCATCACCCACACGTCGTAGAGCGCCACGCTTCACCTACGCTCGTCGCTGAACTGCCCTCGACGTGATCGCCTCGCCATCGCGCATAAAACCTACTGCACTGCCTCGCCGACGTCGTCTTTTGCGCTCCTTCTCGGATACTCTTTCCCTGTGTCGCGCGCCTCGTTGCCTCGTCTTTCCCTTCTCGCCGCCCTGTTCGGGGCCGGCTGCACGGGCCCGGAGACGCGATTCACGGTCCCCGTGGACGGAGGGTTCCAGGTGGAGGTCGTGGGGTCTCGCCTCACCGTCGCGGCGGCCGACGGCCGGGTGTTGCTCGACGGGCTCGAGGGCGCGGCGGGCCTCGATGCCGGACTCGCCGTCCGCGACGTCACCACCCGATTCGAGATGCAATTCGGGTCCTTCAAGCCGACGGACGAGGCCGCCGGTCCGTGGCGTGGGCACGCGACCTGGGCGGATCGGGGCGACGCCGTGGAAGCGCTCGACGCCGACGGTGACGTGTTGGCGCGCCTACGCTTTTCGAGCCCCGCCGAGGGCCACCTCGCGGTCGTGCTCGAGCCGGGAACCCCGGAGGCGCGGCGGGTCTCGTGGGCGTTCGCCTGCGATGCCGACGATCATTTCATCGGGTTCGGAGCGCAGGCGTTGGACGTGGACCATCGCGGCCAGACGGTGCCTACCTTCGTTCAGGAAAACGGCATCGGCAAGATCGAGGACAATTCCTACGAAGGCATTTGGTACGTCGTCGGGCGGCGCCACTCGAGCCACCTGCCCATCCCGACCTACCTGAGCCGGCGCGGGTACATGCTCTCAGCCGAGACGCCGTACCGGAGTGTTTTCGAGCTCTGCGATCCCACCGCTTCGCCGGATCGCGCCCGCATCCAGGTCGAGGCGAACACCACGGTGAACGTATTCGATGGTCCGACGCCGGGCGCGGCCCTCGAGAAAAGCAGCGCCCACCACGGACGCCCGCGACGGCCCCCCCGCGTGGTCTTCGCCCCTTGGTTCGACGCCATCATGGGCTCCGACGAGGTGCGTCGGGTCGCGGCGAAGCTCCGGGCCGAGCAGATCCCCGCCGGCACCATGTGGACCGAAGACTGGCGCGGCGGCGCCTTCACCAACGACAACTACGAGCTCGACGAGGAATGGACCGTCGATCGCGACCTCTACCCCGACTTCGAGGCCCTCGCCGACGATCTTCACGCCGCGGGCTTTCACTTTCTCGTCTACTTCAATCCCTTCATCTACGAGGGGAGTCGCGCGTGGTCAGAGGTTCAGTCGCGGGGCTGGCTGGTACGGCGCGAGGATGGCACCGACTACACCTTCACGGGCGCCGCCTTCGACGAGACGGGACTCCTCGACCTGTTCGATCCCGAGGCGCGAGCGTGGGCCGTCGGCAAGATGCGCGACGTCATCGCGTTGGGTGCCGACGGGTGGATGAACGACTTTGCGGAGTGGTTGCCCACCGATGCCGTCACCGCGGGCGGCTCGGGGGCCGACCTCCACAACGAATACCCAGTGGTATGGCAACAGGTGGCGCGGGAGGCGATCGATGGCGTCGACGACGGGGTGGAGCGGTTCTTTTTCGGACGGTCGGGGTGGTTCGGGACGCCCGCGCTCGCCGATGTGATCTGGGCCGGAGACCAGCGCACCGGATTTCAACCGGACGACGGCCTGCCCACGATTCTTCCCATCGGGATCGGCTTGGGGGTGGTGGGGGTGTCGACCTACGGCCACGACATCGCCGGCTACAACGCGTCGACCAATGCACCCGCGACGAAGGAGCTCTTCTTTCGTTGGCTCCAGCTCGGCGCGTGGTCACCGGTCATGCGCACCCACCACGGCCTCCAGCCCGAGCTGAACTGGACGTGGGAATCCGACGACGAGACGGTGCAGGTCGTGAAGCGCTACGCGGAGCTTCACATGGCGTTGGTCCCAACCTGGGAGGGGTTGGCGGCGCAGGCGAGCGCGACGGGGATGCCGATTTGGCGCGGGTTGCCGCTTTTGTTCCCCGAAGATGCGGCGGTGTGGGGGCTCACCGATCAGGTGATGGTGGGCGACCACATCCTCGTGGCCCCGATTCAGATCGAGGGGGCCCTCTCCCGCGACGTGTACCTGCCGGCGGGTCGCTGGTACCGGTGGACGGAGGGTGATGCCGCGGAGGTCGTCCGTGGCGTCGGCGCCGAAACCGTGATGGCTTCGGCGCCGCAGGATGAGATCCCCGTCTTCGTCCGCGCGGGCGGCGTCGTGCCGATGTTTCCCCCCGGCGTGCAGACGCTCTCCCGGCCGAGCCCCGAGGTCCCGGGCCCGGTCGACGATCGGGTCGTGCACGTGTTTCTCGGCGCCGACGGTGCGTTCGCCGAGGCCGACGGAGGCGCGAGCTACCGCCTCCGCCACCTTGCGGACGCGTCGTCGTCGGCGGCGCTCTCGTTCGAGCTGGAGGGTGCGTCGCTGCCGAGCTGCGGAGACGCGCCGTGTGTGGCGGAGGGGGATACGATCCGTTTGCCGGGCGCCGGCGTGTTGTCGATGCGCCAGGGCGGCTCGGAGGTGGCGACGCTGACGGTCGTGGGGGCGCCGGCGTCCGTCACCGTGGTGGTCCATCGACCATGAGCCGTCCCTCGCGGTTGCGGTCACTTGATGAGGGCAGATGGGGATGGCGATGACGCGGGAGGGCGAAACGGGCGCCTCGACCGGGGAGGCACGGCCCGACTCCGGCACGCCCGCCCCACGCGCCCCCTCTTCGCGCCGCGGGGCCAAGGTGCTGCGACCGGCCGCGTTTCAGCGCGACGATGCAGCGCTCGTGGCGGCCGTTCGGTCGGGGGCCGTCGGCGCCCAGCGCACCCTCTACGAACGGCATGCGCGCCATGTCGAGCGGGTGCTCTTACGGCTCCTCGGGGACGCGCGGCTCGTGCCCGACGCGCTTCACGACGTGTTCATCGAGGTCTTCCGCGACCTCGACAAATTGCGCGAACCGGCCGCCCTCAAAGCGTGGATGACCCGGGTGGCGGTCTTCGTGGCGCGAGGTCACATCCGTCGGCGCCGACGCCGGCGCTGGCTCCGCTTCGTGGCCCCCGAGACGCTCCCGGCCCGCGAAGCGCCGGTCGCGGATACCGACGTCACCGAGGCCCTTCGCCACGTGTACGCCCTGCTCGACACCCTGCCGCCCGACGAGCGTATCGCCTTCGCCCTGCGGATCGTGGAGGGCATGGACTTGAAGGAAGTCGCGGCCGCGTGTGACTGCTCCCTCGCGACCGTGAAGCGTCGGATCAAGCGGGCCGAGACCGCCTTTCTCGCCGCCGCCGCGAAGGACGACAGTTTGGCCCCGTGGCTGAAGGGAGGAAGTCGATGGACGACGACATGACGCCTCGGTCGTCGACTTCGGGGGCGACCTGGTCTCCTCTGCGCGCGCTCGGCCGCGCGATGGCGGAGGCGCAAAACGCAGAGGCGGGGCCCGCCGTCGATGCGGTCCGGGGACGTCTCTTCGACCTACCCAAGCCGAGGAAAACGTTTCGATGGGGGGGGCCGACAAGGTTCGCGCTCGCCGCGGCGCTCCTCCTGGTGCCGCTCATCCTTCTCCTGGGGTCGAGGGGCATGGGAGGCACGGCTGGATCTGGTGCGGGGTCGACGGCGTGGTCGCGGCTTGCCGTGGCGTGGGGGTTGGCCTCCCCCCCGCCCGCGCTCACCTTTTCGGTGGCCGGCACGCCGGGAGCGGCGGGGTTGTGGGTCGACGTGGTGCCCCACGGGGGGTCGTCGATGTTGTTCTCCGACGGCACGCAGATGTGGCTCTCCGGCGGGACTCGGGCCCGCGTGGGCACGCTGGCGGCGGAGGGGGCCGAGGTTCATCTCGAGCGGGGCGAGCTCCACGTGGCCGTCGCGCATCGCGAGGCCATCTCCTCCTGGCGCTTCGAGGCCGGGCCCTACGACGTGTTCGTGACCGGGACGGAGTTCGTCGTGGGCTGGGACCCGGCCGCCCAACGCTTCCGTCTCGAAATGGTGGCGGGAAGCGTCGAGGTGGCGGGCCCTCGCCTTCAGGGGCGCCGGGTCATGGTGGCCGGTCAGACCTTGGTGCTCCGGGCCACGGCGCCGCCGTCGTCTACCCCGGTTCCCGACGTCGAGGCTTCGAGGGCGTCCGCGTCGCCCGCCCGCTCTGCTCTCCCCGTTCCCTCTGTACCCGCGGCGGCGGCCGTTGCGACTCCCCCCTCGGGCCCGCCGGCCCCGGCGGTGCAGCCGGACGTTACCGCAGACCCGAAGAAGCCGGACGTGTCGGTCGATTGGCGCGCCCTCGCCCGGGAGGGGCGGTACGTCGAGGCGTACGCCGAGGCGGCGCCAGACTTCGATGCGCTCGTGGCGTCGGCGAGCGCCTCCGACCTGTTGATGCTCGCCGACGTCGCTCGATTCGCTGGAGCTGGCCTCCGAGCGCGCGGGGTGTGGGAAGCTGTCCGACGCCGCTACCCCGGCAGTTCCGCCTCGGCGCAGGCGGCGTTTGCGCTCGGGCGCGCCGGGGATGGGGCGCGGTGGTTCTCGATCTACCTTCAGGAAGCGCCCGACGGGGCGCTCGCCCGCGAGGCTCTCGGGCGCCTGCTGGAGGCGCAGCGCGGCACCGAGGGCGCCGACGACACCGCCCGACGTTATCTGGCGCGGCACCCCGATGGCCCGCATGCCCGACTCGCGCGCCGGGTCTTGTCTCGCGAGCTGCGCACGGCGCCATCCGCACCGTGATCCGTGGTTCGAAGTCGTTGCGCGCCGGAGGCGCCACGGCCGTCCTCGCGATGGTGACGGCGCTCGCGTGGGCCTCGCGGGCGACCCCCCCCGCGGCCGATCGCGCGGAGCCGGTGCATCGAGAGATCTTCGTCGCGGCGACGCCTTCCGGGTCGGCGTTGTTGCCCCGTTTGCGGGCGGAATTGCGTACCCTCGGGTACGCGGTGCGCGGATCATCGATCGGCCTTCCCCGCGACGTGGCGAAGGCGGCGCGTGAGGTCGACGCCGCCGCGGTGCTCATCGTCCGCGGCGGCGCGGAGGGCATCGATGTCTGGGCCGTCGATGCGGAGGGCATGCGCGTCGGTCGCCGCGTCGAGGTACGCCCGCAACCCACGGACCCTCCCGACGGCCGTGACGCCTTGCTCGCGCTGCGCGCGGTCGAGGTGTTGCGTGCACGCCTCCTCGAAGTGCCATCGGCCCCCGCGCCTGCCCCCACGCCGTCGTCCTCCTCCGCTGCCCCCCGGGCGTCGCCCCCGGCGGAGGTCGCGGCCCCCGCGGCACCTCCTCCGGTCGTCGCCATCGCGGTGGGCCCTGCCGTCGGTCTGAGCCCCGGTGGCGTGGGGCCGGTGGGCCACCTTCACCTCGCCGTGGCGGGTCGGCCCCATCCGCGGCTCGCGCTCGAAGCCTTTGCCACGACGCCGCTGTTTCCTACGGTGGTGGCGGGTCCTGAGGGCCAGGCCGACGTGAGCGTCGGCCATCTCGGGGGCTCGGTCGCGGCGCGGGCTACGGCGTCGGGTCCGGTCGACCTTCGCCTCGGCGCGGGCGTCGCGGTCACGTGGTTGCGGGTCGAGGGGTCGGCGGCCCCACCCTTCGCCGCCACCGACGAGAACACCTTCGTGGCCTGGCCTTTCGTCGCCGTGCACGCGGCCTACGTTCCGCCTCCGCTGGGCGTCTTTCTCGACGTGCGGCTCGGCCCTGTCGCCCCGGAGCCGGTGGTGCGATTTGCCGAGCGCGAAGTGGTGCGCTGGGGCCGCCCGGCCGTGGTCGCGGCCGCCGGAACCGAGATCGCATTTTGAAGCCCGACCTGCGCCGGGGGCGTCGTTCGCGTAAGGTGTACGTGTGGCAGGGCTGGAGCGAACGCTGATCGCCGCGTCCGTCGTCGCTTTGGTCGGATGCGGGGTGCTGGAGATCGACCCCATATCTTCGGGGGGCGCGTCCGGCGTCGGAGGCGCGCCGGGACCGGAACCGTTCGACCGTCCCGCCGTCTCGTCGTCCTCGGGAGATGGCTCCGCCGCGGGGGGCCGTGGCCCCTTCACCTGCGAGACCGACGTGGCGACGGCCCCGTACGTGCGTCCGCTCGACGTCGTGTTCGTCGTCGACAACGCCCCGTCGATGGTCGATGCGATCGCCGCCTTCGAGACCCAGCTCTACCCTCGCTTCGCGTACGTCCTGCAGGTGCTTGGCGCCGATGCGCAGGTCATCGTGGTGTCCGATCACGGCGAGGGTCCCCGCGAGGTCTGCATCGGGCCGCCTTTGGCCGAGCCCGCGTCGAGCTGCGCCGGCGCCCCCGGCTCGGTACCGGGGCAGTTTCTCCACTACAGCGTGACGATCGGAGGCGGCGACGGCCTTTGCCGTCTTCTCGACACCTACCGGGGGCGCGAGGACGGGGGGACGACGGATGATTTCGCCGTCGAGGACGACGGTTGGCAGACGTGGATGCGGCCCGAGGCCTTCCGCGCCCTGGTGATGCTGTCGGACGGGCGCCCCGCGTGCACCTGGCGGGGGGAGCGGTTCGACGATGCCGACGACCCCACCCTCGTCCCGTCGTCGAGCGCCGCCGCGCTCGTGGCGCTGAACTTCGACCGGGCCCTACGACAGCGTGACCCGGCACGGTTCGGGACGTTGAACCGACGCAACTACGCGTTCTACAGCTTGCTCGGGGTCGCCGCCCCCGCCCCGTCGGCCCCGCTCGGTCACGCTCCGGCGGCGCCGCTGGTGACCACGAGCTGCCCGGGCGCAGCGACGTCGGGTTATGGCTACCAATGGCTCAGCCGCGCCACCGGCGGGGCCCGATATGCCGCGTCCTGTGCCTCCGCCGACATGGGGGCCATCTTGTCGGATGTCGCATCGTCGATGGTCGTCGACGCCATCGATCGCTGTGCGTTGGTCATCGACGATCCCGAGACCGCTCCGGCCGACGTGGTGTCTGTGAAGAGCTACGGCCCCGAGGGCGAACGCGAGACGTTTCCCCGGGTGAACGGCCGGTCGGCCTGCGGTATCTCGGGGGGCATGTACGTCGACGGCGATACGG
Organism: Myxococcota bacterium; assembly: GCA_039027095.1. Taxonomy (GTDB): domain Bacteria; phylum Myxococcota_A; class Polyangia; order Polyangiales; family Polyangiaceae; genus JAPYTK01. The sequence continues at coordinate 45,984 of JBCCLB010000034.1, forward strand.
TTCGTCTCTGCCCCGAGAGTTGTGGCGCAGTCCGTTTGGAACCGGCGGTCGACCTTCGTCTCTTCACGGCGTGCCCGCGCGTGGAATGACCCCCCCCCTCCCCCCGGGCGCATGACGCGTCCGTCGGGCTCCGGTACCTTCGCCCCATGACCATCACCGTGCGCGAGCTGATGACCGAAGACTTGATCACGCTTTCGGCCGGCGATGACCTCCCCCGGGCCGACGCCTTGATGCGCCTCAATCGTTTGCGTCATCTACCGGTCGTCGAGGGAAAGAAATTGGCGGGGCTCATCACCCACCGCGACCTTCTCCGGTTGCAGACGGAGCTTCTCGCGCGCCTCGGCCGCACCGGTGATCCCGACGAGGAAGTGTTTGTTCCTCTGACGGCCGGCGACCTCATGAACCGTGACGTGGCGACGACCACGGCGGAAACGCCGGCGGCGGAAGCAGGTGCGCGGTTGCTGAAGAACCGCTTCGGATGTCTTCCGGTGGTCGCGGAGGACCAGACGCTCGTCGGCATCATCACGGAGAGTGACTTCCTCGCGTGGGCGATCGACCGGCTCGAAGCGAGCGGAGGATCGGCGGGGTAGCCGGCGCTCATCCCACTGTTATGATCTCAGAGGCGCCTCGTGGAGCGGGGGGCGACGGGGCCCATGAAAAGCTCGGCAGAACTGCTGTCCCAGGCCGTCGTCGACGGCGGTAAGGTCCTCCGCCCGCGGGCCTTTCTCCGCCCGGACCCGGTTCTCGTCGCGGCGGTTCGGAACGGGGAAGCCGACGCGAAAGAGCAGCTGTTCGCACGCTACGGCGATGACGTAGTGCGGCTCATGGTGGCCCTGACGGGCCCCTACGCGCGCTGTGTGCCCGACGCGGTGGCGAGGGTCTTTGCCGGTGCCGTGCGGGAGATCGAGCGGCGGGACCCGGGAGCCCTTCTGCCGCTGTTGACCCGAACCGGAGTACGCGTGGCGACCCGTCGCGCGGCGCCCCGTCGGCGCCGTGAGCCTTCAACCGAGCCTTCGGGTCTTTCGCGCGACCACCTCGAGCTCTACCGATCGCTCCACGCCGTGTCGGCTGAAGACAGGGTCGTATTCGCACTGCACTTCGTGCTTGCGCGCCCGGCCCACGAGGTCGCCGCGGCGGCTGGCCTCTCCCTGACGTCGGCCCGCCGGCGATTGTCGCGGACCCAAGCCGTCATCGCGCTCGACCGGCCCGCCCGAGAGCTCGGTCGGGAGGTCGCGCGCGAACAAGCGGACTGGACGGAGCAAAATCGCATCGTCGACGACGCGCGGGAACGGTTTCTCCAACCGCCCCCCGTCCGTCGGAGACGCGACGTGCGGGCGTTCGGCCTGGTCGCCTTTCTCGCGGTCGCCGCGGTCGCGGTCTGGTTGCGGCCCGCCGCCACCGCTTCGTTCACGGTGGGGGAGGCAGCGCTAGGCATGGTCGGGCCCGGCATGGTCCGGCCCGGCATGATCCGCGAATGGGTCGCGGCCCCTGATGACGGTGCGGTGTCGATCACGTTCGATGATGGCCATCGCTGCGAACTGCTCGCCGGGGCTCGGGCCCGGGTCGTGCGCGCAGACCGAGGGGAAGGCGAACTCCGTCTCGAGCGGGGGACGCTGCGGGTCACGCCGGGCGGCGTGGCGCGATGGACGTACACCAGCGGTCCTTTCGACCTGGTGGCGCGCGAGGCTAAGTTCGAAGCCCGCTGGACCCCAAATCGAGAAGCGCTCGATGTGCGCGTGCAAAAAGGACAGGTGCGCGTGACAGGCCCGGACGGGCTCGATCGTTTGGTGGGCGCGGGCGCGTCCCTCGCCGTGCATGCCCTCGATGGTGTCGTCGAGTGACCCGAGCTTCGGGTTTGTTGGCCCGGTTTCGACGCCTCGCGCGGCTGAACGTTCGCCCCCTGTCGTGTCGACCGTGCGTCGCCTGACGGTCGTCGGGTGAACTCCAGGTCGGCCGAAGCGTCGACCGCTGCAAATCCCGCTGGTTAAGGGAACGGTGCCCTCCCACTGGTCCAGCACGGGTCTTGCAGCGATGTGATGCTGGTCCTCAGACGAGGCCCGGCGATGGAGGCGAGAACATGGCAGGTAGGCGGACGTGGGTCGGGTTGATGCTCCTGGGTGGGCTGGGGTTGGGGTGCGGGGCGGACGTCGTGGTGCTCGAAGAAGGCGGTGCGGGCGGGGGCTCGAACGACATCGGCGGCGTCAGCGGGCGGGAAAACCCCGGGATCGTCGCGCCGCCGCCGCCATGCGTTCCCTGCCGTGGCGGTGACTGCGGATGGTGCGCGCACGAAGGGGGCGACAGCGCCTACCGGTGTACGGAAAACACGGCGCCGCGGTCGGACCAGAGATGCGAGGCGACGGGCAATCTCTTCGTCGACGACGCCACCGGCGCGCACTACGTGTGCTGGAGATGCTTCGACTGAGGTCCGTGCGAAAGGCGTTTCTCTGGGCCGCGGTCATCGCGGTGGGCCTCGCGGGGGCGGCGGGTGGCCTCGGGTGTGGTGGCGACGATGGCCTCGAGCCTGAAACGGCCGAGGCGCAGTGTCGGCTCCAGTTCGAGCTCGGCTCGACCAGCGGTCCCGCCTGCCCCACTCGGGTCACCTACCTGGAGGACTGCCAGGCTTGCCTCGAAGCGTGCGCAGACTGTGTCGTCGAGTTCGCCACCTGTCCGCCGATCATCGAGCCTTGCGAGTAGCGCCCAACCGGGTTGTTGCTGCCTCGGCGGTTTTGCCGACCGCGGCGGTTTTGCCGACCGGGACCCTTTCTCCCGGACCGTGCTAGGGTCCTGCGGCTCTTGGGGCCGTCGGGTACGACATCCACCCCCAACCACCCTGTGCCGAGGAGGCTACTTTGAAGGCTACAATGGTTCGCTGGACATCGTTCGCACTCGCTGCCCTGATGCTCGCCGGTTGTCCCGAGAAAGAGGACGACAGCGACGACCGGAAGTCCGATCGGAAAGAAGAGAAGGACGAGAAGAAGGAAGAGGAGAAGAAGCCAGACCCCGAACCCGAGAAGCCCGAGCCCAAGCTCGAGATCGACAACGACACGCCGGGGATTGCGCCCCGCGTGAAGTCCGAGCTCGATGGCGAGAAAGAAGGCGCCAAGGGGACGCCGATGTCGATCGCGGGCGGCCGCGGGGTCTTTCAGCTCCCAACCGGATTCACGTCCAAGAAGTCGGGCAACTTCGACCACGCGCAGACCTCCGACGGCAAAGCGCACTTCGCCGCCTCGAAGAACGAGGGCGACAGCAACAAGGTGGTCGAGGAAGCGACCAAGGCCTTGGGCCTCAGCGAGTGCCAGTGGGGTGCGGCCGAAAGCGTCACCGTGGGCATGGAGAAGGTGCCGGCCACCGCCCAGGACGGTCTCTGCAAGAAGGACGGCAACGACGTGAAGACCTTTCAGGTCGTTTACTCTGGCGACGCCAACGTCGTGTCGGTGGGGGCCTGGATGGACGACGCCAAGTCGAGTGACGTCTTCGCCATCGCCCGCTCGATCAAGCCCGTGAAGGGAGGCGGCGGGGGCGGGATCTCCGCCTGCTGCGCCGCGCTGAACCAGAATGCCGCCTCGGCGCCTCCTCAGTTCAAGGGTGCCTACATCGCGGCGGCGGGGGTGTGTCAGTCGGCGATCAACAATCCCCAGGCGCGCTCGATGATCCGCGGCGCCCTCGGGGCCGCTTCGTTGCCTGCCGCCTGCCGCTGAGGCGTAGGTTCCCATGCGCCGTTGCCGGCGTCGTACCTCGGTGCGGCGCCGGCGTCGTTTTGTGGCCTCGGGCGCCGAGGGGGCCGATCGGCGTCGCGCTCACGTCTGCGGGCGACCGTCGCCGGATGGACGGCTGTCGAGGGGCTCGAGGGTCACGATCTGCGCCCCCCACCCGCCGCGGTGGGCCGGCGCGTCGGTGTAGTGGGCCACGTGGGGGTGTTCGGCGAGGAGGGCTCGGATCCGGCCCCGCTGAACCCCTTTGCCCTTTCCGTGGATGAGGCGCACTTCGCGCAGACCGGCCGCTCGCGCAGCCTCGAGGTAACTCTCGGCGACGTCGGGGATGTCGCGAGGGGCAAATCCGTGGAGGTCGATCGCGTCTTCGATGGGCACCACGCCGGGGATGGACTCGGACGCGAGGGCGGGTCGGGGCGAGGGCGCTCGTCGCTGCGCGAGAAACGCCAGACCCACCAGCACGACGAACACCACCAGCAGCACCGACCCGGACATGGCCCCCGGATCATTCGCCAAGGTCGCAGAGGGTCAAGCCCCGAAGGGTCACGCCCCCACGGGGGTGTCCGCCACCGGCGACGCGCCTTACGTTGGCCCCATGTCTGCGACCTACCCCACCAAGATCGATCTGCCCGCCGACACCCGAGCGCGGATGGTCGACCTGCTCAACCAAAACCTCGCGCTCGCGATCGACCTCTCCCTCCAGGCGAAGCAAGCGCACTGGAACGTGAAGGGCCCCGCGTTTCAGCAGCTCCACGAGCTGTTCGACAAGACCCATGCGTTGAGCACCGGCTTCGTCGACACCCTCGCCGAGCGGGCGGTCATCCTCGGGGGCGTCGCCGCCGGCACGCTGCAGGTGGTGAGCGAGGCTTCGACGCTCCCCGCCTACCGACTCGACCTGGCCGCGGGTCGCGACCACGTCGATGCGCTCTCCACGGCGTTGGCCGCGTTCGGGCGGTCGGCCCGGGCGGCGATCCGGGCCGCCGAAGAGGCGGGCGACGCCGACACCGCCGACGTCTTCACCGAGGTCTCGCGCGCGACCGACAAGCAGCTCTGGTTCGTCGAGGCGCACCTCCACGCCGACCGGTGACGCCGCCACCGCTGCCCCCCCCGCCGGTGGGGTCAGCGGTACTGCTTTACGTCGATGTCGTGGCGCTTCAGGTACGTCCGGACGTGGGCCCGCTCCATGCCGGCGCGACGGGCCATCTCCGATACGTTGCCCTTCGCTTCTTCGGCGAGGCGAGAAAAGTACTCCCGCGCGAAGCGCGCCAGGATTTCGCGCTTCGCCTCCTGAAAGGGCCGGTTCTCGAGCTCGGTGCCGATGATGCTCCCGCCGCCCATCCCGCCCATCGACACGCCCGAGCCCCCGCCCTCTTGGAGCGCGCCCAGGTGCGAGGCGATGTCGATTTCACCCCCGGCGTCGGCGAGGGCGGCGCCGACTGCGACGGCGTTGCGAAGCTCGCGCACGTTGCCGGGCCAGTCGTACCGCATGAGCCGCTCGAGCTGAGCATTGCTCACCCGTTGGTACGCTTCTTCGTCGCCTAGGTCCGCGAGCATGCTCCGCACGAGGATGGGGATGTCTTCGACGCGCGAGCGCAGTGACGGCAGCTCGACCTTCACCTGAGCCACCCGGAAGTAGAGATCGCTCCGAAAAGAGCCGGAGTTGACCGCGCGAACGAGGTCGCGTCGTGTCGCGGCGATGACGCGCACGTCGAACGCCCTGTAGGTCGAGCCCCCGACGGACTTGACCCGTCTCTCGGCCAGCGCCCGGAGCAGTTTGGGCTGAACTTCGAGCGGGAGCTCTCCCAGCTCGTCGAGAAAGATGGTCCCTCCCTCGGCGTCGTGAAACGGGGACGCCTGCCGGTCGACGGCGCCGGTGAACGCGCCGCGCTCGTGTCCGAACAAGGTCGCTTCGGCGAGGCTCGGCGGGATGGACCCGCAGTCGACCACGACGAACGCCTTGTCTTTACGCTTGCTGGCCAGATGAAGCGCCTGAGCGGCGAGTTCTTTCCCCGTGCCGGTCTCCCCACCGATGAGCATCGTCAAGTCGGTCGGCGCCACTTTCGAGAAGCGATCGAAGATCTTTCGCATCGCTTCGCTTTGGCCCACCAACGGTCCGAAGGATGGAATGCTCGGCACCGTGACCTTTTCGGGCCGGAGCGGCTCGTAGTGGAGCTCGGTCGCGCCGAGTCGGAGCGTGCAGGGGGAGGTGATGCACACCTCACCGATCCGTACGTCGGACACGTAGGTGCCATTGCGGCTGCCGAGATCGCGGACCTTGACGCCTTGCTCGGTGGCCATGAGCTCGGCGTGGACGGCGCTGACCTTTCCGTCCTCGACGACGATCTGACACGCGGGGTTGCGCCCGACGATGATCGGGTCTTGACCGATTTCGAACCAGGTTTCGTCTCCGCCGATGCGAATGCGCCCCCCGCGCATGTTCACGCGGTTGCGCAGGCCCACCGTTACATCCAAACGACCCATCGTGATCTCCGTGACGCGCTACGCGGCGAGCGGCGTCCCTATTCTCCGTTCAATCGTACCCATCGCCCCCAACTTCCGTCGCGGTGGGAAGGCCGTCCCAGCGGGGGGCGGCTTCCGTCATCGTCGGTGGTCCGTCGATCGCCGTGGCGCTCGCGAACGCAGGTCGGACGGGCGGCGGCGCCGACCGTCGCGTGATCGCCATGGGCATCACGTCCCGCCATTCGCCCAGCGCGTCGATGGCGCTCGGAAACCGCTGCTCGGGCTCTCGCTCGAGGGCGCGCGCCAAGAAGCGCTCCAGGCCTGCGGGCCACTTGTCGTCGGTGACCTGCGAGAGCGTCGGCGCGCGGCGGTCGAGCTTGAGGGCGATGATCATCCCCGCATTCTGCCCCTCGAAGGGGAGTCGGCCCGCGAGGGCGCGAAAGGCGACCGCCCCCATCGAGTAGATGTCGGCGGTTTGGTCGACCCGTGCGGCCCCCCGCACTTGCTCGGGAGCCATGTACGCGAACGAACCGAGGGTCGCGTCGAAGTCGGTGAGCGACGGCTCGTCCCGACGCCGCGCCTTGCCGTGCTTGGTCAGTTTGGAGATCCCGAAATCGAGGACTTTCGCCCGCTCCGGGCGGGCCGGGTCGTTGGTCCATTCGATGAAGATGTTTCCCGGTTTCAGATCTCGGTGGATGACGCCGGCCGCGTGCGCCGCCGCAAGACCCTGCAGCGCGTAGTCGACCAGCGGGCCCACCTCGGCGAAGGGCAAATAGAGTTCACGCTTGAGCCGCTCTGAGAGCGACTCACCGGCGAGCCGCTCGAACACGAGGTAGTGCGCGCCGGTGCTGGCGTCGGTCTGGTGATCGATGAACCGGCAGACGTAGGGGCTGTTGATGGCCGCGGTGACGTGGGCTTCACGTTGGAACCGCGCGACGATGTCCGGCTTCATCGCGGCGTTTGGCAACAGAACCTTGATCGCGACTTCACCACCGTGGCCGTCTTTGGCCGCCCATACTTCGCCCATGCCCCCTCGCCCGAGCAGCTGGGTGACGGTGTAGCTCGCAAGGATGTCGCCGGGGTGGATCGCCAAGGGTCCTGGATCGGGACCGTACCAAGTTGGTCTCGCCAGCGAAAGCGGAGGTCGGCCCGACCGGCCGGGAAAGACCGGTGGTCCGGGCGCCGATTCGGTGTAGCTTTGCCGCGTCATGCCGCGTACCGCCGAGGATGTTGAGAATTTTCTCTATCGACTGGACCGAAACTTCGAGGGCGAAGGTGGGATGTTCCTCGTCTCCAGCGGTACGGACGGGCCGCCGATCGCGGTCCGGGTGGTCGAGCCCATCGTCGTCGTTCGCGTCGACATCGGCACCATCCCCGAGGACGGCGGCAAGCAGCAGCTCATGATGCGTAAGCTGCTGGAGTACAACGGCAGCGATCTCGTCCACGCCGCCTACGCCCTCGAGGGGGAACAGATCGTCTTGTCGGCCGGGCTGGAACTCGAGGGTCTCGACGAAAATGAGCTCGCGGCGGTGCTCAGCGACATCGACCTCGCGCTCGCCCGCCACGTCGCCACGCTTCACGAACTCGCGAGCTGACGGCATCTCCCCGCCCCCCACGCTCGATAGCCCTCCATCCGTTCCTGACACCCGGAGCCACGCCCATGGGAATCTTTTCGCGACTCGCGGCGCTCATCAAAAGCAACATCAACGACCTCATCAGCAAGGCCGAAGACCCCGAGAAGATGCTCGAGCAGGTCGTCATCGACATGGCGAACCAGCTCATCGAAGCGAAGAAGCAGGTCGCCGTCGCCATCGCCGACGAGAAGCGGCTCGCCAAACAAGCCGAGGGCGAAGCGGCCAAGGCGGGGGAATGGGAACGCCGCGCGATGATGGCCGTTCGCGCCGGGGACGACGCTCTGGCGAAAGAGGCGCTGAGCCGGAAGGGCGAGCACGACAACCTCGCCCAGGTCTACAAGGAGCAGTGGTCGAAGCAGAAAAAGCAGGTCGACCAACTCAAGCTCGCCCTCCGGGTCTTGAACCAAAAGATCGAAGAGGCCAAGCGCAAGAAGCAGGTCCTGATCGCGCGGAAGCGTCGGGCCGAGGCGCAGAAGAAGATCCAGGAGACCATGGCCGGGCTCCAGGAGTCGTCGGCCTTCGAGACCTTCGATCGCATGTCGGCCAAGGTCGACCAGATCGAAGCGGAGGCCGAGGCCGCCAGCGAACTCGCGGAGGAGTACACGGGCGATGTCCTCGCCCACAAGTTTCAAACCCTCGAGGCGACGCAAGGGGCCGACGACGAGCTGGCCGCGCTCAAACAAAAGATGGGGCTCGCCGCCCCGCCGCCCGAGCCGGTGGCGGCGGAAGAGCAGGTCCGTGTCGAAGCCGAGGTCGGCGACGACAAGGCGCTCGAGGAATTCGAGCAGCTCTCCTCGGAAGAGCAGGACGAGCTCGCCGCGGCGCTCGCCGAGCTCGAGGAGCAAGAGCAGGCGGAGCAGGCCCGCATGAAGCGTTGAGCCCACGGAACGGTCGGAGGGGATGGCCGAAACGACGGAGCCCGTCGGCGGTTCGCCCGGCGAGCACGCCGAACCCGAGGCGTCCGAACACCGCGGACCCGAAGCGCCGGCATACGCCACGCCGGTTGCGACGGTCATCGGCGCCTGGGGATCCGACGCCGACCACGGCCTGAGCGACGAAGCCGTCGCGAAGCATCGGTCCCGATTTGGCGCGAATCGACTGCCGGCGGCGCCTCGCGATCCCGCGTGGCGGCGTTTGCTTCGCCAGTTCGCCGACCCCCTCGTACTGACCCTCGTGGTCGCGGCCGCCATCGCCACCGCCGTGGCCGCGCGCGACGGCAGCGGGTCCGGGCTCGGCCGCTACGCCGACCCGATCGCGATTGCGCTGATCGTCGTCCTCAACGCGTGTCTCGGCTTTTTCCAGGAAGCGCGGGCCGAGGCGGCGCTGTCGGCCCTTCAGAAGATGACGGCCCCGCGCGCGAGGGTACGTCGCGGCGGGCGCCAGGACGAAGTCGACGCCGGGGACCTCGTGCCCGGAGACGTGGTCATGCTCGAGGCGGGTGATGCGGTACCCGCCGATGCCCGGCTGATCCGGGCCGCGGACGTCGCCACGGAAGAGTCGGCCCTCACGGGCGAGAGCGTGCCGGTCGACAAGGACGCGGCGGCGGTGCTCGCGTCGGCGTCGCCCCTGGCCGAGCGCATCAACATGGTGTTCACCGGCACCGCGCTCGTGCGGGGCCAAGCGGTGGCGGTGGTCATCGCGACGGGAGCGAACACCGAGCTCGGTCGGATCGGCGCCATGATGGCCGAAGTGGGGGCGCAGAAGACCCCGTTGGAGGAACGGCTCGACGCCTTCGGACGCGTGGTGCTGTGGCTCTGTCTGGCTCTGTCCGCCACCTTGCTCGCTTGGGGCTTTCTGCGGCCCATCGTCGCCGGGGGCGCCGTGAGGCCGCTCGCGTCGCTGCTGCTCGAGGCGGTCGCGCTCGCGGTGGCGGTGATCCCGGAGGGGCTGCCGGCGATCACCACCATCACGCTCGCCCTCGGCATGCAGCGCATGGCACGGCGAGGCGCGATCGTACGACGCCTGCCCGCGGTCGAGACCCTGGGCGCCGCGACCGTGATCTGCTCCGACAAGACGGGGACGCTCACGCAAAACCAGATGACGGTGCGGGAGGTCTTCACCGTCGGCCGCCACTACGACGTGAGCGGCGACGGCTACGGGACCGCGGGGGCGATTCGGGCGCGAGACGGCGCGGCCACGCCGTCTCTCCGCGACCTCGTCGAAGTCGCCGACCGCTGCAATCACGCCGAGCTCATCGAGGAAGACGGCGTCGCCCGCGTGCTCGGAGATCCGACGGAGGGTGCGCTTCGTGTCTTGGCGGCGAAAGCGGGCGCCGATGCCGAGGCGGCCGAGGTCGTCGCCGAAATCCCCTTCGACAGCGATCGAAAGCGAATGACGGTGGTGATCCGCCGGTCGGACTCCGGTCGCCTGGTCGCGCTCACCAAAGGCAGCGTCGACGGCTTGCTCGACCGGTGCCGTGGCTACGCCGGCGTCGATGGCGTCGTGTCGCCACTCGATGCGGGGCGACGCGAGGAAATTCTCGCCGCGGCCGACGAGATGGGGGCCCGGGCCCTCCGCGTGCTCGCCCTGTGTCGGCGCGACGACCTCCCGGAGCCGGAGGCGAGCGAGGCGGATGCCGTCGAGCGTGACCTCACGTTCTTGGGGCTCGTGGGAATGCTGGACCCGCCGCGCCCCGAGGCGCGGTCGGCGGTCGCGACGTGCATCGCCGCCGGGATCCGGCCCGTGATGATCACTGGGGATCACAAGCTCACCGCGCGGGCCGTCGCCGGGGAGCTCGGGATGTGGGGCGACGGGGACCGAGCGCTCTCGGGCCCCGAGCTCGCGGCACTGAGCGACGAGGCGTTGGACACGCAGATCATGTCGGTCCGGGTGTTTGCCCGTACGACTCCTGACCAGAAGCTCCGCATCGTGCGCGCGTTCAAGCGCGCCGGCCACGTCGTCGCGATGACGGGAGACGGGGTCAACGACGCGCCGGCGCTCCGCGAAGCCAACATCGGCATCGCCATGGGCAAGTCGGGCACCGACGTCGCGCGCCAAGCGGCCGACTTGGTGCTCTCCGACGACGACTTCGCCACCATCGTCGATGCGATCCGTGAAGGCCGGGCGATTTACCGCAACATCCAAAAATTCATCTTCTTTCTCCTCAGCGCAAACGCCGGCCTCGCGGTGGCGGTCTTCGGTGTGTCCTTCTTCGCGACGTGGCCTCCGCTCACCCCGCTGATGCTCCTGTGGATCAACCTCGTCACCAACGGGGCCCCCGCCCTGGCGCTCGGCGTCGATCCCCCCGGGGATCGGCTCATGCGCGAGCCGCCGCGCGACCCGGAAGCCGGACTCTTGGGACGGCGTGACCTCCTCGGGGTCGGGTTCGTGGGCGCGGTCATGGGCGCCGCGGCGCTTACCGTCTACGCGCTGACGGAACGGCTCCCCGGGACCGACCTCGAGCAGTCGCGAGCCCTCGCGTTCAGCGTGCTCGCCTTTTCGCCGCTTCTCCATGCGTTTTCGTGTCGCGGCCCGCGGACGAGCCTCATCGCCATGCGACCCCGCGTCAGTCGGCCCCTGCTGGTGGCGGTGGGGCTCAGCGCGCTCATCCACCTCGCGGCGGTGCTGGTGCCGGCGCTGCAGCCTGTGTTCCGCACCTACGCCCCGAGCCCGCGGCAATGGTTGGTGGCGCTGGGGCTCGCGTTCCTGGTGGTGCCGGCGGTGGAGGCGGCCAAAGCGGCGGAGCGGTTTTCGATGCGCCGGACCCCTTCGTCCCCGGAGGCCCAATCTTCCCCGGAGGCCCCGTCTCCCCCGGGGGCAGGGTAACCTTCGCCCCGCGCTATGAACTACGCCTTCGCTTCCCTCGTTCTGCTCTGTTCGTTTCTCGCCGCGCCGATCACCCTCGCGGCGGGCATGCGCTGCTACCCGGCCCCGGAGCGGGTGATCCTCGACGGCGATCCGACGGAGTGGCTCGGCGCGCGACGCAAGCTCGACGAGGTGGTGAAGGGCGAGCGGGGCGATGCCGGCGCCGAGGTCTTGGTCGCGCACGACGATGCGTTCCTCTACGTGGCCGCCGAAGTCGACGACGACCAGCTCGTCGGGGGCGGCGACCACCTCGAGCTTCACCTCGGGATCCCGGGGGGCACCATGGCGGTGGTGGCGATGTTCCCCGGGGTTCCGGGGAAGTCGAAAGCGCGCCTCACGGTCGACCGTCGCCCGGTGCGGGGGAGTGGCATCGTCGAAGCACCCCGGACCGGCGGGACGGCGGGGTACACCCTCGAGGCGAAGGTGCCGTGGCGCGCGCTACCGCGTTCGACGACGACCCGCATCGGGTTTCGCGCCACGCTTCAACTCCACGACGTGGACGGGCAGAGCCGTCGCCCTCGCGCCATCCTCGGCACGGCCCCCGAGACCCGCTACGCCTCGCTTCCCCCCTTGTCGATGCCGGCCGAGGTCGCGCTCGGCAGCGGCCTCCTTCGCGAAAGGAACATTCAGACGCCGCCGGTCCACAACTTGATGGCGAACGTCGTCGGCGGTCCGTGGCTCGAGCGTGTCTTGGTCTACGACCGCTTCCTCGTCGTGTTGGGCCCCGAGGTGCGCTCGGGCAAACAGTACTTTTTCCGCGACCTCGGGGCCGACGCCGACCGGGGGAAGGTGCCGCGTTTCGAACTTCGCGACCTCACCGGCGACGGCCGCGACGACATTCTGTTGCGGCGTCGCGTGGCCGGCGGCCGCGGCCAAGTCGACGTCGTGGAGGTGTACAGCTACCACGCTGGCGACGAGAGCCCCGAGAAGGTCTTCGCCCACGAGGTGAAGATCCGCCTCGACGGTGGCCCCGAGGTCGAGAATCGGATCGACGTGGTCGGACGAGGGGCCGGGACACGCATCACGGTGCACGCTGATGCAACGGGTAGGGGGGGAAACCGCGACGGGCCGCGCTTCGTGCCGACGTCCAATACCGGTGGGGCCGCCGTGTTGGTGCCTTGGGGCGAGATCGCATCGCGCACCCACCGGGTGAAGGATGGGGTCTTCGTCGTCGAGCGGGAGGAGCGTCAGCCGACGCGTGGGCCCCGACCCAGTCCCGTCCCGGTTTCACCTGCCCCCAAGCGAAGGCCGTCGCCGCCGTCGGACGCCGAAAAGATGCGCCGCGTCTACGCGCTCTACAAGAGGAAGGCAGGGGTCGGGGGGCGCCCGCGCTTCGACCTGCGTCGCAACTTCGCCGGCGGGCGTGAAGCAGAGCGGTTGGTGGTTCACGGCCGCGATTTGGTGATCTTCGGCCCGGGGATCCGTGAGGGGCGTGCCTTCGTCGCCACGACCGTGTCCGCCTTCGCCGCCGACGCCGATCTCCGTCGTGTCGAGAGCCGCGATGTCACGGGCGACGGTCGCGACGACATCGTCGTGAAAGGGGCGGTGAAGGCTGAGATGCCGACGGACCTCGGCGGCGGCGAACTCACGCGGGAAGTCGTTTACGTGTACACGGTCGCCGGCGACCGACTCGAACGCATTTTCGGGGCGGAGCTCGGGCGCGTGGTGGGGCGCAAGTACGTTCGCGCGAACCTTGCGTACGGTCGCGGCACGCTCACCCTCACGCCGGGGCGCGCTCGAGGCTACGACGCGCGGACGTATCCGTGGCGGCCCAAGCGCGAGCCCGAAGCGAGTGGCTTCGAACCGTTGCTCTTGCCCTGGGGCGACATCGAACGCGTGCGCTTGGCGTACGACGGACAGAAGTTCCGTCGTCGCGAATAGGCCTCGTTCATGCGATAAATTCGGGCAGCATCATCAGCTGAGCGGCAAAGGTGGGGTACGGTCGACGAACCCCACATCCTTGGCTACATACTGCCATCGTGCGTTCCGCGCTGGGGCGTGTGGAAGAAGGGTCCTGAGATGCGTCGAAACGCCGCTTGGTCTTCGCGAGCCGCTCTGGCTGCGCCGTTGTTCACATTCGCCCTCGGATGTTCTCCGCTTCAGGCGCCACCGGATCCCTCGGAGGATGACGCGTCGGCCGAAGCCCACGCTTCCTCGTCGCTCGTGCGTGCCCCCGACGCCCGAATCGGCGTCTTCGTCATGCTCGACGGCGACCCCGCCGCGACCGCGTGGCGGACGGCGGGCCCCGCCGAGGCGCGCGCCGCGGCCGTCGCGCGGGCGCGCGGCCGTATCGAGCTCGAGCACGACGCCCTCCGCCCCCGACTACTCGGCCTTGGGGCGGTGGTCGTCGAAGAGCTGCAGCTCCTCGCCAATGCTTTTCACGTCGAGATCCCGCGATCGGCCCTCGCGCGGCTCGAGCAGCTCCCCGGCGTGCGCCACGTCGAGCCGGCCCCGGTGTTCTACACGTCGCTCGACCGGGGCCTACGCACCGTGCGGGCGCCGAACGCGTGGTCGACGGCCGGCGCCACCGGCCTCCACGGAGCGGGCATCCGCGTCGGCATCATCGACACCGGCGTCGACTATTACCATGCGGCCTTCGGAGGTACGGGAGACCCGTCCGACTTCAGCGGCGATGATTCCTCGTTGGTCGAGCCTGGGACGTTCCCGGCGGGTCGTGTCGTCGGCGGGTTCGATTTCGTCGGCGACGGCTACAACCCTGAGATCGGCGCTTCGACCATCGCCGCCGATCCAGATCCGCTCGACTGCGAGGGCCACGGGACCCACGTGGCGTCCATCGCGGTCGGCAACGCGGTCAACGACGACGGCACGGTGTTCGACGGCAGCTACGACCAGACGTTGGACTTGAGTCAATTCCGGGTCGCCCCCGGGGTCGCGCCTGAAGCCGACGTGTTTGCGCTGAAGGTTTTCGGGTGCGCGCGCGGGACCAGCGTCGTCGCGTCGGCCCTCGAATGGGCCGCCGACCCCGACGGCAACGGAATCCCCGACGACCGGCTCGACGTCGTCAACCTGTCCTTGGGTAGTTCCTACGGGGGACTGACGGGCTCGCTCCTCTACGGAAATGTCATGGACAACCTCGTCGGCGTGGGCACCGTCGTGGTCGCGGCCGCGGGCAACGACGGCGGCACCTTCTTCGTTACCGGCTCGCCGGCGAGCGTCGATCCCGTTTTGAGCGTGGCGGCGAGTGTCGACGCGGGGCTCGTCAACATCGCCACCTCCGCGGGTGACATCACCGGGGTAGAGGGCAGCTTGAGCCCGCCGCTCGCGGCGACCGGAACCGTCGCTACGGCAGCCTCACGGGCGCAGCCGGCCAACGCGTGCGGAGGCATCACCAACGTCGGCGACGTCGCCGGGACGATCGTCGTCATCGACCGGGGCAACTGCCAATTCATCGAGAAGCTCACCGCGGCCGAGACGGCGGGCGCACTCGGCGCCATCATCGTGCAAAACACGACCGACCCGCCGTTCACGATGGGCGGCAACGGGAGCGTCACCATTCCCTCGGTCATGGTGAGCCAAGCCGACGGTCAGGCCCTGAACGCCGCGCTCGCCAACGGCATGTTGACCATCACCCTCGCCGATGACCCCTTCGTCGGTCCGGGGGCCGAGCAGGTCGCGAGTTTGAGCTCTCGAGGTCCCAGCCTGGACACGATCGCGATCAAGCCCGAAATCGCCGCCCCCGGCGTCAACGTCGACGCGGCCGATGTCGGATCGGGCACCGAGCCGACCGACAAGAGCGGAACCTCGATGGCCGCGCCCTTCGTGGCGGGAGCGGCGGCGCTCGTGCGGGAGGCTCAACCCAACCTCTCGGCGCTCGACATCAAGGCGATGTTGATGAACCACGCCGAGCCGGTCGTGGGCACATCGGGCGCGCGCTTCCCCGTCAGCATGCAGGGCACGGGGCGTCTCGACGTCGCGCGCGCCGTCGCCGGCGAGATCACCCTTCGCGACGCCGAGGCCCGGGACTTGATGGGGGTTTCGTTCGGGGCCCATATCGTCGACGAGACGTGGCGCGACGAACGCACCGTCGAGGTGAAAAATCACGGCGTCGAAACCCGCACCTTCACCGTGGTCGCCGCGCCGCATCGCGACCTGCCCGGCGTGACCATCACCGTGTCGCCGCCGTCGGTGACCGTCGCGCCCGATGCGACGGCCACGGTGACCTTGACGCTCGAGGTCGACCCGACCGCCTTCGGCACCCCGCCGCTGGATGCGTTCACCCCCGAGGCCTACGATTTCGGGGAAGGCGACCCGAACCCGCGACACGCGCTGGTCGAGATCGACGGGCTCGTGGTGCTGGAGGACGAAGACGATGCGGTCCGGCTCCCCTACTACGCGTTCGTTCGGCCGGCCGCCCAGCGTTTTGCCGAAGTCGCGACGTGCTCCGAAGAAGAGGTCGTGGTGCGGACGGCGGGCGAGAGTGCGCATCCCAACCCGGTGGTCTCGGCCTTCGAGTTGGGGGTGATCGACGAGGCGACCTTCCCCGCCGATGAAGCCGTGTTCGACCTCCGGGCCGTGGGGGCCGTCACCGATGCCCCGACGGCGGAGACGTTCGAAGACACGTCGTTGTTTTTCGGGGTGGCGGTCGAGGGGAGTTGGGTGACTCCCGCCGCGGGCCCGCGCAGCGCCGTGGGCATCATCATCGACGTCGATGCCGACGAGAACGCAGACTACGCGATCGTGGCCGAGCCGCTCGGCGCCGAGCCGCCCTACCTCGATCTGTTGGCTTCGACGACCTACGACCTGTCCGCCTGTGAAGGAGGGTTCATCGGGTCGTGTCTCGAGGGGGACCGAAAGCGATTTCTGAACATCGTCCCCGCGACGACGATCGACACCGTGCCGTTCTTCAACGGCGTGGTCGTCCTATCGACCTTCGCTGACCAGATCGGCCTGCGCCCTGGCGAGACGCAGTTTCGCTACGCCGCCGTCAGCCTCAGCGTCTTCGGCGAGCAGGACCGCACCGATTGGGTGCCATTCGATGCGGCGGCGCCGGGGCTCGATCCAGCCTCCGACGCACCTATCGAAGGGCGTCCGGTCTTCGATGGCGACGCCTCGATCCGTGTGCGTCGGGGCAGCTCCGGGGCGGGCCGTCTCCTTCTCCTCCACCACACCAACCTCGAGGGCCAGCGGTGGGAGGCGCTCGACGTCGGGCTCCCCGCGGGGGTGTCGATCGGGGTGAGCGGCCCCGACGCCGTGGAAGCCGACGCCCGCTCGGTCAGCATGCGCGTCGAGGTCCGTAACGAAGGGGGCGATGAGGTCACGGGGCTCACCGTCGACCTTGCGGCCACCGGGGGCACCATCGATGGCATCGACGCCCCTGGTCTCTCGTGCGGCGCGGCCGACTGCACCATCGAAACCATCGCCGCCGGAGCGTCCCTGGTGTTCGATGTGCGCGTCGCCGTGTCGGGAGGAACGGACGGCGGTACGGTATCCCTGGCCGCTGAAGCTCAGGCCGGCGGTGGTTGCGCGGTGACGGCGGAGGCGAGCGCGGAGCGCCCGTCCGTCGAGCCGGAGGTCGCACGTCGCAGCGTGATCGACATCGGTTGCAACTGCACCGTGGTAGGCGTCGCCGGCGAGAACGAGGGTTCGAGCGGGTGGTGGATGCTCGGTTTCCTCGGCGTCCCGTGGGCTCGCCGCCGGCGCCGGCGCCACGCCGGCCTGCGCTAATTGAGGGCCGGAATTTCCGGGTTTCGGGGTTTCCGGGTTTCGGGGTTTCCGGGTGTCCGGGCTTCCGGGTGCCCGGGGCTCCGGGTGTCGGGGTTTCGGGGCTCCGAGTGTCGGGGCTCCGGGTGTTGGGGCTTCCGGGTTTCCGGGTTTCGGGGCATCCGGGTGTGGGGTGTCGGGGCATCCGGGTGTTGGGGATCCGGGGCTCCGGGCCGCGGGGTTGCGTGCGCCGGTCCGACGGGGGGGTGCGATTGGCGAGGAGTGCTCGCATTTGAGGCGCTAAGGGTGACTCAGGGGCCCCAAATGCGAGCGAAACTCGCCGATTTGGCTTCTCTGTCGTGCGCCGTGGGTCTCTGGTCTCAGGTCTCAGGTCTGTGCAGATTTGGTTCGCGGGGCTCTCGGGCTTTGGCGAAAGAGCTCTCCTCGGCTTGGTTCAGCGTGCCCTCGTGCTCGGGCCGGTCAAGGGGCTCGCAAGCTCGCCCGCGCTGCGCGCGGCTGCGCCCTTGACCGACTCTGCGGTGCGCCAGGCCAAGCCTGGGAAAGGGGAACGCGATGAACTGAGATGCTGAAACCTTTCGTTGGAACCCAGCGGGTGAGATCCCCGCCCGGCCAAGGGCTAGGCCGCCCAGCCGGAAGCGAGTCTTGCGTGGATGCTCGTGAGGGCGGCTGCGAAGCGTAGACAGCGAACGGATGAGCCGTGTGATTGAGCCCCGAAATGAGTGAATCGTGGGAGCCGACGCGCTCGCAGGCGTGGAAGGCAACACCGAGTCCAGCGCAAGTGGCCGAGCTTGACGAGGTCCCGCCGGGGTCGCAGAGCAGGGCGCGTCCGAGAGGGTTCTCCAGGAACCTGGGAGGCCTCATGACCTCCGCTATGGCGGTACTGCCGATCAAGAACAACGAAGAGAGGCGGGACGGGTGATGAGGAGTCGGAGCATCTCGTAGTACCGATGAAGCCGGGGAACCGACCCCACGGGACCCGGTGGAGGGAAGGGGATGCCGGACGTTCGAGCCGTTGGAGGGACCGATGCCGGAGACACAGAGCTCCATCTACATCTCACCGAAACTCGAGCGGATAGCGAAGCTGGCGAGGGAACGCCCCTCGATGGCGTTCACGACGCTCGCCCACCACATCGACATCGACTGGCTGCGCGAAGCCCATCGGCGTACCCGCAAGGGCGGCTCCGTGGGTGTGGACGGACAGACGGCTGAGGAATACGCCGCCGACTTGGAGGCGAATCTGGAGTCGTTGCTCGTCCGCGCGAAGTCTGGCAAGTACCGCGCGCCACCCGTGCGCCGGGCCTTCATCCCCAAGGGCGGCGGGAGGTTTCGACCTCTCGGCATCCCGACCTTCGAGGACAAGGTCCTGCAGCGCGCCGTGGCGATGGTGCTGGAGGCCGTGTACGAGCAGGACTTCGTGGACTGCTCGTTCGGCTTTCGACCAGGCCGCTCGGCGCATGATGCGCTGAACGAGCTGCGCAACGAGCTGATGTCGGTCAAGGGCGGGTGGGTACTGGAAGCAGACATCCAGGGCTTCTTTGATGCGCTGGATCATGAGCACCTGAGAACGTTCCTTCGCCAACGGGTACGCGACGGAGTCCTCCTCCGTCTCGTGGGAAAGTGGCTGAACGCGGGAGTTCTGACGGAGGAGGGGCGGTTCCGCTCCAAGACCGGCAGCCCGCAAGGCGGTGTCATCTCGCCGCTTCTCGCGAACATCTACCTTCACGAGGTCCTCGACGTGTGGTTCGAGCAGGTGGTGAAGCCACGACTGAAAGGTCGATGCCGGCTGATCCGCTACGCGGACGACTTCGTCATCGTGTTCTCGCGACAGGACGATGCGAACCGGGTGATGACGGTGCTGCCGAAGCGATTCAGCAAGTACGGTCTGACCCTGCACCCCGAGAAGACTCGGCTCGTGCAGTTTCGACGCCCTCCGATGGGAGGAACCCGGAGGCAGGGCGTCGGCGATTTGCCTGGGCCGGAGAGCTTCGACTTCCTCGGATTCACCCTGCACTGGGCAAAGTCGAGGAGGCAGCGGTGGGTGGTGAAGCTGCGAACCTCAGCCGCCCGAATCAGACGCACCCTGCGACGAGCGAACGACTGGTGTCGTAAGCACCGTCACCGGCCGGTGCCTTGGCAATGGGAGCGGCTCCGCCGATCCTTGCTCGGGCACTTCGCCTACTTCGGTGTGACCGGCAACTACCAGTCGCTCGAACGCGTCCGCTGGGGAATCGTGCGCGTCTGGCGCAAGTGGCTCAACCGCCGCTCGCAACGGAAGTGCATGCCGATGGAACGCATGAGAAACCTGCTCGACAGGTACCCCCTGCCGTGGCCGCGGATCGTGCGTGCCTTCGCGATCCCCACTGCGTAGCGAACCGACCGTCCGAGGAGCCGGATGCGGTAGTCCCGCACGTCCGGTTCTGTGGGAGCCCCGGGGGAGCAATCCCCCGGGGCCACCCGACCGAGGGCGGGGGGGGAGCCTCAAAGGAGGCTCAGATGAGCGACATTGAAAACGTAGCGGTGAAGGGTTCGACGTTGGTGCGGGGGCGTGGCGCGGGTCACGAGGGGGGCCGCGGTCGCGGTGGTGGCGGCAGTGGCGGCGCCGGCGGCGGGCGTCTGCGGGTGCTCGACGACATCGTGGCGATGGCGGCGCGGGTGCATCGCATCACCGAGCGGCTGAAGCGGAAGGACCGGGACTTGGCGAACCAGCTCCGTCGCGCGGTGACGAGCGTGGGGCTCAACGCGGCCGAGGCGGAGCGGTC
>JBCCLB010000035.1:0-64440 GCA_039027095.1 Myxococcota bacterium
CCGAGCCCCCCCCCGACGACGATGACCCCCCGAAACCCCCACCGGTGGGCGTTTATCGCGGAACCCTGCTGGACGCGGCGCTGGGCGAGCCGATGGCCGGCGCGCGCATCCTCCTCACCACCCCCGACGGCACCGAGCTCGAAACCTATTCGGCCGCCGACGGTGCGTTCACCTTCGGCGAGCTGGCGCCCGGGAGCTACCGGCTCCGGGTCGAGGTCGACGGGTTCGAGCCGCTGGAGGTGTCGGAGGAGGTCACCGCCGGCGAGGAACTCGAGGCGACCTACCGCATCGCCCCCGAGGCCGAAGCGGGCATCATCGACGTCACCGTCGAAGGCGAGCGGCCGCCCCGCGAGGTGACCCGCCGAACCCTCGAACAACGCGAGATCGCCCGCATCCCGGGGACCAACGGCGACGCGCTCCGCTCGCTTCAGAGTCTCCCCGGCGTGGCGCGACCGCCGGGTCTCGCCGGCGTCCTCCTCGTGCGGGGAAGCGCGCCACAGGACACGCTCACCTTCGTCGACGGCGTCGACGTGCCCCTCATCTACCACTTCGGGGGGTTGAGCAGCGTGTTGCCCACCGAGGTGCTCGAAAAGATCGACTTCTATCCGGGCAACTTCTCCGCTCGTTACGGTCGCGCCCAGGGGGGCATTGTCGACGTGGGGATCCGGTCCCCCAAGGACGAGTACTCGGGACTCGCCCAGGTCGACTTGATCGACGCCCGGTTCCTCTTCGAAGGCCCGATCCCGTGGACGGACAAGAAGTGGACGTTCAGTGTCTCGGGCCGACGCAGTTACCTCGACGCCTGGCTCGGGCCGGTGCTCGAAGCGGCGGGAACCGAAGTCGCCCAGGCCCCCCGGTATTACGACTACCAGGCTCTGATCGAGCGCAAGTGGGACACGGGAAAGTTTCGGGTATCGTTTTACGGGTCCGACGACCGGCTCGAGCTCGTTCTCGGGGAACCGGGGCCGGGCGAGCCGGCGTTGGCGGGCAACATCGGGCTGATCACCATCTTTCAGCGCGGTCAGGTCGGTTACGAGCAGGACATCACGCCCGACGACCGCGTCAACCTGCAGTTCGCCTTCGCCCACGACCAGCTCAGCTTCGGATTGAGCACGCTCTTCTTCAATCTCGACTCGTATCAATTCCTCGGCCGCGCCGAATACACCCGCAAGCTCGGAGCCCTCGCGACCCTCAACGTGGGGATCGACGTCGAAGCGGGTCAGGCGGAGGTCGACGCCCGGCTTCCTCCCCTCCCTCGGCCGGGCCAACCTGACAACGGCCCGTTCTCGACCGGACAGCTCACCCCCGCCGATGTCACCGTCGACGTGCTCCGGCCCGCCGCCTACCTCGAGGCGGAGATCACGCCGTTGTCTCGGTGGCGCATCGTGCCCGGGCTGCGGGTCGACTACACCGACGACACGAGTCAGGTGACGGCGAGTCCTCGCCTCAATTCGCGGTTCGACGTGGTCGAGGGATTCCCCCGTACGACCGTCAAGGGCGGCGTGGGGGTCTTTCAACAACCCCCCCAGTTCGCCCAGACCACCCCGCCTTTCGGCAATCCGGACGTCAACAGCAACTACGCCATTCACTACTCCCTCGGGGTCGAGCAAGACATCACGCGGCAGCTCGAAATCGGCGTCGAGGGGTTTTACAAGCAGCTCGAGAGCCAGGTGGTCGCGCAGCTCAGCGACAGCGGTCGCACCAGCGACAACGTCAACACGGGGTCGGGGTACGTGGCGGGCGCCGAGTTGCTCATGAAGTACAAGCCCGACGACCACTTCTTCGGGTGGGTCGCCTACACGCTCTCCCGTTCCATTCGGCGCAACGCACCCGGCGAGCCCGAGTATCTCGTCGACTTCGACCAGCCCCACATCCTCACCATCCTCGGCAGCTACCGTTTCGACAGCGGGTGGGAGATCGGCAGCCGGTTTCGCTTCGTGAGCGGCAACCGCATCGATCCGATCGTATGCGACGCGACGAACCAGCAGTGCAGCGACACCCGGATCAACGCGCTATACAACAGCACCGGGGGCTTTACCCCCATTCAGTTCGGCGGCATCAGCAGCGAGCGACTGCCTCCGTTTCACGCGCTCGACATTCGGGTCGATCGTAAGTGGCAGTTCAAACACTGGGCCTTCTCGGCGTATCTCGACGTCCAGAACGCTTACAACAACCAGAACATCGAGGCGATATCCTACAACTTCTCCTTCACCGGCCGTACGCCCGTCGCGGGAATCCCCATCCTGCCCAGCATCGGCCTCCGGGGTGAATTCTGATGCGGAACGTGTGTGATGCTGGTCGACCCGCGACGACGCGGCGCGGATGGATCCCTCGATGCGTCCTCCCGGGACTCGTGTTTGCGCTGTGGGCCCTGAGCTGCGCGCCAGGGTTCGATGCGGTCTCGAAGGTCAACACGCTCCGGGTGATCGCGCTCGAGGTCGACATTCCCTACGCCCTCCCCGGCGAAACGGTGCGGTTCAGCCTCACCGTCGCCGATGCCCTCGAAGACAGCCCGCGCCCGTTGCAGGCGGTGTGGATCGGCGGCTGTACCAACCCGAATGGCGACCAGTACTTTCTCTGCTTCGACCAGCTCGCCGCGCAGTTTCAGGCGCTGGGAGGCGGCGGCGGCGACGCCCCTCCCGACCCATCGCTTCTCAAGCCGGATGTGATCACCCCCGAGCGAAGTGGGGAGCCGCGGACTTCGTTTTTCGACCTCACCATCCCCGACGACATCGTGACCCGTCGTCCGGTGCCAGAGGATGAAGAAGCGGCGCGCTACGGCATCGCGTTCGTCTTTTTTGCCGTGTGCGCCGGCACCCTTCGCCCGACGGAGCTCGTATCGCTGGGCGGCGAAGTTCCCGAGATCCCGCTCGAATGCGTCGATGATGCGGGCGTCGTGCAGGGCCCCGACAGCTTCACGGTCGGCTACACGCAGGTGTACGTCTTCGAAGACGAGCGGCGCAACGCGAGCCCGCCCATCGAAGCCCTGACCCTCGACGGGGCCGCCGTCGAGGACCTCGAGGCCGACGCCGACGACCTTCCGGTCGTGGCCCGCTGCGATGTCAGCGCCGAAGTACGGCGACGCGCCGGCTGCGGTGAAGAGCCGGTCGCCGCATGCACCAAGTACGAGTTGAACGCCGTCATCCCGGATGTCGCCGAGGACGAGCCCGGAGCGGTGGGCGCAGAGGGCCAGCAGCTCCGCGAGACGGTCTGGGTGAGTTACCTCGCCGACGGAGGCGACCTCGATCCATCGCTCAAGCTGGTGAGCGATGCCTCGTTGGGCTTCCGCGACGATTTCACGACCGAGTGGACGCCCCCGGCCACGCCCGGCGTGTACACGATCTGGGCCGTGGTCCGCGACCAGCGCGGCGGGTCCGATCTCGTGCGACGCTTCGTCCGCGTGGAGTGAGCTTCAGGCCCGGCCCCCTTCCCGAGGTCGGCACCCTTCCCGAGGTCGGCCCCCTTCCCGAGGTCGGCGCAGTGCCCGAGGTCGGCCCCCTTCCCAAGGTCGGCGCAGTGCCCGAGGTCGGCGCAGCGCCCGCGCCACCTCGACGGCCTCATCGAACGATTGGCGCTCATCGTGCCAATTGGGTTCATGATAGGGACCGGCCTCACCGGGTCGCGGGTCGTGTGGTACCTTGTCCCCCATGCGATACGAGCTTGCAGCAGGCCTGCTCGCCGCCGCCGCCCTCTTGGGCACCATCGCGTGCGGCGGCGATGACGAGGCCGATACGTCGACCAACGGGGCCATGACGACGACCACGTCGGGGGGCACGAGCAACGGTGGCTCGTCGGCAACGTCGTCCGGGAGCAACGGCGGGGCGGCGACGACCATGGCCGGCCCGACCACCACCACCACCGGCGGAAACGGCGGTGCCTACCCCACCGGGCCCTACGGCAACGACGTAGGGGACACGTTCCCCCTCGTGACGCTGCAGGGTTACGTGAGCACCAACCCCTCCGCCCTCGCCACGACGGAGACGTGGACACCCGTCTACACGTCGGCGGATTTGTTCGCGTCGGGCGCAGACTACGCGCTCATACATACAGCGTTAACCGGGTGAACCGGTTGTCGG
Source organism: Myxococcota bacterium (assembly GCA_039027095.1). GTDB lineage: Bacteria > Myxococcota_A > Polyangia > Polyangiales > Polyangiaceae > JAPYTK01. The sequence continues at coordinate 4,077 of JBCCLB010000035.1, forward strand.
AAGGTCGCCCCGGGTATGGGCACCCAAGGAAACGCAACGGGATTCACTTCGGAGCTGGCGCAGGCGAGCGGTGGCATCGTGATGCAGGTGTTGGTCGACAATACGCAGAACCCCATGTCGCTTGTCGACACGTGGGTTGGGACGTTCGAGATCAACGCCAGCGTCATGCACGACCGCGACGGGGAGGTTCGCAACCAGCTGTCGCCGAACGGCCAAAACCGTGAGTGGGCCTATCTCATCGACCTGAGCACCATGGAGATCCTGTGGCGCGCGTTCGGTAGCTTTGGAGGCAATCTCGACGTAGAGGACTACTCGGGCGTGCTCGGCCTCGTCGAGATGTGCCTGCCCCAGTACCTCAACTGCCCCACGAACTGACACGAGCGGCGCCGTCGTCGGGGGGACGCGCGGCGCGGCGCGGGGGCGTCTCGAGGACGGGGCGCTCCTTGCCCCCGTCGCCGCGGACGTACGTACGGTACATCACCGCGGCGGGGGATACAGCGCGGGGCGACCGAGAACGTCAGCGCGGAGCGATCGCCACCCAGGTGAGAAACTCGAGGCCTTCGCCCGGATCCATCGCGATGGTCGTGCCGTCGGCGCTCACCTGACCGGTGGCCACCGGATGAAACACGGCCGTCTGCAGGTCGCCGACGATGAAGCTTCCCTGCTGGTAGAACTGCACGGGGGTATCGGCCGCGAGACCGGCCGTATTGTCGAACGTGAGCTGAACCTTGGCCGGCGTACCGGGCGCACTGTCGAGGTCGAAGCCGGCGTCGAACGGGGCAAGGGCGTAAAGCGCCACGGCGCCGAAGCTCGGATCGATGAACGCGTCCTGAGCGGAGGGGTCGACGCGGCGAGAGAGAAACCGCTTGCCCTCTTCGCCGAGCAGAACGTCCTCGAAGTCCAAGTTCACCCGGGTCCCGGCGGGCACGTCGATCGTCACGTCGCCGTTGGTCGCGGTTTGCGCCGGCGCTCCGGCCTCGTCGGTCTTGACCACCAGACGGTCGGTCGTCGGCGGATACGACAGCAAGGTCAGCGGACCCATGTCGATCACCGGGCCCGCCGCGTCGGCCGCGAACGGGAAGTAGTAGACGAAGTAATCGTACTCCCGGCTGTGAGGAATGAGAGAGTAGTCGCTGGTGAGGATGGGAAACCCGACGTCGATGGCGAAGCTACCGCTATCGTCGGTGGTGTCGGGCTCGCAGCCCCCCGGGCCACACACCGTCATCAGGATGTCGGGCAGGGGACCGCCGTTCTCGTCGACCACGCCGCCGTTCACATCGGTGATGCATACCCAGTCCGGTCCGGGTTCGACCCCCACCTGGGGGGTGCAACCTCCGTTGTCGCTACCGGAGCCCGTGTCGCCCCCTGCGGCCGTGTTCATCCCGTTGTTGCCACCGCCTCCTCCCGTGGGAGGGGCGGCGTCGTTGCTGTCGCTGCAGCCGACGCCCGCCAAACCCATGGTCAACATTCCGATGAGCCATCCGTAGCGCATAGGGTTCAGCTTAGCCCCCCGCCCGAGGGTCGGCATCTCGGGGCGCGTTCGTTTGCACGATTCGTCACCGTCTGTTGCGTGTGCGCGAAGAGAGGCCACGGAAGAAGGAGGTGCGTGCCGCAGCGAGCACAGCCTCCCCGAGGGTACCTCTGGATACACCGCGGGGCGAGCGGGTCGGGCCGGGTTGGGCGGCCATGCGGGGGCCGGGACCGAGCTATTGCGCGTAGCGCCACACGCGCGCCGCTCCGAGCGCCTTGCGTTCACGCAGGACCTCCGCCGCGAAGCGCTCGAGCGCCTCGACGGCTTCGGCTCGCCCGTCGCGAGCGTGCACACGCACCGTGGTCGCGTAGCGAGGGGCATCGCGCAAAAATGATCGGATTCCCTCGGCCCGGATGCGGGAGAACGCGACCATGCGGCCTACCCCGAGCCGCTCGATGGCCATGCCGTTGACGCGTTGCTCCACCGTGTGTTCGGGCGACACCAGCATCGGTTTGCCGAGGTAAACCGCTTCGCCGACGAGTTGGTTGCCCGCGGTCGTGAACAACGCCGTAGCTCGCGCCACGTCCTCGAGAAATCCTTCGTCCGACGGCGCGCGATAGGCGACGCGGCCGTCCTCGCCGCGACGCGACGTCCCATAAACCACCACGGGCGTTCCGCAACCGTTGAGCGCTTCTTCGACATGGGGCAAGAGCTGCCGGTCGCCGTTGTTCAGGTAGACGAGCAGGTGCTCACCCCGTCGGGGACGGGTTCGGCGTACTTCCTCCCGCAGGAGGGGCCCGACACAGCGAACGCCACGCCGAACGGCCGGGGCATCGAAAAAACTCGAGACGACGGCGCGGGCGGGAAACCCGACGACCATCCGGTAGCTCATCACATCGCGGACGGCCTTGAGCCGGTCCCTCGGATCGATGGGCGGCCGGCAGTGGGTGAGGATCCCGAAGTGATCGAACGCGATCCGCGGAATCCCGAGTCGCGCCGCGGCGTGGTGCACGTAGGTTTCGCAATCGCTGATCGCGACATCGGGACCGAAGGCACGGATCGCGGCCTCGACGCGGCGGAGGTGGCGGCCGCCCACGAGGGCGTCACCCATTTTGGTGGCGTTGTCCCGAGCCGTCTGCCAGAGGCATCGTCGTCCCGACGTACGGTACGTGTAATCCAACCGGGGCGTCTCCACCACGTCGGGGTAGCGAGGCGCAATCATCTCGAACGCACGCCCACTGGCGAAGATCCGGACCGCGTGCCGCCGCGTCAGCTCGGGCAACACGCCAAGCGCGCGCGTGGCGTGCCCTCGCCCGTACCCGAAGACGCCGTACACCAATCGCATCACCCGCTCCTCCCGCCCTCAGACGAGGCCCGTGGTGGGGCTTGGTGTCGGTGGCGTCAACCCCAACCTCCCCTGACGAATCATTCGGCCGGTAGAGGACGCGCCGGCGCGGCGACCGGGGTCACTTTCTTTCGCCGGGGCGCGAGGTCGGCCAACAGTCCCCGAGAAGGAACACTGTCGATGGCGTGCTCGCGCAAACCTTCGCGGCGCAGCACCGTGTTGGCCGCGTACAACCCCGACGTGAAGGCCGCCTCCATGAGCATGCACGGTATTGGAAGCTTCACCCAGTCGCCCGCGAAGCTGAGACCCGGCACCTCCTGATGCTCCGTTTCCGGTCGGGTGGCGGCCAGGCCGGTGTGAAACGCCGTGAAGTCGTCTCGGACCTGGACGGCCCGGTGGAGGACCATCGCCTCGGAGAGCTCGACGAAGAAACGACGCATCTCGTCCACCATCGCCGCCTCCACCTCGGCGTCGCCCATCCCGTCGGGGATGGCGTAGCAGTGGAGCTCGATGACGCTGCCCCCGTGCACGTCCGCCCACTGTCGAAGCTCGGGCACGATACGATGAAAGGAGCTCACCGAGTCGAGCACCCGATGCCGTTCGGTGGCAAAGAACACAGGGACGTCGTCCCGAAAGGGCCGGTCGAGCCACAACCGTACGATGGCGTACCGCTGACCCGACTGCAGCGCCGACAACCTCCTCATCAGCTCGGGCGCCTCCCGCTGGAGCTCCGGGGAGGCCTCGGCGATCGCTCGCGTCACCTTCGCGGGCGTCGCCATCACCGCGTAGTCGCAATGCTCTTCCTTCCCGTCGGTCGTGCGCACCACGAACCCGCGGTCGTCGCTCTTGGGCGACAGTTGGGCGACGGGACAACCGGTGTCAATCGTCCCTCCGTGCGCCCGCAGATGGGCCGCAATCGGACCGACGATCGTCGTCTCGTAGTCGCCCTGGGGATAGTCGTAGACCAACCCTTCGTCGTGGCTCAGGTAATAGAAGTGAAAGCTCTTCACGAGCTCCGCCATGCTCAAGCGGTCCTCATCGGCAAAGAAGGCCCGCGCGAAGGTATTGAATACGAGCTTGAGCGTCGATGGCAGCGCTGCCCGCGCTGCGAACGTCTCGTAGGTCGTGTCGTCGAGCAACGCCGGAGTATGCTCGGCGTCGTACTCGAGGAAGACCCCCATCTCATCCCGGGCCGCCGAAGTGAAAATGTCGCGAAATCGATAGAGCCCCGCCCGCCCCAAGCCGTAGAGATTCAAGACGGGTACCGTATCGACGTCGGCAAAGCCCCAGGTCTTGCCGTCGCGCTCCATCACGGCGTAGTCCGTCACGGCGGCCAGCGTCTGGTCGAGGCCCAGCCGCGCGAGAAAGCCGTTGAGATTGTAGTACTGCCGAAAAAACGCGTGAAAGCCGTGATCGACGAGCAGCTCCGCTCCGGACGCGTCCGTCTCCCGCCATCCCCCAATCTTTCCCCCGAGGTAGTCGTTGGCCTCGTAGAGGCTCACGTCGAAACCTCGCTCGGCCAAGGCGGTCGCCGCGCTCAACCCTCCGAGCCCCCCCCCCACGACCGCTACGCGCTTGGTGGTTCCCTCCGGGAGCGCGCGAGGCTGCGATGCATCGGGGGTGACCACGCGATGTCGGTAGCCTCCGAGGCGGCGCTCGATCCAACGGGCGAGCCAGGGTCGCATCGTGAACAGGGTACGGTCGAGCCCCTCAGCACGGAGGTAACGCCAGGCCCACGCGACCGCGGTCACGGCGGCGAGGCCAGCGATGATCATCGTAGTCGTCCCCAAGGTTACTCGAACCAATCGTCGGTCATGCGCCGCGCATCACCACAGTTGAAGTCATTGGCTACGCGGACCATGCGAAACCACGACTTGTTCGGCACCGGCTTGGTCTCGGGAGGCTCATCGAGCATCGACGTGGTGGTCCCGAGAATGCTCTGCTCTTGGTCGAAGAAGACCTTACCTCGAATCGCGCGGTCGGATTGAACCGACCCGAGAAAGCGGGTCCATGAGCGGGTGGCGACATGAATGTCGCCGCTCACGATCCCGTCGATGCTTATGGTCACGCCCGGATTTCCGTCCCGGTCTTGGTCGACCACGCGCTTGTCCTCGGCGTCGCGGGGGAGATCGTCACGTGAAGGCTTGGCGAGTCTCGCCCCCATCACGACCAATCGACGACCCGTGCGCACCGTCGCCTCCCCCTCGTCGTTTTCGGTGAGCACCCCGTCGAAGAAGGGAGGCGGTAGCGCCTTCTTGAACTTCTCGGGGAGCTTCGTATCGACGAACTTGGACCCGGAGTCGATGTCGAGACGGCAGAGCTGACCCCCTCCCCGGAGTCGTTGCCCGTCTTGCTTCAGGTCGTGAAGCACCACCGTGTTGGTCTTGGCGTAGATCTTTCCGACCACGGGTACTTTGGCGACGGTGGTCGTGACGCTGGCGACAACCCACTTGCCCCCGAGGTCACGCTTTGCCTCGACCACGTCCACCGGGGCCATGAACACACCGGCCCCCGCCAGCGTCGCGGTCGCGAGAGCGCCAAGGCCCATCATTCGTCGTCTCATCATTGAATACTCCGCAGTCTTTCGTCAGCCCCACCACGCGTCGGGCCGTTCGAGCGCCAGGCCAACACCGTATCGGGGCAACATTGCATCGGGCCCATACCGCGTCAGGCCAAGGCCGCCCGAGCCGCCGCTCGGCCGGAGAGCGCTGCGAGGGGAACCCCGCCTCCTGGGTGTGCGCTCCCCGAAGCGAGAAAGAGACCTTTCACCTTCGAGACGCGATTGGATGGGCGTTGGAACGCGGCCGTCTGATTGTTGCTCGCAGCCCCATAAATCGAACCACGGCTTCCCCGAAAGCGAGCCGCGAGCTGTTTGGGGGTTCGCTCCCACGCCAGACGATCGTCGTCGTCGCACAATCCGGCCGACCGCATACGCTGTAAGGTTCGCTCGCGGAGCGACGTGTAGATTTCCTCATCGCGATGACCTCGACGCGGTTCCGCCGGCGCGTTGGCCATGACGAACACCGGCTCCTCGTGTTCCCACCCGGTGCGCCCGTGACACACCTCCTGCGCACACAGGTACACCGTGGGTTCGGCCGGGGGTCGATCACGGTCAAAGATATCGGCGAACTCCGCCTCGTAATCGTGAGGAAAGAGCACCGTGTGGGCCGCACGCCGGTCCGCTCCGGTACGACGACGTGCGCGGAGAATTCCGTTGTATCCCGACATGGAAGGGGTTTCGGTCACGGGAATGCCATGACGAACGTGCGCGGGGAGCAGCGCCTCTACGACGTGCGCGACGTCGGCATTCGCCACCACCCGCGGCGCCGCGAGATGGGTCCCCTCCTCGAGGGTCACCCCGACCACACGCTCTCCAAACAACTTCTTTTCCAACCGAAGCGCCGACACCGCCATTCCGAAACGAAACGTCACCCCGACTTTTTTCGCGGCGGCGACGAGCGCCCGGACGAGCTGGTACATCCCCCCTTCGACCCCGTAGCCGCCGAGACCAAGCTCGACGTGGGCGATACAATTGAGCGTGGCCGGAGCGCAACGAACATCGGAGCCGTTGTACGTCGCGTATCGCGCCAAGATCTTTCGCAGATGGGGATCGGAGACCCGCTTCTTGATGGCGGGCCACATCTGGCTCATCGCATCGACCTTCGTGAGGCCGTTGAAGAGCTGCGTCCCCGCCGAAAGTACCGTGGCCATGTTGGGCGCATCGCCGTAGACGAAGACGGGCGCCGCGGCCTCCCAGATGCCGCGGCTGTAGGCCATGAACCCCTCGAGCTCTCGGGCCGCGTCGGCGCCGAGCGAGCGGCGCACGCTATCGAGCGTATCGACGGGGGCGTGGTGGATCTCGACCTGAGCCCCGTCGGCGAAGAGGTAGCGAAAGCTGGGATCCGGACGACGCAAGGTCAGAACGTCGGCCATGCGAATCCCCGCCGCCGCGAAGACGTCCTCGAACACGTTGGGCAACGTGAGCACGCTCGGACCGGTGTCGCATTCGACGCCGTCGACCGATGCCCAGCCCATCTTGCCCCCGGCGGCATCGGCCGCCTCGACGACACACACGGTCATTCCTTCGGCCGCAAGCGCAATGGCAGAGGACAAGCCTCCGATACCGGCGCCGACGACGATCGCATCGTATCGATGGTCGCTCATGATGAGTGTCGTTCCTCGGGGGGAAGAGATGCCGCGGCGGCCCCCAAAGCCCGGGGGCGACGTGACGCCGCGGGGGTCGCCGACCGAACGCGCGACCGAGGTCGACTCGGCGCGAGCCATGAGAGCAGGCGGGCCCCAAACCCCGTGGTGTCGGCCCCGGTCGCCTCGCGGCGGCCGGGGGAACCAATGACCTGCTCGAAGCCATCATCTTCCCTCGCCGCAAACGCGGTGTTGCGTGCGAGACCGGCCACGAGGCCCACCTCGAGCGCCGGCAAGAGGCCCTTGCCGCGGGCGACCTCGGGTTCGACCGGAGGGCCGAACGTGACCGCAACCGAGGGCCGGGCGAGTTCGCGAAAGGGGTAGCTGAAGGACACGGGAACCACCGCCGCGTCCGCCGCCCGGGCGAGCACCCCCACCCCACTCCGCAGCCGCAGCGGGCGAAGCTCGGGGGGAAAGATGCGCCCCTGAGGAAAGATCCACATCACCTGGCGCGGCCGTTGGAGGAGCACCGCGCTCGCCTTCAGGTCCTTGATCGCCTGGCGCGGAGCGCGCCGGTCTAGAGGTACCGCACCCAACCAACCGAAAAACGGCAAGCGCCGGAGGTTTTCTGCGTCCATCAGGCAGTAGCTCTCCGTGGCCAAGATGTCGTCAAAGGCGACCAGGAGCAGCGCGTCCCACCAGGAACTGTGGTTGGCGGCGAGGATCAGCGGACGGTCCGCGATCTGCTTTTTGATCTCATCGAGGCCCGCGACGTGAACGCCATCGAACGTTCGCCCGAGCTTTCGTCGAACGTAGGGACGGAACACCCGCTGAAACCAGGGGCGATGGCGAACTTCGTGTCCCCCCGGACAACACCACCGCCGAGGTGTTCATCGAACCGACCCCAAGCGAGCGTCGAGGCCCTCGTCACCCTCGACCAGTCCCGTGCGAACCTGGCCCGCAGGAGCGGGCACCCGCGCGGTACGGGCCGCGTAGGATCGCCCGGCCCAGCGAACGTTGCCCGATGTGCTCCACCGAAACGAGTTCACTGCGATCGCACACAACCCGAGCACACTCAGGGGGTGGAGCAGAATGCCCGACCAGGGCTGCCGGTAACGCAGGGCCAAGAGCAGGCGGAGGAAGATGTTGCCCGCCACGCCGGCGGCTCCTGCGGCGCCCCACTCCGCCGGGGCCACGCCGAGCGCCGCCGCCGCCAGGGCGACGTAGGGGAGCACGAAGAAGACGGCGTGCACGACGAGGAGCGCCAACAAGGCGACCGGAGATCCTCCGATGCCTTCGTAGATGTTCTTCGAGAAGCCCTCCCAGACCTCGCGCGCGGAGGTGTACATCCGACAGCTCGCAATGCGGTCGCCGTCGGCGAACACCACGCGGTGCCCTCGGCGCTTCGCGTGGCGACAGAACGCGACGTCGTCGACGATTTCGTGACGAACCGCCGCGAAGCCGCCCAGGGCGTCGTACGTCGCGCGGCGCATCGCCATCAGCTGTCCGTTCGCCGCCACGAAGCGCTCGTCGCGACTGGACAACACCAACACCTGCGGCAGCCAGCTCGTATACGTGAGGTGGAGCAGCGGCATGATGAGGCGCTCGGCCCAGGTCCCCGTCCGCTGGCGCGGCACCGCCGTGAACACATCGGCGCGCTCGAGAAGCGACACCACGCGCTCGACGGCCTCTTCCGTGAGCGTGACGTCGGCGTCGATGAAGAAAAGAAGGTCACCCGTGGCGTGGCGCGCGAGTTGGTGGCAAGCGTGGGGCTTGCCCACCCAGCCGTCGGGAAGTCCGTTGCCGGCCACGATCCGAAGCGGGGGCAAACCCCGCGCCCGGAACGCTTCGGCGACGCGCTCGAGGATCGCGGGCGTCTCGTCGGTCGACAGGTCGTCGTAGACGACGATCTCGTGGATGGGGTGGCGGCTGGCCGCGACGCTCCATAGGGCAGCCTCGATGCTCGCCGCCTCGTTTCGCGCCGGGATGAGCACGCTCACGGTGGTCCCGGCGGCGCCGACGCCGCCCTTTCGCCCCCGCGTCCACGTCGCGAGGTTGAAAAGCGTGATCGTCAGGGGAAGCGCGATCGGCAGCGCAAACAATGCCCACGGCCACCAGCTCATCGCCCCTCCTCCAGCATCGGCGTTTCGGTCGAAGCAGCCCCTCGCGAAGCGGCCCCAATCGAAGGAGCGCCAATCGATGCGCCACGGCCGGTCCATGCGCGCCAGAGGCGACGCCAGCGTTGGTCGCGGGGACCGCTGAACAGCGGCAACCACATGGAGTTGTCCCCGTCCGCGAGATGGCGGCGCATCGCGACGAAGGGACGCTGCCAAGGACGGTCCACCCGAGCGGGCACGACGCGCTCGGCGACGCCCACCGCGCACTCACCGCTGCCTTCGTAGCGCCCTTCGGAGATGAACCTCAGATAGAAGGGGCCCTCGTCGACGACGTGCCGATGCGCGATCGTGATGACGGTGCCGTCGTGGGCCTCGATTCGGAGGTGTCGCGGGTAGGTGAGCCCATAGCGATTGCGGCGCGGTCGTTCGAGGCGGCATTCGCGTACCCCGAGTTCCGCCACCGTTCCGTCGCCATCGACCCGGAGGAGGAGATGCACGGCGGGTTGGTCCCGCCCCTCGGGCCACACCAGGTAGTAGATGAGCTCGTGGTCCGCGAAGGCGTAACGGCCCCAACGCCAATCCTCGATCCCCAGTTGGTCGAGGGGTTTGGCGCTCGCGTTGGTGTCGAAGTAGGCACGGCCCGCGACAGAGAAGCGGCGCCCCGTCGGGTCTTCGAGCTCCAGGCGTCCCTCGGCAAAGCAGGTGAACGGAGACCAGCCGTGGCTGCCCTCGGGGTCATCCGCACGCTCCTCGACCGAGGCGGGCCGGGCGCGTTCCTGCGACGACGATGGTCGCGCCATGCGACACCGCGGTCCGGTGACGTCGAGCGACCCCCGCCACCGTCCTCCGGGGGAGGGCAGCGCGATGTCGAGCGCGCCCGTGAGCGTCACGCGGTCTGCGGTCACTTCGGCGTCGAGGGTCGAATCGCCGACGCGCCAGGACGTGCTCCCCGGCCGCCATCGGACGTGTTCCGGGGGCAGTTGCTGCAGGACATAGCCGGTGGCGCGCCCACCCTCGTAGGTCACCAAATTGATGCCGGGGCGTGAGGCCGGCGCCGGCCTTCGTCGCGCGCCCGGGAGGAAGGGGAGGCCGTACGACCAAATCAGCACGGCCCCGTCGCCCCGGTCGTCGACCAGGTCGACGTACCACCAGACGAACCCACCCTCCGAAGTGAGGGTGCGTTCGAGGGTCGGTCCGTCACTGTGTCGTACGCTCAGCATGTTGTTGCTTCTGTGCGGCGAGGCGCCTAGGGACTGTCTAACACCTGTGAAGCCGACGCTGAAGCCAGACTCGACGTTACTTCGTCAAACCTGTTGCAAACCATAAACGGCCTGTCTATGGTTTGCAACACGTTTGAAAAGGGTCCGCGTCAGACCTGCTGCTTCTGGAAGCGTGGCGACGGCGTGGTGAGGTCGGCTCGGCCGCGACGACAGTTCCGCGCGGGTCGACTTCGAAGGGGGTCCAGACTGCTGCTCCGTGCAGCCATGCCCGGGAATCCAATGTGAGCGCCGCGCCAGAAAGCCCTGTTCGCCATCCTCCCATCCGCCTCGCTCGGCCACGCCCCGACCTCCGCCGCACGAGCGGCCTCGAGGACGTCGAGGCACTCATGCTCGAGCTCGCGTGCGAGACCACCGACCGGGCCTCGTCCATGGCCGCCGAACACTTGGCCACGGGCGGCAAGCGCTTGCGCGCTCGGCTCGCTCTCGCGGCCTGCGAAGCGCTGGGCGGTGCCTTCCGTCATGGCGTCGCCTTCGGGGCGGCGGTGGAGTTGCTGCACAACGCGACGCTCGTCCACGACGACATTCAAGACGGAGACACCCGGCGCCGGGGGGCCCCGACGCTGTGGGCCACCCACGGCACCGCCCAGGCGATCAACGCGGGTGATTTTCTCCTCATGCTTCCGTACCTCGCCGTGGCCGAATTGCCCGCCCCGGTGCAAGGGGGGCTGTGTCGCGCCCTCGCCCACCATGCGATCCGAACCGTTCGCGGGCAGATGGCGGAGCTCGACCTGCTGCCCGAGGCGCGACTGGGATGGGACGATTACATCGAGGCCATCGCCGGCAAGACGGGCGCGCTCATCGGACTTCCCATTTGTGGCGCCGCCCTCATATCCGGCGCCTCCTGGCCCTACGCGGCACGGCTCAGTGTCGCGTTCGAGCGGTTGGGGGTTCTGTTTCAACTGCAGGACGACGTCCTCGACCTTTACGGCGACAAGGGTCGGGAATGCGTCGGTTCCGATCTCTTCGAGGGAAAGGTGAGCGCCCTGGTCGTCGCGCACATCGAGCGACGTCCGTTTGACCAGGCCCGGCTTCTCACGTTGCTCCGTACGCCCCGACGCCAGACGGCGGCCGACGAGGTCACGGCGATGATCGACGTGTTTCGCACGAGCGGGGCCCTCGACGACGTGCTGGCGCGCATCTCGGGGCTCATGCACGAAACCCGTACGTGTCCCGTGCTGACCGAGGAGCCGGCGTTGCACCGGCTCGCCCTCGACCTCGCGTCACTGGCCGTGGCGCCCATCACGCACTTGATCGCCCCTCCCTCCGACGCTCCCCCCACGGTGTCGCGTCACGCGACCCCGTGAGAGATAAAGCTCGACCCTTTTCCAAGGCTCGACCCTTTTAAGAAATGGCCAAACCGATGCCTCCCACGAATACGTTCCGAGACCGAGACCAACCCGCCGTCGTCATCGGGAGTGGATTCGGCGGCCTCGCGGCCGCGATTCGCCTTCGTGCCATGGGGCATCCGGTGACGGTGTTCGAGTCCGGGAACCAACCCGGAGGCCGAGCCCGGGTCTTCGAGGACCAAGGCTTTACCTTCGATGCCGGGCCCACGGTGATCACCGCGCCCTACCTCTTCGAAGAGCTCTTCGAAATGTGTGGCCGCGACCATCGCGACTACTTCGACCTGGTGCCCGTCGACCCTTTCTACCGGGTCGTCTTCGACGACGGGGAAGCCTTCGACTACGTCGGCGAAGAAGACCGGCTGCTCGACCAAATCCGGCGGTTCAATCCCGAGGACGTCGATGGCTACCAACGCATGGTGGCGCACGCAAAGTCGATCTTCGAGGTCGGATACCTCGGCCTCGCCGACAAGCCCTTCAGCAAGTTCGGCGACATGGCGCGGATCATCCCCGACCTCGTCCAGCTCCAAGCCTACAAGTCGGTGTACGGCCTGGTGAAGCGTTACATCAAGGACGACCGTCTTCGTCAGGTGTTCACGTTCGAACCGCTTCTCGTGGGGGGAAACCCGTTCCGCGTCCCGGGCATTTACCTCTTGATCCACTGGCTCGAGCGAAAGTGGGGCGTTCACTTCGCCATGGGCGGGACCACGGCGATCATCAAGGGCATGGTCCGTCTCCTCGAGGAGCTCGGCGTCGAGGTTCGGCTGGAGTGCCCGGTCGAGCAAATCGAGGTCGACGACGAGGGCCGGGCCGAAGCGGTCACGCTCCAGAGTGGAGAGCGCGTCGCGTGCCGTTTCGTGGTGAGCAATGCGGACCCCGCGACCGTCTACACGCGCTTAATCCCCCGCGAGAAGCGCCGGAAGCACACCGACCGTTCGGTCGCGCGAAAAAAGTACTCGATGAGTCTCTTCGTCGGGTACTTCGGCACGCGGATTCAATATCCCGAACTCGCCCATCACACGATCCTGCTCGGGCCGCGCTACAAGGAACTTCTCACTGACATCTTCGACCGCAAGGTGCTGGCCGACGACTTTTCCCTGTACCTCCATGCCCCGACCCGGACCGACCCCAGCCTGGCCCCGCCGGGACACGAAGCGTTCTACGTCCTGAGTCCCGTCCCCAACCAACGGAGCGGGATCGACTGGTCCGAGCGGGCCGATGAATACATGGACCGCATTCTCACCCATCTCGACGGAACCCTCCTTCCGGGGCTCAAAGACAACCTGGTGAGCCAGATGAGCGTGGACCCTCGCTACTTCGAGGTCGGGCTGCGGTCGTACGCGGGCGCCGCCTTCGGGCCGGAGCCCGTTCTCACGCAATCGGCATGGTTCCGCTTCCACAACGAGTCGGAAGACGTGGGTGGTCTTTACTTCGTGGGCGCGGGGACCCACCCCGGGGCGGGCGTGCCGGGCGTTCTGAGCACGGCCAAGGTGATGGAGCGCGTGGTGCCCCGTCCCGAGGTCCCCCTTCCCCTTCCCGCGGCGTTGCCCGCCAGCAGCATGCGGCCCGCCCGCAAGGCGGGATGACCGGTGGTGCAGGAAGTGGGGGTCCGCCCGTCGTCGCGCCCAGGGCCGCCGACGCCCCCGGGGGCGCTGGTTCGCGAGGCCAGCCACCGCGTACTCGCACACCACGCGCGATCGTTCAGCCTCGCCGCCCTGTTCCTGCCCCGACACTGCCGCGATGACGCGGCCGTGCTCTACGCCTTCTGCCGCGCCGTGGATGATGCGGTCGACGAAAGCGAAGACGCGCAGCAAGCGGCCGCGGCGCTCAAGACGTACCGAGAGGGTCTGGAGGGGCGGCGCGCAGAGGGCCCCGTACGCAGTCCCTGCGAGCCCAGTGCCGGCGAATCCAGTGCCGGCGAATCCAGTGCCGGCGAACCGGAGACGTTCGGAAGGGCACGAGCGTTGGCGCCGTCGCCGCCCCCTCGTTCCACCGGGGGCCCGCCCGCCGCGCTGGTGTGCGCGGCCGTCCGTGAGATGACGCAACGGCGCGGCATGCCCACGCGCGCGGCGCACCAATTGATCGACGGTATGGAGGGCGATCTCGACGTGGTCCGCATCGCCGACGACCGTGGTCTGCTTCGATACTGCTACCGCGCCGCCGGTACCGTGGGCTGGCTGATGTGTGGTGTCTTGGGGGTCAACGCTCGCGGGGCCGTCCCGCATGCGGTCGACCTCGGCATCGCCATGCAGATCACCAACATCTGTCGCGACGTCGCGGAAGACGCGGCCCGGGGGCGGGTGTATCTCCCCGAGGCGCGGCTGCGCGCGGCCGGAACGAGCGGCGCCGCCCTGTTGGCGGGCCGCGCGGACCGGGGTGCGGTCGCGAAGGTCACGCGGGATCTCCTCGCGCTCGCGGACCGGTACTACGACAGCGCGGCCGCGGGCATGGCGTTCATCCCGGCTCGCCCTCGCCTCGCGATCTACGTCGCCGCCAAGGTGTATCGCGCGATCGGCGTGCGACTTCTCCACCATCAGGCGGCCGACCCCACCCGGGGTCGCGTCGTCGTGCCGCGCCTCGCCAAGGCGGGTTGGGTCGCGGTGGCCCTGGCGGCGTGGGCCTGGAGCCTGCGTCGAGGGTTGGGGGCGGCCGCGCCGCTGAAGCACCAACGCGGACTGCACGATCATCTTCACGACCTCGTCCCCGTCCCCGCATGAGCTACCGCATCAAAACGGTGTCTGAATTGACGGGCATTCCCAAGAACACGCTCGTCGCGTGGGAGCGTCGGTACGGAACGCCGAGCCCCGAGCGCGCGCCCAACGGGTACCGCGTCTACAGCGAGCACGACGTGGCGGAGTTGGTCGAGATCAAGAGCGCGCTCGACGACGGGCTCAAGATCAGTGAGGCCATAGAACGCGTGGCAAAACCCTCGGGCCGTCGCCTCGGGCGCGAGCGAGGACCGTTCACGGCGCCGCATGCCGCCGCGCTGCCCTCGCCCGAGACGGTCCAACGCGACCTCTTATGCGCCCTCCTCGACTTCGACCGTCCCCGCGCCGACGCCTTGCTCCGCCGCCTCGTCGGGACCCCGTTTCCGTTCCTCATCGACGAGATTTTCCTTCCGACGCGAGCTCAGCTCCTCCAAGCGTGGCGACGAGGACACATCACGGTCGCGCAGGAGCATCACGCCTCGTCTTTTCTTCGCGACCAACTCGTCGCGATGCAGCTGAGCGTCGGGAGCGGCCCCGAGCACGGCGTCCGCGTTGCGTGTGCGACCTACCCGGACGATCATCACGAGATCCCCGTTCTCGGTCTTTCGATTCGACTCGCGCTCGCGGGCTGCCACGTCACCTATCTCGGCGCCAACCTTCCGGCCGAGGCACTCGTGACGTTCGCCCATGAGCACGTGCCGGCATGGCTGTGTGTCTCGGTGATCGAGCCGACCTCGGCCGACGCCCTCTTGGACTACCTCGACGCCCTCCGCCGCGGGCTCAGCGGCCGCGTGAACATCGCGGTCGGAGGAAGCGGCGTCCCCGACACCATGGCGAGCGCGCGCCCGGAGAAGGCGAGCACCCATTGCGTCCGCCGATGGCAGGAACTGCCCCTCCTCCGAGCCGCGGCCGGTCCCCGCGACGACGTCGCATCATCGGCCGCGACGCGCTGAACGGACGCGGACGGCGGCGCCCGCCCTGATGTCCCGCGGGGCGTCCCGAGGCCCATGGTTCCCCGGAACGCGACGCGCGGGGTCGCAAGCCCGTCGAATCATCGGCCTTTACCGGCGCGCCGGGTGGGCTCATCATCTCCTCGTGAGCGGGCTTCAAGCGCGGCGCGAGCGTCTTCTCCGAACGCGACCGGGGGTGAGGATGCGACGCCTCGAACAAGCGGGCGAGAAAGGCTGACCCGTTTGCGGCGACTCGCGCGACATACCTTCGGCGTGCAGTACATGGGGATCGTGAACCGGACGCCCGATTCCTTCTTCGATGGCGGGCGGCACCTAGAGGGTACGGCGGCCCACGCGCTCGTCGACGCCTTGGTCGCCGACGGCGTGGACATCATCGACGTCGGCGCCGAATCCACCCGCCCGGGGTCGTCGTCGGTGTCCGTTGCCGAGCAGATCCGTCGCCTCGGAGAGACGATCCCCTACGCGGTGTCTCGAGGCGTCGCGGTCAGCGTCGACACGACGGAGCCCGAGGTCGCGGCGCACGCGACAGCCCAGGGGGCGACGTGGATCAACAGTGTCTCGCTGGAGACGGCGCACGAGCTGGGGTCGGTGGCGGCCGCGGCGGGAGCGACGCTCGTCCTCACCCACTGTCGGGGTTCGATGACCCAGATGTCCGACTTTGGTGCCTACGCCGACGACGGCTACACCGACGTGGTTCGAGACGTGGCCGCCGAGTGGAACGCCGCCGCCGCGCTCGCGCGCGACGCTGGCCTCGCCGACGCGCGCATCGTCTTCGACCCCGGCCTCGGCTTTACGAAGAACGCCACCCAGTCGCTGCGTCTGGTCGCGAACATCGCCCCCCTTCGCGCCCGCGTCTCGGGGCCCGGAGACACGCGGCGCCTCATCCTCGCTGGGATCGGACGTAAGTCGTACCTCGCACGCACCGTGGCCGACACGCTCGATATCGCGCCGCCTCCTCCCTCCGAGCGGCTCGGGCTCACCGTCGCCGCGGCGATCGACTGCGCCGACGCAGGGGTCGACATCCTCCGGGTCCACGACGTCGGAGCCGTCCGCCAGGCGCTCGCCTATCTCGGTCGGATTCGGTCGGAACGAAACGACGGCGGCGGCCCCCCGCCGCCCGTCGCCGAGGAGCACGCGGGTGTTTGACGGCCTGCGGTACCTCGTTTCGCTCGACCGTCCGTGGACGGAGTTGGCGCGCGACGTCGCCGACATCCTGATCGTCGCCTTCATCGTGTACCGCGTCCTGCTCGTCATGAAGGGGACACGGGCCATGCAGGTGGGCCTCGGGTTCGCCCTCTTCGGTGCGCTCTACGTCGTCGCCAAATACGCAGAACTGGCGACGCTGATGAGCGTGCTCAGCTGGCTCGCGAGTTCGGCGATCCTCATCGTCGTGGTCGTATTTCAGAACGACATCAGGCGGGCGCTCATCCGCGTGGGCTCCAAGGCGTGGCTCCGCCGCGGCCAAGACGCGCAGGAACGGTTGATCGACGACGTAGTCGCCGCCGCGACCGACCTCGCCCGCCACCGCACCGGGGCCCTGGTGTGTATCGAACGCGACGCGAACGTCCTGGAGTTCGTGAAGAACGACGGCATCGAGCTCGACTGCGTGGTCACGCGGGAGCTCCTTGGCGCCCTGTTCATCCCCGAGGAGAAGAACAAGCTTCACGATGGTGCGATCGTGATCCGCAACCTGCGCATCGCACGGGCGGGGTTGTTTTTTCCGATGCCGGAGTCGACCCGCGTCCCCGACCCGTCGTGGGGTTCCCGACACCGAGCGGCGATCGGCATCACCGAAGAAACCGACGCGTTGGTCGTGGTCGTGAGCGAAGAGACCGGGCGGATCAGCCTCTTCTACAACCAGAACCACGTCCTCAACCTCAACGGCCCCCAACTGCGGCAGACGTTGATCAAACTCATCAAGAACGAGTCGGATGCAACCCGCCCCAATCCCGTGAAGCGGGCCACCCTCGGACTCGTCCACTTCGCGACGCGCGCCGCCACGTCGCCGAGGGACGGAGCGGGCGACGCCCCCCGGAAGAAGAACCATCGGAAGAAGGACAAGTCGTCGTCGTCGTCGGACGCCGCGGCAGCGGGGTCGGGTCCCGGCCAGAAAACCCAGGCGTCCAAGGAGGCGACGAGCAAAGGTGGGGGCGCGAGGGCACAGGGTACCGGTCCCAAGTCGCGGAAGACGGCGGGCGGCGGCGTCTCCGGCGGGAACCCCTCCTCGACATCGAAGTCGAAAGGAGCGGCCGCCCGAGGGACCAAGACGCCCCTCCCGAAAACGGGGGTCAAGGCCCGGAAGAGCGAAAGTCCCGAGGACAAGAAGCAGTCGGGTCGCTTTACGGCCCTTCCTCGCGACTCCGCCGGGCCTCCCGAGGAGAGCAACGGGGGTACCGATCTGGATCGCGTCTCGGTGCCCATGCCCGCCGCGACGACACCGGGGCCCTCCTCCGCTTCGGCCTCGCCGCCCAACGGCGACGACCGTGAGCGCCTCGAGCTGACCGAAACGCCGACGGCCGTGGCCGCAACGACGTCCGTCAGCAAGCCGATGGCCAAAGCCGAGCTTCCCCACCCCTCTCTTCACGGCGCCGGGGCCGGACCGCCATCGTCGTCGTCGCCCCCGACGCAGCCCGAGGATGCCCCCTGATGTCGACCACTGGACCCCGTCGCCGCCCGTGGTCGCGCGTCCTGTTCGAAAACCTGTGGCTCAAGCTGATCGCCCTGGTCTTTTCCCTGGCTTTCTACGCCTTCATCCACAGCCAACAG
Source organism: Myxococcota bacterium (assembly GCA_039027095.1). Taxonomy (GTDB): domain Bacteria; phylum Myxococcota_A; class Polyangia; order Polyangiales; family Polyangiaceae; genus JAPYTK01. The sequence continues at coordinate 22,221 of JBCCLB010000035.1, forward strand.
GATGTTCAGCGCACCATTTCGGTGAAGCTCGTCGTGCAGAGCCCTCCTCCCGAGATGGGGCAGCGCCTCATGACCGACATTCCCCCCAGCGTCGACGTCGTTTCGGTCGGTCCTCTTCCCCAGCTCGAGGGACTCGGCGACGACCTGAGCATCACCCTCGACCTGTCCGCCGCCCAAGACGACACGCTCACGTTCGTACCCGAGATGGTCAGTGGCCTCCCGCCACGGGTGCGTCTCGACCGGTTCTCTCCGAGTCGGCTCGACATTCGTTTCGAACCCCTGGTGTCGCGCCGGATCCCCGTTCAGGTGGCCCGAACCGGTGAGCCCGCCGCGGGCTACGAGCTCAAGGCCGGCATCGCCGTCGAACCCCGCACGGTGACGGCGACCGGCATCGAGAGCGTCGTGACGACCATTCAATTCGCCCGCGCAGAGGCCTTCGACGTCAGCGGCCTCGGCGAGGGCCAAACGACCCGGCGCCTCCGCCTCGACGCCCCCCCAGAGGGGGCCGACTTCGAACCGAAGACCGTGGCCGCCACCGCCGACGTTCAGCTGAAGCTGAAGCGGCGCGTGTTCGAGAACGTCAAGGTCGCCGTGGTCGGACTCCCCCGCGCGCGTACGCGCCCTGGTGGCGTCGACATCGCGGTCGTGGGTCCCCCCGAACGCATCGATGAGCTGAAGGCGAGCGCGCTGGTGCCGCGCGTCGAACCCGCGAACGAAGACGTCGATACGGGTCAGCCGGGCAGCAAAAACATGACCGTCTTGCTCGATCTGGACGATGGCATTTCCGCCAACGTCAACCCCCCGCGCGTGCTCGTCACCTGGTGACCGCGCGTCATCCACAGGCGGCCGGCGCTGCCGGCTCGCCCTGGGGACCCCGGCTCAACGCGGCGGCATCTCGATCTCACCCGCGGCGATCCCCGCGGCGAGCTGCCCGACACGCGCGCGCACGGAGGGGGGGATCCGCGACGCGTGAGGGCCGTCGGAGACGTAGCCGACCCCGCCTTCGGCCACCCCGAACGACGTGATGCCCGGCACGAAACGATCCTCTCCTACCGCGCGCACGGTCTCGAACACCGCCACGTCGACCCGTTTGACCATGCTCGTGATCACGGTGCCCGGCATCTCGTCGTGCTGGTCGGTGTCGACGCCGATGGCTGATGCGCCCATGTCGCGCGCCGCCTCGAAGACCCCGTGGCCGGTCGTCCCCGCCGCGTGGTAGAGGATGTCGGCGCCGCGGCTGATCTGGCTGACGGCGATCGCCTTTCCCTTGGCCGGGTCGCGAAAGGCGTCGGGCGTGGTTCCCGCGTACCCCACGTGGGTCACACACGCGGAACAAACGTGGGTCACCCCCGCGCGGAATCCGTCCTCGAAGCGATGGATCAACGGGATGTCCATGCCGCCCACGAAGCCTACGTGGCGCGTCTGCGTGAGGAGGCCGGCCACCGCGCCGACGAGGAACGAGCCCTCTTCTTCGCGAAAGCCGAGTCCCATCACGTTGTTGGGCATCGATCCGTTGGGGGGCGGCGCGTAGTCGACGCAGCCGAAGCGGGCTTCGGGAAAGTCGCGCGCGACCTCGTTGATGTCGGACGAGAAAATGAACCCGACCCCCAGCACGAGGTCGAAGCCACGGGCGGCGAAGAGCCGTAGGGCCGCTTCTCGGTCCTCGGCCCCACTCGGCTCCAAGAGCTCTACGTGAACGCCGAGCTCACGCTGGGCCCGCGAGACCCCCGCGTAGGCGGCGTCGTTGAAGGACTTGTCCCCGCGTCCGCCCACGTCGAAGACCAGACCGACGCGAATGTCGGTCATCGGTCCTTCCGACGGAGGGGGCGGTTCCTGGGCCGGCAGCAACATCGAGAGGAGGGCCGCCACGACGGTGGCCCCGACCACCGCGCCGAAGGGTACGGAGGGCGCCGGTTTGGCCCCGATCCCCTGACCCGCCGTCACCGTTCGAGGTCGAGAAAGGCGCAGGCCACGCGCGACCGAACCTCGGCGTCGGGGTCGGCGAGAAGCGGCAGCGCACGATGGACTTGACCCATTTGCGCGAGGAGCTCTCCGGCGCGACTGCGGGTCTCGAAGCTCGCGGCGGCCACGTCCTGGTCGAGGGTGCCCGCCGTGGTGGCATCGCCCCCCGCGGCGAGGGCCCGCCGGGCGTCGGGCGCCGACACACTCTGCTCGGCCAGTTTGCGGAGGCGCTCGATGGCCGGGGCCCGGTCGTCACCCCCAAGCGCCAACAGGCGCGCGTTGGCGGCGACGGCGACCCGAGGATTGGGGTCGTCCTTCGCCTCTTCGATGGCGACCAACAGCCTCGGCCAGGCCACGGGGGCCTCTTCGACGGCATGTACGCGAACCCGGGTCGATGCCTCGTCGATGACGCGCTCGATGACCGCGGCGGCGTTGCCCTGCTCGGTCGTCGCGTCGTCCGGGTCGACATCGACGACGGTGGCCAACGATGCGACGAGGTTCGCCATGCCGGACCCCCCTTCGCTCATGCGACGCACGTGGTAGCGCGCGACGCAGGTGGCGCGTTGGGGCGGAGTGCGGCAAGGGATTGTCACCTCGTCCTCGTCGTCGGCCCCCGCCGAGCCGTTGCGGGCAACCCGGGCCCAGGCTTCGATGATGCGCAAACGCATCGCTTCGTCAGACGCGTCCCATCGGTCTTTCAGGCCCATCACCGCCTCGTGCGTGCCGATGGCCCCGAGCGCGTCGACGGCGAGCCGCCGGTTTTCTGCGCTCGGATCGAGTCGCGCCGACTCGAGGACCGCGTCCGTGTCGCCCGGATGGCGGGCCTCGGCCGCCGCGAGCAACGCCCCCCGACGAACGCCCGGCGAGGGATCGACGAGCAAGTCGCGACGCCATCGCGCCTCCTTGGCCTGATTCTCGGCCGCCCGGCCTTCCACCCGGGGGTCGTAAGGGCGATTGAGCGACCGCGCTCCCACCGCCCGCCAGTGCGGCTCGGAACGGCCGACGAAGGCGGCGTACGCCCGGTTGGGCTCCAGCCCCGCATCGATCCGTCGCATCAACGCCAGGGCCGCGAGCTCGTCGTCGCGGTCGGCGCGCGCCGCCAGGGCATCCTCGACCCGAAGCACGCACGCGTCGGGCAACGCGCTCAGGGTACGCTCTCCCGAGTCCCCCCTCGCGCCCGCGATTTGTCGGCTGAGCATCCGGTGCGCGATGCGTTGCGCCTCGCCGAGGTCGACGTCGCGCGCTTGGGCCCGTTGGTCGAGTTCGGTGCGGAGCGCGCGCAGATCACCTGAGGATGCCGCCTGGTAGGCGGCCGAGCCACCGCAGCCCGGAGCCACGGACAACACCAGCGTGAAGCTGACGGCCGCGCGGGCGAGGAGGCGGCCGCCGCACGAGGAGGAGGAGTGCGTTTTCGTCATGACGAACGGTCATGAACTCTGCGACGAAACCGTCCCGGACGCCAACCCGCGCCGACGCCGACGCCGTCCCCGTCGCCGACCCGCGCGCGGATTCAACAGCGACCGCGCCGACACCGAAAGGGTGAGGCGAGGAAGGCTGGGGTCGACGCGGTGCCCCGCGCGAAAGCCATCGCTCACGAGGGTGAGCAGCACGACGATCCGAGCCACGGCGCCATCGATCTCGACTTCGGTCGCCTCGAGCGCACGGGCGCCCGTCGCCGCCGAAGAGGGCCCCGCCGCGGGGTCCTCCTCGAGGGCGGCCTTCTCGGTGGCCCGCAGCGCCGCCCCCACGTCGCGCCAAGACTGCACGCCCGCCGGGTCGAGCCCGAACAGAAACGCCCGCGCGCGAACCGCCCGCACCTCGTGGGCCAACAGCGCCTCGGCGCGATCGGCGAGCCGGTCCAACTCCGCGACGACCTGGGCCACCGAGGGCCGCCGTCGCGGGGTCCGGCCGAGGCCGAGTCGGGCGTCTCCGTCGGCGACCCGCTCCAGCAGCTTTCGCACCTCGCCACAGAGTTGGGTCGCGGCGCGTCGATCCTGACGAAGACGACGCTCGGCCTGCGCGACTTCATCCCGTCGGGACGCAGCGGCCTCGGCGCGGCGCCGGGATTCGACTTCGGCCCGCCTCATCTCCTGCTCCCAGTGCCCGGCGAGGTCCAACACCGTCAACCCCTCGCCGGCGGTGAGCGCGAGCAAGGGCATCGAAACGCCGTTGAGGGCCTGTTTCTGGGCGACGCTGGCTCGGCGCAGGACCTCGAACGCCCTCGGTAGCACGCGGCACGCCTCGTCGAGCACCACCGACGGATAGGCCTTGCCCGCGGCGCGGCGGCGACGGAGGCGTCGCGCGAACGCGATGAGGTCGTGCTCTTCCACCTCGCGAGGGAGCACCGCATCCAGCAGATGCTGTCGGCTGCGCAGCGGCACCGTCCGCGCGATGCGCTCGAGGGTTTTCTTCTGGCGGGGGTTCGACACGTCGTATCCGGCGGGCTCGGCCACGTCTCCGGTGGCCCCCAGGGGAAGAACGACCGAACCCCCACGAAGTTGAGGTCGCGACCACCCACCCGGATGCCCTCAAGCCGTCTTCGGCCACGGAGCGGCCACCGGGACCGCGTACGAGTCGGGGTAGCGCGCCGGGGTCAGCGTCACCCCCGCCCGCCGGGCATACCGAGCCCGAATGGCCAGCGTCTCGCGGATGCATCGCGCCCGATTGCTGTTCTCGACGCCGCCCGGCGCAGACAGGTAGAGGCCGAGCGTCTCGGGGACGTGCGTCCAGGGGCATCGTTCGGCGATGCGCAACCACATCTCGTAGTCCCCGGCCACGCGGTAGCGTTGATCGAACCAGCCGACCTCGTCGTGGAGTGCGCGGCGCCACATCGGTTGAGGGCCCGCGAAGCAGCCGTGGAGGGCTGCGCAGTGGTCGTAGTCCGGCCACGCGAAACGCGCGCGTCGCGGCGCCGTGAAGAACGTCCCGTCCTCCTGGTCGGTGACGAAGCTGTCCGCGTACGCGAGTCCGACTTGGGGCGCCGCGTCGAGCGCGCACGCCAACCGCTCCAACGCATCCGGTCGGTGTCGGTCGTCGGTGTTGGCGTTGGTCAAATAGGCCCCCCGGGCGAGCGCCGCGCCCCGGTTCCACGCCATGTAGACCCCCTCCCGCTGAGGGGTGCGGAGGTATCGAATGCGGTGGGGATGACGCGCGACGAACGGGGCCACCACCGTCGCTTCGTCTTCCGGCGAGGCGCTGTCGACGACGATCACCTCCAACGACCCTCGCGCGAACAGCGTCTGGCCTTCGAGGTCTCGCAGACACCCGCCGATGAGCGCAGATGACGCGTAGGCCGACACGATGGCGGTCACCCGAACGGCCGCGTCCGGAGCCGCAGGTTGGCCCCAGGGAACGGGCGGCGCCATGCGCGGCGCCCACAACACGGGGTTCACCGGGGCGGCGGCCGCGGGGTCCTCTCCCACGAAGTAGAGGTCCCAACCGTAGGAAGCCTCGACCCGGCGGTGCGGGAGCGCGCGCTGGGCGATCGCCGGCGCGAGGCGCCGGGCGGCGACGAAGGTGGGGGCCGACACCAAGTGCGAGACTTCGTCGCCTCGGGCCGACGGGGCGGCGCCGAGCGCATCGACGACCGCCATCGCGCGGGACACGCGCTCGGTGTACGCGGTCGCCAATGAGGCACAACGCGCCAGGTGCCCCTCGGCGTCGGCGATGTGGAGGTCGGGGGCGACCGTGACGAACGACGGAAAGTCGATCGCATGGGCCGGCCCGTCGGGGGTCATCGGTCGGCCCGCGCGGTCGACGGCAACGGCGCCCGACGCGATGTCCCCGACCGCGACGATCCTCGGTCGTTCGGGTCTCGTCGGGGGCGCTCCGGCCGCGGGCAGGGGGACCCGGAGCGGAGCGATCAGCAGCGCCGTGGCCGGAAGGAACACGGACTCCGCGTCCGACGAAGCATCATCGTGCGCGAAGGGCATGGCCGCGGTCGGCCCGGGACCAGGGTCGACCCGTCGGGTGACCACCTGGGGAACCCGGATCGCGTCGAGCAACGCCTCACTCTCATCGTCTTCGCAGAGCGCCACGATGCGCGGCTCATCGCGGTGGCAGGCGAGAATGGAGTCGATGAGCACCAGGGCCTGCGGGAGGCAGCGACGGTTCACACGGGTCACGAGGACACACCGGGCATGCATGCATGGGCCCCTACCAAACGCCGTGCCACGGTGCGGCTCGCGCCGGACGCCCGCGCCTCGGCACCTCTCACGCCCCGAGCGCCAGCCGCTTGACGGAAGTGAAGGAACGTCGACGCTTTGGTCGCCCTCTGAGGGTGGTTCAGCCCCGGGTCAAAAGCGCCCGGTCACCCCGACGCTCGAGAGGCCAAACCAGGGGGTCACGACCCCACGGGCGCCGACATCTTCGTCGTCGGTCGCCCCGAGACCCACGAACACCGCCGCGAGCCCCACCGCGACCCCGGCGCCTGCGACCGCGAAGCTCGCGGTGGCGACGTGCGCGACGGTCGTGGTGGCGTCGATCTCCGACTGCTGTTCGGGGGGACACACGTTGTCGGCATCGCATGCGTCGCGCAGGTCGTCGACGCGCCCGAGGGTCAGTCCTCCCGTGACCCCGCCCACGATGGCGCCGACGGCGCCCACGCCGAATCCGACCCATCCCCACGCGGGAAGCACGAACCCATCATTCGCCGGGGATGGCGACGCGTCGCGCGGTGGCGACGCCCCTCCCCCGGGTGCGGGCGTGAGTCGCAGCACGACCCTTTTCGTCTCGGCGGGCGCCACCGTGACGCGCTGCCGTTGGCTCCGGTACCCATCGGCTTCGGCCACCACGACGTGGGTTCCCGGGTCGACGCGACGAGGGAAGCCGAACGCTTCGGCGGGGACCGCATCCCCGTCGACGGTCAGGCGAACCGTCGCTTGCGGGGCGACCCCCGAGACTTCGATGTCGAGGACCGCGATCCGCGCCCGCACCTCATCGACGAGGCGGCGCGCTTCTTCACGTGCCTGGCGTTGCACGGCGTTCTCACCCGCCGGAACGGGAATGAGCGCGACGCTCGTGAAGCGTTCGACCGCCTCGACGAGGCGCCCCTGCAGCATCAGCGCGCGGCCGACCTCCAACCGCGTCGAGGGCACGCTCATGATCCCATCCGCGGCGCGGAACGATCGGAGCGCGCGCTCGTACGCCTTGGCTTCGAGGGCTTCCTGCCCCTCGTAGAACAAGGTTCTCGCCGTCTCCTTGTCCGCCGCGCTCGGCGCCACGGCGGGCGCGTCGGCGGGCTTCGACGACGGGGTCTGGGCGGCGACGGACGGAGCCCATGCGGCGGCCAGCAAGCCGAGTCCCAGGACCGCCTTGGCGCCGCCGCGAGAACGGGGGGCGGGGGTGGTACGGCGAGGCTCCCGAAGTGATCGTAGGTCTCTTGGCAAGCCGGCCGAGGTTACCCGAGGCGACGACCGGTTGACCACCTCCTCCGCTCAGAAGCCGGGCTCTCTTCGTTGCGACTTGGGTCGCGGAAACGGCCGGGGCGGTCGCGAAGGGGCTCCGCGCACCGGTGGCGACGCGGGGGGCGTGAATCCCGGTCGCGCCGCCGGCGGGAGGACCGCCGTGGCCGCCGAAGCCGTACCCACGACGCGGTCCGGGGCGCCGGCCGGAGACGGGATCGGACGCCGCCCGGGTCCGAGCGGCGGGGCCGGCGTCGGGGCGGCCTCATGCGGGTCTTCATCGCCATCTCGGGTCGCCGCCGCGGGGGCCGCCGAGCCCTTCGATGGGCGAGGCCCGTTTTGGTCGGCGCGCGGCCCAACCCCCGCCACGGCGAAAAAGGCCGCGGCTCCGAGGAAGAGACCGAACACCGCGGTGAGCACGAGCCGAGGCCACGGTCCGCGGCGCGCGGGCGCGGGGTCACGCTCGGCCCCCGCCCGGGTCTCGAGCGACGCCGCGAGGCCGGTCTCGTCGGTTGCGGCCTCCGGCGACGACCACGACGGCCGCGCCGTCGACCCGGACGCCGGGGACGAGAGACGGCCCCGCGCGACCGGCCCGAGTTCCGATGCGCTCGGGTCGGAGAGGATCCCGAGCGCCTCGGCGAACTCGGTCGAGAGCTGCCGCGCCGTCTGAAAGCGATCTTCGATCGACATCGCGAAGGCCCGGGCAAACCATCGGTCCACCTCGGGTCCGACTTCGGGTCGGAGCGTACTCGGCGCGGGGTAATTCCGCTCCAACATGCTGACGCACAGCGTCCCTACATCGTCCCCGGCGAAGGGCAGTTTTCCGGTCATCGCCACGTACGCCACCACCGCCAAGCCCCAGAGGTCCGCGCGGTGGTCGACCCGACTGGCGCTCATGACTTGCTCGGGACTCATTTACTCGGGGGTCCCGATCATCACGCCGTCGTTCGTGAGGCCGAGCCGCGGGTCGGTCATACGCGCCTGGCGTCGGGCCTCGTCGCCATCGCCCCCCATCCCTTGGCTCCGGCGCTTGGCGATCCCGAAGTCGAACACTTTGACGTGGAGTTCGTCGTCACGCTGACTCAAGAACACGTTCGCGGGCTTGATGTCGCGATGAATGATCCCGGCCTTGTGGGCCATGCCGAGTGCCTTCGCGGTCTGGCTCACGATGCGCGCCAGGGTCTCGAGATCCATCGGGCCTTCCCGGTCGAGTCGTTCTCTGAGCTCCTCCCCCTCCAGATACTCCATGACGATGTACGGCGTTCCGTCGCGCATCACCCCTTGGTCGAAGGTCTGGACCACGTGGGAGCTTTTGATTTGCGCCGCCACGGACGCCTCCCGAATGAAGCGCTCGAGCACCTCTGGGGCGTCGGGGTCGAGTCGGTCCGAGATGAACTTCACGGCGACACTCGTATTGAGCGTCAAGTGCTCGGCGAGCCACACCGACCCCATCGCTCCCTGCGCGATGGGACGTTCCAGCCTCACGTTCGGCGTCACCGCGGTGCCGGGCTGAAGTCGCATGGGCTCGGGTCATGATACGCCAGGCACGCACGGCCGCGAGCGGTTTCCTTTACCGATCGCGAACGAAACGGTCCCGAGCGCCGCCTCTCACGAGGCGCCATCAACCCTCACGAAGAACCGTATTGACGGAGCTTCTTGTGCAGCCCTTCTCGCGTGATCCCCAACGTCTTGGCGGTGCTCGTCTTGTTGTTGTCGTGCTCCCGCAACGCCTCGAAGACGATGAACTTTTCGACGGCGAGCATGGTTTCCTTCAGCGTCCCTCCCCGCGTCGCCTTCGCGCGACGCAGGACGGCTTCGCCTTTGCGCATGCGCGGCGAGACGAGATCCGGCGTGACGAAGGCCCCCTCGTCGACCTGGATGACGAGTCGCTGGACCTCATTCTGGAGTTCACGCACGTTCCCGGGCCAGTCGTACGCCATGAGGGTCTGCATCACCTCGGCCGCAATCCCGGCCACCGACTTGCCGATCTCTTCGGCGAAACGAGACAAGAAGTGTGACGCGAGAAGGGGAATGTCCGCTCTCCGCTCACGGAGGGGAGGGACCCGGAGGGGAAAGACCTTGAGCCGGTAGTAAAGGTCCTCCCGGAACCGCCCCGCCTCGACTTCCCGCTCGAGGTTTCGGTTGGTGGCGGCGACCACCCGTACGTCGACGCGACGCGGGGACGGAGCGCCCACCGGACGGACTTCGCCCTCCTGCAGCGCCCGGAGCAACTTGCTCTGAATGGCCATCGGGGCCTCGGTTATCTCGTCGAGAAACAGCGTCGAGCCGTCCGCGAGTTCGAAGAGCCCCTTCTTGTCCTCGTGAGCGCCCGTGAAGGATCCTTTGCGGTGCCCGAAGAGCTCGCTCTCGAGCAAGGTCTCGGCGAGCGCCGCGCAATTCTGCGCCACGAAGATCTCATCGCGGCGGCGCGAACGATAGTGCAGGGCCGAGGCCACCAGCTCCTTGCCGGTGCCCGTCTCCCCCTCGATGAGCACCGACACGTTGGTGTCGACGACCTTGTCGAGCTGTCGCATCAGCGCCTGCATCGGATCGCTGTCCCCCAGGATCGATACCTCACGCCCTTCGGCCCGACCGCCCGCGCGCCGCGCCTTGTCCCGATGCTTCAAGAAGTCCGCTTCGCTCCGGGCGCGCTCTTCTGCCGACCGCAGGCGGCCGATGAGGCGGGCGTTGGCCACGGCGAGCGAGGCCGGCTCGGCGATCAACAACAAGACGTCGAGGTCGACCGGCTTCAGCATTCCCGGCGCGTCGCGGTTGTCGACCTGCAGCACGCCGAGAATTTCATCCCCCCGCCACAGCGGGATCGCGATGGTGCTGCGGACCGAGGCCCCCATCAGCGAGGGCGTCGCGTCGAGCTGTCGCTTCGCGTCCGCGGCGAGCACCGCAGACCGCTCTCGGATCACCTGGCGGTACACGCTGCGGGTAATGGGGATGAATTCGTCGTTCGCCTCCGCCGGGGGGCCCCCTTTGTCCTCGGGACGCCGACGCGTGAGGACCGGGAGATAGGGTGAGGACGACGACGGGTGTGCCTTCGGCCCGGCTCCCTCATCTCGGGCCTGCAACACCACCGTCACGTGGGTGGCGTGCGCCAGCAGATCGAAGGCGGCATCGGCGATGGCGTGCAGGACCGCATCGAGATCCTCCGCCCGCCCGATTTCGCGCTGGGCCGCGTAGAGCGCACCGAGCCGGCCGACGTCGTGCGGCACCTCGGTGCGCTCGTCGACCGACTTGACGGTGACCACGGTGGCCGTGGTCACGTCGTCCTCATCGAGCCGCCGGATCGCGAGGCGGCACGCGTCGCGGTCCTCACCGAGCTGGACGACATCGCCCGCGTTCAGCGACACCCCCTCCCCTCCCCGGGGAACGACGACCCGGTCGTCGCCGCGAAGGATGAACGTGCCGTTGGTCGACCCCAGGTCTTCGATGGTGACGCGGTCCAGACCGCGGACGAGTCGCGCGTGGCGACCCGAGACCGGCACGTCGTCGACGACGACGTCGTTGCCTTCGGCCCGTCCAATGGTCGCGACGTCTTGGCGCAGGGCAAACGTCTTGCCCGCGGCTCGGCCTCCCACCACCTCCAACGTAATCATGCGACCCCCGGGGACGACACGGTCAGGGGCATGGCACGCCGTCGTCGCCGCCGCCCCGGCGCCGCGCCGTGCGTGCCGTGACCCTCAGAGACCCGCGCGGGCCTCGAGGCGGTAGATGATCTGCTTGAAGGCCGCGATCCGCTTGATCCGGTCGGCATCGCGTGACTCGTTGGCCGCGTCGTACATCTCGTGGAGCTTCTTCGCGACGGCCTGGTCTCCCTTGGGCGACTTTGCGAGCAGAATGGTCCCGATCATCGAACGAACCACCGGGCTCTTCACCTTGGGGAGCTTTTCGACGAGCTGCATCTTCACCTCGTCGCCGCCGTACATCCCGATCATCGCGATCGACTTGGTGCCGATCATCGCGGTCTCGGCCTTGGAGGCCTCGGGGCTGTCGATCTTGGTCATGTAACAACCGACGTCCTCTTTGCACTCGTCGAGGACCTTTTTCGCCACGACGCCCGCCCGGAGGTAGTCGGCCCGAAACAAGGCCGTGTTGACGGCTTCGACGCCGAGGTCGGCCAGCGGCTTCATCTTCGCGTCCTTCTTTCCCTCGGGTCGACCCAGCGTGCCGGGGTTGATCTCGAGGGCGAGAATCTTGTCGACGAGCTGTTGGGCCGTGACCGTTTCTTCCTTCTTCGCCTTCGCGTCTTTGATGACGAACTTGTCGGCGGGCTTCTTGACCTTGATCTCGGGCTGGTCGGCCAAGAGCTTGTCGAGCGTCGGCCACTGCTCCGCCCGCGCCCCCTTCACGCCGTACTCGAAGATCGATAGGTACCCGCCCTGGATGTCGCCCTTCTCGCCTTTTTGTTGAAAGGCGGAGTCGAGAATGTGGTCGTGAAGCGACCGGTTCATGAAGGCGTCGGCCACCCCGAGCATCGCGAACTTGGGGTAGTCCCCGTCGGGCGTCTTGTCGCTCATCGAGAAGGCGTCGTAGGTCTCTTTGAATCGGGTGACCGTCTTCTCCTCCTGCGGCAGGAGGTGGAGCTGAGTGGCGACCGTGGTCTTGATGCCCTTGTCTTCGGTATCCAACATCGCGAGCATCGGATCGACCGCGCCCAGGGTGCCGATGTTGCCCACCACCATCACCGCGATTTTGCGGTAGGCCTTGGCCGCTTCTTCGTCCTGCTTGTTCTTGGCTTTCGCCTCTTTGGCCCGCTTGTCTTGGTCTTCGAGGGCGCGGAGCTGCTCGGTCTTCGCGTACTCGATGAGGTCCTTGTTCTTGCTCTGCATGAGCTCCACGGCGGCATCGAGGGAAGGCTTGCCGATGCGGATGAGCGCGATGAGCGCGTCGTTGTGTGCGGGGGCCTTGAACGGCGTGAGGATCATCTTGAGCAGAGGCGTCACCGCTTTCTTGCTCTCGAGGGCCCCGAGGACCTCGGCCGCGGTCAATTGCCAGTAGAATTGGTCCTGGGCGGCCCGCGCGAACTTCTTCTTTTTGCTCTTGATCGGCTGCTCGATCATCTTGATGAGCTCAGCCTCGTACGACGGATCCTTGATGAGCTTCAGGGTCTTGTTGACGATGAGATAGAAGTTCTGATTCCGCGCCTTCGGGTAGCTGTGGTGCGTCTTCTTGAACAGCTCGAAGATGGCCTTGTTGACCTCGGGATCGTTGCTGATGACGCCTGCCTTGATCATCTCGCCGACGTTCCGCACGACGTCGGCGATCTGCGAGTCGTACTTGTCGGGCCGCTTGTCATCCATGCGGTAGTTGTTGATCGCTTGGACGAGGGCCGGCACGACCCTCGGGTCTCGCGTGTCGGCGAGAAACGCGAGGAGGTCGCCCTGGGCCTTGGTCGAGAGCTTTTCCTGCTTGGCGAGCTCGGTCATCGGAGGCACGACCAGCTCGAGCAAGGGCTTCACGTTGGGCCCGTTGCGGTCCTTGTCGTCGTTGGTCATCGCGTCCTCGTAAAATTGGAGGAGGCGTTTGACCGCAGCGTCGCGCGTCTTGTCGTCTTCGAGTCGTTTGACCCAGGTCGCCGGATCCTGCTCGTCCTCGCAGCCCACGAGCACGGTGCTCGCGGCGGCCAGCCCTCCGACGGGGACCAGCATCCCGACCGAGGGAAGGATCCCAGAGGAGGCGCCAGCGGAGAGCCCAGTAGAGAGGCCAGTCACGGAGAGGGCCCCGGCGAGGCAAGTCCGGAGCCAAGGGGTGATTCGACGGTAGGTACGCATGATTTCGCCCATCTGCATCAGGTTTGAACGCCGGCACCGTAGGCCGGGCAAACCATTGATGTCAAAGGCATGGCCGCGCCCGTCATCCCGCGGCGAAGCCCAGCCTCGAGCGCCACGGCCAGGGCCCGACCGGCGCCGCGTCGCGACGACGGTCACCCGCGGCGCGCGTCCGCGAGCACGGCCGCGTGGAGCACCGGGTTGCCGAAGCAAACGCCATCGCCGATGCGGAGCTCCGGACGGACCCGATTCGGCTGCAGATAGTCGATCCTCGCTCCGGCGAGGTCGGTGACGCGTCCTCCGGCGGCGCGCACGAGCGCGTCGCCCGCACAGGCGTCCCACAGGCCCATCCCCGCTCCGTCGTGGAGGTAGAGGTCCGCGTCGCCCCGCGCGACCGCCACCGCCTTCAAACCGGCCGAGCCGAGGGGCTGCCGATGCGCGATCCCCAGCCGATCCGCCCGGCGCCGCACGGCCGCGCTGGCCCGAGAACGGGACACCACCATCGTCGCTCCGGACGGCTCGGCCCGCGTGGTCACCCGCAGGGGCCGGCGGGAAGCGCCGGGCGCATCCGTGCGCGCCCACCACGCCGCCACGCCCACCTCGCCGGCGTAGACCTCGCATCGGGCCGGAGCCACGATCACGCCCATGCTGGTTCGCCCGCGGTGGCAGGCCCCGATCATCACGCAAAACTCGCCGTTGCCCGCGAGAAACTCCCGGGTCCCGTCGATCGGATCGACGAAGAACACCCAGGGGCGATGCAACAGGTCCCGACGCTCACCCGCGTCCCTCGGGCTGCTTTCTTCGGCGATCACCCCGCAACCGGGAAAGGCGCGCTCGAGCGCCCGGCAGATGCACGCATCGACCTCACGGTCGGCCACGGTGACCGGATCGTCGGGCGCCTTCAGTTCCACCACGAGGCCCTCGGCCTGGTGGCGGGCGTAAAAGCGGGCGACGTCTTCGGCCGCCTCCCGCGCGATGCCCACCAGGGTGTCGAGGGCACTCACGACGCCGTCGACATCGCTCCGACCGCGGCGAGTCGGGCCGGTAGCGCCTCGAGGCCTTCACCATTCAAGTACGGCGGGCCGTGGCCCGCCTCGAGCAGAAGCTGGTTGAGTTGCGTCAACGACCGCGGACCGAGCACGGCGGTGCTCACCAGGTGGTGGTGGAGAACGAAGCGGAGGGCGACCGCACGAAGCGTCGTCGCCGTGTCGTCGACGAGGTGGCGACAGGCGTCGAGTTGTCCGAGTCGGTACTTCAGGGTCTCTCGCGTCCACCGCTGTTGACGATGGTCGTAGTCGAAGAAGATCTTGTTGCGCGACCAGTGCCCGGTCAGGAGCCCGTGCGCCAAGACCGAACGGGCCATGACCCCCGTCTCCGTGGCCTCCACCGCCTCGGCCACCCGCCGAAAGTCGCTCTGGTGAAGCACGTTGAACGCGAGCATCACCACCGAGGCGCCGACCTCGATCGCCTTTTCCGCCACGTCCGCATCGCCGCAGCTCACGCCCCACACGCCGACCTCTCCGGCGTCGACGCGCTCGCGCATGAAGTCGGGCGCGTCCCCCTCGAGCGCGGTCACGCTCGGATTGTGGAGCAGCACGACGTCGAGACACGACCGATTCTGCCGTTCGTGACAGACGTCCAACGCCTCGGCGAGACGACGCGGCGCAAAGTGCTTTCGGGGCGGGCGGGCGCGCGGAAAGGTCCCGATGCGGGTGCAGATCCGGTGTTCGGCGTCCAATCGGTGGCCGAGTTTTTCCTGCAGGTCGCCTCCGTCGTAGAAATCGGCGGTGTCGTACAGCGTGATCCCGGCCTCCATGGCGCGGCTGATGATGCGGTCGACCTCCAGACGATACACCGGGCCGCTCGCCTCCCCGCTCAGACCCCACGTGCCGAGGGTGAGCTCGGAGACGAGCCCTCCGGAACGGCCCAGGGTTCGCTGCCTCAAGCTGGGCGGACGGGGCGCCTCGGGCACCTCCCCGGGGGAAGGGTTGGCGCCCTGGTTCTCCCCGGAGGAAGGCGGAGCGTCGTCGCCAGGGGCCGCGCGGGGGTCACCGTCATCCATGGCAGGGCACACAGCGTAGCGCGTCAGGCACAGCGTAGCGCGTCGGGCACAGCGTAGCGCGTCGGGC
This sequence comes from Myxococcota bacterium, assembly GCA_039027095.1. Lineage (GTDB taxonomy): Bacteria > Myxococcota_A > Polyangia > Polyangiales > Polyangiaceae > JAPYTK01. The sequence goes on from JBCCLB010000035.1 coordinate 37,494, forward strand.
ACAGCGTAGCGCGTCGGGCACAGCGTAGCGCGTCGCCGCCGCGCCGGGTTGACGGATACGAGGTGTTCTGCTTCTATCCGCGGCCCTCGCGTTCCCGTGGTTTCGATGAACGTCTCCGCCGTGGTGGTGGAGAGACCGAAGGAAGCGAGAAGGGCTCGACCCTGCCGCAGCGACCGGTCCGCCCCGAAGAGACCCCATCTGCCCCTGAGACACATTTCCCCGAGCAAGCCGGCATGCCCCACAAGACGAAGCCCAACAAGGTCAAGATGAAGACCAACCGCGCTGCCGCCAAGCGCTTCAAGATCACCGGAACGGGACGTGTACGGCGATCGAAGCAGGGGCTGCAGCACGGGATGTGGAACAAAAACCGCAAGCGGAACCGCCGCTTGCGCCAAAACGACATGGTCCCGAAGCACTTCGAAAAGAAGATCAAGTCGCTCCTCCCCTACGGCTGATCCTTACGAGGAACGACCTTTTCGGCGCGTCTCGGCGCCGAAGCCAACGCGAGGCGCACCCCAAACGCGGCAGGGAACAGCGCAACGAGATAGAGAGAAACCTCATGGCTCGAGTGAAACGTGGGTTCGTCGCGCGGCGACGGCGCAACCGGGTCCTTCGACAAACCGAAGGCTACTTCGGCGGACGGAAGAATCGCTTCCGGCAAGCGGTGGAAGTCCGCAACAAAGCCCAGGCCTACGCGTACGTGGGCCGCAAGCGGCGCAAGCGGGACTTTCGCCGCCTCTGGATCACGCGCATCAACGCGGCGGCCCGCCTGCACGGCTTGTCCTACAGCCGCCTGATGGGCGCGGTGAAACGGGCCGGGATTCACGTCGACCGCAAGATCATGGCCGACCTCGCCGTTCACGAACCCGACGCCTTCAAGGCCATCGTCGAGACGGCCCTCGGCGCCAAGAGCTGAGGGCCCCCCGCGCGCATCCGACTTGAGCGCCCCCGAGGAAGAAGACCCGGTCGCGGCCATCGACGCCGGTATCGCCGCGCTCGGCGCGTCGTTTCAGACGTCGTTCGCCGAGGCGCCCGACGAGGTGCGGCTGCGCGAAGCCTACGCGGCCCTCCTCGGCAAAAAGAAGGGCGCACTGACGAAAGTCCTGTCGCTCATGCGACACGTCCCCGCAGCGTCGCGTCGCGACGTCGGGACGAAGGTCAACGACTTCAAGCAACGGGTCGAAACGGCGTTCGCGGCACGGCTGTCGGAACTGGCCCGTGATGCGCGTCGCGCCGAGCTGGCCGCGCCGCCATTCGATCTCACGCTTCCCGGTCGACTCTCGATGCGGCGAGGGCACCTGCACCCGGTGCTGCAGACGCGAGACGACCTGCTTCGGATCTTCTGCGACCTCGGATTCGAGGTGGTCGAAGCCCCGGAAGTCGAGACCGAGACGAACAACTTCACGAAGCTGGGGTTTCCGCCCGACCACCCGGCCACGGACATGCAGGACACGTTCTGGGTCGATGTGAAAACCGAGGACGGCACGGTGCGGCCCGACGCCCGGACGCTGCTCCGGACCCACACGAGCAACGCCCAGAGCCGCATCCTGAGCGAACGGAGACCCCCGCTCGCCATCGTCAATTGCGGCGCGGTGTATCGCCGGGACGACGACCTGACGCACTCCCCGATGTTTCACCAGCTCGAAGCGTTCATGGTCGACGAATCGGTGCAGATGTCCGACCTCAAAGGCGTTCTCCACACCTTTGCCGACGCGCTGTACGGCCCGGGAACCTCGGTCCGCCTGCGGCCCAGCTATTTCCCGTTCGTCGAACCCGGCGCCGAGGTCGACCTCGGCTGCCCGTTCTGTACCCCCGAAACGAGAGCGGAATGCCGGGTGTGCAAGGGAACGGGATGGCTCGAAGTGTTGGGGTGCGGCATGATTCATCCCGTGGTGCTCGAGGCCTGCGGCATCGACCCTCAGCGCTACCAGGGCTACGCGCTGGGCATGGGCATCGAGCGATTGGCGATGCTTCGGTACGACATCCCCACCATCAAGGTGCTGTTCGAAAACGACCCAAGGTTCTTGAGCCAGTTCTGACCCTGCGACCGATCGCGCCCAGGTGCGACGCACCGCCTGCCCGATCTGTCGACCAGACACTGCCAACTAAGTTGGCAGTTCGGGGTCATCCTGCGACAAGGGTTCGACGGGTGGCCTTACACCCTTGGACAGGCTCCCTATAGTTCGGCGGGTTGCGCAAGCCCGGCAACGTGGTGACGTTTGCCTCATGCCGATGCCACATGCAGATGGGGCCTCGTTCGTGTCGGATTCTCATGTCCGTGATCTTGGTCCCTTAGCGGCGTCGAAGGCCGGATTGGCGCCGACGATGAACCGTACTCCGTGTCTTCTGAGGTTCGCGTGGCCCTCATGAGGGGCTGCGAAGCGTTCGACGGCTTGGTCGGTGCGGGACTTGCAAACAATCTTGAGGAACGCCTGAACATCCAAACCGCCCCCACCGACGAACGTCCCTTGGACACACCAACTGAAACCTTGAGGCGCTCACCACCGTATTCAGAAGAAGCCGTGACCGAGAGGAATGCCTGACCCCCACCGCCGGTTACGGCCTTAGCCCAAGAAAGCGATTCCCACTCCCGACGTCCCCCGCCCCCTGCCGCCGGCTCGATGAGCGCAGACTGTGCCGCATCCGCCGTCATCCCGCCCGTCGACATCCGCCATGGCCATCCCGTACGTCTCGACGAACGGTTGGCCCCATCGCCCCGAGAGCCCACCATGAGCAACCCCGCCGTTCAACTGTCCGTCCTCGCGCTATCTGACGAAAACGCGGAAGAGACCACGATTCGCTCCCGCCGCGCCTCGTCGAAGGCCCGGTCGAATTCCGTCGTCGGCGCCGCGCGCGTCGCCACGGCGGCGGGAACACCGGGCGCTGGACCATCGCCGGTGGGCCCCAGTGGCAGTCCCGTGGGCCCAGGTGGCAGTGGCGCGAGCCACGAGAGCGCCAACGGCCGCGGGGCCAACGACGGAAGTACCGCGCGACGGGGCCGCCGCCTCGGAGCGCCGAGCGTGGCGCCGCCTCCGTCTGCGGTGGCCACCGCGCGAAAGGTCGGCGACTCGATGCTCGCCCGTTACTTCCGCGACATGGCGAACCACCCGGTGATGGGTCACCGAGAGGAGATCGAAGCGGCCAAACGGGTGGAGGCGGCCGAGGTTCAACACTGGATGAACCTGCTGTCTCACCCTCCTGCCGCGCCCTACGTGCTGGCGGGCCTCATCGAGGACATCGAGGCGTCGGGCACCGACAAGGTCGACGCGCCGGAGCTCGAGCAGGCATTGAAGCTCGCGAAGCGAAAGCGTCTCGGCGCGGCGAAGCAGCGCGAATACACCGAGCTGACCCGGGTGATCGCCAAGAAGGTGCAGCTCCCCGACTCCGACCGGGTGTGGATGAGCCGGGCGTGGCGCATCGCGCGCGACCTCGGGCGAGAGCCCGATCCCACCGGGGCCCGCGAGACGGTGTCGGGCGATGCCGTGCCCTACGTGGCGCCGAGCCCGGCTTATTGGGGCTACCTGCGGAAAGTTCGCAACAGCTACGACCGCCAGCTCGACGCCAAGAACCGATTCGTCAAGGCCAACCTCCGGCTCGTGGTCAGCATCGCCCGTCGCTACAACCGCGGCAAAATGCCCCTCATCGATCTGATTCAGGAGGGCAACATCGGCCTCATGAAGGCGGTCGAACGTTTCGACCACGCCCGCGGGTACCGATTCTCGACGTACGCGTCGTGGTGGATTCGTCACGCGATCAACCGCGCGCTCGCCGACAAGGGCCGAGCCGTCCGCATTCCGGTGCACATGCTCGACACCTACAATCGGGTCGCCCGGGCCACTCAGGCCACCCTCGCCCGCTTGGGGCGTGAGCCGACCATCGCCGAGCTCGAGCAACAGACGGGCGTCGCCCGCGAAAAGCTCGACAAGGTGCGGTCGTTCTCGGCCGATGCACCCTTCTCGCTCGATCGTCCCGTCGGCGACGAAGACGGGCGTAAGTTCGTCGACTTTCTCGAGGAAGAGGACGCGCCATCGCCCTTCGAGTCGCTCGCGGGTCAGTACTGGAACGACGAAGTGCGCCGGCTTCTCACGAAGCTGACGCCGATCGAGTCCAACATCATTCGGTGGCGCTTCGGGCTCGACAACGAGAGCGAGCTGACCCTGAAGCAGATCGGCGACAAGTACCAGCTGTCGCGCGAGCGCATCCGTCAGCTTCAGGAGCAGGCGCTCGCGAAGATGCGGCGTCAGATGCGCGACTTCGGTTGACGTGTCGTCTGACGGGGGGCTGTGTCGTCGCGGCGGCTGGGTCGTCGCGGCGGCTGGGTCGTCGCGGCGGCTGGGTCGTCGCGGCGGCTGGGTCGTCACGGGGGGCTGGGTCGTGCGGTGGCGTACCGGCGGCTGGCCTGCCGGGCGTGGCGGCATTTGACCGTTACTTCCCGGGCGGCCCGTGACACACCCACGCCATGTGGTCTTTCCGCTCAGGTCGCAACGGCTCATCCCTTCTGCGCTGGCCCCTCGAACGGGGTCGCCGGGGTCGCCGGTCCCTCGATAGCTGCCCTCTCGGTAGCTCCCCCCTTAGGACCTGGGCGGCCGCCGTTGCGCTCGTCGGGTCGTGGACGTTGGGGGGGGCGGCGTGTGGTGGCGCCAAGGCGCCGCCGCCGGAGTCGCCTCCCGCGGAGCCCGCGGTCGAGGTCACCGACGAAGAGGTCGAGGAATACCTCGAGTCGACACGGGTCAAGCTCGACGAGGAGGCGGCGAACATCGCGCTCGCGAGGGGCGCACGAAAGGTGAAGAACTGCCGTGAGACGGCCGACGTGCCGCCGGGAGAAGGCGACGTCGAGGTGGTGTTCGACGGCACCAAGGGCCGCGTGACGGACGTGATCCTCGGCCCGGAGTGGATGACGCTGCCCGACGCGGCTCAGGTCTGCATCCGCAAGTCCTACGTCGGTGAAATCGTGCCGCCGTTCGAGGGCGATGCGAAACGAACGACGACGGTGGTGATCCCCGAAAAGGGGGCCGGCGCCAAGGAAGGGGACGAAGGCACGTGAACCGATGTCGTTTGGGCCCGTCCCGCGCCCCGCGCGGGTCGACGGGGTGCCAGGAGATGGCGCGGCCGAAGGTCGCGCTCCGGTCGGCGCGGCTCGGCTGGCGCTTGGCGGGCTGGCGCTTGGCGGGCTGGCGATTGGCGGGCTGGCGATTGGCGGGCTGGCGATTGGCGGGCTGGCGATTGGCGGGCTGGCGATTGGCGGGCTGGCGATTGGCAGGCTGGGGTTTGGTTGGTTGCGGATTGGCGGCCTGGGGGTTGGGCCGTCCAGCTCTGGCGTACGCCCAGGACGAACCGATCGGGGAGCCGAGCGCGTACGCGGCCGAGGGGGAGGACGAAGATGTGGTTCGTTACCCGCCGACGCCGGTTCGCTACGGACTGATCGGCGGCGGGCTCGGGCTCTTTGGCGCCGCCTACGGCACGGGCGCCGCCTTCGCCGCGGGCTTCTCGCGAACCCCGGGCATCGACGCGCTCTACATTCCCGTCGCGGGGCCGTGGATTGCGATCGGCCGCAACGGGTGCCCGGTCGACAATCCCGATTGCGGGGCGATCGTGCCCGTGCGGGCCATTCTCTACGCGCTCGAAGGCATCGTGCAGCTCGGTGGCCTCGCGCTGGTCGGAGAGGGGATCTTCATGACCACCGAAGCGACGGCGACCCCCTCCCCGTCCGAAGAAGGCGCCGCCGAGGCCGAGGTCTCTTCGCGGGCGTCCTGGCACGTGACGCCGCTCGTCTCCCCGGGGATGACGGGCCTCGGCGTCCAGGGCCGGTTCTAAGGTCCGTTCCCATGGGTTCGCTACCCCTCGAATCGGCCGGGGCAAAGCGCAGGTCAGAGCGGAGGGGCCGCGACCGCCCAGCCGTGTAGGGACTGGAGGCGACGTCGTCCCCGTCGGTCCTCCACGGAAAGCGTGACGCGGTCACCAAATCCGAGGTCCTCGGGACCCAGGGTCAACGCGGCCGGCAACCCTACGACATCGCCCGCCCGTAAGGGCATGGCGCGCGTCACCCAGCTCACCGCCGCCGCGCATTCGGCCCCGGTGACGGGCGCTCCCGTCCATCGACGGGGCCGGCGACCGGAGACGTCGATGGTCGCCACCAGGTCGTCGAGGTCGCGGAAGGAAAGGCGGGTGACGAGCCCCGGGCCGAGCTGGGTCGGCCCGTCGTGGGCGCCGCCGACGCGCCCGCGCCAGCGGTCGACCGGCGTCCAATCGGCGAGCAGTGAGAACCCGAGCACCCCCCTTTTGACCTCACGCGGCGACGCATCGTAGAGGTCGTCGCCGAGAAGCGCCGCGAATCCGAGGCCGACGTGGGGCCCGCCGGCGAGGGGCACGGGATGTCCGTCGCCGAGCATGGAGCGCGCTTCGTGCACGACGAACCGGACCGGGTGCGGGTGCTCGCGCGATGGGGCTTCGTCTGCCGCCACCGTTCCGACCCGAACCGGCGGTTGCGGCGACGGCGGCGGCCCCAATTGAACGTAGGTCGTTCGATCTGGGTCGCAGGGCGGCAGGGGCATGGCGCCGAGGATTCGCGCGGCGCGCGGGCGATCGCCGCTGCGAAGCCGGGCGTCGACCTGGTCGAGGCCGGCAGCGCGGGCCCCGAAGACGCGCGCGTGAAAGTCGGCCGAGGTCGACCAAGAGGTCAGGCCCCAGCGACGCTCCAGAGCGACCGCGTCGTACAGGGCGCCGTCGACCTCGAGGGCGATCAGCGGCGTCGCCATCTCACCGGCCCGCACGCGGGTAATGTTCACCTCGGCCTTCCTCGCCCTGGCGACCGTTGACGGTTGACGGGAGGGCGGGGGTGCCGCATATCGCCGGCGAGGTCCTCTGCCATGAGTCGGCGCACCAAGTTCGTCTTCGTCACCGGCGGGGTTGTCTCCTCCATCGGTAAAGGCCTCTCCGCGGCGAGTGTGGCGGCCCTGATGGAGGCACGGGGACTTCGGGTCACGAACATCAAGCTCGACCCCTACATCAACGTCGACCCGGGCACGATGTCGCCGTACCAGCACGGCGAGGTCTTCGTGACCGACGACGGCGCAGAGACCGACCTCGACCTCGGGCACTACGAGCGCTTCACGAGCGCGACGATGACCCGCGAGAGCAACTTCACCACCGGTCGCATCTACGAAGCGGTGATCAGCAAGGAGCGCCGGGGCGAGTACCTCGGCGCCACGGTGCAGGTCATTCCTCACGTCACCCACGAGATCAAGACGCGCATCATCCAAGCGGCCGAGGGCGTCGACGTCGCGATCGTCGAGGTCGGGGGCACCGTCGGAGACATCGAATCGCTGCCCTTTCTCGAAGCGATTCGACAGCTCAAGGTCGAGCTCGGACCCGAGAACGCGGTGAGCATGCACGTGACCCTCGTGCCATTCATCGCCACCGCCGGTGAACTCAAGACGAAGCCGACGCAACACTCGGTGAAGGCCATGCGCGAAATCGGGATTCAACCCGACGTGCTGGTGTGCCGCTGCGACCGCAAGCTGCCGAAAACGCTCAAAGAGAAGATCGCCCTGTTCGGCAACGTGCGGGTCGATCGGGTCATCGCCGCCGTAGACGTCGACTGCATCTACGCCGTCCCCATGACCCTTCACGAAGAAGGCTTGGACGACACGCTCGTCGACATCCTCAACATCTGGTCGCGGCAGCCCGACCTGAGCCGATGGCGCCAGATCGTGCAGCGTTTCAAGGAGCCGATGGGAGGCGCGGTGAAGGTCGGGATCGTGGGCAAGTACGTCCACCTTCAAGACGCTTACAAGTCACTCCACGAGGCGTTGGTCCACGGAGGGATCAGCCAGGACGTGGCGGTCGAGCTCGAGTACGTCGATTCCGAGCAAATCGAGAAGCGCGGGCCGGCAGGACTGCTCGGACACCTCGACGCCATCTTGGTCCCCGGAGGATTCGGCGACCGCGGCGCGGAGGGAAAGATCGACGCCATCCGCTTTGCCCGCGAATCCGGCGTTCCCTTCTTCGGTATTTGCCTCGGCATGCAGCTCGCGGTCGTCGAGTACGCCCGCAACGTCGCCCGGGTCCAGGGCGCCAACTCGCGTGAGTTCGACAAGGATGGTGACGCCTGCGTCGTCGACCTGATGGCCGACCAAGAAGACGTCGTCGACAAGGGGGGCACGATGCGTCTCGGCGCCTACCCGTGCGCGCTGGAAGAAGGGACCATCGCGGCCAAGATCTACGGGCGGAGCCGCATCAGCGAACGACATCGCCACCGCTACGAGGTCGCCAATCGATATCGCGACCAACTGAGCGAGCACGGCCTCATCCTCTCCGGGCTGTCACCCGACCGCCACCTCGTGGAGATGGTGGAGCTGGCGAATCACCCGCATTTCATCGGGTGTCAGTTCCACCCCGAGTTTCGCTCGAAGCCCTTCGAGGCCCATCCGCTCTTCACCGCGTTCGTGCGCGCCGCGGTCGAGCGACGGCGCACGCGGGAAGCCGAAGAAAAGGCCGCCCACCAAAAGGCGCCCGGCGTCGACGACAGCGACACGCCCGACGCCTACAACGTCAACTGAGACGACCACCCGCTGAGCCGCGACGCAAACGACCGCCCTGATGTGTGCGGGACGTCTCGGCGGACGCTACCTACGCCCCGAAGCGTCGCGCGGCCGATACGGGTCCGCTTCGACGCGCCCCCTCGGGGCTGGTTGCAACCAGAGGGGGGCCGGACGTCTTTCGTCACCCGCGGACGGGCGACCGCGTCATCGACGGGGCTCGCCTCGTTAACGGGGCTCGATGCGCCAAACCGTTCCGGCGTCCTTCTCGACGAACAGCATGCGCCCTTCGGGGCCGAAGTTCAGGCCCGTGATGCCGTTTTCGACCAGCTGGGGGTCGACCTGGAGCGAACGGACTTCGTTGCCGTCCAGATCGAACGCCACGATCCGGTTGGTCGCGTAGTCGCTGACGTAAAGCACACCGTCCTGGATCGCCAACCCGCTGGGCTGCGAGAGCACCCCGGGCGCCACGACCTCTTCGAGCACCGCGCCCTGCACCATCGACTGGTAGGCCAGAGGCTCGTACACCGGGGTGATGTTGCCCTCATCCACGCCTGTCGTCGTATCGAGACGCACAATCCGGCCGTTGCCGGTGTCGGCGATGTAGAGCCATCGCTCGTCGGCCATCTGGAGGTGGCTTGGCACATTGGGAACCCGCGCAAGCTGGCCTTCGACGAACCGCCGGTACCGACCGTCGCTGTGGTCCGCTTCGCCCGGACCGTGGTCTTCGACGAAGTCGACGTAATCGATCGCGCCGACGTTGCCGTTGAACAGGTAAAACAGGTTGCCCTGGCCACTCCACGCGATCCCCATGCCGAAGGGCGTCTGGTGCAGCATGTCGAGGTGGGAGCCGTTCAGGCCCGGCGGTTGAATGCCGTAGATGTTGAGGTCGGTCGACCAGAGGCTCGGCCCGATGAAGTCCACGTCGTCACCGAAGAAGTTGCCGGTGCGGGCTTCGTGCACCGTCGCGAACACCCCCGCGGGCGTCATCGCGAGCGCGGTGGGGCGGCGCATGAAGTGCCATGCGTTCGGGTCGGTGATGAGCTGAACGCTCACCTGGTCGGTGGCCGGGTTGTCGATGATCGCCGTCCTGCCCTCGAGCGCCCGCGCGGCCTCGGGGGGACAGTTGGATGAGGTCTGACACACCAAGTCCGACTCGAACTCCCGCAACAAGACCCACAGGCGGTTGGGCACGATCGGATCGAAGGCCGCATCCGTCGCCTCCATCGGCGTTTCGGGCGCGTAGACGGCCGTCAGCGCGACGGAACTCGGGCTGCCATCTCCGAGCCCGATCGTCCAACCCGCGGGCGCCGGGGAACAAACGTTCTCCAGGCAGAGTTCTCCGAGAGAACACTCCGGGTCTCCCGTGCACGCGACCGGCGCCGACCCACCCGCGCCGCCGCCGCCGTCGTCGTCGTCATTGTTCGCTTCGGCTTCGACGGTGCACGCCGGCGCGGTGGCGAGAACGGCCAACAGGGCGAACACCCCGCCAGCAGAGAAAGGAGCGCTCAGCCTCGAGAAGTGGGGCCTCTGGAGGAGGGGCCTTCGCAAGAGGGGCTGGGGGAGGTTGGGCTTGGGCTGGTGGGGCTTCATGAGTTGGAGTCCGTGGACGAGGGTGGAGGCCGCAAGAGGGTGTACGGCGTCGTAGGCGCATGCGCCACCCTCATCCTACTGAATTCCGTACTTCTTGAGGCGCCGGTAAAACGTCCGACGAGGGATCCCGACCCGCTGGGCCGCCTTGGCCCGATTCCAGTTCGTCGCCTCGAGCGCCGCGAGGATGCGGTCTCGCTCCTGCTGCTGGGCATCGTCGGCGTTGCGGGGGAGCGGTCTCACTTCGCTCTCGTCGCCCGTCGGCGGGTGGCCGCGGACGCCCCCGAGGCTCGGCGCGCCACCACGACCGGGCGCCGCCCCCCCCGTGTCCCGCCCCCCGCGTCGGCCCTCCGGGGGAAGCTCGAAGTCCTCGGCCTCGATCTCGGGGCCATCACTGAGGATCCAGGCGTTGAGGAGAATGTTCTCGAGTTGCCGCACGTTGCCCGGCCAGCCGTACTCCATGAGCCGGCGGAGGGCGTCGCGCGACACGGTCCGGCGCTCGCGCTGGTAGCGCGCCGCGAAGAGCCCGAGAAAGTGGTCGATGAGCAGCGGGATGTCCTCCCGACGCTCGCGCAGCGCGGGAACACGCACCTCGATGACGTTGAGTCGATAGTAGAGGTCTTCCCGGAAGTGACCCCGGGCGACCATCTCCGCGAGGTCACGGTGCGTGGCGGCGATCACGCGCGTCCCCACGGCCTCTTCGCGGGTGCCTCCCACCGGGCGGACGACCTTTTCTTGGAGCACGCGCAAGAGCCCCGCTTGCATCTTCGAGGGCATCTCTCCGATCTCGTCGAGCAGGATCGAACCGTCGTCGAGCTCACGAAACAGGCCCCGCTTGTCGCGGTCGGCCCCGGTGAAGGCCCCGCGCACGTGACCGAACAACTCGCTCTCCAAGAGGTGCTCGGGGATCGCGCCGCAATTCACCCCCACGAAACGCTGCTCCCCCCGCCCGCTCCCCTTGTGAATCGCCCGCGCGACCACCTCTTTTCCGGTGCCGCTCTCGCCGGTGATGAGCACCGGGACATCGGCGTCTTTGACCCGCTCGATGACCGCGTACACCCGCCTCATCGCCGACGAGGTGCCCACGATGTCGCGATACCCGAAGTGCCCCTCGAGCACGGCCTCGGTCGCCTTCAAGTCCCGTCGGGTGTCTTCGAGTTGGGCCGTGCGCTGACCCAGCGCCTCCTCCAGCTGCATCCGCGCCCGCTCGAGTTCGGCGTTGGTCCGTTCGAGCTCTTCGGCCCGCTGACGGTTTTCCTGGATGAGCCGCGCCGACTCGATGGCGATCGCAGCTTGGTCGGCGAACGCGGCCAGCGTCGCGAGCTCTTCGAGGAACATCGAGCCCGAACGCAGCCTCGTCTCGAGGTAGAGCGCCCCGATCGACCCCGTCCTCGTGCGGATCGGAACACACGCCACCGACCGCAGCATCAGTGCGTGCACGGAGACGTAGTCGCTCACCCGGTCGTCCCGCGGCGCGTCGACGGCGACGAAGGGCTCGCCCTCGGTCACCACCCGCTCGGCGATCGAGTGCGAAAAGCGCGCGTGAGGGTCGTCGCCCCGGCGGTCGCGGGCCGCGTGCACGCTCAAGTGGTCCTCCCCCGAAGCGCTCCGCAGCAGGACGAAACCACGCTCGGCGTAAAGCAACGCGACGGCGTGGTCGGTGACCTTCTCGAGGAGGCGGTCGAGGTCGTGTTCACCGGCGAGCACCCGGTTGATCTCGAGCAGACGGGCGATCCGATCCTGCCGCGCCTCCGCCGGCGCGAGTTGGGTCGGAGCGCCCGGCTCCAGCGCCGCGGGCCCCATCACAGGAGGCCCTTTTACCGCCGGCCCCACTACAGCCGGCCCTACTACAGCCGGCAGAGGAGGAACGCCGACGGCCGCGAGGGTGGGCTCGGCGCGGCCCCGCACGGCGCGACGTCGCGGATGGCTCCAGTACACCTCGCGCAAGTCCCGGGGCAGCCGTTCGGCCCCGGCCTTCAACAGGCCCAAGGCTTCTTCGCGGTCGACGGCCGCGCCCGCGGGGTCGCCGTGCCGCTCACGAAGCGCCGCCCGCGCCGCCCGCACCCGCCACGACCATTCGCGCTGTCCACTCGCCTCCGCGCTGTCCACCGCCTCGTCGTAGGCCGCGCGGGCTCGGTCCCGGTCGCGCGCGCCCTCGGCGAGGCGGCCCCGGGCGTAGAGCAGCAGCGTCCGGTGGGCTTCGCCTTCTCCCAGGCAGCTCTCGGCCTGGAACAGCGTCTCCTGCAACGCTTCGAGATCCGGCGACGGGCCTTCGAGGGCGAGCGCGATCCGCTCGAGCATGGCCTCGGCCGCGTCGACGGGACGGCCGAGCGACGTGTAGGCCTCGGCACACGCCGCGCAATGCGCCGCGGCTTCGTCATCGCGGCCTTCGAGCACCGCCGCCTCGGCCTCCAGCGCCAAGAGCTGCGCCCGTTGCACCGCCCCGAGCCCGTCCCGGTCGGCGGCGAGGGTTTCGATGCTCCGGCGGCCTCGGTCGAGGCGTCCGAGATACAGGTCGAGGTTGGCGAGGTTGAGCAGAGCCTGACGCACGGTCGACTGCCGACCGCTCCGCCGTCCCATGTCGACGGCGGCCTCGAGATGCTCGATGGCCGCCGCGATGTCCCCCCTCATCCTCGCGATGCCCGCCAAGTTCAGCCGGGTGGTCGCGACGTGCCCCGCGTCTCCGGCGCGCTGCGCGACGTCGAGCGCCTCTCGATTCGACCGCTCGGCGGCATCGAGCTCGTCGTTGCGTTGCTGGGCAAATGCGAGCGAGCCCAGCGCCACCGCGAGCACCCGATCGTCGTGGGCGCCCCGGGCGACTTCGACGCTGCGGACGAGCGTCTTGGTCGCAGTCTCGTGGCGACCGGAGAGACTTTGGGCGAGCCCGGAAACGGCGAGCGCTTCGGCGACCCGCGCGGTCAGACCGTCATCGGCGGGCGCGCCGACATCGCCCCGACCCCGGGCGACCTCGCCCAGCACGCTTCCGCCGAGCCGGGTCAGCGCCAACGCCGCGTGGCGCTCGGCGTCTGCGTAGTCGCCGGTGCGCAGGTGCGCCCTCGCCTTTTCGACGTGCCACACCGGGCGGGCGTGGGGGTCTTCCCCGTCGAGGCGCGGCTCGATCGCGCGGAGGTGCCGGAGCGCGGTCTGGGGTTCGGCCCGACCAGTGGCGAGTTTGGCCCGTGCGAGGCCGATCGAGACCGTAGAGGGGGCGTCGGCGTCGTACGCCTGGAGGTGGTCGGCGGCCTGATCGAAGAGTCCCCGGTCGAGCAATCGATGAATCTCGACGGGATCGACCTTCACCCCCGTCGAGACGGGGACGTCGGCGAGCCGCCGTTCGATGTCTTCGACCGACAGCACGGGGGTGCCGTCGAGCCCCTCGACGATCGTCCGCATCGCGCCCGGGCGACCGCCCGCCCGGCGGTGAATGTACCGGACGAGCTCGGGGCGCAGCGACGGGATCATCCGCGACACCAACGCCGAGGCCGGCTCGAGTTCGAGCTTGGGCACGTCCAGGACCTGAAAGGTGGGCCCCCGAAGGCACTGCGCCCCGTGCGGCGTCGCCGAGACGACCACCACCGCTCCCGCGTCGCGCAGGGTTTCGAGGCGTCGGCGGGCACGGTCCGACCGCTCGTCGACATCGTCGACGACGAGAATGGCCGCCTTCGGTTCCCGACCCTCCAACGCAATCCCGAGGGCGGTGTCGACATCGAGCGCATCGCCATCGATGAGCGTCACGTCACGGCCCGCGACGCCGAGCGCCCACGCCGCCCGACGCAAAAGCGTGCTGCGGCCCGAACCCTTGGGGCCGGTGACCACCAGGGCCGCCCCCGCCGGGAGCGCCTCGATCCGGGCCACGAGATCCGCGCTGACCGCCTCGATGCCTTCGATGGTCCACACCCACGCTTTGGCGCCGGCGTCGTCGTGTCCTTCGATCGTGCCGGCGCGGCGGAGGGCCTGGGCGAATTCGTCCGCACTGGGGTGTCGCTCCGACGACGCCGACCGCATCCCCCGTTCGACGACGCGGGCGATGGCATCGCGTCGTGACGGCTCGAGATGCGAGGCGACGGCCGCCAATACTTCCCGGAGCGTCGCCGCGAGCGCGTAGACCTCGGCTTGCGGGGAAAGGGGCTCGCCCAGCAACAACTCCGGGGCCGCGAAGCGGGGCGTGAGCCCGGCCGGCGCCGTCCCCCGCTCCTGCCAGGGCGCGGCGAGGCCGAGGTCGACGAGGGTCGCGGTGCCGTCGGGCCCGACGATGATGTTGGCGGGCTTGAGATCCCCGTGAAAGAGCAGCGCTTGGTGGAGCTTGGTCACGCGCTCGGCCGCCTGCGCCACCGCGCCCAGCGCGCACGGCACCGCCTCGACCCCGATCCCTCGTTCGATCACCTGGTCGAGGCTCTGCCCTTCAACGAGCTCGCGAACCAGGTAGGCCCGGCCGTCGGGCATGCGTCCGAAGTGGAGCACCCGGGGCACCCCGAGGCCCTCGATGCCCGAGAGCATCGTCGCCTCCCGCACGAGCGCCATCATCGCGGGCTCGTCCGAGGCCTGAGGCAATAGCTTGAGGGCGCAGGTACGCCCCGTGGTGCGGTCCCGCGCGACCCAGACTTCCCCCCCGCCTCCCCGACCAAGGCGGTCGACGGGCTCGTAGCGGGGAGGAAACGCGTCGGCGTTCACGGAGGGCATCATCGCGCGGTCGGGTGCATTCGCCAAGAAGCCTCGGGCGCGCGTCGGCCCCCCCTCCGACCGCCCACCATCGATCGTCGGGGCGCCGACCCCTCGCCGCTACCCGTGCGTCGCCAGGTGGTGCAAGCTCCGCGCTTTCACGGATGATTCTCAATTCCTCCGAGGTAGACCAGACCATCGATCGCGACGTCCGCGCGCGCTTCGTGAAGGGCATCGTGCTGGCGCGACCGGGCCCCGAGTCCACGGCGGAGGGCAACGACGAAGTGCCTCTCGCCATGGTGCGCAAGCGAGCGGCGGGGAGCCGCCCCACCCGCATGGCGGTGTTGTTGATCCACGGATACGGGCAAAACCGCTACGCCTGGCACCTCCCGTCCCGCAGCTTCGTCAATTACCTGGCCGACGACGGTTGCGACGTCTTCAACCTCGATCTGCGGGGGCACGGCCGGTCGCGACACCTCGGGACCCGGCCCCCCCGCGACCTCGCGGCCTACGTGCGGCAAGACGTTCCCGCCGCGGTGAAGATGGTGCGGGCCCTCAGTGGCCACGACCGCGTCTTTTTGATCGGTCATTCCCTCGGCGGATTGATCAGCTACGCGTCGGCGCCGCTGCTCGGCGACGCCGTCGCGGGGATCGTGACGCTCGGCAGCCCGTACCAATTCACCCGGGGGAGCCGGTTTCTCAGCGGGCTCGGCAACGCGATGCTCGGGCTCGACCGGCGGCTCGACCTCGGCGAAGCCGCCGTGCCCCTCAAGGGCTTTGGCGAGATGATGCGCCTCACCCGGGTCTTCGTCGAAAGCCCGCTCTTCCCCTTCCCCATCCGCGGCTACGCCCCGCGGAGCATCGAGCCCAAGATCCTCGGGGAGCACATGTCGCTCGCCATGGACATCGGGAGTGTCGCCGTGATCCGCGCCCTGTTTCTGCGCGCCGCCGAGGCGCGGGCCACCGGCCACCGTCTCGGGGTCCTCTACGGCTACGCGAGTGCCTTCGAAGCCCTCGACCGACCCCTCCTCGTCATCGCCGGGGGCCGCGACGGCCTCGCCCCGCCCCACGCCGTGCGCCCCGCGTACGAGCGCTCGACCTCGCGATCGAAGGCCTACCGCGTCTTTCCCCGGGGCCACATCGATCTGCTCATCGGGCGCGACGCCCCCCGCACCGTCTGGCCCCTCATTCGCGCTTTTCTCGATCGCCACCGCTGACCGCGCGAGCATTTCGGTCGCAACCCCGGCCGGGCGGTGTACCGTCCGCGGCGATGGCACTGAAAGACCGCGTGATGACCGAGGGGATGAAACTGGCGGGCCATCCCGCGCTCGCCCCTCTGCTCCGGGATCCGAGATTCATGAAGCTGCTCATGCAGGCGCTGGCCGTGCCGGGCCGCCTCGAAGAACTCACCGAAGAGCAGAAGAACAACTTCATTCGCAGCCTCGGCCTCGCCCGCCAGGAAGACGTCGACGACCTCAAACGCACCGTACGCGCCCTCGAAGAGGAAGTGAGCCGGCTCCGCAACGCCCAGGCCGCCAAAGCGACGACCGCCAGCGCCGCGACGGTTTCGGCCGACGCCGACGCCCATCGAATGTGAGCGAAGGATCGACCGGCGTCGCCCCCGTCTGCGATACGCTGGGCCGATGACGACGCGCAGCCACGCGATCTGGGCCGGACTCATCGCCATCTCGCTCGGCGCCAGTTGCTCGAGCAACGGCGACGGCGGCGACGACACACCGACCCCGTCGGCCGGTGGGGGCGGTGCCGTGGGCGGGGGGCAGGGCGCCGGTGCCCCCGGCGGCGCGGGAGGGGGTGGAGGCCGCGGGGAAGACCCTTGCGAGCCCTTCGGTCGGTTTTCCGCCCCCGAGAACACGTTCGTCCTTCCGACCGACACCACGACCTCCTACCCCGACCTCCAGGCCGCGTTCCCCGAGGTCGACTGGGCCCGCCTCGACCGGCTCTACATTCCCGCCGGCGACTATCCGAGCCTCAACCTCGGCGGACTGCCGGATCGGGACCCGTCGCGGCCGCTGGTGATCACCAACCTCGGCGGACAGGTGCGCATCGGCCCGAACGACGACGGGAACTTCATTTGGTCCATGTCGGGGGGCAGCCACTGGGTTCTCACCGGTCGCTACGATCCCGTCGCCCAAACCGGCGACGCGTCGGTACCCGGCCACCGCTGCGCCGACTACCCCAACGCGCGCGGCCAGTACGGGTTTCTCAGCGACGATGCCTTCGATCTCGATGCGCCCTTTCTCCACATGGGGCTCGGCGTCTCGGACGCCAGTGACGTCGAGATCGAGTTCATCGAAGTGATGCGGTCGGGGTTTGCCGGCATCCGCATGTTGAACGACCCGTCGCAAGGGCGGCCGATGGCCAACGTGAACCTCCACGATACGTACGTGCACGATGTCGCGGGCGAAGGCATTTATCTCGGCTGGACCGGAGGCGCCCCCTCGAGCCTCATCCCCGGTCTCGAGGTGCACCACAACCGATTCGTCCGCACGGGCAACGAAGCGCTCCAAGTGCAGAATCTCGGCGACGGCAGCCACATCCACCACAACGTGATGGCCTACGCGGCGCTTCATTGGCGCGACAACGAACTCGGCGCCTTTCAAGACTTCAACGGCCAGATCCAAATGCGCACGGGCAACGTCGTCATCGAAAAGAACTTCTTCATCGGCGCCGCATCGACGCTGTGGAGTTCGTTCCGGACGGCCGAAGCGGGCGACGGCCCGCTTCACGTCGTGTACCGAGACAACTACGTCTCGGACAATCGAATCGGCCTCGCGGCATTTCTCGGCGGCGAAGCGGGGTCGGCGTCCAGCTATCGATTCGAAGGCAACGTCTTCCGCCGCATCGACTTCAGCTACGACGAGATCGACCCCGGCGCGACGGATGCCCGCACCATCTTCCGTTTCGCGGCGGGGGTGACCGCACCGGTCGTCATCACCGGCCAACGCTGGGAGGGCGACGAAGCCCTGGTCGCGGGCCTCGACGGCCCCAACGGTACGGTGGGCAACGTCACCGCCACCGACAACCAAAACACCGCTGTCGAGCCGGCGTCGTTCGTCGATGCGCTCACGGTAGACCCCCGGGTCTTAGAGTATTGGACCGCGCGCCAAAGTCGGGCCCCGAACAATCCCGTGCGCGCGTACGCCCCTGGCGATGTCGTCGTGGCCACCGACGGGCACCTCTATCGTGCGACGGCGGCGAACAGCAACGCGCCGCCCCCCACGCGCGGCGACGTGTGGGAGCGGCTCGCCGACCCGACGGACGACTTTCGGGTGGCGCCGGGGTCGACCTATCTCGGTTGGGGCATCGACGACCGATGACGGCTCACTTGACGTCGCCGCGGGCGTAGATGCTGGCCACGTAATCGAGCACGTCGCGGGCCGAGACCTCGTTGTAGCCGAAGTACTTGATCATGCGGCTCTTGATGATGTCGATCTTCTCCTGCGTCTCTTTGTCGATGACGTTCGACACGAGCGTTTGAAGCTTGATCGAATCTTTCTGGTCTTCGAACAATTTGAGCTCGAGGGCCCGCCGGAGGCGATCGTTGGTGTGCCACTCGAACTTCTTGCCCTCGACGGCGAGCGCACCGATGTAGTTCATGATCTCGCGCCGGAAGTCGTCCTTCCGGTTTTCGGGGATGTCGATCTTCTCTTCGACGCTGCGCATGAGGCGCTCGTCCGGCTCGACGTCCTGGCCGGTGAAGCGGTCGCGCACCTTTTCCTTCAGGGTGTAGGCCTTGACGGAGTCGATGTAGTTGGCGGCGAGCTTTTGAATCGCGTCCTCGTCGGCGCTGATCGCGCGCTGGACCTCATTTTTGACGATGTCCTCGTACTCGACCTTCACCATCGAGATGCACTCTCGGAACTTCTTCTTTTGCTCCTCGTTGGTGATGAGCGAGTGGTTGTTGAGGCCCTTTTCCAGCTCGTTCAGCACCATGAAGGGGTTGATGGTGCCGTTGCCCGACTCGCTGACCAGCGTGTTGGAAATCTTGTCCTGCACGTAACGCGGGCTGACCCCTTCGAGCCCCTCGCGCGTCGTCTCTTTCCGCAGCTCCTTGACGGTGTCCTGGGTGTACCCGGGGAGGACCTTCCCGTCGTAGAGCTTCATCTTTTGGGTCAACTGCAGGTTGTGCTTCTTGGGCTCCTCGAGCCGCGTGAGCACCGCCCACATCGCGGCGACCTCGAGGGTGTGGGGCGCGATGTGACGCCCCGAGATCTTCTCTCCGTTGAAGTCCTTTTCGTAGATGCGGATCTCCTGGCTCACCTTGGTGATGTAGGGGATGTCGATCTTGATCGTGCGGTCGCGGAGCGCCTCCATGAACTCGTTGTTCAGGAGCTTCTTGTACTCGGCCTCGTTGGTGTGACCGATGATGACCTCGTCGATGTCGGTCTGGGCGAACTTCTTGGGCTTGATCTTGTGCTCCTGTGTGGCCCCGAGCAGGTCGTAGAGAAACGCGACGTCGAGCTTGAGCACCTCGATGAATTCGAGCACGCCCCGGTTGGCGATGTTGAACTCCCCGTCGAAGTTGAAGGCCCGCGGATCCGAATCGGAGCCGTAAATGGCGATCTTTCGGTAGTTGATGTCGCCGGTCAGCTCGGTCGAGTCCTGGTTCTTCTCGTCCTTGGGCTGAAAAGTCCCGATCCCGACCCGGTTCTGCTCGCTGAGCAACAGGCGCCGCACCCGGATGTGCTTGCCCACGACGTGCGACCAGTTGCCGTCGTACTTGTCCATCAACTTGGAAAAGATGAACCGGCAGGCGGGGTTCAGCTCGCCGGCGACCTTGACCGCGAAGCGCTCGTTGCCGAGCTCGAGTTTGTCGAAGGCGTCTTGGCGCCACGACAGCGGGATGAGGCGCAGCGGCTCTTCGTTCATCGGACTCGGGAACCGCCCCGCTTCCGGCCCGGACATGCCGATCGTCTCGAGGTCGGTCCAGTCGTAGGTGTAGAGGGCGCCGTCGGGGCTCCGCGAGTAGTGCTCCAGACCTTTCTTGAGGAGCCTGACGATGGTGGACTTGCTGGAGCCAACCGGTCCGTGAAGCAAAATGATGCGCTTTTCGGGGCCGTATCCCTGCGACGCCGCCTTGAGCACGTTGACCAGACGCATGAGCGGGATGTCGAGACCGAACACGGCGTCCCGGCCGCCGTCGATCTCGTCGCGGAAGAAGTTGTACCGGACCAGCTTCTTCTTGCTGTCGGTGTACTCTTCCGTCCCGTAGCGGATGATCATGTCGTAGATCCGCTGGTACGCGTTGCGCGTGACCTGCGGCTTTTCGCGCACGATCCCGAGGTAGTCCTCGAAGCTGCCCTCCCAGGTGAGTTCGCGATAGAGATCGAAGTCCTGCAGGGCTCCGATCGAGTCGACCATCGAGGTGTCCGCCATCTCGGTTCTTTCTCCGTCTGTTCCTTCTGAAGGGCGAAACCCTACACCCTGCGGTGGGTCGTGAACACCGCTCACGGCGACGAGAGCTGCGCCGCCGCGACGGTGAACCAACCCCACGCCTCCTTGGGCATCCCGTCGGCGCCGCGCAGCCCCGTGGCGCAGGTGATCGCCGCCCATCGTTCGTCGCTCGCTTCGCCCCGCGAGGCCGCCAGCGCGTCGCACGTCGGCCCGTCGCGATCGTGAAGTTCGTGGATCACGACCGTGGGAAAAGACGGCCGACGGGGCTCGAGCGCGGCGAGAAAGCCGGCGAGGCGCTGACGTTGGATCGTTTCGTTCGATCCCTCCGCCTCCGGTGCGCTCGACACGCCGACGTCGGTGAGCAGCACCGGGCGCATCGCCGCGAGGGCGACGATGGCGTCGAGGTCCTGGCCCGGGGTCGACGTGGTCGGTGCGTCGGGAGGTCGCACGAGGGCGGGAAAGTAGCTCAACGCCAACACGTCGCCCTCGGCCGCGAGCGCGTCGAACTCCGGCGATCGCGGCTCGCGGTAGGCGAGGCCGATCCCGGCCGGGATCCCGGCGTCACGAAGCCGCGTGATGCCCCCGCGGAGCAGCGCGGTCAGGGCCATGGTCTCGTCGGGGTGCGCCTCGAGGTAAACGCCCACGTCGCGACCGAGCACCGCGGCGCGCACCCCCGAGTCGGCGTCGTCGTCACCTCCGCCCTCGCCCGCGGCGATCACGTCGTCGAGGGCCGCGTCGAAGGCGGCGACCACGACCGGGTCGTCCCAGTCCGCCGCGGGAACGGGATTCCGGGAACGGAGGCGGTCGACGACGGTCAGCTGCACGACGGCGCGCACGTCGCGGAGCCCGAGCGCCGCGACCTCGGCCTCGAGGTCCATGGCGTCGACCTCGTCGAGCGGTACCTCCACCACCGCCGACCGCACCCCGGCGGCCAGGGCGAGCAGGGACGCCTGCATTTCGGCGTCGTCGCCGGGCGCCCCCGACGAGGCGGACATCGACGCCGGATTGGCGCGGACCCCGAGCCGAACCGGCGTGACCTGGAGCCCCCCGCCCCCGGGTCCGACGGACGCCGCCGCGGCCCCCCCGTTTCCTCCGGCCCCCGGTTCAGGGCCGGCGCCGCCCGCCGCGGGGAGCGTCGCGGGGCCGGGCGGGGACGCCGTCTCATCGCTACACCCCGTTGCGGCCAGCCCCAAGAACGCCAGCCCCAGGAACACCAGCGCCATGATCAGCCCCGCGACCGCCCGCCCCCCGACCGCCAGCTTCGAGGACGCGCCGCTCTGCTCAACCCGGGTCTCGACCATTCCTTCCAGTGTACGTCGCCGGCGGGCACCGCCCCAGCGGCAATCGCACCGCGCCGGGGAACACCGAGGGGCGGTTACGGGTTCCTTCTCGCGATGGTGGGATCGTTGCGTCGCCCCGGTCGTGAATGGCACGGTCGACCGTCCGTCTGCACGCCATGTCCCTCGCCGTCCGTTTGCTGTTGGGTCTCGCCGCCATCGCCTCGTTCGTGACGGCGGTCGTGGGCCTGTCCGCGCGCGAGGTCTCGAGACACCAGGTCGAGCGCGGATTTCGCGACCGCCTCGGCGCGGCGAGCCGCGGGGCGAGAGCGGAGATCCTCCACGAGGCGGGGACGCTCGCGAACCTGCTCCCTCCGTTGTGTCGGCACGACACCCCCGCCGACCGAGCCCTCGTCGACCTCGAGGGGGCCGGCGGCAAGGTGGGCGCGCTGCCGGTCTCCGCCACCGCCGGGTTGCAGGCGGCGCTGCCCGCTCAGGCCCAAACGCTGCGCCTCGACCGGCTCCGCGTGGTCACCGGAGACGGCATCGTGCTCGCCACCGCGGACGGCGAACACCGCGGTGCTCTCGACCCCGCCCTCGCCACGCGTCTGCACCGCGCGCCGGCCGGACAGCCACGGATGATCCGCTACGGCAACGAAGCCCACCTCGAAGTGCACTGCACCCGTGTGAGTCCCGCGGTCGAGAAACCGAGCAGCGTCACCGGTGAGGTGACCCCGCTGATGGTCGGGGTCGTCGCCTCCCGTCACATCCAGCCGCTGTTGAAGCGGATCGGACGGGCGTACGGCGTCGCGCTCACCCTGGATCCGACGCCGCGGCCGGCGGAGGGCTTCGTGACCCAAGCGCTCACGGTCGACGAGGTCCCGGGCATGACGCTTCACGCGACGCTTTCGCGGCAGCCCCTCTACGACGCGCTCGCGCGGGTCGACGCCTCGATGCTTCTCAGCGGGGCGCTCGGACTGCTCTTGAGCGTGGCGCTCGCCGTTCTCCTCGCCCGCGGACTGTCCCGTCCCATCGAAGAGCTCGCCCAGCAGACGCGCGCGGTCGTCCGGGGGGAGCCGCGCCCCGTCGAGGGACGCGGGGGCCGGGAGATGCGGCAGCTCGCGCGCAGCTTCAACCGCGCCCTCGAAGAGCTCTCGGCCATGCGCAACCGGCTCGCGCGGACGGAGCGGATCGCGGCCCGGCGCGAGGTCGCGCGCCAGGTGGCCCACGAGATCAAGAACCCGCTCTCCCCGATCCGCGCGTCGATGGAAAACCTCCGCCGGCTGCGCGACCGCAAGAGCCCCAAGTTCGACACCTACTTCGACGAGGCGACGAAGACGGTGCTGGAGGAGGTGCATCGGATCAAACGCATCGTCGACGAGTTCACCGAGTTCGCGCGCATGCCGCCGCCTCAATTCGGAACGGTCGACCTCGCCGACGTAGTCCGGGCCGTCGCCGCCCTCCACGACACCCCGGCTGCGTCGACGGGACAGGTCGCCCACGTCCGCGTCGCGCCGGTCGAAGGCTCCGTCGACCACGTCGCGGCCGACCGCGACCAGATCACGCGCGTGGTGACGAACCTCGTGCAAAACGGCGTCGAGGCCGCGCGCGATGCGGGGCGGGCCCCCGAGGTGGTGATCCGGCTCCACCAAGCCGCCGGGGGGCACGAGGTGCGGATCGACGTCGACGACAACGG
The DNA here is from genome assembly GCA_039027095.1 of Myxococcota bacterium. Classification (GTDB taxonomy): domain Bacteria; phylum Myxococcota_A; class Polyangia; order Polyangiales; family Polyangiaceae; genus JAPYTK01. The sequence goes on from JBCCLB010000035.1 coordinate 60,668, forward strand.
CCCCGGGATCCCGGCCGACATGCGCGACCGCATCTTCGAGCCCTACGTCACGACCAAGCGAACCGGCAACGGCCTTGGGCTCGCGATCGTGCAGACGATCGTTCACGAGCACGGGGGCGAGATCCAAGTCGCCGCCGCCCCCGCCCCTGGGTGCGGTGGCGCCCGCCTCTCGGTGACCCTTCCCGTGGCCGGCCCTCCGCTCCTCGAGCAAGCCCCGCTCAGCGTCCCCAAGCCATGACCCCCAACGCGTGCATGCCCCGAAAGCCCTTGTGATGATGACCCTTTCGTCGCCGTTGCGCTCTTTGCTCCTGATGGTTCCTCTGCTCGTCGCCTGCGGCGGGGCGGCGCCAGCCCCGGCGAACGACCCCGGCGACGCGGTCGGGCGCACCGAGCGCCCCGACGCGTCCCCCACGACCGCGGCGCTGGCCGGGCCGCCCGCGGTTCCGAGCACGATCATCGCCGAGCTGCACCGCGATGACATCGACTGGGCCTTCGCCCGCCACGGCGAGAGCGCGATGTTGCTCGTGCGCAAAGACGGACGGTTTCTCACCGGTCCCGTCCGGCTCGTCGGGAGCGACCGCGCCCTCCCCGACCTCAGCGCGGGGCTGCGCGACGTGGGCCCCGCGCCGCGGGCCCAGGGAACCCCCACCGTGCTCCGCGGGGTCGACGACGGTTTTCTGCTGATGTGGACCGAACCCTCCGGAAACGGCTCGAAGGTGCGGCTGCGGCGGCTCGATGACCGCGGCGCCACGCGCGGGGATCCGACCGTCGTCACCACCACCGACGCGCCGGTGATCTGGGTCGACGTTCTGTACGACCCCAAAGGGGGCACGTGGCTCTTGTGGGAGACGGAGACCTCGCGGGGCGCGACCGTGAAGCTCAAAGCGCATCCCGCGGGTGAGACCGTGGTCGGCGCGACGGATGTCCGGGGTTGGCACGCGGTGGCCGGCCCCCGCGGGGCGGTGCTCGCCTTCGTCCAGGGCGACGCCGGACGCGCGGTCAGCCTCACCGACGACGGCCTGAGCCCGGTCGTCGAATTGGGCTCCGTGGGGGCCAAAGGCGACGTTCTCGCCGCGGCGCTCACCGACCGCTACGTCGTGGGCTGGACGGCCGTCGACGGCGACGATCGCCACATCGCGGCCGCGGTCATGGGCTACGACGGCACCATTCTCCGCCCGGCCCAGCCGGCCGTCCCGCCCGTCGCGCCCACGCGTCTGCAGGCCCTCGTCCCGGCCTCCGACGCGTCTTCGGTGCTGTTCTCCTACGAGCGCGACGAGGGACGCGCGCCGCGCACCTTCGTCCTCAAGACGATGAGCCCCGATCTCGATCCGGTCGTCGAGACCACGCTCGCCTACCACGGTCGCGACGGAGGGGGCCCGCACGTCGTCGCCGATGGGACCGGGTTCACCGCCGTGACCCTCGTCCCGCCGAAGATGCGCCAGGGCGCCTCTGCGTCGTCGTCGCCCGCGCCCAGCCCGGCGGTCGCCGCCGTCCCCACCTTCGTGCGGCTCGACGCGACGCTCGCCCCCCGCGCCGCCGAGCCGGTGCGACTCGAACCGCTGGCCGAAGAAGACCCGGGCGATGGGGTACCCGCCGCGGTGCGCGGCCTCATGTGCGCCCGCGACCGATGCACGGTGCTCGCCGAAGGGACGGCGCGCGAACCGACGCTGGTCGTCCTCGCCGACCTTCCCGTCCGCAAATCGCCCTGGGCCGCCCCGCTTTTGCCGGCCGCGCCCCGAGGTGGCCCCACGCTGTCGTCGTTGACCAAGACGGCGACCGCCTCCCGGCGGGTGGCGGCGCTCTCGGCGGCACCGCTCTCCGACGGCCGCACCCTCGTCGCGTGGGTGACCGAGGGGGCCGACGGGGGGACGACCCCCACGTCGCGGGTGGCGGCGCAGGTCGTGGCCGCCGACGGGACCCCCGGTCCCGTGCACACGATCAGCGAACGCGGCGTCGCCGTGGGGGGCGTCCGGGTGGTCGCTTCCCCGGGCGGCGCGAACGGGCGCGGCGGCGGCCTCGGTCACGTGGTGTGGGCGGGGCCGAGCCAGGGGGTGAGCCAGGTCTACATCACCGCCCTCGATGCCCAGGGCCGGAAAGGACGCCAGAAGACCCTCACGCGGCTCCGGCGCAGCAAGGCGAAAAACCCGCTCGTGCTCGACGTCGACGCCATCGCCGACGGGACGGGCCTCATCGTCACGTGGTCCGACACGCGTCACGGCAACCAGGAGGTTCACCTCGCCCGGGTCGACCGGCAGCTCACCCGCCGCGGCAAAGCGGTGCGGGTCACCACCACGCCCGGCGTCTCGGGCGAACCCCGCCTGCACCGCGCGGGAGACGATGACGTCTGGCTCGCGTGGACCGACACCGGCGCGGGCGAGCGGCCCGGGGTCATGATGCAGCGATGGCGGCGCGAAAAGGCGGGGTTGCGTCCCGCCGGCGACCGCATTCGCGTCGACGAAGGCGGGGCCTCAAACGCGAGATACGCGCGCAGCCCCCGTTTCAGCGAGGGCGCCCCCGGGGCGACCGTGCTCAGCTGGATCGACGACGGCGGGATCGACGGCGCCAGCGTGGCGCGGTGGCTCCCCCTCGAAGCCGCCGCCACCGCCGCGCCGTCCCGCACGCTGACCGTCGACGGCGCGCAGCTCAGCTCCTTGGTGATGCGCTGCCCCAGCGCCGACCGATGTCAGGGCCTCGCCATGGGCAAAGACGGCGACACCCTCGCCCTCGCGCCGTTCGTGCTGCCGCGCGCGGGGCGGGGCGCCGACGTCGTGACCCCGCGGGCGCGGCTGCCGCGGGGGAGCACGCAAGATCTCGGACCCGTCGCGCCCGACGACGACCACGTGTACTTCGTTCGAGACCAGGCGGGCGGGGGGCGCGGGGTGATTCGGCGGCTGCGGGTGGCCTGGTAGCGGGGTGCCGGTGGCCCGGTGATTCGGCGGCTGCGGGTGGCCTGGTAGCGGGGTGCCGGTGGCCCGGTGGCCCGGTGGCCCGGTGGCCCGGTGGCCAGGAGGTCGACTCGGGCAGGGGGGGAGCTCTCCTCGGCTTGTTCTAGCGTGGCCTCATGCTCGGGAAGAGGCCTAGACGTCGTCGCTGTCGAATAGCTCGCGGATGTAGTGACTGGCCTCGGTGCGATGCGGTCGGCCCGCTGCTCCCAGTAGTCACGACTCCTGTGCCGCCATGGGGCGAGGTATTCTGGCAGATGTAAATCGTTCGTAATGCGATGCCCGAGGCCGCGCGCCGACGTAACCCCGAGCGCGGGACCGGAGCAGTGCGCGCCTAGCAGCAGCCGGGTCACGTCGTCCTCCACCGCGCACCAATGAGCGTGGCCGGCCGCAGCGGCGCCCCCTCTTGCTTGCTCGGGGGCGACGCGGAGGTCGAACGCCCAGTCCGCCAGTCGAACCCCGACGTAGTCCTCTTTGATGCGGCAACTATGTTGACACTCACCGCTCTGCCGCAGCCAACGCCGTCCGTGCGGCGTCGACCCCTAGACAATGATATGCTCGACGCCGGTCAGGTGGATGCAGTCCGTATTTCTGAGCTACAGCTTCCAAGATGAGAACACTGGTTTGCTGAAGGCGGTACGAGCGATCGCCGAGGCGGTGCTTGGCGTCAGCCCCGTCGATGGGAAGGTACTAGTTCTACCGGCCTGAAGTCCGTAGTGGGATCATCGTGGGGCGAGCGTCCAGCTTAGCTGGGTGGTGAGGAGTTCGACCAGCTCGTCGATGAGGTCGCGGAAAGGCGTGGTTTCCCACTTTCCTTGGGCCGTCGGCATC
>JBCCLB010000036.1:0-62719 GCA_039027095.1 Myxococcota bacterium
CCGCCGCCCCCGCCCCCTCCCCCTCCCTCCCCGGAGGAAGAAACGAGCCGTCACCGCCAGAGCGTGGTGCGGACGCTCGCCGAGGCGCCACCGACCCCGACCGCGGACTTCGAGGCGCAGATGCGCCGCGCCCTGGGCGATGCGGCGCACGTCCCCCCGGCGGTCGTGGCGGAAGGCACGCTCCGACTCGACCTCGATCCCGCCACGGAGCTGAAGGTCACGGTGCTCGTCGCCGCGCCGATGGCCAAAGCCAACCGCGGACTCGCCGACGCGGTGTCTCGTGCGCGCGAGGCCGAGCCGACCGTCGCCGTCGCGCCGACGATGGCCGCGCCCCTGCGCCGGCAAATCCACGAGGCGTGGAAAAAGGCCAACCTCGGTCTCCCCGCCTCGTTCTTGGAGTCGACGGTGGCGCAAGCCCTCCTCGAGCAACGCGCTTTCGTGCGGCGCCCGGTACTCGGCGCCACGTTCGTGCGGGCGGCCCTAACCGCGGACGATGAACAGGCGCCGCCCGCGGTGGTCTATCTTCCCGACGACGCCGCGACGAACCTGCCGCTTTTCACCGCCTTCCCCGTGCGCCTGCTCGCCCGCCTCGTCCCGAAGCAAGACCAGCGCGAAACGGCGGCCGTAGCACTACACACCCTCGCCCTGGCGCGAACGGGGATCTGACGTAACGGGCCGCGCCCGGAGCACGGAAACCTGGAAACCCGGAGGCCCGGTGCGACCGCGCCGGGGCTCACCCGTCGCCGAGGCGTACCGACGGGCGGCCCGTTGCGACTTCGCCGGAGGGACACGTGACCGTCGCCCCGATGTAAGCAACACGACGCCGGTTGACGAAGACCGACGGGTAGCCACGCCGCACCACCGCGCCGTGGGGCGGGTGGACGGGGCAGCCGTGGGGATGAAACGCATCGCCTTCCCGGGTGACTTCGAACCCTTCCGCAAACACGTTGGGGCTGAAGCTCTGAAACGCCCGCGGCGGGCACGCGTCGTGGCCGCGGCAGAGATCGACCTTGGTACTCAAATCGGGCATCGGTGCTTCCTCATCGCAAGTGGTGGCGCCGCAACAAGCGCAGCAGGTAGGGGCGATCCATCTCCGCCTCTCGGGCGGCGCGGGATGCGTTGCCTTCGCAGCGGTCCATCAGCGCGCCCAAGAAGCGACGCTCAAACGCAGCGAGCGCCTCCGCCCGCGCGTCTCGGTAGCGGCTCGCGCCCTCTTCGTCGGACGACGCCGTGGTCGACAATGGCGGCGCGAGGGCATCGGGAGGCACACGGCCGGCGTCGGCGCGCACGGCGTCGAGATCCAGCCTGCCGGTGGCGAGCACCCGCTCGAGCGCGGCGCGGAGCTCGCGGACGTTCCCGGGCCAAGGCCGCCGCAGAAGCTCCCGCCACGTCGCCTCGTCGAGCGGCCCCCGGCCCGGCTGCCCGGTGAGCTCGTCGAATACCCGCGAGGCGATGGCGTGCACGTCGGCGGGACGCTCGCGCAACGGCGGGATCTCCACCCGCACCGTGGCCAGGCGATAGAACAGGTCCTCGCGAAAGCGCCCGGACGCGCAGTCGTCCCCGAGGTCGCGGTGGGTGGCCGCCACGATCCGAGTGTCGACCGGCACCTCGTCGTCTCCCCCGACGCGTCGCAGCCGCTTGCGTTGCAGCACCCCGAGCAACATCGGTTGCAGCTCCCGCGGCAACTCCCCGATCTCGTCGAGGAAGAGCGTGCCGCCGTGCGCGCGCTCAAAGGCGCCGCGACGACGGGTCGCGGCCCCCGTGAAGGCACCCCGCTCGTGGCCGAAGAGCTCGCTTTCGACCAACGTGCGGGGAAGCGCGCCGCAATCGACGACCACGAACGGCCCCCCGGCGCGCAGGCTGAGCCCGTGGATGGCTCGCGCCACGACCTCCTTGCCCGTACCCGTCTCGCCCTGAACGAGCACGCTCATCGTGTAGGGAGCCACCTCCGCGATGGCGGTGGCCACGCGGTCCATCGTGGGATCGGCGTACACCAGCCCTTCGTCCGCCAACCGGGCGCGCAGATCTTCCGGTGGCTGCGTCCGCTCGACGGCGACCAGATGGTCGCCCACCCGGAGCCGCGCCCCGACCGGGACCACCCCTTCGTCGATGCCCACCGCCCCCAACCAAACCCGCACCGAGGCCCGTAGCGCGGCACCTCCGGGCGCCATCTCGACCGTCACGGCAGAGGGGGGAAGGTCCGTGAGCACGAGGTCGTCACCGCGGCTCCCCCCCACCCGCACGAGCCCCGACCGGGGCACCGCGGCGACCCGCCCGGCGTCGGGCCCCTCCTGGACCCGCAGCTCCAGTCCCGTCCGCGGTGACACCACCACCTCGCCAGGCTCGGGGGCCCGACCACGCCGCCGTCGAGGTGTCGCTGCCACGTATTGGTCATGCTCCGAGGTTGATGAAACGACGTCAAACACATCCCGCGCCCCCTTTCGTTCCACGGTGACATGCCCTTCCTAACAAGACTTGGTCCAAGGCAGTCATTCAGCGTAGTTACGGCTCGGCAGGCTCCCCGCCTGTTGGTACGCCCCAACAGGCCCGTGCCTACGACCCGGCGAAGTAGATGTTGGGGCGGTCCAACACGCGCAGCCCCGTGCGGCTCAGCCTGAGGCCGTCGTCCGCGCACGCGCCTCCAACTCCTCGAGCTCGGCCAGCGCGTGGGCTTCTCCGAGGACGTCGATGCGGGCCACGAACTCGCGGACGTAGGCCATCGGCAGGTGGGCCACGCGAGGCACGAGGTGGGCGTGGCCGTCGAGGATCTGCTCGAGGAGGCGACGGTCGAGCTGTTCGTAGCGCACGACCTCGTCGAACCGACCCGGCCGGAGCAACGCCCCCAACATCTGCGCCGTCCGGTTGGCACTGGCGAGCACCACCCGGCCGGACTGCGAAGCATCCTCGAGAAACCTGAGAAGACGCACATCCGTACCGGCACGGTCGATGTCGTCGAGCACGATCACGCCCGGGTCGAGCATCGTCACCAGGGTGTCGAGCCCCTGCTTCAGGTCGTCGTCGGACGGCCCCTCCGCTTGGTCGAGCAACGCTGCGACTTCAACCCGCAGCGTGGTCGCATCGAGGGCGTGCGCGATCGATCGGATCGCATGACTCTTCCCCGTACCGGGCGCGCCCACGAGCAACACACTTCGTGCGCGACCCCGGATCCGAAACGCTTGAATCCTCGCGAGGAGCTTGTCGGCGAGCGCGGACCGGGGGCCCCCGTCGTCCTCGAATCGATCGGGGACGAGCCCGTACGGCCCGTAGCTCAGGTGCTCCGTTCCGAGCGACGCCCACGCCGCCCGGCCCACCGCGGCATAGGTCTCCGCCTCGACGCCACGACGCACATACGGTCCGTCCACCACGTCATGCTCCCCGGCGGCTTGGACCCAGCCGACCGCGTGCCCGTCGACGTGCGCGACCACGACCCGAGGCGCGTGGGACTCGCGCCCCCAGTACGTCTCGTCGAACGAAATCCCCTCGACGTACCGCATGACCAGGGCCTGAAACGCCAAGGGGACTTCCACCCACTCCGCGGTGGGCCCATCGTCGTCGAAGTAATCCCACGCGCAGCGCCCCGGACCCCCACCGACCTGCGCCTGCGCGCGCACGCCGAGATGCGCCGCCTCGACCGCGAGCGCCAGCCAATCGACCGCGCGCGGCCGATCACGCAGACCCTTCACGAGTCGCGCGGCATCGGCCACGAGAGGCAGCCATTGAGACCATCCCGAGGGGGCAGGCTTGGTCGGCGCTCGAATGGGAGACCGCATGATACTTACCGAAATGAGGAAAAAGGAAAGAAGATAGACAAGGGGCCAGCTTCTAGCGAAGGTCGCCAAATCGTTATCGATACCTGACGGACGACAGGCGAACGCCATCGCCCGTTGGTCACGTGTGTGAGCGCTTTGCGCTGTTCCTCGGGCTCTCGACCCCAAGTCAAGGCGCGGCACGAGGCTCAAGGCGCGGCACGAGGCGAAGTTTTCGCAACCGGCAGGTTCGCTCCGCCTCCGCAAAGAAGGCCCCAAATGGGTGCTCAGCGGTCCGCTACATCGCCGATCCCAGCGGTGCCCTCTCTGGTGCCTGCTCACGAATAGGAATTCGCGCCGCGGTTCTCCCCGAGGAAGACGTTGGCCTCTCGGCGCAGCGAACCGATGAGCACCCATTTTGAGCGCCGGCGTCTCGCCGGCCCGCGGCCAAGCACCACCCGGCTCGAGGCCCTGAAGAACCGACCCGACGCCGCCGATACCGGCGGCCCGTCGCCTTCCGGCCGGCCAAACGCGGGGCCGGCCCGCCAACGCGGAGGTCGACGCTCAGGTCCCGGACATCGCCGCGCCGTAGACCCATCGCCCCCACAGAGGGAGACACGATGCGAAACAACGCAAGCGTCGCGAGAGGCAAGAGCTCTGTGGTTGGGGGTAATGGTTCATAGGGCGTCTCCGTGATGCGGTCGCGTGAGGATATGAATGTTGGTCTTCTTGTCAAGGACCAACCTCTCAGGACACTTCTTTTGGATTGAAACCACGGCTGCCCGTGTGGCTGCTTCGACGGTCCACCGGGGGTAGCAGATCCCCGCAATCGATGAGGTCTTCCCGGAGGCGACCAACCACCCTTGAGGCGCGACGCGCGCCGAGCCGAGGTGTCAGCGAACCGCGACGTCCTCAACGGCCCATCTTGGCCCCGAGCCGCGCCAACAGGTCGAGCGCCGCGTGGGCGGTGCGCGCAATGCGGTCGGCACCGACGTCGAGCGGACGCTTGCCGACCCGATCCGCCACCACATCGTCCGTTTGGCGCCGAAACATGGCGTGCGCCGAGTCCGACAGCGGCGCCCCGGCCCGGTGAGAGACCAGCCCCTCACCGAGGGGTGCGGGCCACCCCAGCGGCGCGTCTAGAGCGATCAGCGTCGGCCCGGTCACCCAGCGAAGAATGCGCGCGTCGATCGCGTCCCAGGAGGGGGCGTCGCCAGCGACGACCTCCTCGACCAAGGGCCTCGTCGCACCCCCCATCACGACGCGGGCCAAGCCGACGTTTCGGTGGTGGACGGCGCAATCGACCCCGATCACGACCGCACCTCCCGTCCTGCTCTCCTCTGTCATCACGGTGTCGTATATCTTCTCCCGACGACGACCGAGACCCCGACCCATGAGCTTCGAAACGCTCAGACTGGCGCCCCTCGATGGATTCGTCGTTCCTCATGGCGCTCCCCGAGCTAAAAACGAAGCGCCGCTGACCAGCGGTGATCGGCCGCGCCGGGGCATTCGCCATCAACCGTGACGACGTCCCGCGGGCACGAAGCCAGGGCGTCGCGTTCTTCGACGCGTGGTAGCCAGCTCCGCACCGGAGCCCCCCGCCGACCACCGTCAGGCTCGCCGCCGTGTCGCCGATGTTTTAGCGTTGGCGCCGATGCTGGGAATCACGCCATATCTGCAGGTAAAAAAATCGGACGAGGCGATCGCCTGGTACGCGCGCGTCTTCGACGCCAAAGAAGTCCGGACCCGGCTCGTGGCGCCTGACGGGACATGCATGAACGCCGAAATCGATATCGCGGGAACGCGATTGATGTTGGCCGATGAGATGCCCTCCATCGGCTCGTCGAGCCCCGCCACGCTCGCGGGTACTTCGGTCGTCCTCGACCTGCATGTCGACGATGCAGATCTGGTGTTCCAGAGAGCGCTCGATGCGGGGGCCACGGAAGTGTTTCCGCTTGCCGAACAATTCTATGGCGACCGCGCGGGGCGCATCCGTGACCCGTTCGGCCACCACTGGATCATCGCCACCCGCATTCGTGAAGTCCCCGAGGCAGAGATGGTCGCCGCCTTCGAGGCCATGTTCGCCGGTCCATGACCCACCCGCCGGGTCTCAGGGGACAACGTCGTGTTTCGGTTCAGACGTCGGGGGGGCCGACGGAGTGCACCATGATGCTCTCGACGAGCGAATCGACGCCGGCCATGTCGATATCAGCCGGTAGCGAGGAAGTGCGCGCCGCGGCTTTCATGCGATGGCGCAGCGCCGCGGCGTGTTCGTGCAATGCGTCGAACGCCCACGCCCCGTCGCGAATGGCCGACAGCTCGCCCGCATCGTCACGTCGCACCCGGAGCTCACCGGTCTCGAGAATTTCGAGCCCCATACGCAGGAGTCGAATCAAGTGCATGGCATGTTTGGTGTCGTAGCCGTGCTGACGCTCGAGGGCGGCCCGAGCCGGGTTTCGATGGGCCTTCCAAGCCTGGTACGCATCCCACTGTTTCATCGCCGAACGATATTTCTTCTCGGCGTTCAGGGCCGCGACGACCTCCGGAGGCAGCCGAAGCCCCCGGGTGGCGACCGCGCGCATGCGCGCATCGAGGTCGACGTCCGAAGCCGAAAGCGCGTCTCGGAAGAGCGCGGCCAGGCGCTCCTGCAACGCGATCCGGGTCGCCCTTGGCATGTCGATGTCGTCGATCCCATAGCTTCGGATCTTGTCGGCGATGCTCCGCTCGATTCGGTTTTGGTCGTCGCGGCTCAGGGTCGCGCTCGCGGCGGGCAGATCGAAGTCCTCGCGCGACGGCTTCTTTCGAGGCGGGTGCAAAAGCCAAGCGCGGTGGGTCTCGATTTTCTTCAGCTGCGCCATCGCGTACCCGAGAAAGGTCTGTTGCACCTTTTGGGTCAGAAATTGACGTCGCGCGTCGTGCAGGTGTCGCCAGGCCGGCGTCACGTAGACCCAATCGCGCGGGTCGGCGAACAAGACCTCCAGCGCGTTCGGGTTCGCGGCCGCGCAGAGCCGAACGAACTTGGCGACGTCGAAGATCACGCATTCGGTCTTCAGGTCGAGTGCCCGCGACGCCGTCGGGTGCGCTTCGAGGCGGGGCACGATCGATCTTGCGAGCGCATCGGGAACCTCCCCTTCGTACTGCGCGAAGTCCTCGAAGAGCGACAACCGAACCGACAGCGGCGCGACGCAAACCCCGCGCAGATCGACATCGGAGCCCGGGCGCGCGGTCCCGTGCGCCTGACTCCCGGCCAGGGTGACGAAGATGGTGTGCGGCCCGAGGGGGAACATCAGCCGCGCGCCGACCGCCCGGCGTCGAGACGAAGCCGAACCACGAAGTCCTCCAACGCGGCCACCGTGGTCGGGGCGTCGGGCAGCCGGCTCGCATCGTGCGCTTCGTCGAGCTTGGCCTCCAGCCGGTCGAGTTGCTGGCCGTGGTGGGTCACCTCGTGGTCGTCGAGGGCCATTTTTTCTGTGCCCGCCCGTTTGCGCGCCACCAGCTCGTCGATCTCGGCCCATCGAAAGCGCTCGTTGAGCTTCGGCAGGTGGGCGACGACCTCGCCCGTCTCCATCATGTGAATCCCCGTCAGGAGCACCCGATAGGCGTAAAGCAGATGCTTGACCGTCGGCTCGGGCTCCGCGAGCCGTTGACGGCGGCCGCGGGCAAAACCTCGGTAGTGCCGCACCGTGGGTTTGGTCACGCACCCTTGGCCGAGTTCGATCAACGCCTCGTGGGCGGGCGTCGACAGCACCACCAGCGGCGAGAAGAGCTGCTCGAGCACGTAGCCGTTGTGATTCGTCATCAGCCGCGCGAACTTGCGGAGGTCATGGGCCACCCAGTCGAGGTCGATGATGCTCTTGTCCTCGATGGTGATCGTTTCACGGGGCGGGTGGAGCCCGAGCATGTCGCGCGCGGGGTGCATGAAGGCGCCGCGCAAGTCGACATCGCTGTCAGGCGAGGCGAAGCCGTAGAGATGGGCGCCGCTGATGGTGGCGAACACCGGCTCCGGCCCCTGGCGCGCCACCTCGATGAGATGGTTCTTGTCCAAGACCTCCCAGACCTGTTGCTGTGCCTTCGGCGTCATCTCGCAAACTTCACCAGAAAACGCCCCGAGGGTCTCGCGCAAGGCGACCTGCGGGCGACGCGCGGTGACGCACCCGCTGCCTCGAACGCGCGCTTCAGCGCCAGGTAGCGGCGGTACGCGTGGATGAGCTCGCGCGGCCAGGACGATCCGAACCCGTGTTCGTCCTGTTTGCCGGCGATATGGTTCCGGCTGCCTCAACCACCGCGGTGATCCGCCCACTCGCCGGCGACGAGAGGCCGTGCTCGGGGGACGTCGGCGTATCGCCCCCGCCCCTCGTCCCTCGGCAAACGTGAGCAGCGCCTCCCTCGCGACACGTGAGCACGCTCAGCGGTCGCGGGCGACCGCTTTGACCACGCGTTGCCTTGGCGTTACGTCGGGCGCGACCGGACCCGCCAGCGGAATGGCGAGCCGTCCACCACGATTCGGCGGGAGCCTGTCTTGGGCATCGACATCTCCCCGAGTTTGCCATGAGGCCTGCGACCGGATCCACGAGAACGGTCTCGTTGCCCATCGACTACACCTAACCCTGGGCATTCGGTCGTTCTAGTGCGAAAACAGACCCGTGAGCGTCGTGCTCCCATATCTGCCACCGCGGGAGGTCCCAACCCACGGAGTTGTGCCTGGATAGCTCCATCCGAGACCTGCTTCGCCAAGGTCGCGGAGCTGGCTTTCGCGCGGCGCTCGATGCGGGCCCGAGCGCCTCGGACGACCTGCTGGATTGCGTGTTGAACGACCCGCGGTGGGACCGGCAGGTTGAGGAACGCGACGGCTACTACGCGCGCTTGTTGATCGCCACTGGAGCAAACATCGATGTTCTGCGCCGGCGTGTCGTGGAAGAGGACCCGAATGCTGACGAAGCGGACTTCTGGCTTCCAGTCGGTGTTCTCTCCGAGATGTGTCGCCGAGGCGAGGAGGCCGCCGGTGCTGCCTTGGCTGAGGCCATCGCGACCGGACCGCAGTGGCGTGCGTGCCTGGACGCGCTCGATGCGGTGGGCGGCGTCGAGCTCGTCGGGCGGGTCGTGCCCGCGGAAGCGGTCCAGGCGCTGCTCGCGCGCGTCGGCATTGACGATATCGCTGACGCCGTGAAGGTCGTCGCCGCCCCCTGGGAGACGTGGGCGGACCAAGTGCCTGCTCTAAAGTTCGTGGTCGGGAGCGGTGGCGGCGGTGAACGAGAGGCTCGCCCCATGTACGTTCCGGTCGCGTGGGCAGCCTCGCGGATCCGAAAGCCGGAGCTGATCGACGACCTCGCGGCGCTCCCAACGGACGAGCTTCCTGCTCTGGGTTCCACTCCCGAAGTGGCTTCTGAGGTTTCTCGTGACCTGTCCCGCCGCACGGATTCAGAAACGCTCGAGCGTCTTGCGACCGCAGCGGAGTCGGGGCCCTCCGACGAACGACACGTTGCGCTTCGTGCGCTTGGAAAGCTCGGCGCCACGGAGTTTGTGGGAGCCGCTGAGGAGTTCCTGCGGCGGGAGTCTGCGCTCGCACCGGCAGAGCGACGGGAACGTCGTCTGCGCCAGGGATACTTGCGCTACCTCGAAGCGCTTCCCCCCAGCGATACGCTGCCGCTCGCGCGCCGATGGTTTGGGGAGCCGCGGCCCCTATCTCTGGCCGCGGAACGCATCCTGGCGCGTCACGCTACTCCTGACGACCGCCAGATGCTCGAAACTGCCGGTGCTGCCGCCTTGGAGAGCTCGGACATGTATCGCGTCTGCTCCATCGTTGATGCGCTCGACGCCGCCGGGTCAGAAGCATCGTTGCCATTCTTGATCGACGTCTACGAGCGCGCGCCATACTCCCGTGCGAGGCGTCGCGTTGTCCGTGCCATGCACAGCTGCAGACTCACCGGTCAAACGGAAGACTACCTCACCGAGTCCCTGTGGGACTGTGAGCCCGAGTCCCGCGAACTCGCCTGCCGCGCGGTGGGCAAGGCCAACGCGAACGCCACAGGCCGGGTCGCCGAAATGGCCGCCGATACGTACGAGGACGACGACGTGCGCGAGGCCGCTCGAAGCGTCCTCCGCTCGGAGGGAGAATGACGGCCTCTCGGCTCTTCACTCGGCCCGACGCGTGGACCGGCGACTCCTACGAATTCGCCGTTGGCCTCGGCCCCGTCTACGACGCAAGACTCGAGAGGGTCCAAGCAGAGATCTAAACCTCCAGACCTATTGCTTTGCCTCCAGCGTCCATCTCGCAAACTTCACCAGAAAACAACCCGAGGGTCTCGCGCAAGGCGATCTGCGGACCTCTCGCGGTTAGGCACCCGCTGCCTCGAACGCGCGCTTCAGCGCCGGGTAGCGGCGGTACGCGTGGATGAGGTCGCGCAGCCAATCCTTGCCGGCCGAGGATCCATCGGCCCGTGCGCATTGGACGGCCACGGACGCCGCGTGATCGTAGCCACGTCGGCGCTTGTTCGCGGTCACGCCTTCGACCCGCTTCTCCGCGGCGGCACGCATCGCGGCCACCATGGACGACCTGATGCCCTCGTCGTCGCGGGGGCTGACGTGTGCGCGTCGGAGGAGCTCGTCCAACCCTGTCGTGCGCAGCTTGGGCCGGTCGTCGCCCAACAGATGGCTCACGTCGGTAGGGTCGTGGGGAAGCTGGACGCTGACCGTCGTCCCCTCGAGCAGCGCAACGAAGAGCGGGAAGACGAGGTGGCCGGGATGCTCGGCGTCCGACCACCCCAGCCCTCGCGCCTCCGCCAGCAGCGTAGCGGTTGCATCGAAGTCTCCGCGGAGAATGTAAAGCAGCGCCCGCTGCCGCTCGGCGTTCGCCGGGACCGCCTCGAGCGCCGCGCCCGCTCGGGTCACGAGCTCGTCTCGAGTCGTGCCGCCGCCCAGCCAACGGCGAAGCCGCGTGAGGCTCGGGGCCTCCCGCCACACCCGCTCGAGGGCGGCGTCGAAGTCGTCTGAGCCCAGCTCCTGGGCCGCGAGCGCCGCGCCGTCGAAAAAGTACCCGCGGAAATGGTCGTGGTCCTCGACCAGCTCCGAGGCCTCCTCGTAGGCGGCTCGTGCCGCAGACCATTCTCTGGCGTTCGCCAGCGCGCTGCACCAGGCGCGAAGGTCGTCCGCTCGTCGGCTCCGTCGGGCGATCTCGGCGAGCCCGGCCGCCCCCTGCGTGCGCGCGACCACCTCGCGGAGCCAACGGTCTTCGCGGCCGTCCCTGACGCTCTTCCCGGCGTCCGCGACGCGCTTTTCCACCAGCGATCGCCACTGGACGAGAAAATCGTCGAAGTCGGGCAAGGGGTCGACGGCGACGCCTTCGATGTCGCCGATGGGCGTGAAGAAAGTACGAATACCCCGAACATCCTCCATCGCCGACATCGCGGCGCGGGCACGGTCCTTTGGCGACGCGGTCATGTACCTCGCCACCACGTACTGCGTGGCGCACGCGTCGACGTCGACGCCGAGCACCTCTTCGACCAGCTCGCGCTCACCGAGGTCGATGTCACCTTCGCCGAGAGGGATGAGAAGCGCCCGAAAGATGCGACAGGCCGCCGCGTGGTCGCGGGCCAAAAACGCGAGGGTACCGTCGCGGAGGTACTCGTCGACGTCGCTGGGGTCGGCCCCGTGGACGCGCCGCGCAGCCGCGGCGAAGGCCTCGATTTCCTCGACCCGTCGGCGGTTCGGCGTCGCCCCGGTCCAACCGCCCGACGCTCGGGCGGCCCGGTCGACGGCTTCACCCATGAGCCGGGCCTGGGTGGCATCGTCGAGCCAGGGGATGAGCCAATGTATCAGCGCACGCAGCTGCGCCGCGTCCATCGCGTCGAGCGCCGTGTCGACGACCGGATCGCACCCGCCGTGCCGTAAGCGGGCCATCAGTTCGGCTCCAGATGGCGTCCGAGGATGCGCGTGACGAAGCGTTCGCCGAACGTCTCGCTCGCGACCAGCGCACGGATCCTCTCTCGAGTCTCCTCGGCGACGCCGGCCCGTTTGGCGGCACCCATCGTGTGGACGTACGCGGCGAGCACGTCGGCGCCGGTGACCTCGTAGCCGTAGCCTTCGACCAGCCAGCGAAGCGCCGCCATCCCCGCCTCGAGGGCGAAGGTGGGGTGCTTCTCCTCGAAGTCGCGCGCCGCTCGGGTGAGGGTCTGCGGCGAGCACGGGGTTCGATGCGCCAGCTCGATGGCCTCGTCGAAGAGCTTCGCCGACTTCGCCGCGGCGAACCATTTACCTTCGTCGCCGGGCGTGTGCGCGACCAGATCGGCGAGCACGTCGGACTTGGCCTTGTGCGGGTACTTCTTGGCCACGGCGCGGAACCACGCGAGGTAGGTCCCGGCTTGGTTGGCGATGATCCCGTACTTTTCGTAAGCCTCGTCGGCGAGCCCCGATGAGAGCAGCACGGCTTCACAGGCTTCCGCGATGGCGACCGGGCTATCGTTCAGCCCGCGACCCTCCTGGGCGTAGCGGATGGCCTCGGCTTTACGGCCCATGGCCGCGAGCGCCTTTACGCCGTATTGCCGATCCTCCCACATCTTGTACGGCGCCATGTCGAGCAGCGCCAGCAGCTCCTCGTAGCGGCCCGCAGCGAGCAGCGCGCTCAAACAGTGCGTGGTGCCCTTGAAGTAGCCTCGAAGATCGGGGTGGGGGCTCCACGCCATCTTGCACACGCCGATGAAGCGGTCGGCCCAACGCGACGCGACCTCCGGGCTCGCGCAAAGCTCACCCCAGTGGTATCCGAGCCACTCGAGATACGGGATGTCGTCGTCCTTGCAGGCGTCCCAGAGCCGCTGCAGCCATGTCGCGCGAAGTCCATCGTCGGCTGGCGCCGTGGCGATGATCTCGGCCAACGCGACGATGGCGTTGTTCACCGCCGTGCTGATGGCGCCCGAGGAGCTGTCGACCCGCTCGATGGCGGGCGACACCTTCTCGAGAAAAACCACGGCCCCCTCGGCCGCGAGGAGTGGGTCTTTGCGCGCCACCTTCTTGATCTCGGACACGGCCTCCTTCACCCGCTTGATCGCCGGCTGCGACTTCCATCCGAAGGCGCGGCGACGGAAGCGCGGTCGGAAGGTCCATTTGTGGGCAGGGGATTTGGCCATTCGTTCTCGGGTCGTTGCGATCGCCGCGGGCGGCGTGAGTCCACCTCGAGATGAGGCGACGATGTCGCGCGTCGCAGACGGGGTGCACAGGTTGCTCCAGACATGCCCCGGCGTCGATCACGTCGCGCGTGGCCCGCGCCGGTAGGGTGATCGGGACCGGGGCGGAGTCAGAAGCGATGCGTCGAGGGGGCCGGGGTGGGAACGGAGCCTTGATGGCCTGTCGGCTCGAGAGTACGCGTGAAATTCTCGGGAGCGTGTCATTGGCGACGACCGACTGGTGCGGTGTTCTCGGGATCGAGCGTCCCGACCTCGCCGCCGTCAAAGACCACCGCGACGCCAACACCTACGCTCAGCTGCTCGTGGCGCTCTTGGAGCGCGGGGAGCCCATGACGCTTGCGCAAGTTGCGGCGCGATTCGAGGAGGCCGGCATCGCCCCCCGCGACCGAGCGCTTCGCTCCCTCCAGCGCTGCCAGCCGGGGCGGGCGCCAGTCTACCGCGACGGCGACCACTACGGGCTGGACCCGCACGACGACGACGTCGGTCTCTGGGTCTTTCGTCTGGGCCTTACATCGTCGGCGCAGAGGATGTCCGCCCGCTCTTTCGCGCGCTCGAGATCGAGGCCGATCGGATGCGCCTCGCCGAGCTCGGCCCGCCGCAAAAAAGCATGACGCTCAACAAGCGAGGCCGGACATTGAAGATCACGACGGCGCTCCTCGTGCAGGGCTCATGCGGGATCGCGCTGGAATTGCGCGGAGATATGGGTATCGAACCGGGCAAAGTCGCGGTCGAGCTCGGGGTTTTTCATCACGTCATGCGCTGCGAACGTTGGCAACGGGGTCATGCCGAAAAACTTCGCGTTCAGATGTACCGGCGCCAGAAGGTCATCGAGGCTCATGCCGGAAAAGAACGGCTCTGACGGGTCGTCGTACGCTTCGGACGGCGAGTTGAGGGTGCAGCACAGCAGGTAGTGCGTCCCCGTAAGCGTTCCCCCCATGCCGTAGTTCTTCTTGGGGGTTTCCGCCGTACGGCCATCCCCATTGCAAAGTCGCCCGTCCATGCCGGCCGTGTAGACTTCATCCATATATCTCTTGAACGACCACGGTGCGCCCATCCAATTGACGGGAAACTGCATGATAATCGTGTCGGCCCACTGGTGGTTCGAGATCTCGGTGTCAACATCGTAGTCTTCGGCCGAAGCCGTCATGCGCACCGTCTGACCCATATTCGTCAGTATGCGTGTGGCTCGTTCGACAAACGAGGCATTCAGTTTGCCGGGGGCAAAGTCGTATGGCTGTGCCCCATTCAGGATAAAGATGTTGCTCATTGTATGTCCCTTAGTACGAGTGTTCCCGGCGGCGGCACGATGCACAATCGCATGGAGTCACAATTGCATGGGTAGCAGGACGACAAGGCCCGGCCACGATCGACCCATGCAGGCCCACGTCCTTCACTCGGCGGTGAGCTGCGCGATGGCGGACGTCCAGTCTTCGAGGTGGTAGATGAGGACGATCTTCCCGTCTTCCAACGTGATAATGTCGACCGACATGATTTCGAAGCTTCGACCTGTCGGGGGCTCGACCCCGAAGAACGGTCCGATCGGAGTCCCCTGCGCGCGGCCGCGTACCACGAAGCGGCCGTCGTCGATTGGGATGATCTCTTGCGGCTCCCAGGTCAGGTCGGGCACGACTTCGCCCAGGAACGCTACCGTGTTGAGCATGCCTTGCGCCCCCTCTCCGCCGGGTGGCGTTGGAATCGACACCACATCCGGCGAGAACAGCTGGTAGTAGCGATCCTCGGTCGTCTCGGATGGGTCCGTCAGGATATCAGTGTAGAAGGCTCGTACGGTCGCCTCGTCGTTGCCGCTTCCGTCGTCGGCAGCGGCTTCGCCGCACCCGGAGATGAGCGCGGCGGCGGAGAGGAGCAGGAGCACGGATGCACCGGCCCGAGCGATTCGATCTACAAACGATTTGAACGAGGCGGACGAGGCGGTCGGGATACGAAACGTGTTCATGAAGGATCCTTCCTGTGTATGAGTGTCGGGCTTGAGGTGTTCGGCTCAGAAACCGAACATCGTGTTGCTGTTGGCCAGGTCCTCGACCGGCACCGGCTGGATGACATCCCAGTGCTCGACCGCCTTGCCATTCTCAAAGCGGAGCAGGTCGTAGAAGGCGTTGGTGGTTCCGTTCCATTGCCCCTCGCTGACCACGAGGACGAAGTCGCCCTCCCCCAGCACCTTGTGAATCTTGGTGTACTTGAACATGTTGTTCTGCGAGACGAGGTGCTCTACCGCCTCCACGATGCCGGCCAACCCATCCTTGATGTGCGGGTTGTGCTGGTGGTAGCGCTCCGAGCTGATGTAGTCGGGCATCTTGCTGGGGTTCTTCCCCATCAAGAGGTCCTCCACCATCGCCTTCGCGAGCGCCTTGTTGGCCTCGGTCTTGCTGAGGTCCGTCGCCGTGACGGGCCCGTCCGTCTGGGTCCTGCCGCTCGCGGTCTGTTCGACCAGCGGGGTCAAGGCATCCCAGTGCTCGGCCACCTTGCCGTCCTCATCGACGCGGATGATGTCGAAGGCCACCATCTCGTCTGCGCCGAAGGGCTTCGCATTCCTCCAGATGTTGTGCATGAAGACGTAGTTGCCGTCCTGAAACATCCGGACGTTCTCGGCCTTGGTCCCGTGCTGCTGCACCACGGGCAGCATGCCAATGAACGGCTCCAGCCCGGTCGGGATGTGCGGGTTGTGCTGGATGTATTCGGCGTTGGCCAACGCGCGCATTTTCGCGGGCACGTTGCTCATCACCGCGCCGAGGAATGCTCCAACGGTTTCCTTCTTGCTCATCGTCGTGCTCCTTTTGCAGAGTTGGGTTTGACCCGGAGGCCAATGGTGGAGAGACCCGTTCAGCCGGACACGTGCGCAGCTGCTGAGATTCCTTCGCTCGCTTACGAGCTGCCCGCGGGGCTTGCGGGCCCGGAGTCGTTGCCACCGCTCGTACCGGGTGGTACGAAACGACTAGCTACCCTTGCCGACCTGGTCAACAAAAAATACCACCTGGTACGAAATGCCGAACACCCGCAAAAAACGAGGACGCGGAAGGCCCCAGACCCTGGACCGGCAGCGTGTCGTCGAGCTCGCGATGTCGAGCTACTGGTGCGACGGAGTCCGCAACGTCTCGATGAACGAGATCTGTCGGCGCGCCGACGTGTCGAAGCCGGGCGTGTATCGGGAGTTCGGCAGCGAGGACGGCTTGATGTCGGCGGCGGTCGCGCACTACCGAGGGACCGTGCTCGGCCCCCTCATCGAGTTGCTCCGGTCGGATCGACCCTTCCCAGAGGTGCTCCAGCACCTGATGCACTTCATCACCGAGCCCGCAGGCACGCCGCCCGGCTGCCTGCTCGCCGAGTTCCGCTCCGCGCCGGGGCGACTCGGCCCCGTGACCGCCGCCAGCGTTGACGCGGTCACGTACGAGCTACGCGACGCGTACGAGCAATGGTTTCGTCAGGCGCAAGCGCGCGGCGAGGTGGACTCGACGATCTCGCCCGACCTTGCGACCCACTTCATCGACACCCAGTTGACCACTGTCCTGTTGCAGATGGCGCTGGGCGCGGAGCCTCGCCTCGTTCGCGCACAGGCCGAGCTGGCGTTCACAGCGTTGACTCGACGCTGAGCGTGTCGTTCGTGCCGAAGGCGCGCCCGCACCGTGGGCGTCAGCACGCGTCGAGCGTCTGTCCCAGCCCAGCTGACGTCCGGCTCTAGTCCTGTGGGGCAAGCCCCGGTGACGAGAGCGTGCGGTCTGCCCGCGCGGAACCACAGGAGCCGAGCGCGCATGGCCGACCGGGTCGATTTCTACTTGGGACAGCGGGTGACCGAGACCGAGCTGGATCTCGCTTGCGAGCTGCTCGAGCAGGCCGATCGGGACCTGGCCTCTGACATCGGGATCTACGGAATCGTCACGGGGGCGGTCCCGACCCAGCACAGCCCCGTCCCGGACCTGACGGTCGACCTGACCTCGCCGACGCGGGCCTACGACCGCCTCGGGCAATTCGCGCCAGGAGAGGACGCGGCGTTCGTGCGTGACCTCGTCCACGGGCTCCTCCAGCGTGAAGGAACACGGCCATGACCACGGTCCTCGTCACGGGCGCCACCGGGAACGTGGGGCGACACCTCGTTCGTCGCCTGCTCGAACGCGGGATGCACGTAGTCGCGGCGAGCCACGACGACTCGAAGGTCCGCGCGCTCTTCGGAGAGACGGTCACGGCGACCCGACTCGACTTCCTGGACCAGAGCACCTGGCCAGGCGCGCTGGGAGGAGCGACGCGCATGTTCCTCATGCGTCCGCCGGCCGTCGCTGACGTGCCGAACAACATCAACCCCTTGGTCGACTTCGTCAGAGCGCATCGCGTCGACCACGTCGTGTTCCTCTCCGTGGCTGGGGCCGGCAAGAACAAGGTCGTGCCCCACCGCAAGTTGGAGGACCATCTGCGGCTGCGAGGAGAGCACCACACCAACCTCCGGCCTGGGTTCTTCGCCCAGAACCTCGAGTCCGCCTACCGCCAGGACATCGTGGAAGACGATCGGTCCTACGTGCCGGCGGGTCGTAAGCAGCCCGTCAACTGGATCGATGCGCGCGACATCGCCGAGGTCGCGGCCGTGGTGCTCGCCGACCCGGACGCCCACCGCGGGCAGAGCTACACCCTCGCCGGGCCAGGCGCCGTGCCGTGGTCCGAGGTGACCGACGCCCTGTCGAGCGCGCTGGGCCGAACGATCGTCTACGAGCCGGCGTCGGTGCTCGGATACATGCGCCACCTGTCCCGCCGGGGTCTGCCGCGAGGCGCGATCCTGGTGCAGACCATCCTGCACTTCCTGCTGCGCTTCGGTCAGGGCGCCACCGAGGACCCGACCCTCGAGGAGCTGCTTGGTCGCCCCGGCCGCACCATCCGCCAGTACATCGAGGACCACGCCGAGGTTTGGCAACGGCCCGCCGATCCACCGGCAGCACACACTTCTGCATCTTCCGCACGAGGCACACCATGAGGCTGACCATCTTCGGAGGCACCGGCGGGGTCGGGAGCCAGCTCGTCCCGTTGGCTCTCGACGCCGGACACGACGTCACCGCGTTCGCGCGCAACCCCGCCAACCTGCCGCGCCGCGACGAGCTCTCCGTGGTCGAGGGGCCGGTGCCTCGTGAGGGCGCCTTGGTTGCGCGCTTCGTTCGCTTGACGCGAGACGCTACGGCGAACCCTGCCTCTCACAGCGAAGTTGGGTTTGGGTCGTTCATCGGGTTGCGTTTGGGTCGATTGGTGCCTATGCTGAAGGTGTCGAGAGACGCGGACAACGCGCGAGGTTCAGCCATGCCCACCACAGCAGCAGTCGCATTCGAAGAGTCGGTTCGCCGGATGAACCCGGTCGCGGCACCGCAGGACCAGCGCGAGAGCGTCGCTGCGCTGCTGGAGCTGCTCAAGCACGTAGCCACCGAGCAGCCCGAGCCCGCCGCCTACAAGCTGGTGAGCCCCACGGGGGAGGTGACCGAACTGCCCGAGTCGGTCTTCCTCCTCCTCGAGCGCATCATCGAGGTGCTCGCCCGCGGCGATGCGATCACGGTGGTGCCTGTCGGCAAGGAGCTGACGACCCAGCAGGCCGCCAACATCCTCGACGTGTCGCGGCAGTACCTGGTGAGACTCCTTGACGAAGGGCGCATCCCGCATCGCAAGACGGGCACCCACCGGCGCGTGCGGATGGAGGATCTCCTCGCCTTCAAGCGTCAACGGGATCGGGAGCGACGGGAGGGCCTGCGCGAGCTCACACGGATGACCGAAGAGTTTGGCGGGTATGACGCCGAGATCGAGTAGCGCGGAGGACACGTGGTCCCCGCACCATTCATCGTCGTCGTCGACGCCAATGCTCTCTTCCCGCTGACCCTCCGGGACACCCTCCTGCGTGCCGCCGCGGCCGGGTTCTACCAGCTTCAGTGGAGCGAAGTGATCCGATATTAGATGGAGCGAAACCTCGTGTCGACAGACACGATGTCGGCCGAGAAGGCGATCCGGCTTCGGCAGCACATGGAGCGCTTCTTTCCAGAAGCGCTGGTGACCGACTTCGAGCGCCTCGTCGACTCCATGCCCAACGACCCGAAGGACAGGCATGTGGCAGCCGCCGCCGTCCAAGCAGGCGCGCAGGTCATCGTCACCGCCAACCTGAAGGACTTCAGGCAGCTGCCAGATGGGATCGAGGCTCAGTCGCCCGACGAGTTCCTCTGCAACCTCTTCGACCTCGACCCGGAAGGCTTCGTGGTGCTTCTGCGCGAGCAGGCCGCCGATCTTCGGAAGCCACCGGTCAGCTTCGAGGAGCTCCTGATCCGCCTTGGCCGCATCGCGCCCGAGCTCGCCGCTGCAGCCGGGGTCTCCGGCAGAGCCAAGGATGCGGGGGACTGATGGCATCTACCTCCTCCGAGTCGGTGCGCGACATGTTCACCGGCCGAGACCAGCCCGTTCTCCGTTGTGCCGTCTACACCCGACAGTCCGTCGCCAACGCCGAGCAGGACCTGACGTCCTGCGACGTGCAGAGGGAGCGATGCGAGAACTACGTCCGTGCCATGCAGTACGAGGGTTGGCAGCTCCTCGTTGAGCGCTTCGATGACCTCGGCGTCAGCGGCGCGGAGACGAGCCGGCCGGGCCTGGACAAGCTCAAGTTGTGGTGTGTGCAGGGGCGAGTCGACGTGTTGGTCGTCGCGCGGCTCGATCGGCTCACTCGTAAGATGAGCCACTGGGTCGAGCTCGCCGACTGGTTCAAGCAGGTGGGCGTCGAGATCGTCCGGCTCGAGGGGGGCTCGGCCGCGCGCGGTCCGCTCGCGGATCTCGTCAACAACGTGGTCGCCAGCTTCGCCGAGTTCGAACGGGATCTGCTCCGCGAGCGCCTTCTCGATGCCCACGCTCGACTTCGCGAGCGGGGGCTCCGGTCTGCGGGCCGCGTTCCCCTCGGCTACAAGGCCGACCTCGCGACGCGGCAGCTGGTCATCGATGAGGACGAGGCGGCCGTGGTCCGAGCCTTCTTCGAGCGGTGCGCGGCCGGGGAGTCAGCCGCGAGCATCGCGAGGTGGGCCAACGACGCCGGCCATCGGACGAAGGTCCACGGCCGGCAGGGTGGAAACGGCTGGAGTGGTCGCACGGTCCTGCAGATTCTGCGCAACCCCATCTACGTCGGTGAGCCCGTCCACGCCGGCGGCACCGTCGAGGGCGTGCACGAGGGCATCATCGACGCCGACCTGGCCCAGCGAGCCTGGCTCGGCATCGACGAGCGGCGAACCCGGCGGCCTGAGCCGCGCGGCCCTGCGCTGGACTGGGACCGCGACCCGTACATGCTCCGCGGGCCCCTTCGATGCGCCGGCTGCGGCCGCGTGATGACGACCAGCGCCTCGGCCAAGGTGACCATCGACAACGCCGACGAGGTCCCGCGCTACTACCGCTGCCGCGGCGATGCCGAGCGTCCGGCCTGCACGCCGTCGGTCCAGGTCTCGGCGCAGAAGGTCGAAGCCATCGTGCTCGGCGTGCTCAGGGCAGTGAGCGCTTCGCGGGCCTGCCTCCGCGTCGGACGCCGACGTGACACTCGTCCCCGTGCTCTTGCACGACCACGATGCGTCTTCGAGGGGTTTCGGCGGCCGCGTCAGAGACGCCACAGAGCACGCCCGTATCCCTCCAGTGAACCATGCGCCGCAGTTTGCGCGAGACGTTGTCGCGAACCACCGTCTCGTCCGGCGAACCTCAGGCCACGAAAAAGCCTAGTCGTTGTCCGACTCTGGGCCGGTGAACCATCGGCTCTCTGGTGTGAACCGGCTATTCGGCGTCTGGAGGCATCTCTGAGGCCCCAGAGCATTTAGAGAGCACCGTTCGGGACCCGACGACGAGCAGAGGTACTCTGGTGCCGCCCGAGCAGAGAGCACCGCCGTCGACCAGCGACCGCCCGCAAACCCGCGCCAGCAGGGCAGATACGACAAGTCCCCCACCAGCGATGCCGACGGGGTCCTGTTAAAGGACAGGCCCAGGCTGACTAGCCTGGGCCTTATGAAGCTCCGGCTGTTGGACTCGAACCAACGACCCAGTGGTTAACAGCCACTTGCTCTACCGACTGAGCTAAGCCGGAATCGGTGAGGGCGCACGCTATCACCGACGCGGACGGCGTCAATGTCGAACTGCGTTGGTGCTCGCGAACACCGCGTCTTGCCGCGAACCGACGTGGCTCGAGCCGCTCGCCTCGCGGCGGCAACGCCAGGGTCCCGAGACCCGACGCGTCGTCGTCGGTGGGACGGGGTGGTTGTGGTACGCGGGGGCATGCCGGGAGCGGCGGACGAAGGACGGCGCGCGGGTCGAGGGGGGCTGCTCATCGCCGGGGCGAAGGTCTACTTCATGGCCGTGGGGCTGGTGCAGCAGATCGCGCTGAAGCATCTGCTCGGGTTGAGCGCCTACGGCGCGCTGGGGCGCGTCCAGGGACTGGCGAGCATCGTCTACAACCCGGTGATCACCACCTCGGTGCAGGGGGTGAGCCGGGCCGTCTCGTCGGCGGCGGATGAAGAACGGGTCGCCGTGCAGCGGCGGGTGCTGCGGCTGCACGCCGCGCTCGCGGTGCCGCTGGCGGTGGGGTTCGCGGTCGCCGCCCCTCAGATCGCGGCGCTCGCGGGGGCGCCGCATCTCACCACGCCGCTGCGGATCGTCTCGCTCGTGCTGCTCTTCTACGGGCTCTACACGCCGCTGGTGGGGGTGCTCAACGGGCGGCGGCGCTTCGGGGCCCAGGCCGGGCTCGACGTCTGTGCCGCCACCCTGCGCACCGTCGGGCTCCTCGGCGGCGGCTACCTCGGCACGCACCGGTGGGGGGACCTCGGCGTATCGGGCGCGCTCGCCGGCTTTGCCTGCGCCGCCGCGCTCATGGTCGGCATCGCCCTCCCCCTCATGCGCCGCGCCCGCGCCGACGCGGAAGGTCCATCGTCGCCGCCTTCCGCGGAAACCACGGATGACGCCCACCGCGATGGTACATCCGACGAGGCAGCTCCCACGGCGACGGCTCCCATGAAGGCGGTCCCTACCTCGACCGCCCCCACCGCGACGTTTTCCACCGAGGCGGCCCCGACGGCATCGGCCTCTACTGTGGTGATTGGTGCGTCCACCGTCTCCGTGTCTCGGGCCCATCTCCGGTTCCTCGCCCCGCTGTTCGGGGGGCAGCTCGCGCTCAACCTGCTCTTTCAGAGCGACCTTCAGCTGCTCGGTCGCTTCGCCGCCGACGCCGCCCTCCGCGAAGGGTCTGCCGCCACCGCCGCCGACACCCTGGCCGGCGCCTACCGCAACGCGCAGCTGTTCTGCTTTCTCCCCTACCAGCTGCTCCTCAGCGTCACCTTCGTCCTCTTTCCCCTGCTCGCCACCGCCCACCGCGACCGCGACCGCGCCGCCGTCGCCCGCTACGTCCAGACGGGCGTCCGGCTCGCCCTCATCCTCGCCGGGGCCATGGTGAGCGTCACCGCGGGGCTGTCCCGACCGCTTCTCGTCTTGGTGTTCGGCGCCGACAGCGCCGACCTCGGCGCGCCCGCCATGCCCATCATGGCCGTCGGCCTCGGCGCCTTCGCCCTGTTCGGGATCCTCGTGACGGTGCTCACCAGCCTCGGTCGGGAGCGCATGAGCGCCGCCCTCACCGTCGCGGCCCTGGGGCTCGTGGCGGGGCTCTGCGCGGGCTTGCTGCGCGGCCAGGCCTTCGGGCCCGACCTCTTGCTGCGGACCGCCCTCGCGACCGGCATCGGACTCGTCCTCGCAACCCTCGGCGCCGCCCTCGCCGTTCGTCGCGTCGCCGGCGCCGTCGCCCCGCCCGCGACGTTGGTGCGGGTCGTCCTCGCGGTCACCCTCGCCGCATCCCTCGGCCACGCGCTCCCCGCCGCGGCCCGCCTCGTCACGCCCGTGTACGCCATCGTCGTCGCCGCGGTGTACGCCACCCTGCTCACCCTCACCCGCGAGCTCGGATGCGACGACGCCCGTCGCGTCGCCGCCATCCTCCGCCGTAGCTGAAGCGCAGGGTTCAAAAGATCACGTCCGCGACCACGACGAACGATGCACATTCGCAGCCACCTCGACACAACCGCGCCCGACGCGGGCGAAGTCTGTCAACCTCCGCCGCTCGCCCGGCGCGCCGTCGCGGCGGAAGGTCACTTCGGGCGGGCGCGCGCCGCGTAGGCGGCGCGGCCCTTGGCGCAATAGGGGCAGTCGCCTCCTTCGACGTGGGCGTGGCCGCCATCGACCCCACCCGGCTTGAAGACGACGGATGCGCCCTCCTGCAGCCGGGACGGCGACGCCTCGACGAGGACGTCGCCGCCATCCGCCTCGCCCGCGACGGAGCTTGCGGCCTCGGCCCCGCGGTCGGCCTCCACGGGGGCGCTTCGGGCGGCACCACCCGTCGCCGGGGCCGTCTCCGCCGTGCCCCGCGCCGCGGGGTCGCCGTCGTCGTCGTCATCTTCTCCGGAAGCGCCCCGCTCGGCCCGTGCCTGCGCCGCCATCGCCGCCGCCTGCGCGGCCACGGCTTGGTCTTGGGCCGAGGGTTGGGCCGGGGCGCGGGCGGCGCGAATGATCTGCTCCGCCTTGCGGATGGTCTCCTCGGGGGTGCGGCCAGGGGAGGTGTCGATGTTGACCTGGCCTCCGACCGCGTAGCGCCGACCGTCGGGACCCGTCTGGTAGGAGTAGCTCGGCCCACTCGCGCGCAGGCCCGCCGCCGCGGCCTTATGGGCCATCTCGTGGGCGCGCACCTCGCGGTCTCGCGCCTGAAGCTCGGCCACCTGTCGCTTCTGCTCCTCGGTGAGCGCCGCGCGCGACCGCGCCGGCGCGCGGTCGTCGGACGTCTGGTTTTCGGTCCCGCTCTCGTCGCCCGGCGTCACCGAAGCCGCCGGATCGGAAGGTGCGTTCGCGGTGATGGCCTCCTGGCCGTTTGCGGCCCCGGAGGTCGTTGCGGCGTCGTCGTCGTCGGTCACGCTCCGGGATGCGACCGGGGGCCGGATCGCGAGGACCGCCCCGAAGCTTCCGACCGACGAGATCATCGTCAGGGGAGAACGGTTGGCGACCGTGCCGCTTGAGTCGACCGATACTCCGCCTGAGTCGACCGATACGCCGCGCGCGTCGACCGATGCTCCGCCGATACCGGGCATCCGTTGAACCGCGGACCGCCGCGTACTACCCACGGGAGCGTGGCGAGCCAGTTCGTGTACTCGATGATGGGGCTGCGCAAGGTGCACCCCCCGAACAAGGAGGTCATCAAAGGCCTCAACCTGTCGTTTTTACCCGGGGCGAAGATCGGCGTCCTCGGCCACAACGGCTCGGGGAAGTCGACGCTGCTGCGGATCATGGCCGGCGAGGACACCGAGTACCTCGGCGAGGCCCGGCCCGCGCCCGAGCTCAAGGTGGGCTACCTGCCGCAAGAGCCGCAACTCGATCCCGACAAGAACGTGCGGGAGCAGGTCGAACTGGCGGTGGCCGAAAAGCGCGACCTGATTCAGCGCTTCGAAGCGATCAGCGAGAAGATGGGCACCGAGCCCGAGAACATCGACGCGCTGCTCGAAGAACAGGGCACGCTGCAAGACGCGATCGACGCGGCCGACGCTTGGGAGATCGACCGCGTGGTGGAGCGCGCGATGGATGCGCTTCGGCTCCCCCCGGGCGACGCCGATGTCACCAAGCTGAGCGGCGGCGAGCGGCGGCGGGTCGCGCTGTGCCAACTGCTTCTCGAAAAGCCGGCGATGCTGCTGCTCGACGAGCCGACCAACCACCTCGACGCCGAGAGCGTGGCGTGGCTCGAGCGCTTCTTGGAGGAGTACCCGGGCACGGTGGTGGCGGTCACCCACGACCGCTACTTCCTCGACAACGTCGCGGGGTGGATCCTCGAGCTCGAAAACGGCCACGGGTATCCCTACGAGGGCAATTACTCGGGGTGGCTGAAGCAGAAGCAGAAGCGGCTCGAGCAACAGAAGAAAGAAGCGGCCTCACGGAAGCGCACCCTGCAGCGCGAGCTCGAGTGGATTCAGATGTCGCCCAAGGCACGGCAGGCCAAGGGCAAGGCGCGTCTCAACGCCTACGACAGCCTCGTCGCCGAAGACGCCGCCGCCGACCGCCAAGTCGAGACGGGCAAGATCTACATTCCCCCGGGCCCGCGGCTCGGCCAGCTCGTGGTCGAAGCCGAGCATCTCCGCAAGGGCTTCGGCGACCGGCTGCTCATCGACGACCTCTCGTTCAGCCTTCCGCCGGGCGGGATCGTGGGGGTGATCGGCGCCAACGGTGCCGGCAAGACCACGCTGTTTCGCATGCTCGTGGGCGAGGAACAGCCCGATGAGGGCCGCCTCCGCGTCGGCGACACGGTCAAGCTGTCGTACGTCGACCAGAGCCGCGACGCGCTCGACCCCGACAAGAGCGTCTGGGAGGAGATCAGCGAAGGCGAAGAGGTCATCACCCTCGGCAAGCGCGAGATCCGGAGCCGTGCCTACGTCTCGAGCTTCAACTTTCAGGGCAGCGACCAGCAGAAAAAGGTCGGCTCACTCTCCGGCGGCGAGCGCAACCGCGTGCACCTCGCCAAACTGCTCAAGAGCGAGGGCAACGTGTTGCTCCTCGACGAGCCCACGAACGACCTCGACGTCGACACGCTGCGCTCGCTCGAGGACGCCATCCTTCAGTTTCCGGGCTGCGTGATCGTGATCAGCCACGACCGCTGGTTTCTCGACCGGATCGCGACCCACATCCTCGCCTTCGAGGGCGACAGCCAGGTCACGTGGTTCCAGGGCAACTACGAGGACTACGAGGTCGACCGAAAGCGTCGCCTCGGCGACGACCAGCCCACCCGCATCAAGTACCGTCGCCTGAACGCTTGAGCGCGCCCGACCCTTTTGCTGGGCTCGCGCCGGCGGGCGTTTGTTCAAGCCGCGCCGTCAGTTCCAGGTGGGATCACCGGGAAGGGCGCAGAAGCACCCCGGGTCGCCCGGATCGTCGTAGGTGTAGCCGGCCGCTGGGCCGCTGTAGCCCCAGCAGATGCAGTCGCTCGCGCCCATCGAGCACACCACGGCCGAGTCGTCGATGAAGTCGAGGTCGGTGTCGCAGACCGTGCCCAAGTCGACGCAGTCGGTCGGGTCCCCGGTGGACGCAGCGCAGGCGGACAGCGCCTGACCCACGTCGTAGGTCCCGAGCGTTTCGCAGTCGTAAAAGCTCTGCCCCCACCCGTTGCTGTGCTGGGTCTGGCATCCGTTGCCGCAGCACCCGTTGCCGACGCACTCGCAACCGTTGCTCATCAGGTCGCCGTCGCAGTTCTGCTGGTTGGGGCCGCAGCCGCAGCCGTCGTC
Organism: Myxococcota bacterium; assembly: GCA_039027095.1. Taxonomy (GTDB): domain Bacteria; phylum Myxococcota_A; class Polyangia; order Polyangiales; family Polyangiaceae; genus JAPYTK01. The sequence continues at coordinate 26,203 of JBCCLB010000036.1, forward strand.
GGCAGCGCCGTTGCAGTCGTCGTCGAGACCGTTGCCGCAGATCTCCGCCGGAGCCGCGCTCTGATTGGGCTGGCACACCGGGCCCTGCGTCGTGCACTGAAACGTCCCCGGGTTGCAGATCCCGGGCTGACCGGTGACGCAGCTCCCGCCCCCGCCGGGGTTGCCCTCGTCGGTGCTGCCGTCGCAGTCGTCGTCGAGGTTGTTGCAGGCCTCGGCCACGGGAAACGTCACCTGTTGGCAGGCCGGGGCGCCCCCCTGACAGGCGACGACGCCGGCCGCGCACGCGCCCTGAAGCCCCGTCACCACGCACGCCGCACCCCCGCCCGGGTTGCCTTCGTCGGTCGTGCCGTCGCAATCGTCGTCGAGGTTGTTGCAGGTCTCGGTCGCGGGTTGGTTGATGGCTTGGCAGACGAGGCCGCCGTTGACGCATTGGTCGAGCCCCGCATTGCAGACGCCGAGCTGGCCCGTGGTACACGCGCCCCCGCCCCCGGGGTTGCCTTGGTCGACGTTGCCGTCGCAATCGTCGTCGGCGTTGTTGCAGGTCTCGGGCTCAGGGGTGACCTCGCCCAAGCACGGACCCCACTGACCGCCGGAGCACGTCTGCTGTCCCGCCACGCACGCCCCGACGTTCTGCGTCGTGGGCGCGCCCGAGTAACAGGCCTGGGTCGCGCCGTTGGTGCACGTGCACCCCTCGTCGATGTCGCCGTCGCAATCGTCGTCGAACCCATCGCAGGTCTCGCCCGTGGGGTTGGCTTCCCCGGGCAAGCAGGGCGACGCCACGCCGCCGACACAGGTCTGAACGGTGACCTGGCAGATCCCGAGCCCACAGGTGACCGTTTCGTTGAGGTCCTCGTCGACGCCGCCGTCGCAGTCGTCGTCGGCCCCGTCGCACACCTCTTCTTCGGGTACGACCTGGCCTTCGCACGCGCTCCAAACGCCTTCCACCGAGCACGTCTGCACGCCGGCGAGGCATGTCCCCACCCCCTCGGTGCCGTCGGGACCCGCGTAACAGGCCTGGGTTTGTCCTTCGACGCAGATGCAGTCCTCGTCGACGGCGCCGTCGCAGTCGTCGTCGACGGTGTTGCAGAGCTCAGGTCCCGCGCAGCCGACGTCGTTGCCCCCCACCCCCGACGCGCCGTCGTCGTCGGCGCGCGGCGTCGACGCGGAGCTGCACCCCGCCGCCGGAGCCACCGCCACGCCGAAGCACCAGGCCCCCGCCACCATCCACCATCCGCGCACCATGGCCACCTCGCTCGCCCCGCGACGCACCATAACGCACGAGGACCTACCCCGGAGCTGAAATGTGTCTCCAGGCAGGACCGCGACGTGCGACCGAGCGGCTCAGGGTTTGGGATGGGCGAGCAGGTAGTCCAGGATGCGATCGCCCCAGGTGGCGTTGAAGGCGGGCGTGTGCGACCCCCCGCCGATCCGCCACAGCTCGGCCGAGCCGCCCGCGTCGCAGTTTTCGTGGGTCGAGACGGCGGTCTCGTCGCCGGGGAGCGCGCCGACGATGTCGATCGCCGTCCCGGGCGTGGCGACGGCGTCGCAGTTGGCCTGGCCCGCCCAGAACCCGAGCGCCGCCTCGGCCGACGCGATGGTGGCCGCCCCGCCCCCGAGGACACCGCCGTTGTAGGGGACCACCGTGTCGGCATCGCCGTGCACGTGGAGGTGATGAACCGGCTCGCTCGGGGTGCAGCCCGCAGCCTGAGCGAGCATGCCGCCGGCGAGGCCCGCGACCGCCGCCACCAGGTCGGCCCGCTGACACGCCATCTCGTACCCCATGAAATGGCCGTTGCTGTGGCCGACGAAGAAGATCCGCTTGGGGTCGACGGCGTAGGCGGCGCGGATCTCGTCGATGAGTCCCACGAGGTACCCGACGTCGTCGACGCCGGTCTGGAAGAAGTCGCAACAGGCGGCGTTGGCGTTCCAGAATTGGTTTGTCAGCGAATCGGTGGTGCCGTCGGGGCTGACGAACAAGACCCCGCGATCCAGCGCTGGCCCCCGGAGCTGGAAATACGCCTCGTGCAGGGCGCCGGACCCGGTGTAGCCGTGCAGCGACACCAACAGCGGGGCCGGCGTGGCGTCGTCGTAGTCGTCGGGCACCGACAAGGTCGCCGGTCGGCTTCCGCCGAACACCGTCGGACGTCCCCCGCCGGTCGCGCCGCCGCCCGCGCCGGTCGAAGACGTCGTCGTCGTCGTCGTCGCGCCCGAATCCTCGCCGCCGCCGCCGCCCGTCGCGGAGGTGGACGTCACGGACGCCGCCGCGCCGCTGCCCTCGGTGCCGCTGCCTTCGGGGGCGGCTTCGTCGTCACCGCATCCGGGCAGGAGGCCCAACCCGCCCACGGCGACCACCCCCAGCCCGACCGCCCGCCTCAGCGCGGCCGTCGTCGCCCGCCTGGCGGCTCGTCTCGTCGTCCTTTTACGCGTCGGCTTCACGTCGGGTCGCATCGCCGGACCGTACTGCGCTCGCCCCCCGAACAGCCACCGAAACCTCACACATTGCGCTTGACCTCTCAGAGGCCGCAGGTATCTTCGCCGCCCGTCGAGGGCCTGTAGCTCAGTTGGGAGAGCGTCGCGTTCGCAATGCGAAGGTCACCGGTTCGATCCCGGTCAGGTCCACCGGAAGGCTGGCTCGCTTGAAGGCTGGCTCGCTTCGAGGCTGGTTCTCCTTCGAGGCGGGCTACTTCGAGACTGTCTACTTCGAGGCTGGCGCAAAACCAGGTCATGCTCCACGATGGGGCGATGACCGCTGCGACCCCCCTCGACGTCAGCCCCGAAACCTCTGATCGCTCGAAGCCCTCCGCGTCTGAAGCCCCTGACGCCGAGGGCCAACGAGAAGAGATCGCGAACGTCGTACGACGCCTGCGCCGCACCTTTCGCTCGGGTCGCACCCGAGCCCCCGAGTGGCGGGAGGCCCAACTCGACCGGCTAACCGCCCTCGTTCAGGAGCGACGCGATGCGTTGCTGGGGGCGCTGCACGCCGACCTCGGCAAGTCGTCGTTCGAAGGCTACCTGGCCGAGCTCGCGCTGCTGCTGAAAGACACCGAGCACGCCAAGAAGCACTTTCGGGCCTGGATGGCGCCGGAGCGGGTGTCGACCCCTCTGTCGCTCCAACCCGGGACGTGCCGGGTGCAGCGCGACCCCCTCGGCGTGGCGCTCGTCATCGCCCCCTGGAACTACCCGGTGCAGCTCGCCCTCGAGCCTCTGGTGGGCGTCATCGCCGCGGGCAACTGCGCCGTTCTCAAGCCCTCTGAGGTCTCGGGCGAGACCTCGAAGCTTCTCGCCGAGCTCGTCCCCCAGTACCTCGACCCCGACGCCATCGCCGTGGTCGAGGGCGGCGTGCCCGAGACGACCGCACTTCTGGCGGAGCGCTTCGACCACATCTTCTTCACCGGCTCCACCAACGTGGGGCGGGTCGTGATGGCGGCGGCGGCCAAACACCTCACGCCGGTGACCCTCGAGCTCGGCGGCAAGAGCCCGACCATCGTCGACAGCACCGCCGACCTCGACGTCGCCGCCCGACGCATCGTGTGGGCGAAGTTCTTCAACGCCGGCCAGACCTGCGTTGCCCCCGACTACGTGCTCGTCGACGCGCGCGTGGCGACGCCGTTCGTCGAGAAGCTCCGCACGACGATCCAGAAGTTTTACGGGGCGCAGCCCCAGCATTCACGCGACTACGGGCGAATCGTCAGCGATCGCCACTTCGAGCGCTTGGTCGGGTTTCTCGACCAGGGCGAGGTGGTCTGCGGCGGGGACCACGACGCCAGCACGCGCTTCATCGCCCCCACCGTGCTCACCGGCGTCTCCGAGCACGACCGCATCATGGGGGAAGAGATCTTCGGACCGGTCCTCCCCGTGCTCGAAGTCGGCTCGGTGGTCGAGGCCATCGACTTCGTCAACGAGCGTCCGAAGCCGCTGGCGCTTTACGTGTTTACCCGGGACGAGGCGGTGGCCGACCGCGTGCTCTCCGAGACAAGCTCGGGCGGGGCGTGCGTCAACGACGCGCTCACCCACCTCTCCGTGCTCGACCTCCCGTTCGGTGGCGTCGGCGAGAGCGGGATGGGGGCCTACCACGGCAAGGCGAGCTTCGACACGTTCACCCACCACAAGAGCGTGTTGGCCAAGTCCAACCTCCTCGACATCGCCGTCCGCTATCCGCCCTACTCGGACACGAAGGCGAAAATCATCGAGAAGCTCATGTAGCGGCGACCGCGACGCGGTCTTTGCCCGATGTCTTTCCGGCGAAGACCGCTTGCTCGGCGCGCGCCAACAGATCCGACAACGCCTTGGGGTGGCGTTCACGGCCCAGCGCGGGCGCGGCGGCGGCCACCGGCGTCTTTTTGGCGGCGGGCAACGCGCCGCCGACGACGGCCGCCGTCTTGCTCTTTTTGGTCCGCCCTCGCCCGGCCCCGGCCGCCGGGGTGGCCGCGACGGCAAACGTCGCGACCCCCACCGTGGCGGTCGCGCGAATGGGGATGTCGCCGGTTTCGTAGGTACGGTTCCGGATGGCCTCGCGAACGCGGTCTGCGTAGGCCCGGGCCGGCGCCTCGGCGGCGCCACGCAAGATGACGATCAGCTCGTCGGTGCCGTACCGAGCCACGACGTCTTCCAACCGCGTCGCGCCGCGCACCACGTTGGCGATTTCCACCATCAGCCGGTCGGCGCCACCTTGACCGTCGACGTCGACGACCTTCTGAAAGTCGTCGACGTCGATCAGCGCGACGCTCACCGCCGCCCCGTGGCGCGCCGCGAAGGACACCTCCTGGAGCAGGCGCTCCTGCGCGTACCGGCGGTTGGGCAGCGTGGTCAGCCGGTCGGTGGTGGTGGTGCCTTGAAGCTGCTCGAGCAGCGCCGTCTCGGCCGGGTCCTGAAACCGCACCCGCATCACCGTGTCGTTCGACAGCTGCACGTTGTTGCCGTCGAAGATTTGGGCCCGCGCGACCTGAACGCCGTTGACGTACACGCCGTTGCGGCTGTCCATGTCCGACAGCATGACCCTCGCATCCGGGGTGAACTCGATGAGGGCGTGCTGTCGCGACACGTTGGGGTCGCCGATGGGCACCACCGCGCTCTCCTCACGGCCGATGTAGCCCCCGGGCGGACGGACGACGAACCGGCGCCCCGCATCGGGGCCTCGGAGGACGAGAAAGCTGACGTCCTCGACGGGCTTCTCGAAGGTGGGGGCGATGGATTCGGCTTGGGTGCGCTCGTCTTCTATTTTGTACGACACGTTGCCTCGTCGGGGCGCAGAGGCCGCTGGGGTCACCGCCGCGGACCCCGATCATGCCAACACCTCTTCCGCAGGACAACTCGGTGGTCCTCCGAGCACGTGGCGCCACCGTCGGTCCATCCGCGCCGCGTTGCACGAACGGGTCGAAGATTTCAGACCTGAAAGATCGCGCCCCTTCCCCCCGTCTTCAGCCACGCGAAACCATCGGGCGAGAGGGGACCACCACTTTGGCACGCAGCTTGTTATGTTGGTGTCTGAGCGCCGTGGGCAGGAATCCCCCCCATCTGTCTGCGGCGCTCTCTTTTTTTTTCTTGGGTCCCCGGTCGGGCGAGGGGTGCCTCGTGCAGGGGCAGGTCCGAGGCCGACGCGGGGTTGCTTCGGCCGCGTGAGCGAGACGTGACGCTTGCCTCCGCGTCAAAAACCGCCCATGGCGTTCGCGGAACCGCCCGATGCCACATTCCGGAGACGTCATCGCGGGCCGATACCGGCTCGAGCGCGAGCTCGCCCGCGGCGGCATGGGGTGCGTGTGGGCGGCCGCAGACCAGAAACTCCAGCGCCGCGTCGCCGTCAAACTGATGGCCAGCGCTCGAGCCGAGCACGCCGAGGATTCATCGCAGCGACGTGAGCTCGAACGGCGGTTCGCGGCCGAGGCGATGGCGGTCGCCAAGATGCAGAGTCCGTACATCGTTCAGGTGTTCGACTTCGGACGCGAGGGCGACACGCCGTACATCGTCATGGAGCTCCTCGAGGGCGAAGACCTTCGAACCCGACTCCACCGTCATCGACGGGTTTCTCTCGACACGGCGGCGGTGATTTTGGTGCAGGCCGCCAAAGCGCTCAGCGTGGCGCACGCCGCGGGCATCGTCCATCGCGACCTAAAACCCAGCAACGTGTTCCTCGTTCGCACCGGCGGAGAGACCTCCGTCAAGGTGCTCGACTTCGGGGTCGCCAGCCGCGCCGACGATGGCGTCGACCCAGGAGCCAATTCAGGGGCCAACGCCGACGGTAAGGACGTCGCCGCACCGGTCGGTCGCGCCATGGCCGGCGAGCCCGTCATTGGAACGCCGCACTACATGAGTCCCGAGCAGGCGCGGGGGCTCCCCGACGTCGACCACCGCAGCGACTTGTGGAGCCTGGCGGTCATCGTCTACCAGGCGCTGGTCGGCCGATTGCCGTTTGCCGCGACGACCACGACGGACGTCATCGTGCAGGTGTGTACCGTCAGGCCTCCGTTGGTGCGAGACCTTGCCCCCGACCTCCCGCCAGAGCTCGACGACTTTTTCGCCCGCGCCCTCGCCAAGGAACCCGGGTCGCGGTTCGCGACCGCCCGGGAGATGGCGCTGGCCTTCAGTCGCATCAGTCCGGTCAACTTCACCACGCTCAGCATGCCCGACCCGGCGCAGATCGACGCGGCCATCGCCGCCGCGAAGCGCACCGAACGAGGTGATGGAGAGGACGCCGAAGAACCTCCGACCACGGTGGTCGCCCCGGCATCGAGCATCGTGGCCGAACACGGCCTCATCGACGACGGCCCCGGACCGGATGAAGACTTCCTCACCACGGTCCACGTGCCGCTCGCGCTGCGCTCGACGCCGGGTGCGGCAGCGCCCCTCGATCCCCGAGAGGGCGACGACACGCGTCGACGAAAGGGCCCCCCGCCCCCGCCGCGACGCCTGCCGAAGCCCAACCCGCCGCGGCGGCGCCGCCCCGAATCACGCTTTCATGGGGTTGTGGCGCAAGAAGAGACCACAGCGCCGAAGACCCCGCGGCCGCCCCGACGGCGGCCGCCCTCGACGCACGCCGACGCGGGGCCGTCGAACCTCATGTCGCGGCCGACCCTGCGGCCCGTGGGCGGCGGCGCAACGCCGCCCGGACCGGGCGTCGCTCCCGGGCGCGCCGCTGGTGCCGAGCGACACGGGGCAAAAAGACACGAGGCAGAAGGACTCGGGGCAAAAAGACACGAGGCAGGAGGGCACTGCGCAAAACGTCCCGGGGCGAAACGCCACGGCGACGCGTTGCCCGATCGGGCGACCGACCTCCTCGACAGCGTGCCCCCCGTCACATCTTCGCCCGCGCTTCCTTCCGCCGCGCGGCGGGGGCTCGCAAAGACCTGGGTCGGGGGGCGCATCCCACCGTCGTCGCGGCGCGCGCGTGACGCGACGCCTTGGCTCATTCTGGGCGCGGTTGCGGCGGGCGTCGCCTTCGCCATCGTCGGCAACGTGGTCGTGGCCGACCAAAACCCGGCGGCGGTGGCGTCGCGGGCCAGGCTCGGACTGGTCCCGCCCCTCGTTTCGTTGGGATACGCCACGGCGGACGCACGGCCCGATGGGGGCACCACCGCGCTCGAAGCACCGACCGCCGCCGCCGTGTTCGGCGGGGCGATCACGCCGGATACGTCTTCCCCGCCCCGGCGGGACGGGACATCATCACCCGGGCCGGGTGCATCTTCTCAGACGCGCGCGGACGGCGCCCCCACCTCCCGGGGCGGCGCCGAGCGCTCCCGCGAGACGGCTCGTTCGGACACCCAACGCGGCGTCGGCGGGGCCGCCGCGCCTTCCCCGCGACCGCGTCGGACCCCTCGTCCGCGGCCGGCGGCAGATCATCCGACGACAGGCCATCCGACGACCGACCATCCGACGAAAGGGAGGGCGTCAACGCCGCGTCGGCCGGTGGGTGCTCCTCGGGGCGGCGGCCAGACGCCGGATGCGCCCCCCTCCGTGCCCCCGCCGTCTCCGGAGGCCACGCCCGACGATGACGTGTTCGCCGACCGCTTGTAGGCGCAGGGGCCGTCGCCGCCTCGCCGTGCGGGCGACGACCGGTCTCATCCTGGCGCTGGGTGGCTCGGGCGTCGGGGCGCGGACCGACGGACCGGGCGTCTTCGCCCTGAGCGCCGCCGAGGCCGCCGCCCAGGAGGCTTCGCAACCCGCCGCAGCCGAGAAACCCGACCGCGGCGACGACGACGACGTCTCGGCGACGGACAAGGCCGCGGCCGAAGCGATGTTTGCCAAGGGCCGCGCCCTCCTCAAGGCCGAGCGCTTTGAAGCCGCCGCGGACAAACTCGCCGAGAGCATGCGCCTCGACCCTCAAACGGGAACGCAGATCAACCTCGCGCTCGCCTACGAGAAGATCGGGCGCTGGGCCAGCGCGTGGATCAATTACCGCGAAGTCGTGACCAAAGCCGAACGCGATGGCCAGGCGAAACGGGCGCGCTACGCCGCCGCGCGCGTCGCCACCCTCGAACCCAAGCTGGCCCGTCTCGTCATCGACGTGCCGGAGCCGGTGAAGGGGCTGCGGGTGACGCGGCGCGACGAGACCGTTGGCTCGGCGCAGTGGGGCACGGCCATCCCCGTCGACCCGGGCACGTGGCGCCTCCGGGCCGAAGCGGACGGTTACCGTCCGTGGCGTCGCCAGATCGACGTCCCCGACGCCCCGGAGACCACCACCGTGGTGATCCCGGCCCTCGAGGCCGACCCGAGCCCCGAGCCTCCCTTTCCCGCGTCGGACCGACGCGACGGGAGCCAACTCCTTCCGCCGAGGCTCGTCGGCGTCGCCGAGGAAGGGGCCGATGATGATGACCCCGGTGGGGCGCAACGGACGGCGGGCTTCGTGGTCGGAGGCATCGGCCTCGCGAGTCTGGTCGCGGGGGCGGTGACCGGGGGCGTGGCGATCGAACGAGACGCGGCGTCCAAGGCCTTCTGCGCGACCGACGACCCCAACCGCTGCTTCGAAGAGGGCGTGTCCATCCGCGACGAAGCGCTGCGTTTCGCCCACGCGTCCACGGCAACGCTCGCCATCGGCGGCGCCCTCGTCGCCACCGGTCTCGTGGTCGTGCTCACCGCGGATGACGGTGGCAACGACGCATCGGAGCGAGCGGACCGGGGTCGCGGCGGCCGCCCGTTGTCGTACCGGGTGACGCCCTGGTTCGACCCCCGCGCGCGGGGCCGTGGTGGCGGCGGCGGCGGCGGCCTTCACATGGAGGTGACCTTTTGACCCGCGGGCGGGACCCCGCGCCGGCAAGAAGGGGCGCGCGTCTCGTTCGGTGCGCCCTCTGCTTCGGCGCGGCGGGCCTGGCGCTCGCCGCCTGCAACCTGGTGGCCGGGATCGAAGAGGCCACCCCCGTCGATCCCGGATCGGGCTGTACGGCCGACGCCGGATGCGACGATCGCAACCCGTGCACGGAAGACACCTGCAACGAGGACGGTCGCTGCGACTTCACCGCGATCGACGGCCCCGCGCTCGAGCAGTTCCCGGGCGACTGCCAGCAGACGACCTGCGTCGGCGGCACCGTCACCGACGTGCCCGACGACACCGACCTCCCCGACGACGGGCTCCCGTGTACGGTCGGTGGCTGTAGTGGGGGACGTCCCACGTCGACCGCGCTCCCGACCGGGACGGGGTGCCTCGACGGGGGCGTATGCGACGCCGGCGGAACGTGCGTCGAATGCGTCGACGACACCGGCTGCGACGCGCCGTTCACCTGCGGGGGCGGAGGTGTTCCCGGCGCGTGCGGCTGTACCCCGGTGGCTTGTTCCGAGGTCGGTCTCACCTGTGGCTTCGCCGGCGAGGACGGTTGTGGCGCCCCGCTCCCGTGCGACAACGATGTCGAGGACGGGGGTGAGACCGACGTCGACTGCGGCGGCCCGCCGGCGACGTGCGCGACCCGATGCAATGCGGGTCGCGCCTGTTCGGCCCCGAGCGACTGCGCCTCCGGCGTGTGTACGGCCGGCGTCTGCTCGTGATCAGAAGCCCATGAGCTTGGCGATGTAGTACTTCATCGTCTCGCTCGTGCCGCCGCCGATGCGGATGAGACGCTGGTCGCGCCACGCCCGGGCGATGGGGTAGTCCTCGATGTAGCCCCAGCCTCCGTGGAACTGAAGGCACGTGTCCATGATCTGGTCGGCCACGTCGCCGACCAAGACCTTCAGCATGCTGATCAAGCGCACGGTCTCCATGCTCACGGTCTTGTCGTCGCGCTCGTACTTGTCGTGGTTGTAGGCGTCGACGCACTTGTACGCGAAGGCTCGGGCCGACTCCTCCTGGATGTGCATGTCGACGAAGCGGTGCCGCCACAGCTCACGCTTCATGATGGGCTTACCGAAGGCGACCCGGTCCTGGCCATACTGCTTGGAGAACTCCAGCACGCGGCGCGCGCCCGCGAGTGCGGTCGTCCCCGCGATGAGCCGCTCCGACTGAAAGGACTGCATGAGGTACATGAAGCCCTGCCCCTCTTCACCGAGCAGGTACGCTTTGGGCACCCGGACGTCCTCGAGGAAGAGCTCGGCGGTGTCGCTCGACTTGTTGCCGATCTTCTCGAGCTTCTTGGCCACCGTGAACCCCGGCAGATCGGTGGGGACGAGAAAGAACGAGCATCCCTGGGCGCCGGCCTCGGGGCGGGTCTTGGTCAGCATCGTCACGAAATCGGCGCGGGTGCCGTTGGTGATGAACGTCTTCTGGCCGCTGATCAGGTAGTCGTCGCCGTCCCGCTTGGCGTGGGTTCGGATCCCGGCCACGTCGCTCCCCGCGCCCGGCTCGCTGACCCCCAGGGCCGCGATCTTGTCGCCGCGTAGCGCCGGCACCAGAAACTCGTCGACTTGCTGGGTCGTCCCCACGTCGGCGATCACGGGGGTCGCCATGTCGGACTGCACGAGCAGGCCCATGCCGACCCCGGCCCCTCCGACCCGGCAGTATTCTTCCGACTTGGCGACGCTGAACCAGTAGTCGCCGCCGGCGCCGCCGTGCTCCTCCGCGTAGTGGGCGCCGTGAATGCCGAGCTCACCGGCCCGCTTGAACACCCAGTTCGGGAAGAGCTCGTCTTTTTCCCATTCGTCGATGTGCGGCGCGAGTTCCTTTTCCACGAAGCTGCGGACCATCTTGCGGAAGTGCTGATGCTGCTCGGTAAACGGCTGCCACATGTATGTCGTCCTCCTCGTCGTCTGATCGTTTCGTATACGAAACATTCCCCTTCGTCGAGGGGCCGGCGGGGACTCAGCCGCGCCCGCGGAGAAAGCGGGCGAACGCTTCGCGGTGAGGCTCCGCCCCCCAAACGTCGCGAAACACGTGCGCCTCGGCCGCCCCGGCGCCCTCGCGACGCGCCCGGCGCACCCCGAGCAGGGCGCGCTTCATGGCGGCAAGGGTTGGCCTCGGGTGCGCGGTCATCTCGCCCACGAGCGTTGCCGCTCGGGCGGTCGCGCCCCCCGACGGGGCGGTCGCCGTCACGAGGCCCATCGCCGCGGCGTCGGTACCAGAGACCCCACGCCCGGTCAGCAAGAGCTCGGTGGCGCGGGTCACGCCCACCCGCTCGATGAGCCGCGTCACGCCCCCCCACGCGGGAACCAGGCCCATGCCGACGTGGACGAAGCGAAGGACCGCATCCTCCGCGAGCACCGTCGCGTCGCAGGCGACGAAGAGCTCGGCCCCGCCGCCGAAGACCGGCCCGTCGGCCGCCGCGACCACCGGCACCGGACACCCCTCGACGGCGCGGGTGAGGGCGGCCCCGAGGGCGAGCACGGCGTCCGCCCCGTCGCGGCCGTATCCCCACCGGTCGAGCACGCGCACGTCGCCCCCGGCGAGAAACACGTCGCCTTCGGCTTCGATCGACACCGCCGCCACGCCGTCGTCGGCCCCCGCCGCTTCGAGGGCCGCGATCAGCGCTTCGGCGAGCGCGGCGTCGATGGCGTTCTTCGCCTCGGGGCGGGCCACGGTGAGCTTCATCACCGGACCCACGCGCGCGCTCTGTACCGTCATGTCGCCGTCATAGCGCGCGCGTCGATGCGCGGGTGGCTCTTGCCGCGCCGCGGTCGGCGCGAGATGCCGGCCGCATGCGCCTCGTGGTCCTGTCGCGAAACGGTTCTCTCTACTCCACGAGTCGCATCCTGCGGGCCGCGCGCGCCCGAGGCCACGACGTTCGCCTCTTCGACCCCCTCGAGCTGCAAATCGCCGTCGAGGGCCGGAAGACCCGCGTCCACCATGCGGGCGCGGCGGTCTCCCCCTGTGACGCCATCATTCCTCGGGTCGGGGTCAGCGTGACCCGACACGGGATGCTGGTGCTCCGCCACCTCGCGGCCAAGCGCGTCGTCGTGCTGAACGACGCGGCCGCCCTGGCGGCGGCACGCGACAAAATCGGCGCCCTCTCGACGCTCGCCGCCGCGGGGATCGACGTACCCAAAAGCGTCTGTCTGCGGAGTCCGCGCGGGCTCGACGCCGCGATCTCGCACGTGGGCGGACCTCCGGTGGTGGTCAAGCTCCAGGCCGGGACCCAGGGACTCGGGACGATCCTCGCCGAGAGTCGCAACGCCGCGATCTCGACCGTCGAAACCCTTCTCGCGATGGGTCAGGAGGTGGTGGTTCAGGCCTTCGTGCGCGAGGCGCGCGGCCGCGACCAACGGCTGTTCGTCGTCGGCCGTCGCGTCGTGGCCAGCATGGAGCGGCGGGCCCGGCGGGGCGAGTTTCGCGCCAACCTGCATCGCGGAGGCCTGGGCATCCCGATCGATCCTCCTCCCGAGATCCGGCGCGTCGCCCTTCGCGCCGCGCGCCGCCTCGGGCTCGCCGTGGCCGGCGTCGACCTCCTCCCCACCCGCAACGGCCCTCAGGTGCTCGAAGTCAACAGCTCCCCCGGGCTCGAGGGGATCGAGCAGGTGACCGAGGTCGACATCGCCGCGGCCATCGTGCGCTACGCCGAGGGCTGCGTCCGGCGCGGGTGACCCGTCAGCGGCAGCGCCAGCGCGCCCGCGCCACGACCCAGAGAATGGTGCCGACGTGGTGGGGCCGGAGCCCGCTTTGCTCATCGCCGTAGACCGGCCGTACGGGCACCTCGGCGACCGACAGGTCCGCCGCCGCCAGGGCGACGAGGAGATGATTGGGATACCCGTAGCCGCGCCAAACCGCCGCCAAGTCGAGGCGCCGAAGGGCCGCCGCGGAGATGGCCGTGTAGCCGCACTGGGTATCGCGGAAACGCGCCCCGGCGACCCATGACGTGGCGTGCGCCAACCCCGCGGTCCCCCATCGGCGCAGGCGCGGCATGTCGGCCCACGCGGGGTGGCGGAGGCGGTCGCCCTTCACGTAATCGGCGTCACCGCGCACCACGGGGCGCACCACCGCGGCCAGGTCCTCGGGGTCCATCTGCGCGTCGCCGGCCATGACCGCCACCACGTCGGCGCCGTCGGACAGCGCATGCCGATAGCCGGCGACGATGGCCGCCCCCACCCCGTGGTTCTGGTCTCTCCGCAAGACCGTGGCCCCTGCCGCCGCCGCCCGCGCTCCGGTGTCATCGACGCTTCCATCGTCGACCACCACCGTCCGATCGACGAACGCGGGCATCGTGGCGACCACCCGCGCGACGAAACGAGCCTCGTCCCGCGCCGGCACCACCACGCAGATCCGCTTGCCCTCCCGCATGACGCCCGCGTGTTAAGACGGCAGCGCCATGCTGTCGACGCCCGTCCTCGCTCCTTTCGCCCTTCCCCGCCGTCGCCGGTGGATCCTGGCGGCGGCGCTCGTGGGCGGTCTCGCCCTCGGCTACCGCGAGTGCATCGCGTTTCCGCCCGACACGACGCCTTCGGGCGCCTACCTCCGCATCGCCGCCGCCATCGGCCGCGGAGCGCCGGAAGCGTGTTTTGCCTATCTGGAGGAGGACGCCCAACACGCGTGCTTCACCATCGCCAACTACGCCGAGGATGCCCGTCGCATCATCACCGAGAGTTACCCCGACGAGGCGAAAGACCGCGCGCTCGCGCCGTACGCCCCGTTCGCCGGGGTGGCCGGCGGGGCCCCGACCTGGGTCGTCCTCGCGGAGGCTCGGGGGTGGTTGCGGCGTCTCCGTCGCGATCTGTCGGGCATCGCCGCCGTCGACATCGAAGACGACCGCGCTTCGGTCACCACCAGCCGGAGCACCCGCTACCCGTTCCGCCGTCGGGCCAACGGGATTTGGGGACTCACCATCTTTACCGGCGAGCTCGTGGCCGAAGTCGACAAGCTCGCGCGCGATGCCGAGCTCATCGCGGCCGCGGCCGCCGACTACCGCCGGGGCGGCTGAGCCCGTACGACGGCGTCGCCTCAGAAGCGGTGAACGAACAACCCGCTGCGCAGCTTGGGCTCGAACCACGTGCTCTTGGGAGGAAGCACGGCGCCGAGGTCGCTCACGCGCATGATCTGCTCCATCTCGGTCGGGTGGAGGTAGATCGCGAGGTCGGCGTCGCCCCGGTCCACCGGCCGCTGAAGCCCTTCCGCGCCGTAGACCCCGCCCACGAAGTCGAGCTGTCGGTCCCGCCGCGGATCCTGCACGCCGAAAATCGGGCCCAAGATTAGGTCCTGGCAGACCTGGCCGTCGAGGGACCGGACCGGATCTTCCGGATCGAACGATCCCGGAAGGGCGGTGGCGCGGTACCATTGATCCTCGCCGAGGTAGAGGCCGAAGGCGCCATGGACGTCGGGGGGCGGAGCGTCGGTACGCACCACGTCGAGCCGCTCCCGCAGGGCCGCGAGCAGCTCGTCCCGACCACGGCCCGCGGCGTCCTTCACGAGCCGGTTGTAGGCGAGGATGTTCATCTGGTCGTGGGGGAATACGACGGCGAGAAATCCGTCGTGGGCGCGGCCGTCGCCTCGATGCGCTTGGTGAACCCGCGCGGCGGCGGCGCTCCGATGATGCCCGTCGGCGACGTACAGGGCGTCCACTCGCTCGTCGAAGAGGCGCTCGAGGACCCCCGCCGCGGCCCCCTCGACCATCCACACCTGGTGACGCACCCCCTCGCCAGCGACCTCGAAGTCGACTTCGGGGTCGCGGTCGGTCACCCGCCCGATCGCCTCATCGATGGCCGGGACGGCGCGATAGGTGAGAAAGACCGGCTCGGCGTGGGCCGCGAGCGCCTCGATGTGGCGCGTGCGGTCGTCTTCCTTGTCGGGGCGCGTTTTCTCGTGCTTCTTGATGCGCCCTTCGAGGTACGCCGCCACCGAGGCGCACGCGACGACTCCGGTTTGCCGGTGACGCCCCTGGCGCTGACGGTAGACGTAGAGCCGCGGCGTCGCGTCGGCGGCCAACCACCCCTGCGCCACCATCGCGTCGAGGTTCTCCCGGCACTTCGCGTACACCGCGTCACCGTGAGGATCGGCCCCCTCGGGCAGGTCGATCTCGCCGCGGGTGACGTGCAGAAAACTCTCCGGCACCCCGGCCGCGAGTGTCCGCGCCCGCTCCGTCGACACGACGTCGTACGGGGGGCACGCCACGCGCGACACGAGGTCGGACGGGGGTCGGTACGCCGCGAACGGCCTCAGCTCAGCCACCGTCAGGGCGTAATCCAGGCCGGGAGCCGGGCCAACCCCAGCCACCGGGGTGCGACTGGCATTTGCGGACGACCCTCGGTACGAGGTCGGGGTGAGTGTGTCGCGGGACAACGGGGCGGGCCCGATCCGGAACCGGCACGTCGTCGCCGTGGGGGGAGGCCGGGGCGGCGTCGGCAAGACGCTGATGAGCGTCAACCTGTCGGTGTACCTCGCGCAGCTCGGGCGCAACGTGATCCTGTTCGACGCGGATCCGAACGGTTCCAACGCCCACACGATGCTCGGGCTCGACCACCCGCCGCTGGCTCACCGGCGCGCGATCCGCGACCAGACGGCTCCGTCGGTCGCGACGAGCGTGCCGGGGCTCAGGTTGGTCCCCGCCGCGTACGACCCGTGGCGGATGACGCCGCGCCGCACGACGCGCGCCTCCCACTGGATGGCCCAGCTCGACGATCACGACGCGGACTACGTCGTCATTCACCTCGGCACCTCCACCGTTCCCGCCGCGCTCGACGCCTTCGTCGAGGCGGGCCTCAGCATCTGCGTGACGGCGCCCGAGCCCCCGGCCATCGACGCGACCTACCGATTCTGTCGGGCGCTGTTCGCGCGCCGTCTCCGCCGCACCCTCATGCGCGAGCGCCACCGGCTGCGCATCGTCGACAAGGCCCTCGCGCAATTGCCCCCGCTCCCCACCCCTCGGGCCCTCGTCAGCGAGATCGCCCGGTTCGACCAACACGTCGCCAACCTCGCCGCCCACCAACTGCAGCGCCTCCGACCGCGCCTCGTCGTCGGCAAGACGCGTTTGCGCCAAGACCTCGACCTCGGCCCGGCCATGGTCTCGCTCGCGGAGCGCTACTTGGGCATTAGCCTCGACTACCTCGGCTACGTCGAGCAGGACGACGCGGCGTGGTTGACCGCGCGCCGCCGGCGGCCGCTGCTCATCGATGCGCCGACGAGCAAGGCCTCGCGCAACATCGAGCGGGTGGCCCGGCGAATCCTCGCGCTGCTCGCGCAGCCGCGTCGCCACCACGACGACGAACCCCTGGTCGACGCCAAGGGGCTCAACGCCCCGTTGACGCTCTACCAAGTGCTCGGCGTCGACCGCAGCGCGAGCGACGACGAGATCCGTCGGGCGTACAAACTGCAGCGCTCGATCTTTCGCGACGACAGCCTGCCGGTGGTTTCGATCGTCGACGAAGAGACCATGCGCCGCGAGCAGGCCCTCATGACCGAAGCGTACGACACGCTGCTCGACCCGTCGCGGCGGCGGGCCTACGACCTCTCCGTTTTTCCCGACGACGAACCCCACGCGCCGCAGCCGCAACGGGGGCCGACGGCGACCGAAGCGGAGTTGGCGGTGCTCCAAGCTGAACTCGCGCGCGAGATCACCGGGGACACGCAGTTCACCGGCCCCCTTCTCAAGCGCGCCCGAGAGGCACGCGGTCTCGACATCCACGACGTCGCGAACACCACCAAAATATCCCCGATGCACCTGCGGGCCCTCGAAGAAGAGAAGATGAGCACCCTGCCCGCCCTCGTCTACGTGCGCGGCTTTCTCCAACAAGTGGCGAAGGCCCTGCACCTCGATCCCGCTCAGGTCACCAAGAGCTACCTGAAGCGGTACCGCGCCGCCCGCCCGTCCGAGGCCGATCCTTGAGCGAGGGAGACCTGCGGGAGGGCACAATACGACGACGACGACGCCGCTTCGCGCTCGCCTTGTTCGCGATCGCGCTCGCCCCTCGGCTCTGGGTCGCCCTCGGATCGGGGTGGGCCCCCGAGCCGGTGTGGGATGGCTTTTATTACGACATCGGGGCACAGAGCATCGCCGCCGGGCGCGGCTACGTGGGCGAAAACGGGAACCCGTGGTGCCACTACCCCGTCGGATACTCCGCGTTTCTGGGCGCGGCCTACGCGCTGTTCGGCAGCGCCCCCGCGGTCGGCAAGGTCGCAGGCGCGGTCGTGGGGGCATGGCTGGCCGTGGCCGTCTACGCCCTCGGTCGGCGATTTCTCTCTGAGACCCGGGCGCGCATCGCGGGGGGACTGGTCGCGGCCTACCCCGGACTCGTCTTGTACGCCGGGCTTCACATGACCGAGCCGCTGTCGGCCGCGCTCATCATCGCCGCTGCCCTCGCCGCCGCCCGGGCCGGAGCGACAGGGGAGCGCGACCCCACGCGATCGTGGCGGGCGGACGGATGGCGCGCGTTGCCCGCGGGCGTGCTGTTCGGGCTCGCCACCCTGGTCCGACCGCAATCGATCCTGCTCGCGCCGTTTTCGGGCGTGTGGTTCCGGGCGCGCCCGGTGCGGCGGCAAGTCTTCGCGGGGGTGGTCAGCACGGCGGCGGCACTGCTGGTGGTCTCGCCCTGGACGGTGCGAAATTGCCTGGTCATGGACGGCTGCGCGTTCGTCTCCACCAACGGGGGGTGGAACCTCGCCATCGGCGCCTTCCCGCGGGCGACCGGACGCTTCGAGACCCTGCGGTCGGGCGACGGCTGTCACATCGTCACCGGACAGGTCCAACAAGACCGGTGTTGGGTCGAGCGGGGACGCGGTTGGATCCGGGAAGACCCCGTGCGTTGGGTACGCCTCATGCCCAAGAAGCTCGGCTTCACCTTCGACCACGAGTCGTTTCCCGTGGGCTACCTCGGCACCGCGGCGCCTGGACGGTGGTCCCCCGAGCGATCCCGCTGGGCGCGGGGTCTGCTCAGCTGGTCCCACCGTCTGTTGCTCACCATGGCGACGCTCGCGGCCCTGCCCCGCCCGTCTCGCCGTCGGCCCCAGAGCCTGCTCGCACCGCTCTTGGTCGCCCTCTACGCCTGGTACGCGGCGTGGACGCCGCCGTTCCCCTTTTGGCCGCTCGCCCTGATGATGGTCGCGGCGGTCGCGGTGCGATGGCCCACGCTGTGGCGACGGCGACCGACCTTGGTGTTCAGCGCGCTCATCGTCGCTTCCCTGGTGGTGGTGCACGCCGTCTTTTTCGGAGAGGACCGCTACCACCTCGTCGCCACCCCGTGGCTCTGCCTCATGGCCGCGAGCCTCCCGCCCGGGCCACGCGCCGCCGAAGGCGCACCGTCGTCGGCCGCGACGTAGCCCCTCTGGCGTCACGTCGCGCGGCGCGAACGGTCTACTTCTGTTCCTTCTTCTTCTTGGCCGCGATTTGGGCCACGGCCGCGTCACGGCAGGCGCGATCCCCGTCGTTCATGCAAATGCCCTTGAGCATCCTGAGTTCGGCGATGCTGGCCGTTCCGCCGTTCATCTTCGCCAAGAGGCCAGGCTTGGCCGAAGCTTGGTTGAACTTTGGCGGGATCGGATCACTTTTCGGCGGAGCAGCGGGTTTCGTCGGCGACGGGTCGTCGTAGATGTCGCCCGGGTCCGGACGAGGGCGATACCTCGGCGCCGCGCCCGCGTTGGGGACGGGCTTGTAGTTGGGGCGAAGCTTCTTCTTCTCAGCCGGCGAGGCGAGCTCAAACGCCTTATCGGCGGCGAGTTGTCGCTTCTCGGCGTTGACCGTCGTCGCGTCGGCCACCGAGAGATAGAGCGCACGTTTGGCCTCGACGTCTTTCTCCGCCGCGGCGCGCTCGAAGACGTCGTCGGCCCAGCGGTCTTCGAGGGCCCCGTAGGCCGGGTCGTCGCGAACGGGAGAACTCTCGGGGATCTTCTTCAGGATCGCGTGCGCCCCCGCGAGGTCGCCGCGGTCGGCCTCGGCTTGGGCGCGGTCGAGGTACTGACGCGCTTCGTCCTCCGATTGGGCCATGCCGGTGGTGGAGGCGGCGGGATCGACCGTCGTGCCTCCCGTCATCACCACGAAGCCCACCGCCACGAGGACCGCAACGAGGGCCACGACCGCAGCGATGGTGGTGACGTTGCGGCCCGACACGCCGGCGGTCGACGCGATGGGGCGGTTCGACCCCCCCGTGGTCATGCCTTCGAAGGGAAGCGCGGGGAGCTGTTGGCTCAAGTCGATTACGGGGCGGAAGTGTTTCCCCGCCGCGACGAAGCGAAGGCGGACGTCGCCGAGCTCGAGGGCATCGCCCGGCTCGATGATGCCCCGCCGCAACTCGACGCCGTTGATGCGAATCCCGTTGCTGCTCCCCTGGTCGATGACCTCCCACCGGCCGTGTCCGAGCGCCGCGATGTCGGCATGATGCCGACTCACGGAAGCGTGGTTGATCGAAATGGCCGCGTCTTCGGCCCGACCCACGGTGAGGCGCTCCCCGATGAGGGAAAACTCGACCCCGGGTTGCGGACCGATGACCACCACGAGGCGATCCGGACGCCGTTCCCGCGCCGGCTCGGGCTCGGCCACCACCACCGCCGCGTCGAGCAGCTCGATGCGATAGTCGCCGAGGTTGACGATGCTGCCCGGCTCGATCGGAAACGCCGCCTCGACCTCGAGGCGCTCACCGTTCAAGAACGTGCCGTTGAAGCTCCCGTGGTCGACCACCTGCCAGCCCCGCGAGCTGCGCCTGAAGGTCGCGTGGCGCCGCGAGATGTTTCGCTCCGTCAGGCGGACGTCGTTGTCCTCCCCGCGTCCGACCGTGTACTCGCCCTGGCTCAGATCGAGCGTCGTGGTGTGACCTTCGTCATCCTCGATCGCCAGCTGCCACTTGGGGGTCGGTGCCATCGTCGGCTCCGGAGTGCCCCGCTCGAGGCGCCTCCGCCCCCAGGTGTACCACAACCGGTGGGCGCCCGGTGCTCCCCCCGGCATTCCGACGGCGCCGCGGCATCGGAGGTCTGTCTCGGCGAACGGCGGCCGAAATCAACCGCTGCGCTGGACGGTGCGGAACGGCTGGAGGAAGCTCGCGAGCGCGCCGGGGTTGCGCGTCTGCATCCAGAGCCGGCCCTGACCTCCAAACCGGCACACCAGCCCCTCGCCGCTGAGAAACAAGCTCTTGAGGCCTCCCACCTTGTCGATGTTGTAACTGAGGCCTTGGGTGAAGGCGACCATGTGCGAGGTGTCGCAGATGTAGCCCGGGTACTGCTGACCGATGTCGACCACGTGAATGCCGCCGTAGCTCGAGAACCAAAGGCTCCCCTGGCCGTACGCGCGCAGAAGAAAGAGCCCCTCGCCGCTGAAGAAGCCCTTGGCCCCTTGCCATTTGGTGTCGAGCTGGACCCCAGACGACGATGCGAGGTACGCGCCGGACTGCAGATAGAGCTCCTGCCCGGGTTGGAGGTCGATTTGGGTGATCGCGCCCTCTGGCGCCGGCGCAATCCAGATCGTCTGCCCCGGTTGGGTGCACGTGAACGTGTTCTGGAACAGGCTCTCGCCGCCGAGGAGCTTACGCTTCAGGGCGCTGCCGAGGCCCCCGCGCATGTTCGTCTCCATCTGGACCGCCGTATCGCGCGCCACCATGGCGCCCGCCTCCGCGACGACCTGCTCGCCGGGCTGGTGAAACTGGATCTGGACCGCGGCGAAGTCCGGGTTGTGTTTGACCTCTGCGTGCATGGTGTCAGGGACTCCTCACCTCTGAACGGGGGGCAGGAGGCGCCCGACCGTGCTCCCGTACTCTTGCGCGTTGCGGGTCTGAACGTAGACCTGGCCCTGGCCCCGAAAGTGGCAGACGAGCCCTTCGCCGCTCAGATAAGACGCGATCCACCCCGCGTTGCTCGACTTGCCGACCGTATACTGGAGGTTCGCGTCCCAGCACACGAGGTGCCCCGTGTCGATGATCAGCTCCCCGTTGACGTTCACGGCTTCGATGGCGCCGAACGAGCCCACCAGCAGTTGGCCCTGTCCCTGGGTTCCGAGGATGAACAATCCTGCGCCCGAGAAGAAACCGCGGCCGCTCGCCTGGGTCGACACGTCGACGGTGACGCTGGAGGCGATGAAGGAGCTGTTGCTGATCTGCCACTGGCGGGCGCCGACCTCGAGGACCGCCATGTCGCCGCAGAGGGGCGTCGTCAGCAACACCTCTCCTTGCCCGCCCTGAGCGGTGAACGTGTTGCGGAAAAAGGACTCCCCGCCGAACAACCGCTTGAGCCCCTTCATCACGCCACCGGCCTGGGTTTGCATGTCGACGTTCATCGACATCCCCATCATCGCGCCCGACTCCGCCATGATGGACTCCTGCGGTTGAAGCCACACCTGGGCCACCGTCTGTGACGGCCGGTAAAGAACGTTCACCTGCATCTCGCCGCTTCTCCGTCTTCTTCGACGCTGTCTTCTTCGACCCTGCTGTCTGCGACCCTGCGGTCCTCGTCCTTCCCTGGTTGCCCGCGCCACCTCGCGCCAAACCGCGGGCGCGCGAGACGCGGGGTTAGGGCATCAGCCGCGTCAGCCATCCCACGAGCGCCCCGAGATTGCGAGACTGGATGAGAATGCGACCCTGGCCGGAGAACTCGCACACCAAGCCCTCGCCCGACCCGAAAAACCCCATCGCGCCCCCGCCAGGGGTCCGGATGTTGAAGTCGAGGCTTTGGTCGAATCCCACGATGTGGCCGTTGTCGACGACGTAGGTCCCGTTGCAGTAAATCTCGTCGATCGCGCCGTAGCTCGTGACCCAGAGGTCGCCCTGGCCCGAGGCTTCGAGAAAAAACGCCCCCTCGCGGGCCAGCAGCGCACGGAGTCCGCCGAACCGAAGCTTGAGGTCGACGGCCCCCGCGCTCGCGAGGAACGCGCCCGTGCTGAAGAGCATGGTCTGACCCGGTTGGAGGGGGATGTGGCGGACGCCGCCGCTCAGGGCCGGCGCCAGCCACACCCAACCGCCCTGGCCCCCGTGAAAGTGGTTCACAAAGAAGGTCTCGCCTCCGACCACCTTGCGGAGAAGGGCGATCACCAACGCCTTCAGCTTCCCGAAGAAGCCGGGGTTTCGCCCCGCGTTGAGCTTCACGTCCATCTCGAGCGTGCTCGCGCGGGCCACCATCGACCCCGCCTCTGCGACCAAGACCTCGCCCGGGGCCAGATTGACTTCGAGCAGAGAAAAGGTCGGCTCGTACTTGACTAGGTGTTGCGGCATGCTGCGTCTCGTGCGCCGCCGGCGCCGCCCGTGGGGCGCCCGGTCGTGGCAGGGCGAGGTGCTATGACGGCCGCATGACGACAGCAAGCGACGCCGCGCAGACGGGCTCTCGACAGGGCGGCTTTCGACAGAGCGGCAGACGCACCGCCATCGAAGTCGGGGTGGTGGTCGTCGGGCTGGCGCTGGCCGCCTTCGGAGGCCGGAGTTGCCTCGGGTGGACCGCCGAGCGCGCCGTGGACTTCATCCCTGCCGAAGCCGACGCTCAGGTCGGCGCGGCGGGCGCGGAACAATTTCGCGCCCAGTACGCGGCCGCAGGGTCTCCCCCCGCCGACGCCGAAGCCCGCGTGCAGCGGATTTTCTTGGAGCTCGTCGATGCCTTGTCGGCGGACGAGCGGGCCCGCCTCGGGGCCCCGCGCGTCACGGTCGTCGTCGACGAGACCCCCAACGCGTTCGCCCTGCCGGGCGGAGAAGTGTTTGTGCTCACGGGACTGCTCGAGCGCGCCGACGACGCCATGCTCCGCGGCGTGCTCGCCCACGAGCTCGGTCACGCCGTCGCGCGCCACGGCATGCGCGGACTCGCACGTCGGGCCGCCTTCGGCGTGACCCTCGCGGCGCTCGTAGGCGAAGTCGACGGTCTGGTGTTGACGCTGACCGCCGGCGCCTCCGAGCTCGACCGCCTCGCCCACAGCCGGGACATGGAATCCGAAGCGGATGCGTTCGGGGTGGCGCTGCTCGACCGGACGGGCCACGACCCGGAGGGCCTGGCTCGTTTCCTAGAGAGCCTGGGTCCGCAACCCATTCCCGCCTGGATCAGCACCCACCCCGAGCCCGCCGCACGGGCCGCCGAGATCCGAGCCGACCACGACCTCTGAAGGGGCCGCTCGCGCTACCGCGTCGTGGCGACGGCCGTGACCATCGCGTCGTAGACGGCCGGTCGCGCCGCCCGGATCGCCGACGGATCGTCGGCCGTCGGATGTACGCGGTTGCTCAGAAGGACCCCGACGCGCTGCGCCTCCGGGTCCAGCCAGAGGCTCGTGCCGGTGTAGCCGAGGTGACCGAAGGTCTCGGGCCCAAAAGCCGAACCGCTCGTCGGATGTGCCCCCGAGCGATGGTCGAATCCGGCGGCGTGACTTCCACCCGGCCGCGCGTCGATGAGCGGCACGAGGTCGGCGCGTCGCAGCCAACCCGGGTCACGCTGCGCCCATCCGTCGAGCACCGCGCATCCGAGCGCCACCACCGCCCTCACGTCGCCGAACAGACCCGCATGTCCCGCCGTCCCGTATCCCGCCACCGTCCACGCGTTATTGTCGTGAACCTGACCCTGGAGAATCCCTCCCCGCCACGGGGAGCGCTCGGTGGGGATGAATGCGGCACGCGCTTCGTCGTCGCCCTCACCGCGACGCACGAGTTGCCGGGCGCTGCCCAACGACCGCGCCGCGCCCTCCGGATGACCGAAGGCCAGGTGCGCCGTCACCTCGCGGGCGATCAGGGCATCGAGCGCGAGCCCGGTGGCCGCCTCGAGGGCGGCGCCGACCAAGATGTACCCGAGGTCGCTGTAGACCGGAGGAAACCCGACGTCCGGGATCGATGGGGACGTGCATTCCGTTCGGCGGGCCGTCGCCGCTTCCCGGAGAATCGCGTCGCGGGGCCGTGGCGCCGCATCGGGGCGCGGGTCGTAGAAATGCCGGTGGGCCTCCAAACCCGCCCGATGTGCGGTCAACAGATCGAGCGACACCTCGCCCGAGGGGGTGGCTCGGAGCGCGGGGAGCCACGTGGCGAGGGGCGCGTATCGGTCGACGAGCCCGAAGCGATGCAGGCGGGCCAAGGTGAGCGCCACCACGGGTTTGGTCAGCGACGCGAGGTCGAACCAGTCCGAGTCCCGCACGGGGGGTGCTGCTGCTGATGCCGCCGCCGCGGCGCGGTCTCCCGAGGGCGGTGGCGGTTCCGTCCAGCGTTTTCCCGCCGCGCCAAATCCGTACCGCCAGCCCCGCGCCTCGCGCCACGCCATCCCCACCGTTGCGCCGGGGGCGGCCTCGTATCCCGTGACGGCGAGTTCGGCCACCGCGGAGAGGTCGCAATCCTCAGACTCCCTCGCCATACGTCTCCCTACTCTATTCCCCGCGCCAATTCCCGAGCTCCTATCGGTGGCATCGACCGACGGCCGGGTTGGGGCCTCGCGTCATCTTTGACCACGGCCACCACCACCTCCTATCCTTCGCTTCGATGGCTGAGTTCGCCTGGGTCGCGCGGGGACCTACCGGGGATACGCAAAAGGGCGTGATGGTGGCCGACACCAAGGCGGCCGTCGAGCGCCGGCTTCGGGCCCAGCAACTCAACCCTCAGCGGGTCAGCAAGCGTCTCAGCTTCGGCTTCGGCTCCGGGGTCGACCCCAAAGAGTTGGTCAAGTTCGTGCGCCAATTCGCCACGATGATCGACGCGGGCCTCCCCCTCGTGCAGTGCCTCGACATTCTCTCGAGCCAGGAGTCCAACCCGGTGCTGAAGGCGGCGTTGCTCGACATCAAGTCGACCGTCGAGCAAGGCGCAACCTTCAGCGATGCGCTCCGCCGTCACCCCAAGATCTTCGACGAGCTGTTCGTGAACCTCGTCAACGCAGGTGAGGTAGGCGGGATCCTCGACACGATCCTGCAGCGGCTGGCCGTGTACATCGAAAAGAACGTCAAGCTCCGGCGCCAGGTGAAAGGGGCGCTCGCTTATCCCATCGCCGTCATCGTGATCATGGTCGTCGTCATGGTGGTGCTGATGACGTTCGTGATCCCCGCCTTCGAGAGCATGTTCGCCGAGTTCGGGGGTAAGGGTGAGCTGCCCAAGCTCACGCAGATCGTCATCGCCATCTCCAACGGATTCGTCTCCGCCCTTCCGATCACCATTCCCGCGAGCATCCTGCTCGCGTTCGGCGCGGTGCAGTTCTACCGCCGCCCCCGGGGCAAGCGGTTCGTCCACCAGCTGATCCTGAAGCTACCGGTCCTCGGGCCGGTCATGCAGAAGATCGTGGTCGCCCGATTCTCCCGCACCATGGGCACCCTGCTCGCTTCGGGGGTGCCCATCATCGACTCGATGAACATCGTGGCGAAGGCCTCAGGCAACGTGATCGTCGAAGAGGGCTTGCTCTACGCGCGCGACCGCATCAGCGAGGGTCGCAACCTCGCCGAGCCGCTCGGTGAGGTGAACGTGTTCCCGGGCATGGTGGTGCAGATGGTCGGGGTCGGCGAACAGACCGGCGCCCTCGACACCATGCTCAACAAAGTCGCGGACTTTTACGAGGACGAGACCGACGTCGCCGTGGCCGCCCTCACGTCGCTCATCGAGCCCATCATGATGGTGATGGTGGGCGGGGTGGTGGGGGTCGTCTTGGTGTCGATGTACCTCCCGATCTTCAGTCTCGCCGGCAACATCCAGGCGGAGTAGCGGTGCAGCTCGGCCTCCCCACCGGGGTCGACGCGCCTCTGGGACGACGGCTCGCCGCCCTCGCCGTCGTTCGGCTCACCGTCGCCCTGGCGCTCCTGGTCGTCATCGAGCTCTTTTACTTTCGCCGCGCCCCGGCGGACGGGACGTCCAACGCCCTCGCGCTCGCGACGGTGGGGCTCCTCTTCCTGCTGACCGCGGTCTATGCCGCCGGACTCCGGAGCGGTCGATCGTTACGCCGACTCGCCGCCCTTCAGTTGGTCACCGACCAGGCGCTCTGGACGGTCCTCGTCTACCTGACCGGGGGGGCCACGAGCGGCCTCACGTCGCTCTACGGACTCACCAGCGTCTCGGGCGCGATCGTGCTCG
Source organism: Myxococcota bacterium (assembly GCA_039027095.1). Taxonomy (GTDB): domain Bacteria; phylum Myxococcota_A; class Polyangia; order Polyangiales; family Polyangiaceae; genus JAPYTK01. Next base: position 52,453 of record JBCCLB010000036.1, read on the forward strand.
GCCCCCGGGGCGTGTGGGTCTCCCTCACGACCGGGATCGCCTGCTACCTCGCCATGTGCACGGGGTTTGTCCAGGGTTGGCTGCCCGTGCCCACCGACCAAGCGGCGGAGGCGTACGTCGTCGACGTGGGCCCGATGCTCTTTCCCGCCGTGAGCGCCGTCATGGCCAACGCCTTGGTCGGGGCGTTGGCCGCCTATCTGGCCGAGCGGCTGAACATCTTCGGGGGACGGCTCGAGGCGGTGACCAAGCGCGCCGAGGAAAACGAGCAGCTCGCCGCCCTCGGCCGCCTCGCCGCGGCGCTCGCCCACGAGATCCGAAACCCTCTCGGTTCGATCCGCGGTTCGGTGGAGCTGTTGCGGACCGGTCCGAACCTCGACGAAGAGGACCGTCGGTTGTGCGCCATCGTCGAGCGCGAGACGACCCGGCTCAACGACCTGGTGACCGACATGCTGCACCTCGGCCGGCCTCGCGCCCCCGAGCGCCGGCCCATCGACCTGGCGGACCTCGCCCAGTCGGTCGTCGAGCTGGCGGAAGGTGCCGTCGCCGGACGCGACCTCACGATCCGCTACCAGGGCCCTCCCTCGCTGGAAATCGTCGCCGACGCCGCCCAGATGCGTCAGCTCTTATGGAATCTCGTACGCAACGCCATTCAGGCCAGTGATGCCGGACACGAAATCGTGATCACCATCGAACCGCCCTCCCCCGCGGACGTTTCGCCCCCGCGCGACGTCACGTTGACCGTCGCTGACGAGGGCTCGGGGATCCCCTCGAGCAAGCGCGACCTCATCTTCGAGGCGTTCTACACGACGCGGTCCCACGGCGTGGGCATCGGTCTCGCGGTCGTAAAACAGGTGACCGATGCCCACGGATTTCGGCTGGAGGTCGATACCGCCGAAGGCAGCGGGACCACCTTCACGGTGCGCATCCCCCGGGCGGTGCCGGCCGCGCTGGCGTCCGTGGCGCTCCTCTTGGCGGGGTGCGGGGGCTCGGCCTGGGTCCGCGACGGGGGGCGCGAGGAGCCGGTGTGGTGGGGCGACGACGACCCGACGGCCGAGCGATCGAAGGACGACCAGGCGTCGTCATCGCCGTCGCGGGCCGCCGCGACCACGCCTGCCCCCGTCGACCTCGTGCCTCGTCCGCGCGGCGCCCTCCCCCGCCTCGACGCGACGAGCCGCGTGACCGGGGCGACGGGCACGCCCTTTCGAAACACTTACTACGACTTCCCGGAGGAGCCAGCCGACGCCGACGCGTCCGTCCCCCGCACCACGGTCTTCGACGCGGCGTGCGAGCCCATCGCGGAGGTCGTTCGGACGTTTCACGACCAGCTCTGCGTGCAGGGCAGCGGCCGGATTGCCAGCGGGGCGACCGTGAGCTTTGCGAAACGAGACTGCCCCTGTGCCTCCGTGTGCCCGCGCACGGGGCAAAAGATCTGCTTCGAGAAGCTGGACCCCAAAGCCTTCCCCCACGGGCGGGGCGCCCGAGGGACCGCGATCACGCCCCTCCGGAGCGTCGCGGTGGACCCCGGAGTGGTGCCTCTGGGGACGGCCCTCTACATCCCGGCGTACCACGGGCTGAGGCGGCCGGACGGTACGCCGCACGACGGCTGCTTCATCGCGGAGGACCGAGGACTGAAGGTGGTCGGCCGCCACGTCGACATCTTTACGGGCGCGCCGAAGACGACCGCATCTTGGAACCAGTCGGTGCCCTCGAACACGGGCGTGGGTGTTCATCTCGGCGCGGCTCGTTGCGCATATCTCGCGAAGCAGTGATACGCTCGTGCGACCGGGGAGAGGCGTTTGCGATGCGCCCCCCTCGCGAACCCCAGCCCTGCCGTACGTGACGACCCCGCGGTCCCAACCTTCCTCCTCTACGTCGCCGTCCAGCGACCAGAGCGCCGCTTCGTCCTCGTCGCATCAGACCGGAGGCGGCGGCCCCTCCGAGGTGCGAAAAAAAGCGGGCGAGCGCTTGGGTCAGTGGATTCGTCGCAAGTACCACCTCGAGTCGCTGCTCGGGGTCGGGGGCATGGCGACGGTGTACGCGGCCCGTCACCGCAACGGCTCGCGGGTCGCGATCAAGGTGATGCACGCCGAGTTCGCGCGCGAGGAAGGGGTCAAGCGCCGCTTTCTGCGGGAGGGATACGTCGCCAACAAGGTCGACCACCCCGGGGTGGTGCGGATCCTCGACGACGACGAGACCGACCTCGGGGAGCCCTTCCTGGTGATGGAGCTCCTCGAGGGCGAGACGCTGCAACAGCTCTGGAAGCGCCGAAAGCGAAAGGTGCCCCCCGCCGAGGCACTGTCGATCGCAGCTCAAATCCTCGACTGCCTGATCCCCTTTCACGAGCAAAAGATCATCCACCGGGATCTGAAGCCCGCCAACATCTTCATCGTCGAACCGATGCAGGCCAAGCTCCTCGACTTCGGCGTGGCCCAGCTGCGCGAAGCCGGCGAGGCGATGACGCGTGCGGGTACGGCGCTCGGGACCCCGTCCTTCATGTCGCCCGAGCAAGCCCAGGGCAAGAGCGATCAACTCGACGGTCGCTCCGACATCTTTTCCGTCGGCGCGACGCTCTACGCGGTGATCAGCGGCAAGCGACTCCACCACGGTCGCAGCGACAATCTGGCGTTCATCATGGCCGCCACCCAACCGGCGCCGTCGCTGGCCCGGGCCGCTCCAGACCTCGACATCAACCTCATCGCGTTGGTCGACCGCGCCCTCCAGTGGGACCGGCGCAAACGCTTCAGCACCGCCGCCGAGATGCGGGACGCATGCGTGCAGCTCCTCCACGGGCTCGGCGCCCCGACCCCGGCCAACCTGTCGACGGCACCGCCTCCCCCGCGGGTGGACCGCGCCTCGGACCCCACCGTCGGCGCCGCCCCGGTGGCGCGGCGCGCGGGACGGGCGACGGGGGTCGCATCCCCCACGCCCGCCTTCGGCTCCGAGGCGCTCCCGTCGGAGGCCCCGCCGGGTCCCCCGGGAGCCGAGCCGGGCGGTATCGGCGCCGTCGGCACTCCGGCGGGGGGGTTGTCGAGCGCCCAGTATGCCCCGCCCACGCCCGCCGCCCTCGAGGGCGCCATGCCCCCCCGCGGAACCCCCGTATCGCTCCAGGGCCCGGCTCCCGCGCGCGCCACGGCGTCGGGGCGCGACGCGGCCGGAGCACGGGGCGCCGTCGCGGAGGCGCCCGAGCGCCTCGTCGACTTCTTCGAGCGGTTGGAGCGTTCGCTTCAGACGATGAAGCAGTACGGGCTGGACCATCCGGAGGGGCAACAGCGGTTGAAGATGCTTCACCGCACGATGGCCGAGGCGCTGCGCGAAGACCCCGAGCGGATGCGGTTCAAAGTGCATCCCTTTTGCTTTACCCACGGTGCAGCGACGGCTTGGGAGCCCGTCCCCCCCGCCGACATCGTTCCGTACAACCTCTCGGTGGCCGGACTCGAAGAAGTCGTGTTTTCGCCCGGGGTCCAGGAGGCGGAGATGAGCGCATTTCTCAGCGCCATCTTGCTCGACTCGGGGCTCGACGAGGACAGCGACATCGCGGCCGCGTTGTGGGAGGCGCGCTTCAAACACATCAAGTGCCAATTGCGCGATGACCTCACGGAGGCCGACGCCGCCGAGCAGCTTCGATTCTTCCACGAGGCGGACGAACTCGAGGAGATGGCCCGCGAGGACCTCGCGGAGGCAGCGGCGATGGCGATGGCGACCGACCGGGGCGGCTTCGCCGCGGCCGCCGATGCCTCGGCCGCCCTCCAACTCGATCCGGCGACGCGCGCTGCACTCGGGACTCAGGTCTCCGTGGCCCCCGAGCGTTGGCGCGAGCGATTTCTCGACCTCGCCGTCGACGCCTTCGTCGACGCCTGCAGCCGACAGGAACTCGCGTCCTTCGCCGAGCCGCTCGGCCATCACGGCTGGATCCTCATCAAGAAGGCCCACTACCGCGAATTGATGGAGGTGCACCGGACCCTACTGCAGCGACAAAAGAACCATCGAGAAGCGCAACGGTGGCGCGTCGACGCGGTGGTGATCACCGAAGCCTTGTTCACCGAGCGCGGTCTCGACGAGGTCATTCGGCTCGCCGCCCGCGACAACATGCCTCCTGACCAACGAGAGGAACTCGGCGCCCTCCTCGATCTCGCGTTGACGCATCTCGGGCCCGGTCATGTCCCGAGGCTGCTCGAGTGCGTGAACCGCCTCGACCGCGCCACCCACGAACGGCTCTACGATCAACTGCTCGGCTACGTCGAGCGACATCTCGCCCACCATCACCAAGCGGTGGTCCAGCGGCTCGATGGTCTCGAGCCCAAACTCGCGGCGCGCATGCTCGCGGCGGTCACCGCCGAAGGCGGGGAAGGTGCCGTCGCGCTCCTCAAACCCCTCCTGACGAGTGCCAACCCCGCCCTCAAGTGTGAGGCGACCGCCCTCCTCGCCCCGTCCCCGGAGGAGCTCGGCAAGCAACTCGTGCGGCTCCTCTCGAGCCCGGACCCCGCGCTACGGACCGCTTCGCTCACCACGATGCTGCGCCACCAGGTTCGAAGCTCCGGGCCGGGCTTGGTTCGGGTCATCGAATCTGCTGCCTTCGCCGACCGCCTCCCCGAAGAGCAGGAGCAAATGTTCGCGGTGCTCTACACGCTCAACGCGGCCCGCGCCGAGGCGCTCGCCATCCATCTCGTCGACCAGCACGGCATGCTCGTCGACGAGAAACTCGATCAGCTGCGGGCGATCGCCGCGGACGCCCTCGGCCGTCACGCGAGCAGCGCGGCGCCGCTCGAAGCGCTGGAGAACGCGGCGCGTAGGCGTCCGTGGAATGGCCAATCCCTCCGCGGGGCCGCTGCGCTTGCGATCGAGAACATCAAGCACCGGCTGACTTCGGCCCGAGGGGGTGAAGCGTCGTGAGCCCTCCCGTCACCGGCACCGCCGCGTCGCCGACGAAGGAGACCGGGGGGGGGGCCCAGGCGCTGCCCCGCCAGACCGGCGGCCAGGCCCGAGTCAACGAATCCCAGCTCGCGGCGGCGGTCGTCCTCGGCGTGCACCGGCTGGTGAAGCAATCGACGCTGTACACCACGGAGAACGAAGCTCAGACGCGACAGATCGCCCTCACCCAGCGGGCCGTCCTCGGCTACGGCCGCCGCACGGGTCGCAACCCCAAGCTGTTTTTCACCGAGACCTCGGTGTTCGTGTGCGGTCGTTTGCTCCGGGCCGGGCGGGGCGTCTACGAGGCCGCACTCGAACTCGGAAAGATCCTCGCTCGGTTCGGCATCGATGAAGTCACGGTCGGGTTCGACGTGAGCACCGAAGAACTCGCGGTCTTTCAAGAGCACGTCGCGCAAGCGATTCGCCGGACCGGCCTCGATCTCCGTGCGCAGCGCTACCGCCGGATTCGGCTCAAGAAGGGGGTACCTCCAGGCCGTAGGCCCGGAAAACAGGACGACCAGCTCACCCCCGAGGAGCGGATCGTCCGCACCTACGCGACGAGCATCGTGGTCATGCGCCGCTTTCTCCAGGCGCTGCCGGCCGGCCTCGAGACCCTTCCCAATCGGGTTCGGCGCATCGCCCAGCAATTCTCCGACCTCGGCGCGGTGCAGTCGCCGGCATTTCTCGGCACGATGGCCCTCTACAACGCGCGTCACGAGCACGCGGGGCGTGCCGTCAACACCGCGATGATCGCGCTCGGGATGGCGCGTCAAATCACGGACGACAAGCGGCTGTTGTCCCGGCTCGCGCTCGCATGTCTTCTCTACGACGTCGGGGTGCCCCGCGTCTTCGGAACCGGTCCGCTCGGCGAAGATCAGGTCGGGCTCAACCTGCCCACCTTGATCGACGACCAGATCCCTGAACTCCCCGCGGCCACCGCCGTCGTCACCACCGCCCTCGGCGGCATGAGCGCCGTTTCGAAGACGACCACGGTCTTGATCTACGAGGCGATCCACCTGGCTCGGCGTGACGTGCTCGGCGCCGTCTACGAAGGCGCTCGGGCACCGACCCTGGAGGCGAACATCGTCGCCGTGGCTCGGCGTTTCAACGAGCTGATCGCAGACCCGGAAGAGCAGCATGACGCCGATGATGCCGTCCGTGCCCTGTGGCACGCCGCACGGGACGACGAGACCAACCAAACCGCGGTGCGGCTGCTGATGGGCGCCTTGGGGCTCTTCCCCACCGGAACCTTGGTCTCCCTCGCGTCGGGCGGCGTGGCCCGCGTCGAGCGCGTGTCGAACGACCCGAAGAACTTCTCGCTCCCGACCATCCGCCCGGTCCTCAACGCGGCGGGGGGGACCGAACGGCAGGCCCTCATCGACTTGGCCACGGGGGGCGGGCCCCGGATCACGGGCATCGTCGGGTTCGAGGACATTGCGAGGGGCCGAAGTATTGAGTCTAGCGGCAGTGTCGAATCTAGCCGCAGTGTCGAATCTGGCGGCAGTGTCGCCATGCACGCCGACATCAACGCCGAGGGGCGCCACGAAGACGCATCGCGGTCCTCGGGCGACGGGGCGCCGGCGCCCGCCCGTGATGCTTTCGAGGCTGGCGCCGCGGCCGCCTATGGTCTCGCAGCGCCATCGCCCGAATACGAGGCTGGTGATGGCGATGACGATGACGATGACGCGCCCACCCCCCCTTCTTCGCGACGGGGCGCCGGCGCGGCCGCCGCCGCCATCCCCATCGACGTCGCAGGAGAAGTCGACGCCGAGGTGGCCGCCACGCCCACGCCCGGCGCAGAGGCGGCCGTGGCGATGCCGCCGGCAACCGGGCACGACCTCGTCGAAGAACTCGACTGGGAGAATGAAGAGACCCACGTCGATGACGCAGACGACGGGCGAGACCCCGTCGACGACGAGGACGACGTGCCCTCGATGGTGCTGCAGGCTTTGGTCGACGGTCGCGGTGACGGTTCGGCGGCGGATGATGATCCCGGCACCAGCGTGTTCGCGGGCGCGCTGAAAGATATGATGTTCCCACGCGGTGCGGGCGCGGGCGCGGCCGCCGGTGCGCCGGCCACGGGCACCGCCCCGAAAGCCGCGGCGATGCGTGGCGTGACCCTCCCCGGCGGAACCGCCGCCCGGCCGGAGCCGGCCCCCGACAGGCCTTCTCCTGCGCCTACGCCCGCCCCCCGCGGACCGGGTCCTCAGGTTCATGCTCCCGCGCCCGCGGGTCCCGCGCGCGTGGGGGGCGCGATCGCCATGGGCCCCCCGCCATCCTCGGCCGGCCGGTCGGCCATCGCCCCGCCCGTGTCGAAGAAGCCCCTCTTCGCCCGCGGTGCCCCCGCGGCGGCGCCTCCCCGCGCGTCGACGCCCGCGCCGGAATCGGCGGCGGCCCCGCTCCCACGGCGCCAGTCGAGCACGGCCGACTGGCTTCAAGACCGTCTGACCCGGGCGCGCCCCACCGCCCAGGGCGATCTGCAAAAGACCCCCGTCGTCCACCTCTTGGTCTACGTGCTGGACCGCGCTCTGACCGGCACCCTCATGCTCGTCGGAGAGCGCGCCTCGACCCAGTTCATCTACCTCGACCAAGGGATCCCCGCGAAAGCACGGACCCACGACAAAACCTCGCTCTTGTCGGACATCCTTGCGGAAATGGGACAACTCAATCCCCAGGTGCTCGCTCAGACCCAACGCGAAGCAGCCGCCGCGGGCATTCTTCACGGGCAGCATCTGGTGCGGCGCGGCCTCCTCGACCGACGGGCGGTGGAAGCCGGCCTCTCGATGCAGGTCGCCCGCAAGGTGGCGTCGATGGTGGGTCTCCCGCCCACGACGAAGTACGCCTTCTACGCCTCCGAGAACTTCCTCGACGAGTACGGCGGCCCACAACTCTTCCCCGTCGAACCTCTCGGTTTGGTCATGGAAGGCGTCCGTGGGCTCGGCCGCGGCCACACGCTGCTGCAGACCCTGCACAAGCTCGGCGCCGCGCCCCTCCGGCTTCGCCGAGAGGCCGACCTCAAACGCCTACATCTCGACGAAGAAGAGCGTCGCGTCGTCGAACTGATGCGCGTACGGCCCATGACGCTCCGCGACCTCGTAGAACGGGAGGTGGCCCCGGTCGCGGTGGTTCAGCGGACCGTCTACGCGCTCGTGATCGCCCGCTACCTGAACATGGGCGGCAACCAAAAGCCGCCGGTGGCGTCGGGCCGCCCACCCGTCGACGAGCCGTGGCGAGCATTTTTGCGCCCCCCCGCCGCATCCCCCACGGAAGTCGTGGTCGCGCCGAGCCCCCAACGACGCGCGGCGGCCCGGCGGCCGCAGCCGCGTCGCTCCCTTGGCTCGATGCCGGCGGCCGGCGCGGCGGCCCGGGTGACGCCGGTCGACCCGCCCGCGGGCGGAGGGCTGCCCCGGAGGGGCAACGCTTCGTCGGAGGGAGGAGGGGCCGTGGCGCCTCGAGGCCGGGTGCCGGCGCGCGCGGGAGCGCGAGCTCCGGGGCCAGCGGGGAACCCACCTCGGGCGGGAGGACACGCGGTCCCTCAGGTCAGCGAAGTGTCGGAGCCGATGGCCCGGCGCCACCGACAGACAGGACCCGGCGCGCTCCCTCGACGCGGCAGCTCGTCCGGCGGCGCGGGGCGCATGGAGGGTCGTCCGCCGGGCGCGCCCCCCTCCGCCTCGAGGTCGCGGCCATCCGCTCCGGGGCCACAACCCGCGGGGGGACCGCGACGTGCAGCGGGAGCGGCGCGACCCCCAAGTGCTGCCCGCGCAGGCGAGCGAGCGTCTCGAAACCCTCGGCAAGGCGCGGGACGGGGGTCCGCCGCCGCGGCGTCCCGGCCCGGGACCCCCGGTCGGGAAAGGCCCCGAGGGGGCGGCGGGACGGGGCTCGAGCGGGCGGAGATCTCCCGCCGAGCCCAGACGATCGACAACCAGACCTTCTACGAGATCTTGAACGTCCCCCCCACGGCGCCTCCTGACGCCGTACAGGCGGCCTTCTTCGGGCTCGCCAAGCAGTGGCATCCCGACCGGCTGCCACCGGCCCTCCAGGACATGAAGACGGAGGTGGCCCGGGTCTTCGGCCGCATGAACGAGGCGTTTCAAACCCTGAGCGACGCAGAAAAGCGCCAGGAGTACGACAGCATCGTCAAGCAGGGCGGGGGTACGGCCCGTGACCGGGAGATCGTCGAACGCGCCGTCGACTCCGCCCTGCTGTTTCAGAAGGGCGAAGTCCTCTTCAAGAAGGGCGCCTACCCTCAAGCGGAGGAGCTCGTGCAACAGGCCGCGGATGCAGATCCGGACCAACCCGAGTACCAGACGCTTCTCGCGTGGATTCAGGCCTATCGCAGTGGGCCTCCCGAAAAGCTCCGCGAGGGGCAGACGACGGACCGGTACGACCGACAAATCGAGATTCTCGACGAAGTTCTCGAGCGTGAGCCCGAGTATGAACGAGCCCGCTTTTACCGCGGCACGCTGTTGAAGCGCGCGGGCCACGTCGAACAGGCCTACAAGGACTTCCGCATGGTCATGCAACTGAACCCGCGCAACATCGATGCGGCGCGCGAAGTCCGGCTCCACAAGATGCGAAAGAAACAAAACGAGTCGAGTTCCGGGGGAGGGCTCCTGGGCCGGTTCTTCAAGAAAAAGTAGGGGATGGTCCCTTTTCCTCCCGCCCTTTCTCCCGCATCCTCCGTCGCATGAAGCGTGTCTGGATGGCGGCTGCGTTCGTCGTGGCGGGAGGCCTCGGGGCTTTCGTGACATCACCGGGCTCGGCGCGTGCCGCCGCGTCGGCACCTCCCGAAAAGCGGGCTCCCTCCTCCCCCGACACCGAAGCACCGGCACCGCCAACCCCGACCGCATCGCCGGCGTCCGTGCGCCGCGACCCGAAGGGGATCACGGGGATTAGCCCCTACATGGAGGCGCTGGCCGAGGGGCGGCGGGCCGCCGCGCAAGGAAGCTTCGCGGAAGCGGCCGCCGCCTTCGACCGAGCCGCGAAGAAGGAACCCGATCGCCTCGTCCCTCATCTGTTGAAGGGACAGGCGCTCCTCGCGCAGGGCGACGTCGAGGCGGCGCGAGAGGCCGCCTCCCCGGGTTTGAACAAGGAAGGCACCGCGCTCGAGCGCAGCAAGCTCCTCTTCCTGCTCGCCGACCTCGACGAGCGGAAGGAGAATGCGCCTCCGGGGCGGGACAACCAACCGGACATGCTCGACAAGCTCAAGGCGGCGTGGTCGGTGGTGAAGAAGTCATGGGCGACCTACGTCGCCTTACTCGACGCGACCAAGGTCGACCCGGAAGCGAGAAAGACGGCCGATGAGCGGACCCGACAAGCCGACGCAAGAGTGGCGCGCGACCGCGACTACGCCGCCGCC
>JBCCLB010000037.1:0-60838 GCA_039027095.1 Myxococcota bacterium
AGTGCCGGTCAAATCGGTAGATTTGACCGGCCCAAAAAGTAAGGCACCCCCAAGACAATAGAACCGGCCCTGAGGAGCGATGCTCGCCCTCGCCGACTTGTCGGCGAGCATCGCGACACCATCAACGGTTGTGGTCGAGGGTGTAGATGGCAGCCGTTCGCGAGGAACGCTCCCTCGGGCGACTCACTTCGGGATGGGCGGCACGACGACCGTGTTGATGGGCTGCACGTTCATGCCCCCCGGGTAGCCGTACGAGACGTTCCGGGTGAAGTCGGTCGTGTCCGGGGTGCCCCATCCCCAAACCCAGAGTCCGAACGGCGCGTCGCTCTCCATCGTCTGGCTGCCGTTCTGACAGACCCCGTTGGCGCTCTTGAAGTCGCCCGTCGAGAGGTCGAATCGGGTCCACTCGTAGTCGGAGCCGAGCGGCTGCCACCCGTCGAGATTACCCGCGCAGTCGAGGGAGACATCCTGAAAGACGCCTTGGGCGTCGCGCCGGCGCACGATGACGAGGTTGGTCTCCGGGTAGGTCGGGTCGGCGAAGAAGACATAGCGCTGGAGGTACTGGTCGGGCGGCACGCTCGCGACGAAGTCGGCGTCGCCGTAGCCCCCGTCGTCGGCGAGCCGTTCCCACTGCGAGCCCGACATGTAGGTGAACAACATGAACGGGTGGTCACCATCCTGGGCCCGCACGACGAAAGGCACGTCGGTGATGAACTCCGCCACTTGGCCTTGGTCGAGCGTCGCGGGGCCGCCGACATCGCTCGAGTAGGAGAGTTGGGTCCCGTCGACAGCCCCCACCACGCGCCAGATGGCCGGCTCACCCGAGCGCGGACGGTGCATCACCCCGACGTACTCCGAGCCGAGCGCCTGCACCGGCGGCACCATCTGCTCGCCGTGGTCGCAGAAAAAAGTTCCTACGGGCGCGGTCATGCACGGGTGTCCGGCGAGAAGACCCACCGGCTTGTCGGATTGGACCACGCTCCCCGTCAGCTCGTTTTCCTCGGTGAGTTGGAGGTTCTCGCCCCGGTCCAGTCGGTAGGTACAGGGCGTGTTGGCCGCGCAGCTCGGAACGTTGGGTCCGCCGGTGATGTCGGCCACGGGGACGATGGTCACCGTCGTATCGTCTTGTGTCGCGACGATGTTCATCGAGGGATCGTTGAAGTCGGCTTCGTAGGCGTTGACGCCGATGTAATTCGTGTCCCACACGCTCGTGGGCAACAGCAGGGACGCCCCCGTCACGGCCGCCGAACCGCCGCCGAAGGGGTTCATCTGGTAGGCGACGACGGGTACGTCCGTCGTAATCTCGAAGGACAGGCCGATGTCGCTGCCGAGCCCAACGCTCGCGTCCCCCACGACGGCGGGAGTGATGGGACAGGGAACGTCGAGGCCCATGTTGTCGACCGTCCCGCTCAAGAACGCGATCGCCACTTCCCCGGGGGCGAGCCCGAGGGCCGGGTCATAGGGCTCGTAGGTGACGTTGCTGCCGAGTCCGCGCGGGATGCGCACGAAGGTCTCGGCGGAAAACGACTGTCCCCCACGACGGAGCTCGATGCGTGCCGGCGTGTCCCACGTGTTGGCGATGAACGCGGCAAAACACGCGTCGTCGTTCGTGTTCGCCATGTCGGTGGCAAAGTACGAGCATCCAACCGAGCGCTTGTTGGCGGCCGCGGCGTCGCAAGCGTTGGTGCAGGTGCCCGTGCTCGGGTCGCAGCCGTCGTTGCCCGTGCAGGACTCGATCACATCGCCGCGACAGTCGAGGACCTGTCGCAGATCGGGGGAACACGTCACCTCGCACGAAGTGCCCCCCCCAACGCCGGAGATGGTGAGCCCGCCGCCGTCGCCGGTCGCGCCCCCCCCGACCGAGCCGCTCGACGGCCCGCTCGGCCCGTCGATGTTGCTGCCGTTCGAGGCCGAGCAAGCGGCAGCTCCGACCAGGCCCGCCACGAGACCCGCCGAGACGAAGGAGAGGCGACGTAGATGGCAATGTGTTCCAGGGAAGCCCATGAACCGACATATGCCTACACAGACCCACTTCAGCAAGGCCTTCAGACCTGAAATCGACGGATCTCCAAGATCTCGCGTCGGCCCACGGTTTTCCCTGCGACGCGCGGGCGACCTCGGCGTCCTCGGGGTTTAGGTCGCCTCTTGTCGTCCCGCACCGGGCGCGATCCCCGCGTCCTTGAGCCACCGGTACAGCGTGTTGCGGCCGATCCCGAGTTCTTCCGCCACGAGCGAGACGTTCCCCCCCGCTCGGCGGAGCTGCGCGACCAAGGCGTCGGCCCCAGGTCGACGCCGCGGCGCCCGCCGGCCGCCCCCCGCCGGCTCGGACGAACGAGCCGGCGAAATGACGCTTCCCGTCCGAACCGGGGCCCCGAGTTCGACGGGCCGGACGTCGTCGGTGGTCAGCCGCGGGGTCCCGCGCGACGACGCCCGGTGGTAGCCGCGACGGATGGCGGTCTCGAGTTGTCGCACGTTGCCCGGGAGCGTGGCGTCCGGCGCCACAAGCTGAGCGCGGAGTCCCGATGAGAGCCGCCAGGAAGAACCTCCCAATCGATGGAGAAATCGCTCCGCCAACGGCGGGATGTCCTCGCGCCGGTCGCGAAGCAGAGGAAGAACGACCGCTGCGGCCGCCAGTCGGAAATACAGATCAGACCGAAAGCGCCCCTCTTCCACGGCCGCCGGCAAGTCGCCATTGGTCGCCGCGATGAGCCGCACGTTGGCGCGGAGCGGCTCCGACCCCGCGTAGCCGAGCGGCCGGTAGGTGCCGAACTGGGCGAAATCGAGGAGCAGCTGTTGGGCCCGGAGCGACAGATTGAGGACCTCGTCGAGGATCAGCGTCCCCCCGTCGGCATGGGCCACCAGACCCTGACGGCGCGAGGTGGCGCCGGAGAACGACCCTCGCTCGTGTCCGAACAACTCCGAGGTGATCGTGTTGAGGTCGTCGCTGGTACCGAGGGTCGCCCTTAAGATGGGTCGGCGACCCGAAGCGACCCCAATCGCGTGGGCGAGCAGCGTCTTTCCGGTTCCCGACTCACCCTCGATCAGAAGTGTCTCGTCGGTGTGCAGAAATGCGGCCACCTCCCGGCGGACGGCATCCAAGCCCGGAAGCGCGAGCAGCTCTTCAAGCGAGGGCGGGGCCGCCGAAGACGAGGTCTTCGCCTCTTCGTCCCGCAGCGCGTGGCGAAGCCGCAGCACGTCATCGTGCTGGACCAGCGCCGGACCGAGCAGATCGGCCACCGCGCTCAGCAACTCGCGCTCCGGCTCCTCGGGGAGCGACCGTAGACGGCGAAAGTCCAGGTAGAGGACGCCCAGCGGTTCCGCCTGGCCGGGCGCGCGGAGCGGTGTCGCGAGCGCGCGAATGATCCCGAGCGACTGTACGCTGTCCGTACGCGACAATTCCCGATCCCAAAGGATGGCATCGTGGGCGCGCCGCGCGTCCTCGATGATGGTGCGCGAAACCTCGCTCCGCTCGTCGACGCGCAGCGACCGGCCCGGCGCGCGCGCATTGACCGGATAGTGCCCGCCATCGGGCCAAAAACGGACGACGAGACCTCGGTCGGCGTCGAGGGCCTCGACGAGCGTATCCAAACAGTCATCGAGAAAGGTCGGTTGGTCGAGCGCCGACCCAAAGGCCTTGAGCAAACGCCGAAGGAGTTGCCAGTGGTGGTCTTCCACGATCGAACCATCCCTTTACGCCTCGCCCGGGGCGCTCTTTGGAACGTATCACAAGTGTTCCACACAACCCGATCGCCCAGCACGACGGAACGTAGAGATGAGGGCAAACAGGTATTTAGCTCATGGAACAAGAACTGCTGTCCCCGAGGGTTCTGACATCGCCATGCGTCTTGGCGACCCAACCTCAGTGGAACAGAACACCATGAAGCGAAGACTCCTCACCTCTCTCACGACCGTTCTCGGCATCCTCGCGCTTGCGGGCATCGCGTTCGCCGCAGTGAAGGTCAAAATCACGAAGAGCCGTTTCCGTTACGACACCGGCACCTACTTTCGGGGCCTGGCTGAGAACGTCGTCCTGGGCTCGTACGGAGAAAAGAAAACGCCGGTCAACCGCCCGAACTACGTCGCCGTCCAGGGCGACCTGCCTCCGGCCAAGCTCGCAAAGTTCATCAAGATTAGCGGCCCGTACGACATCGATTGGAGCCGTCATTCGAAAGGAAACGTCAGCGGCAACATCAAGTTTCTGAAGAAAGGCGGGGGTACCGGAAAGTTCAGCCGCGACGCCGCCAAGCGCGCCAAGCTGAAGCTGATCAAGCTCCACCTCGACGAAGGAAGCCTTCTCACGGTGCTCAACAAGCGCGCGCCAAAGGTCCGGAGCTATCTGAAGCGTGAAGGGCGCGACGCCCGCATCGTGAGCACCGTGTGGATCGCCATGGAGGCCGACCTGGCCTCCGACATCGAGCAGTGCGGGGAGGTCAAAGCGAATGCCAAGGTTAAAGGCATTCCGATCGAGATCGACACGAAGCGCTGCACGAAGTCGAAGTCGTCCGTGACAATCCCACCCAACACCACCTTCGCCTACGGCTTGCACAAGGTAAAGCGCTGGACGAAGCGGAAGAAGGCCATCCGCGACCTCGAGGACGACTACCCGGGACTGAACTGACGGTTCGGTCGGGCTTGCCCCAGGCCGCGGTTCTTTTCCCGTGGCCCGTCAGCGTCCCTTGGTGTCGACTTGGCGAACTTTTCGCGCCCCGTTAGTGACGGGGCATGAGAGTGGCGCTCCGGTGGATCCTGTCGGGATTGGTGCTTTGCACGGCCTGCAAAGACGTTCGGGTCCAGGACCAACCATCGCCCGACGGGGGCGCGTCGTCAGAGGTGTCGCCCCCGGGCCAGATTCCCCCCGAGGCCCCCACCGCCGTTCCGGCATCCTTCGAGGGCGACACGCTGGAGGACCTCTGGGACCACTTCGAGCAGATTTTTCCTACCGGCAACCGCAACGCCGCATCGCACCGCTGGGCGACATTCCTCCTCGAGCGGGCCGACACGATGACGGCCCAACAGCTCGAATTCTTCTTCCAGGGCTTTTGTCCCGTCAGCGGATCGCCCGTCACGGCACGCGCCGCGAATCGGTTCGCCGTGCGTCTCCCCCGCGCCGACGGTGAAGGGACGATGGACGGCTACATCCACTTTTGCTGCTGGCCGTGCATCTGCGACACCATGGACTTCATTCATGCCGACACCCGAACGGTGACGACGAAAGATGGGGACGTGAAGCTGCCCTTCGTGGTCATCGGGGACCCGTGCGCGAAGGAGGGTGCCCTCGACCAAACCTTCATCCAGCCGTTCGGCGACCGGAAGACCACTCTGCGTGAGACCGCCCCCGAGCTATCGTGCAAGAACGGTCGCCTCGAGGGAGCGACCCGCTCCGACCACGGGCACGTCATCATCGGGCGCCTCTTCACGGAACGAACGCCCACGCCCTACGCCGGTGAGGCGAAAGCTGTCGAGCGCCTTCCCAGCGAGCAGGTCGACTGGACGGCGCGCTGCAAAAAAAGGGCGGACGAGGGCTTCGAGAGTGGCATGGGTGTGATCTTTCGCAAGGCGGCCGAAGTCGCCCCCCTCAAGCCCTGAGTTCGGCTTCCGCGCGCATCGCCGCGCGTCTTTCGGGTAAAGTAGCCGGATGCCTTTCCGTTCCGGTACGACGTAGTGGAGAGGCGTGACCTGAGCCGAAAGGCATCCCCCTCTCGGTCGTCAGCCCCCCTCGACATCGTCCTGCCGCCGGGTGTGGTCGACCGCATCGAGATCGCGATGATGTTGGCCTCACTTGCGGGCGTCGTCCGTCTCGTGTTTTCGAGTCTCGCCGAGCCACGAGCGTGGCCGTTTTCTATCGCGTGGACGTTCGCTGCGGCCGCCATCGTGGCACGCGTGGGTCACGCCCGTCGCCACGCCCTCATCGATCGTCGCCGGCAGCTGCTCGCCCCTGCCGTCTGGGTCCTCGGCATCATCAGCCTCTTCGCGGTGGGTCCGAAGCTCGGGGTAGGCGCCGCCCTTCTCGCCGCAGCGTTTCTCACCGCGTTTTCACACGGGGCGCGGGGGGTCGCGGCGTCCATGCTCGCGGTCACCGTTCTGATGACGCTCGCGGGATGGCTCTACCTTCGAGGATGGTGGAACCCGCCCCTCGCCGCCAACCTCGGCGACGCAGGGGAGAAGCAGTGGCGGATCCTCATCGCCACCGCCGTCATCGTGACCGCTTGCGCCGTGGTGGGGGCCCAACTCTTCGAGCACGTGCAGACGCTCGTCGACGAGCGCACCCGAGCCGTGAACGCCAAAGAGCGAGAGGCGCGTATCCGTGGCGAGGTCGCCGCTTCGCTCAAACAGGTGCGCGAGCACGAAGCGCTGGGACGCCTGGCGGGGGGCGTGGCGCACGACATCAACAATGGGCTTGCGGTCGTGCTCGTCAACGCGAGATTGTTGGAGCAGGAGGCATCGCGCTCGGAGACGCTTCGCCGACTCGGGGAGGAAATGACCGACGCCGGGGCGCGCGCGGCCGACGCGGCCAAGGCGCTGCTCGCCCTCGGGCGGTCCCGCCAGAGCGCCGTCGAAGAAGCGGACGTCGCGACCGTCATCGACCACACCCTCGACTTCGCCAACCGCGCCCTCCCTGTTCCCGTGCGGTTCTCACAGCGAGTCGACGGTTCGGTGGCGCTCGCTGAAGGCCGCCTTCAGCACGCGATCCTGCGGGTCTTGGTGGATGGTCTCGACGCCGCCACGGGCACGGAGCCGATCATCGGGCGCGCGGATGCGGACGATGAGACGATTGAGCTTTCGTTCACACGTCGGCGCGCTCCGCGTGAGGACCCGCCCAGCCGCGCGCGCCGTCTCGAGCCCCTCCGCGCCGCTTTGGAGAGAAAGTCGGGACGACTCACGTGCGACGATGACGTGACGTCGACCACCTTCCGGCTGTCTTTGCCTCGGGCGGAAGGAAACCACCGATCCGCTCCCGTCGCCTCCCCACCTCAGACAAACGCGCCCCTCCGCCCCCGCCGCATCCTCGTGGTCGACGACGAGCGCTCGGTGCGTCGCGCCCTCGCCCGCATCCTGTGCAGTCGCGGCTACGAGGTACTCCAAGCGCAAGACGGTGCGAGTGCCGTCGCGCTCTTCGAAGGAACCGACATCGACCTCCTCATCTCTGACGTCGTCATGCCGAACACCGACACCTCCGCCATGATCCGATCCTTTCGTGCCCGACACCCCGGCGCGGCGGTCATCGTGTGCTCGGGCTTCGTCGGCCAAGAGGAGATGCGACGTGCCATCGGGGCCGGCGAATTCACCTTCATCGCGAAACCCTTTCAGCCGCAGGAACTGCTCGAGCTCGTAGCTCGGACGGTGGCGAGGCCAGCTTCTCCATGACCGCGAGTGACGAAGGCCCGACCCGGGGTACCACGCATGCTCGCGTGGTGATTGACGACATCGTCCGCCAGCTCGAACGCGTCACCCTCTGGTTCGCGCTCCCCGTGACCCTCACCGTCGCGGGGATCGAGCTCACGTCGGATCGCGGTACCCCCATGGTGGCCGGCTACATGATGGTGCAGGCCTGTCTCGGGGCGGCCCTCTACACCCTTCGACGACGGTCCTTGGTCGTGCGGTCCGCGGTGTTGACGGCGTTTGCTTGGCTCACGCAGGCGTTCACCATCGTCCAGTTCGGCCCCACGATCGGAGGCGCCCCGATGCTCGTCGCGGCCGGCCTTTTCTCCGGAGTGGTTTTTGGGCGCCGAGCGGCATGGGGAGTAGGTCTCGCGACGCTGGGACTCGGACCGGTATGCATCTTCGGGCTCGACGCTGGCATCTTCGCGTCCCCTGACCCAAGCGTGAACGATTTCTCCCAGGGGGCGACCTGGGTGCGCAAGACCATCGCGTTCGTGCTGGGCATCGGAGCCGCGGGCTGGCTTCACCTCCGGCTCATGGCCGGGCTACGGCACACGGTGACCGAGGCCGAGGCCGCGCTCGAGGAACGGGAGACAGAGCGGAGTCGACGTGTCGCCATGGAACGCGAGCTCGACCGCGCCGAACGGCTCGACATCCTCGGCGAACTCGCCGGCGGCGTGGGTCGCAAGGTGGCCTCATCCCTGGACGAGCTGGTGGCTCGCGCCGAAGCTGCTGCCGCAGAGGCAGGCCCAAACGACGAACTCACGGCCGACATCCTCGAAGCGGCCCGCGCCCTCAAAGCCACGGCGCGACGGCTGTCCGACCTCGACCAGGACCGAGGTGACGCGATGGCCAGCACCCCGTTCGACCTGGCCGTCACACGCGAAGTGCGCCAGCTGATGGCCGCCGATGTACGTGGCGTGTGTGCCTTTCACCTCGACGTCCAGCCCTCGGGGAACGTCCCTCTGGGCCGTGAGGCCGTACAGCGCATCGTTCGCAACCTCTGTCTCAACGCCAAGGACGCGAGTCCAGATGGCGCCTCGGTGGTCGTTCGGGTCGCGCCCTTCGCGTCCGATCCACGTTCTGCCGGCGCCCTGCTCGAAGTGGTGGACCAGGGCCGAGGCATGTCAGAAGAGGAGACTGAGTGCCTCTTCGAGCCATTTTTCACCACGAAGGGAGAGCAGGGGACGGGTCTCGGCCTCACGGAAGTCCATCGACTCGTCACCTCGGTCGGCGGGCGCATCGACGTAACCTCGCGCCCGGGCCACGGCACCACCGTACGGGTCGCGCTTCCCGCCGTCGTCGTCAGGCCGGCCGCAGTGTCCGTAGATCGACGAACTTCAGCGCCGCCGCGTGGGACACCATCGTTTTTCCCGCGAGAAGAGCTTGCCTGACGTGATGGGCGGTGACGGTCCCCGCCAGGGCGCCGAGATCGCTCACCCGTTCGTGGCCTGGCAACCGTTTTCATGTAAACCGCGCTGAGTCCGTGAACGAGGTAGTGTAGCCCTGGCCCGAGGGTCGCGATGAACACCCAGTCCAGCTTCCGCACGTGGTTTCCCCCGCGGGTCACGCGGCGCGACGTGGTGATGCCGATGAGTGTGGTTCATCGGGTGGAGGTATGGGTGATGGTCGTGGCGACGGCGCTCATCGGTACCTTCGTCTTGACCGTCGTCGACCGTCCCGAAGCGGCATGGTCAGGCGGCTTGTTTGCCGTCGTTCTCGCCCTCGTCTTGAGCATCATCGCCGTCTCGCAACGGCGTGCCTCCCTGACCACGCGGCGCCGAGTCCTCCCCGTCGCCGTCGGACTGGTCAGCCTGGCGGCATTGTTCATCACCGGCCTACGCCTCGGCACGGGGGCCGGGATCATGGCATCGACCGTTCTCGGCGCTCTCGTCTACGGGCGACGGGCCGTCGTGTTCGCGGTGGCCGCGACCGCGGTGTCGGTCGCGACGGCGGCGACGCTCTTCGTCTCGGGCGCTTGGACCCCGGTGCTCGCTGCGAGCACCGGGAGCAGCGGGATCGAGCAGGTTCGTATCTTTGGCTCCACGGTGCTCGTCCTCATCTCAAGTGCCTTGGTCGGCGAGACGATCATGAGTCATGTCGGTGCGATGCTCGAAGAGCGGGCGCGCGCCACCGCCAAGCGAAACCGGGAAGCCGCGATCGCGGAGGGCGCCGCGACCGCCCTCGCCGAAGCCCGCGACCGCGAGGCGCTCGGACGCCTCGCCGGAGGCGTCGCCCACGACGTCAACAACGGTCTCGCGGTGATCCTACTCAATGCACGGCTGCTCGAAGAGGATGTCCAGGGCGGCGGGGCTGCTTCCGACCGCGCCGCATCGGTCATCGCCGCGGCCGAACGGGCCGCGGCCGCGACGGGAGCCCTGATGTCGATGGCGAGGTCGAACGTCGGGGCCATCGAAGAAGCGTCGGTGTGCGCCGTGATGGCGGCGGTCAAGGAGGCGATCACCCCCATGCTGCCCGTAGCTTTCGACGTCGTCATCGAGCGCGACGCCGTCGTCGTGATGAGCGAGGGGGCGCTGCAGCAGGCGATGCTTCAGGTCCTCATCGATGGACTCGACGCGATGAAGGGCACCGCGCCCATCCGGGTGACGCTCGAGGTGAGCGATCATGAGGCGACGGTTCGCCTCGGGCGGGATTCAGACGGCGAGCAGGAAGCCGGTTCGATCGACCGCCGCCGGCTCGACGTGGTCGCGCGCACGCTCGAACGACGCGGGGGGCGGCTCGAGGTGGACGACGGTCACCCTCATCCCGTGCTCCGCCTCGTGCTCCCCCTGGCGATCACCAACGAAGATTTCAAGACGGCGTCCGTGGCGGCCATGTCGTCCTCGGGCGAGCGTCCGCGTCCGGTCGTTCTCGTCGTCGACGATGAGCCCGCGGTCCGGCGGGCCATCGGCCGGATCCTCCGCTCGGCGGGCTATGACGTCGTCGAAGCGCGGGATGGTGCGAGCGCCGAGCGTGCGTTTACCGAGCACCACGTTCACCTTCTCTTGACAGACGTGGTCATGCCCAACACGGACACGTCCGCCCTCATCGACACCTTTCGTCGCCGCTACCCCGGCGTCCCGGTGATCGTCTGCTCGGGATTCGTGGACCAGAAAAGGGTGGCGTCGGGGATCGGGGCCGGCCACTTCGCCTTCATCGCGAAGCCGTTCCCCCCCACCGAGTTGCTCGACGTCGTCGGTCGCGCGCTCGCCCACGAACCGGAGCCCGCCGCGTGACCACGCTTGTCCGCGACGAAGGCGCTCGGCGCAAGCTCGTCGAAGATCTCCTGCGCGCGTTCTCTTTCCTCATGCTCTGGGTGGCCGTCCCCGCGGGCGTCGTCATCGAGGCGACGGCAATCATCCGCGGCCCGGGCACGGCATTGACGTGGGCATTCCTCGGCTTTCACGCGGGATTCGGCCTGCTCATGGCCACCGCGCGCCAATCACCGGCGCGCGTGCAGGCCCCCCTGATGGTCGCGTACGCCCTGGGGAACATGGCCTTCAGCTTCGCCAAATACGGACCGTCGATCAGCATCGCACCCATGATGGTGGCGGCCGGACTTTTCGCGGGCCTTCTCTTCGGGCGACGCGGTGCATGGGGATTGGGCCTGGCCGTGACCGCCATCATCTCCATCAACATCCTGGCGGTGGCGATGCGATGGCATTCGGGTCCTTCGCCCGCTTCGATGGACTTTTCGATGACGGCCACCTGGGTCCGCAAAGGGGTGGTCGCGGTTCTCGGGGTCGGCGGGACGGGCTGGCTCGTGCTCCATCTGCTCGGAAAGCTCGAAGGAGCGGTCGCCGACGCCGAAGCCGCTGCACGAGCGAGTGAGGAAGAGCGTTCCCGGCGGGTGGCGGTCGAGCGTGAACTCGATCGCGTCGAGCGGCTCGAGATGCTCGGAAGACTCGCGAGCGCGGTGGGCCGCGAGGTTTCGGATGCGCTCGACACGGTCGTCAACGCCGCGGAGGCGGACGCAAACGACGAGCGGGGCGAGGTCTCCACCGACCGAGCCGAGGTCATCCGCGACATCGTGCACGCCGCCACGTCGGCCCGGGCGACCGCGGGGCGGCTCGCCGCGCTCGACGCCACCACCCGTCATCACTCTGGAAGCGCCGTCCTTAGCGAAGCGGTGCGGGAAGAGGTCGAGCGGCTCGCCGCCACCGGTTTTCATGGCGTTCGACTCGAAACCGACCTGGAGACAGACCGACGCGTCGGTTTGGCCCCCGACATCATTCATCGTCTCGTGCGAAATCTGTGTCTCAATGCCCGTGACGCAAGCGAAACCGGCGACCGCGTGGAGGTGCGCGTGCGGCCCATCGACGAAGGAACCTTGGCCGGAGGCGCGCGCGTCATCGTCGTCGACCGTGGTCGCGGCATGGCGGCAGAGGAACTCGAATGCCTCTTTCAGCCCTTTTTCTCCACGAAGGGCGAGCTCGGCACAGGGCTCGGGCTGGCCGAAGTCCATCGTATGGTCACGAGCGTAGGGGGCAACGTGAAGGTCACGTCCGAGTTGTGCTCGGGAACGACGATTTCCCTAAATCTGCCCCCGTGTACATCACACGCGCGGTTTGATCATTCGTGACACGCGCGCTCGGGAGGCGCGACAGAATGGGCGAAAGCCCCCGCTTCCCTCAGACTATGCGCCGACTCGGCGTCGAGCTTTGGCGCCAACGTCACATACTGTTCGGGCCGAAGTTCAATCTCCTCGAGACGATCGCCGAGACGCATGGCACCCAATTGACGGGCTCCGCTCTTCAATGCGTGGGCCTCGGCCCTCAACGTTTCGGCATCACCTCGACGCCCGGCTTCGCGAATCGAAGCGAGTCGTTGCTCGGTGGTATCGATGAACATCGCCATCAATTCCTCGAGCGTACCGTCACCCATCGCCTGGAGACGCTGCACGGCATCTGGCGCAAAAGCCGGTGCGGAGGCCGGACATTCCGACTCGGTCGGATCGCCCCTCCCTCGTTCCGTTGACAACGGACGAGGGCCCGCATCCCGGCCCCAACGAGCAATGACCCTGCGAAGCTCGTGGATGTCGAAGGGCTTGGCGAGGTAATCGTCCATGCCCGCCTCGAGCAACCGCTGACGCGCGCCCGGCATCGCGTCTGCCGTCAAGGCGACAATCGGAGTAC
The DNA here is from genome assembly GCA_039027095.1 of Myxococcota bacterium. Classification (GTDB taxonomy): domain Bacteria; phylum Myxococcota_A; class Polyangia; order Polyangiales; family Polyangiaceae; genus JAPYTK01. The sequence continues at coordinate 12,516 of JBCCLB010000037.1, forward strand.
GCGGCCTCCCCTCGCGTAACTCGCGGGCGCGAATCCGACGTGTCGCATCCGCGCCCGGCAGACCGGGCATGTGGGCATCCATCAGCACGAGATCGAAGGCGGGAGAGGAACCGTCGAACAAGCGCGCCACCGCCTGGGCCCCGTCGCCCACGATGACGACGGAATGCCCGAGGGATTCCAGGTATCCTTTCGCGATTCGCTGATTGATTTGGTTGTCCTCCGCGAGCAAGATATGGTTGCCCACCGAGTCGACCACAGACCGACGATCTCCGTCCCATCGGTCGACCACCGTACTTTCTTCGTGCACCAACGAGCGAAGCGCGTTGGCCAACGGTCGAAGGCGCAATGGCTTGGCGACGCAACACTTCGCCCCGTTCGCGCCAAGAGCCACCGTATCGACGCCCAACGCGGATAGCGCCACCACGGCGTCCACTTTTTCCGCCCATCTCGCGACGACGGCCGGTTCGTCCGCATCGCTACGCACGTCGACGAGAGCCACGCGGGTGCGCCCGGCGCGAGGTTCGGTCAGAGACGCCTGACTGCGTGCGCCAAGCCTTGCGGCAACCGCCGCGCCCACCTCGCGAACCGCCGCTTGCTCGGTGACGACCACCACATCGAAGTCAGCGAGATCGGAGGAGGGCGGGAGGACGGGACCTTCTCGAGGGGCCACTAGAGAAATCGCGAAGGAGAAGGAACTTCCGACGCCGACCTCTGTCTCGACCTCGAGCCGCCCCCCCATCATCTCGACCAGTTGCCGCGAGATCGCGAGGCCGAGGCCGGTCCCCCCAGCGGCTTTGGCCGGGCTCGCGTCCCCTTGGACGAACGGATCGAACAGCCGAGGGACAACGTCGTCCGGGATTCCTGGACCCGTGTCTTCGACCGAAAGCAGCAGTCGTTCATCGCCACGACGCGCGCGCAGGCAAACCGACCCCCGTTCCGTGAACTTCACCGCATTGCCGAGCAAGTTCTGAAGCACCTGGCGCAGTCGTTGCGGGTCCGCCGTCACCCGGAGGGGGAGGTCTGGATCCATCACCACATGGACTTCCAACCGCTTGGCGGCTGCGGTGACGGTGACCGAGCTGACCACCTGGTCGATGAGCTCAGCGAGGTCGATGTCTACTGGAGAGAGCGTGACGTGGCCCGCATCGAGCTTCGACAGGTCCAAGACGTCGTCGACCACGCCACGAAGGCTCTGGCCCGACGTCATCATCATCTCGATGAGTCGTTGTTGCTCTGCGTCGAGTGACGTTTTCGACAAGAGTTGAAGGGCGCCGGTGAGTCCAAACAGCGGCGTTCGAATCTCGTGGCTCATGTTCGCGAGAAACATTCCCTTCGCCTGGCTCGCGGCCCGAGCCTGCTCGCGGGCGCGTTCCGCTTCACGCAGCGCGTGACTACGATCGCTCTCGTACACGACCGTGACGATGAGCGCGACGAGAAGCGCGATTCCCCCGGCGAAGGTATTGACCCGAGGCATTTGTTCGATGCGCCACATGCTGGGGGGGAATGCGCCCAGTCGATGCATGACGAAGAATCCGGAGATGCTGAGTACCGCCAAACCGGTCCAAAGAAATGCCCACCGGCGCCCCAATACGAGTCCGGCGATCATGGGGACCACGAAGAGCAAGGTGAGGGTGGGGGCGGTGACGCCACCGGCGCGCCAGGCGAGAAAAACGAGCGCTCCCTGAAGCAACGCCAATTGAGCGTTGATCGCGATCGCGACGGATCCGGTCAGGCGGACCCAGGTCATCGAAAAGACACCCAGGGCGACCGCGACGCCGATCAGCAAGACCTGCGCGTCGTTGCCCGCCCACCAGTGAAGGACCGCCATCACCAGGCCGAACAGGGAGAAGATCGGTGGCACGAGTAGAGAAACCCGCGCGCCGCGGAGCCGCGCCGGGTCGTCGCGAATGGTCTCGGGGAGCAACCAACGGCACCACCCTCCGGCGAAGGAAGATGACGCGACGTTCTCGTTTCCACCCATGATCCCAGCGGGAGGCCGTGACACGACGGCGCGGTGCCCCTCCGCGAGTACGGATGCCCGGAGCATTTCTTGAGGCGGAAGCCCTTGTCGACGGCGATGGGGTCGGCCACCAACAGGCATGTCCTCGCTGTCGAAACGTGCCCGTGCCCTGGTCGCGTCGCCTCCCCTCGCACCGTACATTCGCGAGCATTTCGCGCGCGCGGCCGTTCCCTACCAACCGGCGGCGCGACCGGACGGCTACATTCCGCTTTGCATTGCGGAAAATGCGCGATGCACCCGTGACCTGTTGCGGCGGCTCCACCGGCACGTGGCGCGGGTCGAGGCGTCGGTCTTGGGATACGACGCGATGGTGGGAAACCTCGGCTTTCGCGAGCGACTCGCCGCCTTCATGGGCCGTACGTTTTTGGGGCGTCGACCCGCCCCGGAGCAGTTGGCGGTCCTCGCCGGGGCGGGGACGGTGCTGGAGCAGCTGTTTTTTGCCCTCGCCGACCCCGGCGACGTGGTGTTGGTCCCCACGCCCAGTTACGCCGGGTTCTGGGCCGACCTCGAGACCCGCGACGGTCTCGTGATCGAGCCCGTAGAACGTCCAGAAGACGACGGCTTCGCGCTGCGCCTCGAGCATCTGGACGACGCCGTGCGGCGGGCCCCCGGCCCGGTGAAGGCACTTCTTTTCACCAACCCCGACAACCCCCTGGGTACGGTGGTCGGGGGGGACGAGGTCGCCGCCATCCACGCGTGGGCCGAACGGCGTCGTATCCACGTGGTCTTCGACGAGATCTACGCCTTGAGCCATTTCGGCTCCGGGGCTTTTGCCAGCGTGGCTTCCGTCACCGAAGCCCTGGGGCCCTTCGCCCACATCGTTTGGGCGTTCAGCAAAGACTTTGGCGCCAGCGGCCTCCGCTGCGGGGTGCTGATGTCGGAAAACGACGAGGTCCTCGAGGCCGTGGACCAGCTCGCCTACTGGGGGGCGTGCTCGGGGCACACTGTCGCGTTGCTGTCCCACTTCATCGATGACCAGGCCGAGGTGGACGCCTTTCTCACCGAGATGCGCGCCGACCTCGCGTCGACGTACGCGCGGGTAACGGAGGCGCTCGAGCGCGCGAACCTCCCTTTCGTGGACGCCGAGGCCGGCTTCTTCCTCCTTTGCGACCTTCGCGGCCACCTCGAAGCGGCCTCGTTCGAAGCGGAACACACGTTGTGGCGGCGCCTGCTCGACGACCACAACCTGAACCTCACACCGGGCCGGGCCTGCCGCATCGCGACGCCGGGTTTCTTTCGGCTCTGCTACGCAGGGGTCGACGACGACGCGCTCGATGTCGCGCTGGCGCGTCTCAGGGATGCCCTGGGGCGATAGCCCTTCTCGCTATCGTCCCAACATGTGGCCGCCTCAGCGCGCCGGCTCCGCCTGCGGTTCGACGACCGGCGCGCGGTAAGGGCAGGTGTCACCGGGCTCGGTGAGCTGGCCCCGCGAGGGGTACCACTCGAGGTACGCTGGCGCCGCCATGGCGCCGCTTTTGGCGGTGGCGTCATCGAGGCGCAACGCGAGGCGTACGGGTCGGCCGAGCTCCGAGGGGCCTTCGAGCGCGTAGCTGCCGGAGCGGCGGAGGATGCCGGACCAGGCGCAGGGGGTGCCTTCGGGGCAGGGCGCGACGCGCTCCTCGATGGTGAGCGACGTTCCTTTCCCGATGACGACCCGGCGCTCGTACGTGCGGGGCGCGCATGTCTCCGAGCGATAGCTGCCCGGCGCGGGACGAAGCCCGACGCCCTCAGAAGGCATGGCCGTGGGGGCCGACGACACGGACGAAACTGGGATGGGAGGCGAGGTCGACCGCGTAGGCTCGATGGCCACCTCGGGCGCAAGAGACGGCGCAGGGAGCGGCGCCGGGGCCGGCGAAGCGCCTTGACCACATGCCGCGGCGATGATGGGCAGCGAGATCGAGTCGAGCCATCGGCGCCGTCGCGTCATGGGCGAGAGCTATCACCGTCGCCGCCCATCGACCATAAACCCTCGGAGGCGAGGCGTGGCCGTCGTCAGGCGGGACGGGTAGGCTCTGGTCCAAGATGCGGCATGTCGTGATTGGGACCGCCGGCCATGTCGACCACGGCAAGACGTCACTCGTGTACGCGCTCACCGGCGTGAAGACCGATCGGCTCCCGGAGGAGCGACGGCGTGGCATCACCATCGAGCTCGGGTTCGCGCCCTGGCACGTGGCGGACGACGTCACCGCGAGCATCATCGATGCTCCGGGTCATCGTCGCCTCGTTCACCACATGATCGCAGGCGCGAGCGGCATCGATCTGGTCTTGTTGGTCGTGGCGGGTGACGAAGGGGTGATGCCCCAGACGCGCGAGCACACGGCGGCGTGCCGACTTCTCGGCGTGCGCAAGGCGGTGGTGGCGGTGACCAAGGTCGACCGGGGCGACCGCGAACTCGCAGAATTGGCGGCCGCCGAGACAGAAGACATGCTCGCCGACCACGGGATCGAAAACGCCGCCACCATCCTCTGCTCGGCCCACAGCGGCGAGGGGATCGACGATCTGCGCGCGCGCGTGCGGCGCGAGGTCATGGACCTTCCCCTGCCCGACCGCAACCGGCGCGTGAGGCTGTCCGTCGACCGCGTCTTCTCGGTGAAGGGGACCGGAACCGTGGTGACGGGAACCCTGATCGAGGGGGAGTTGAAGGTGGGCCAGCCGCTCCGCATCGTTGGGCCCCACCGCACGCTCGAGGCGACCACCCGGAACCTCCAAGTGCACGGCGAAGACCGCGCCTCGGTCCGGGCGCCGACCCGGCTCGCGGTCAACCTCGGCGGGGTTCATCGCGACGAGGTGACGCGTGGCGACGTCGTGACCGACGACGCCTTCGCCCGCCCGCAACGGGTGCTCGATGTATGGTTGCAGAGCTTTGAGCCGCTCAAGCGGGGACGGGACGCTTCCGTGTTCGTCGGCACCACGCGCAGCACCGCCAAGATTCAGCCGGTCGAGAAGACCGACGCGCTCACCGAAGGTGGGATGGCACGGCTTCGCCTCACGGAGCCTCTGGTGGTGGTCGGAGGGGACCGCTTCGTCCTTCGAGGGTCCCGCGTCGATGGTCCGAGGGGGGCGGTCATCGGCGGCGGCCGCGTCCTGGACGCGTCCCCGCCCAACCGTCGGGCGGCAAAGCGGGAGGCGGTGCTTCACGCGATCGATGACGAAGACGTCGAAGCCACCACCCTCGCGTTGATCGAGGAGGTCGCCCCCCGGTCGTTGAAAAAGCGAGACCTGCGCTCGCGGCTCCTCCTGGGGGCCGAGCCGTTGGCCGCCGAAGCGAAGCGGCTGGCCAAGGAAAAGCGGGTTCAAGTCGTCGAGAGAAATGCGTGGACCACCGCGGAAAACCTCGAGGCCCTCACGGCGACCGCGGTCGCGCTCGTCGACGCGCACCAGCGCCAGGCTCCGCTCGACCCCGGTCTGCCAAAGTCGACCCTCCGAGAGCGACTGACCGCGCTCAGCGACGCCGAGGTCGCGGAAGCGGTGCTTCAGCACGCAGTGGGTCAGGGTCGGATGATCGATGCCCGCGAGCACGTTCATACCCCGAGTTTCCGCGGGGCTCAGGCCGACGCCGAGGCCGCGCACGCGCTCGCCCACGCGCGCGATGCCCTGGCGGGGGCCCGATGGCAGGGCCTTACCGAGAACGCCTTCAAAGTGCGCCTCGACATCCCGGCCAAACGCGTGCGGGCCGTGCTCGCCGCGTTGGTCCGCGAGGGCGCCGCCGTGACCGCAGGGGGGATTTGGTTCGATGCCGAGGCGGTCGCCGAGCTCGAGGCGGCGATCGTCGCCCACCTCCGGGTCCACGAGGTGCTGACCATCGCCGCGATGAAGGACCTGAGCGGTCTCGGGCGCAAACAAGTGATCCCCCTGCTCGAGCACTTCGACCAGAAGAAGCTGACGCTCCGCGCCGGTTCCGATCGACGTCGCGGGCCGGCGTTTCCCCCTGAGACGATCGATTAACGGCGCTTTCGGCGAAAGAAGCGACCGCCTCGTCGGCGCATCTCGTGGATCCGGAGTTCGCGCTCGGCCCCGACGTTGCGGGGGTTGAGTTTGGCGACGATGGCGAAGTCGGACATCGCTTCATCGATCATCCCCGACCGCTTGCGAAGCTGCGCCCGGTAGTACCGCGCCCGCTCGAAGCGCGGGTCACGCACCAGCACGCGGTCGAGCTGTCGCAGCGGGCCTGCGTAGCGCTCCGCGGAGCCCTCGAGCCCACCGCGCGACGCCCGTCCCAGCCGCTCCGCCTGGATCCAAGCCTGGAGGGCGAGCGCGCGAAGGTGGTCCGACTCCTCGTCGAGCGCCTTTTCCGTGGCGAGCTCCGCCTTCGCGAGCGCGCCCTGACGGAGAAACACCTCGGCCCGGTCCGCCCATGCATCCGCGTCGAGCCCACGACGCGGTTCCGCCACGACCGAGGGGGTCGGCCCCCGCGCGCCCGTTGCGGGTCGGTCGGGGTCCGACAGCGTGGCGAAGGCCCGTCCCAGCGCATCACAAATCGCGGTCATCGCGGGTCGAAGGTCGGCCAGGGACGGCGCCAGGCGATCCGGATGCCACAGGAACAACTGTTTCATGTACGCCGCCTGCACCGTTCGTCCGTCGGCGAGCGGCGCGACGCCCAGGACCTCGGCCGGCGACTGATGGGCGAGCTCCCGGTGTCGCAGCTCGACCTGCTCCCGTGTCCAGTTCGGCGTTGCGAGCGTCTCGCGAGAGGCCGTGCAGGGAACGGCCACCGTGGGCTGCGGCGCATGCAGCGGCGGGAGAAGAACCGGGCTGCCCTCGCCGTGCAGGTAGCGGAGCGCCGAGAGGATGAAAACGACGTGGGAGGCGGCGTCGGGGTCGGTGGTGGGGCGGGCGACGAGTTCGGCGAAGGTCGGCGCGTTCCGTCGGATCTCCTCGACGACGAGGCGCTCCGCGGCGCGAAGCTGTAGGGGTCGCAGGGGCACCGACGCGCGCAATTGGAGCGGGGTCTCTCCCCGCGCGCGGGTGACCCGGGCTGCATGCGAACGTAGCGCGGGGGCACGGAGCCCGTTGGCGATCCAAGCGAGTACCGGCGCGGCCGTGCCGCCCGGGACGACGTCCGCGGTGCGAAATCCCGTCGCTCCGTCCGGGGCGCACAGCCATCGCCGCCACTGACCCACCGTCGCGCCCGGGCGAATGAGAGGGACACCGCGGAGCACGGGCAGCAGTTGATGACCCTGGGCACCCCGGACCACGAGGTGACCCGTGCGTCGCTCGTCGAGCAATCGGAGCAGGAGAAGCGGTCGCGGATGCGATGGCGCCCCGCTCCGAGGCCCCGTCTGCTCGCCGGGGCCAGGAGCCCGCGGGCGAAGGCCGCTGGTCCGCGGCCGACTGGAGGGCGGCACCGAGGCGGGGTCGTGCTTCCGAGAGGGCATCCCCAGAGCCTATGCAAAGCCGAGGCCAGTCCCAACCGGTGGAAACCTGGCGCGTGGACAGGCCTGGTCCGTTCAGCTTGCGGACACCCCTGAACATGGCCCGCTGGGCGGTCGCCTTTGACACGTTCTTGGGTGTGAGCAAGTGTGATGCGGTTGGGATGTCGGGCCGGTTTCTGCTCTGTGTCGTGTTGCTGGCTTCCCTCGCCACGGCGTGTCGGAGAAACCCCGCGCGAATGCCGGGCGAGACGGACATCATCGTCAAGTCGGTCACCCTGAGGTCGAAGGACGGCACGCGCCTCACGCCCCCGACCGGGGACTTCCTCCAGCGCCTCGGAATGCGCAAGAAGTCCTTTCTTTTCGCCGACCGTACCTACTCGGAGTTTCGCGAGGCGGAAGACCGTCGACGCATCGTCGCCTACTGGCACACGTACGGCTTTTTCGAGGTGGAGGTGGACCCCCCCGAGGTGACCCCGACCGACGACGGCAAGGTCGAGATCGAATGGCGCGTCGACGAGGGCCCTCGCTACCGGATCATCGATGTCGACTTGAAGCATGCGCCCCCGGAGTTCGAGGCTGACCTCCGCGAGATGATCTACTTCGGCCCGGGGTACGAGGAAGTGAATCTCGAGACGATGCGCAAGGTGCGCGTCACGATGCAGGAGTTCCTTCGGGCCGAGGGATACGGACACGCGGTCGTCTACTCGCGGACCTGGGTCGACCCCGACACCCAAGGGGTGCACTGGCGTTATCTCGCCGACCCCGGACCGAAGACCCGCGTGGGCAAAATCACCGTCGTGGGCAACGTCAAGGTCCCGGACGAGGTCGTGATCGACCGTATGGGGCTCGAGCCCGGCGACCCCTACGAAAACGATGTGCGCGAGGAGCGCGAGTTCGACCTCCTCGACAGCGGAGCGTTCGCGTCGGCCTTCATCCGGCCCCTCCCCACCCCCCGGTTTCTCGTCCCCGGCGACGCACCGAACGACGGAGGAAAGATCGCGCCCGAGCAGATCGACGCCAAGGGCGAGCTGGTGCCCCGCGACCTCCCGGAAGAAATGGACCTGAAGATCCACATCGTCGAGGCGCCGAGCCAGCAGCTTCGACTCCGCGCGGGCGTCGAATTCGACCCGACCCGCATCGACACGGCCGTGGGGGGGTCGTTGTGGCTGCGCAACCTGTTCGGGCCCTTTCACCACCTCAGCCTCGATGGTCGCGTCGGGTACGGTTGGCTCTGGCGGGGCGATACCGACGACCCCACCGGCCTCTACGGAGACGTCACCCTTCGCTACACGAAGGCCGCGGCCCTCGGTCGCCTCGTCGACTTTCGGCTCACGGCCCGGTACCGCGACGACCTGTATCCAGGCTTCAACCTCCGCGAGTTCACGACCGGTCCGGGGCTCCGCGCCAAGCTCGCCCCCCACCTCTTCTTCGACCTCGATGCGCTTTTTCGGTGGGGGGATCAGGTCGGCTTCGGGCCCTTCACCGACGATGAGCGGGAGGCCTTTCACCTCGCCGACGACGACGTATTTCTCGGCGGCGAGCTGCAGGCGAGCCTGATCCTCGACGAGCGCGACAACCCCGTCGAAGCGATGGAGGGCTACATGCTCGGCGCCCGCAGTTCGTTTTCCCCCGGGGGCGTCGACCGTTGGAATCGCTATCTGACCGTCAATCCTCTGGCGCGCGTCTTCGTGCCGCTGACGCGCCTCGAGACCGGCCCCGACTGGAGCCTCGCCCTTCGCGCCGAGGCGGACTTCGCCTTTCTCGACGACCAGGGCATCCCTCTCGGCCCGCGCGTCTTCAGCGGCGGCGCCTACCGCTTCCGCGGCGCGGGCCGTCATCGGCTCAGCCCGCAATTCTCCCGGCCACTCCGCTGCGACGACCCGGCGGATCCCGATACCTGCGACGACTTGTTCGTCGGCGGACGTAGCGTGTTCGAGGGGTCGGCCGAGTTTCGCTACCTGCCCCCGCTCAAGCCTTACGGTGTCGTCTTTTTCTCCGACGTCGGCGCGGCCAACGAGGAGCTCAATCCGTTCGACGATGGCGTGAGCCTCGCCCTCGGGCTGGGGCTTCGTCTGCGCTTTTGGTACATGCCCATCGCGCTCGACTTCTCCTACCGCCTTCTGCGCGACAACGACGTTCAAGCGCCAGGTGACGACCCGTTCTTGGTATTCTTCCGCATCGGAGAGGCCTTCTGATGAGCGACGATGGAAAGACGGCCTCGGGCCGCCGGGGTGGACCCAAGCGTTCGACGCGCCGCCGCGCGGTCAAGATCGCGCTCATCGCTTTGGTCGGGATGGTGGTGGGGCTGCCCCTCCTGGCGCTGGGCCTCCTCCACACCGGAGGGGTGCAGAACGCGCTTCGCGGGCGTATCGAGCAACGCGCGGGCGAGCGCATCAACGGGCGTCTCGAAGTCGGCGAGCTGTCGTTCTCGTTGTTCGCCGACCGGACGCTTCACCTGGGCCAGGTGAGGGTGATCGACGCCGAGGGGCGAGAGGCGGTCGCCGTCGACGGGCTCGACGTCGACCTGGACGTCGGGACGGCCCTTCGCTCGAAGGGCCTCGAGCTGCTGGTTCGCTCGGTTGCGCTCGACGGCGTCCGGGTTCGGGTAGCGCGCTATGAGGACGGGACCTCGAACCTGACCCGTCTGGCCAAACCCAGGCCGCCGGAGCCTCCCGAGCCTCCCGACGCACCCAAAAAGGACCGCCACATCGTGGTCGATGCGCTGTCCGTGGCGAACGTCGAGGTGACCGTCGAACGCCCCGACGGCACGAAAATCCTCGCGCGAAACGTCGGGCTCGACGCCACGGTCGACGTCCGACCGACCCGAAAGGACGTGACCGTCTCGGTGCCCTCCATCCGCGCCGACGTGGCCCTCGAAAAACCGAATCTGAAGCTCGCACTACAGGAATTCCGAACGGGCCTCTCCGTGGCCCTTCAAGGCGGCGCCGGTACGGTCTCGCTCGCGCCCACGTCGACCCGGGTCGCGCTCGACATGGAGGGCGCACCCGAGCGCGCCTTTCCTATCGAACTCGCAGGCATCGACGTCGACGTCGCCCCCGGCGAGTTGGGGGTCGAACTCGAGCGGCTGATGGTGGGCGCCCTCGCGCTCGATGCGTTGAACGTCGAAGGAAGGCTCGGCGAAGACGGACCAGAAGGCGAACAGCGGGTGCAGCTCGTCGGCCTCCAAGTGACCGCCGAGAAGCTCAATCGCCTCGTCGGGCGCGAGCTCCTCAAGTCCGACGTCAAACTCGGCCTCGAGCTTTCGGGACCGAGCGACAAGCTCGAGGTGAAAGGTTCGATCGACAGCGCCGGGGCCACGGTCGGGATCACGGGTGAGGTCGACGCCAGCGAGGTTTCCGAGCCCAAGTTCGACGTGGCCGTCACCATCGAGGACGTGGACGCCAAGAAACTGGTCGCCGGCGAGAATGTGCCCGACGTCACGCTCGAGCGCTTTCATCTCGGCGCGAAAGGTGACCTCACCCACGGCACCCCCGAGGCGGGCGTCGACGTGGCCATCGACCTCAGCGGCCTCGAGGTGAAGGGCCGCCAGATCGATCGAATCCAGGTCGATGCGCGCCTGAAGGACCGCGTCCTCAGCGTCGGATCCGTCGAAGCGGAAGCCTACGGCCAGCGGGTCGTGACCCGGGGCTCGGTCGACCTCGCGCGCAAGCTGGTCGACATGACGCTCACGGTGGACGCCGACGTCGGCGACCTCTTGGCTCGGCTCCGCGCGGCAGGCCTCAACGTGAAAACGCCCGTGCCGGCGCGGGCCATCCGACTCGAAGAGGGGGTCGTGAGGGCGCGGGTACACGGACACCTCGAGGGGGAGCTCGCGGCCGAGGTGGACATCGATGGCCTCAGCGTGGCCGGTGGACGCGTTGACGCCAACGTGAACGCGCTTCTTCACCGGCACGCGCGTCCCGAAGGCGACCAAAAGGCGGTCGAGCTGAAAGATCTCGACGGCAAGGTGGAGCTGCGGAGCGTGTACCTCGACCCGCTCCTCGCGTGGCGCGGCAAGCGGCTCGACGATCTCACCGCGGCGGTGTGGGCCGACATCGAGGTGCAAGACGTGCCCCACGACCCCTTCGTGCGCGGCGAGCTAACGGTGCGGGCCCAGATGTTCGATGCGCGTCGGCTCGATCCCGAGCGGCCCATGCTCACCTTTCGTACCCTCGTGCGCGCCATTCCCGAGCTGGCCCGGATCCGCGCCGAGTTGGTGGGAACCGAGCGTGCCGACGACGAAACCCCCACCCGCTTCGTGGGGATCCGCGGGCGGGTACCGATCGATCCCGAAAAGAGGAAGCTCGCGCTCTACCAAAACTGGGAACTCGACGTCGATGTCCCGGAGCGCGAGCTGAGCACGCTCATCCCGTTCGTCCCCGAGAAGGTGAGAGATCGTCTGAACGGGGTCGATGGCGACGTGCGCATGAGGGTCCGAGTGCGCGGCACCCCGGCCCGACCGCGGGCCAAAATGGCCCTCGATGCAAACACGCAACTCCTCCCCGTCGCCGCCCAACGCCTGCGCGTCCGCGGCGAGGCGAAGACGGGGGCCAACGGGAAGCTCGACATCGGGACCGACATCAAGGCCTGGTACGACGCGAAAGAACAGCCGGTGGTCGACGGCGAGGTCGGGTTGGTGCTTTCGCGGTCGCCGGTCATTCCCGGGCCGCCGCCGGGACTCGAATGGGACGTCCGCCTCGGGGTGCCGGAGCGCGACCTGAGCAAGTTCCCGGTGGTCCCTCCGCTCAGAGGACGGGGCGAAGTGGTGCTGTCGGCCCGGGGCGACCGCACCGACGTCGATGCCCTGTCGCTCGACGTGAACCTCGACGACTTCATCCGCAACGGCAAGGGCCCCTTCGACACCGCGATCAACGTCACGGTGAACGAATCCCGAACCACCCTCGCGATGTCCGCGGCGCTCGGCGACACGCCGTTGCTCATCGGCAAGGGCGTCCTCCAACGGGGCGGCAAAGCATTGCTCGCAGCCCTGAAGAAGAAAGAGCTCCCGTTGCCGGAGCGCCTGGGCGATCCCGAGGTGTCGCTCGACCTCGACGTGGTCCCGCAACCGATCGCCGCGCTCGCCCCGGTAGCCCCCGTGACGGCCAGTCTGCCCGGAGAGCTCAACGGAGGATTGGACGTCCGGGGCCGCCTCTCCGCGCCTACGGCCCGCGGCGGATTTCGATGGGATGGGTTCGACGCCCTCAGCGGAAAAGCGGGTCGCGTCGAGGTCAAGCTCGACGCGGGCGCCGAGAAGGTCGCGGTCGACGTCGGGGTCGGACCCGCGGACGCACTCACGGTGCACGTGTCGCTCCCGCGTCAAGACATCAAACCGTACCTCGACGCCAAGAAGTGCCGGCAGAACAAGGAGAAGGGTTGCGCGGGCGCCGAGCTTCCCGTCACGGCTCGAGTCCGAAGCGAAAAGACGGCCCTGACGGACCTCGTGCCTGCGTTTGCGCTCGGGGACCGGGGGCGGACGCTCGATGTGGGGGGAACGCTGGGCTGGAAGCTCGACGGGAACATCGTGCTTCAGACCCAACCGCGCTACCGGGACGACGGCAGCGAAGCGCCGCCCATCGGGGAAGGATCGACCCTCGACGGCGAGTTGGTGATCCTCGACGGACACTTTGGGATCCCGGGGACCAAGCGTAAGTACGAGCGGGTGGGGCTTCGGCTGCTGACGACGCTGGACAACATCGAACTCCAGCGTCTGGAAGCCTACGAGTCCGACCTCGAAAAAAAGAATCGGGCGCTCGCGATGAGCGCATCGGTCGCGCTGACCGACTTCCGCCTCGGCGCCATGAAGGCGCGGGTCGAGGCCGATGATTGGCTCCTCTTCGGCGACGGTCCGTCCCCCCGAGCCAAGGTTGGCCCTGCCGACGCGCCCCGCGGCGCCATGGACGCGACCATTGTGGCGACGGGTGACCTCGGGTCCTCCGTCAAGAAGATCGACGTCGACATTCAGCAACTCGACGTATCGGTACCCTACCGATACAAGCGGGCGCACGCCTTCGAGGTGACCGACCTCGGCGACGTGACGATGCTCCCCTCGACCAAGGACCCGACGTTGAGTGCGGGCCAGCGCCGGGCCCTCCAGCGGCAGAAGCAGCGCCTCGTCGGGAAGCTCCCGGTCCCTCCGGTCGAGACCGGGGCCGCAACCTTCGACCCGAATCGCGACGACGGCCTCGACGTCAAGGTCCGGTTCAGTCGCAAGGCGGCCATCTCCCTGGGACAGCTACAGCTCGTGACCGACGGCGAGATCGACATCAAACGACGGGGCCGCGGCCGCAAGATCACCGGCAAGCTGGACATGCACGGGGGCAGCGTGTTCTTGGGGGGCCGCTTTCACAAGCTCGTCAATGGGTACATCGAGTTCGACGAAAAGAATCCCGGCGGTTACGCCGACCTGCTGTTCGCCCGCCGCGAGCACAACGCCACCCTCCGCGACATCTCCAAGGCCAGCGGCGGCCGGGTCGTAAAAATTCACATCGCGGGTCCGCTGTCGGACCGCAAGATCACCCTCAATGGCGCCGGAAGCCCGGGGACCCTCTACGACCTTTTGAGCGTGCACAACGCGGGGCGCGTGCGCTACCAGACCCAGCCCGACCTCCCGGCGTCGATGAACGCTCAGTTCCCCCAATTCAACAATCTGCTGGTCCTCAGCTTCTTTGCCGTAAACCTCCCCGGGGCGCTCGTGATGGATAAGGTCAATGGATGGGCCGACCCCTACGACGGCCGCGGGACGGAGCGCTACGGACGGGTTCAGAACTACGAGGCGGAGGGCTACGCTCGTGACGGCTCCTTCCGCGTCCGGGTGGTGACGAATCCACCGCGGGCCGGCCAGAGCGACGCGGAGATGACCTTCGACGTGCTCTTCACGAACACGCCGCAGGCCGCGTTCGGAGTCGGCGTTTCGGGCGGGAGCCGAGGAGGAGGAGGACCCGGGATCTTCTTCGAGTGGTCGAGCGAGGATTGAAGGGGCGATGACGACGTCGACGACCGCGCCTCACGACCGCGACGAACTCGCGCCGGCGCCGCGAACGCCGAGCCCGCGGCGGAGTTTCTTCGAGGTTCACAACCTCGTTGCGATGTTCTTTCTCCTTTCGATGCGCGGCTTGTTGGCGCTGCGCGCCCCCGATGCCCCCGTGGCTCGGGATGTCGAGGTCACGCTGTTGATCCTCCTCGGCACGTGCGGTCTGTCCTGCCTCCCCGACTTCGTGTCGTCGGAGGCGATGGCGCGTCGGGCCGCCGCCTGGACCGGCCACGTCTATCGGTTCCTCTACGTCTACGTGATGCTCCGGAGCTACCTCATGCTCCGTGACCTCCTCCCCGCGCTGAGGCCCGACAGCCTCGACGCCGAGCTCCTCGCGATCGACCGCGCTCTCTTCGGCGGCACCCCCGCGCTGTGGCTCGACCGCTTCAATCACCAGCCGGTGATCGAGTGGTTCTCCGCCTTCTACTTCAGCTACTTTCTGATCTGCGCCTTCTGCGTGGGCTTCATCATGTGGGGCGTGCGCGACTTGAAGCTGCTGCGCACCTACGCCATCGGGGGCGCGATCGTGTTTTACATCGGCCAGCTCATCTACGTGGCGGTGCCGGGCTACGGGCCCTTGAAGTATCTGGCCGACAGCTTTGACGCGCCGCTGGCGGGGGGATTCTTCTGGGGTCTGGTCGAGGCGACGGTGGCCCAGGGAGGCGCGATGAAGGACATCTTTCCGTCGCTCCACACGGCGCTGCCCACCTACTTCACGCTGTTTGCCTTTTTCGCCGCGAAGACGGACCCACGATTTCGGATCATCTCTCGCGTGCTGGCGTTCATGACCGTCAACATCATCATTTCGACGATGCTCCTGCGTTGGCATTACGCCATCGACGTCGTCGCGGGTCTCGCCCTCGCCTTTGGCGCCCTCTCCTTCGCTCGGTGGGCCGCGCCGCGCGAAGCTCGGCTCCAGGCGTCGCTCGGCCTCACCACCCACTGGGACCCCCCGGTTCGCTGGGACAATGCGGACGGCGAGGTCCGCTTGGCACGCCGGGCGTGAGCCGCGAATCTCGTCCCATGGTCTTCGTCGTCGGCGCCGATGCTTGTCCCGAGGGTTGGGTCGCCGTGGCGCTCACCAATGGGCGCTTCGCGGGCGCCTCGAACTACACGAGCTTTGCGGCGCTCGTCGACGACGCCGCCGACGCCTTCGCGATCGGGGTCGACATCCCCATCGGTCTCCTCGAGGAGGGCCAACGATTTTGCGACGGCATGGTCAAAGCGCAGTTGGGTCCCCGCCAGCGCGAAACCTGGGCCACCCCTCCGCGCCCCGCCGTGACCGCCGCCACCTACGAAACAGCCGACACGCAGATGCGTCGCCTGACGGGCATGGGCCTGCCCCGTCCCACCTACGCGCTGCACGCCAAGATCTTGGAGGTCGAGGCCGTCGTTCGGCGTCAGGCGAGCGCCGAAGCGTCGATCGCCCCCTACTTCACGGCCCGACAGATCATGACGCGACGCGAGTCGAAGAGCGCCCTCCGCAAGTACGCGCGCATCATCGAACCCGACGAGGAGCGACAGAAGCGGCTGTCGCGCGCTCGACCCGGGGGCCGCATCATCGAGGCACGACCCGACGCCTCGTTTGCCGAGATGAACGAGGGGCGACCGTTGAGCCACGACAAGCGCAGCTACAACGGGGTCATGATGCGTCTGCGTCTCCTCGAGCGCGCCGCCATTCGCATCCCGTTGGAGATGGACGACATTGGCGGCGTCCAAGTCGAGGACGTCCTCGACGCGGCGGCGGTCGCGTGGACCACACACCGTTACGCGATGCAACGAGCGCGGAGCCTTCCTTCTCGCGAAGACTGGCAGTACGACGGCGAGCGTGCCATCGCGATCTGGATCTAGTCGGGCGCTCCTGGGGGCGGCCATGAGCCTTTCTCTGCTGGGGTGTCCCGCGCCGGCGCCTCCCCCGCCGCCGCCTCCTCCGACCCCGCCGGGCGCCCCCGTGACCCCGGCCCCCCCCACCGCGCCCGGGGCCGTCGCTCCCGCGACGGAGGTCGACCCTGCATCCTCCGACGCTGAATCGTCCGATGCCATGGCCCTCGGGGTCGAACTCTATCGCCGGGCCGGGCGTGACGGGCAGAACGTGGTGATCTCGCCGATGAGCATTCAGATGGCGCTCGCCATGGCGTACGGGGGGGCCCGCGGCGAGACCGCCACCGAAATGGCCAACGTGCTCGGATTCGGCCCCGACATTCACACTCAGATGGGAGACCGGCTCGGACGCTACGAGGCGCCGTCCTCAGACACGCGGCCATTTGCCCTCGAGGTCGCGAATCGCGTCTACACCGATCGACAGCTCACGCTCGCCCCCGCATTTACGACCCTCACCCGGGATCGCTACCGGGCCGAGGCCGAAGCCGTCGACTTTCGCGGCGCCGCCGACGCGGCCCGCAAAAGCATCAATGGGTGGGTCAAAGGGAAAACCCGCGACAAGATCCCAGCCCTGTTGCCGCCTGGTTCGGTCGATACCGACACGCGGATGGTGTTGACCAATGCGGTCTACTTCAAAGGGGATTGGCGCCAACCCTTCGAGAAATCATCGACCGCCTCCCTGCCGTTTCGTCTCGCCGATGGCGGCGACAAGAAGGTGCCGATGATGCGCCAGACCGCCAATCTTCGTTACGCCGAAACCGACGGGCTTCAGCTTCTCGAAATGGGCTACCGGGGAGGCGGGTGGTCGATGGTCTTCGCCTTGCCGCGCACCGTCGATGGCCTTTCGGACCTCGAAGGCCGCCTCGAAGCGCAGAGCCTCCGCGGATGGCGCGAGGCGATGCGCGCCAAGTCGGTGCGCGTGACGCTCCCCAAGTTCGAGTTGAAGCCCGGCGAGCCGATGCGGCTGAGCGGGGCCCTCCGAGCGATGGGGATGACGCGTGCCTTCGACGCCAGCCGCGCCGACTTTTCGGGCATCGCCGAGGCCACCGCGGGGGAGCGGCTCGTCATCAGCGAAGTGTTCCACAAGGCGTTCGTGAAGCTCGACGAGAAGGGCACGGAAGCCGCCGCGGCGACGGCCGTCGGCATCAAGGCGACCTCGCTGCCGATGGAGCCCGTCACCCCGGTCGACTTCACCGCGGACCGACCGTTCATGTTCTTCCTCGTCGACGCGGATACCGGGGCCCCCATGTTCTTCGGGCGCGTACTCGACCCGTCCGCGTAGCCGGCGTTGTTCGCGCGCGTCGTGGCTGCATCGAGAGACGCGACCCAGGGCGCAGCGCCGCGTGCCGTCAGGGCCCTGACGCTCGCCGTCAGGCGACCTTCGAAATCCGCTTGGACTCGTACATCGCCTCGTCGGCTTGCTCGAAGAGCTCCGCCGGCGAGTTGGCGTCGAACGCGTCGCTCACGCCGAAGCTGATGGCGAGGCGGAGCGGAGGCGGCAGCGCCAGACAGTCGTCTTCAGCGTAGAGCCGCGCCACGACCCGGTCCATGAGCGCCTCGGCGCCATCGGCGTCGGTGTCCGGCAACAAGAGGGCGAATTCGTCGCCCCCGAAGCGAAAGGCGACGTCGCACGTACGCGCGCTCGTCGACAAAATCTGCGCGACGAACCGAAGCACCTCGTCGCCTTTGGCATGTCCGGCCCGGTCGTTGATCGCCTTGAAGTCGTTGAGATCGACCAACACGAGGCTCACGTCACCCCCGTAACGCCGGGCGCGGGCCCACTCCGCCTCGAGCCGTTCGTCGAAGCTCCGTCGGTTGTGCAGCCCGGTGAGGGTGTCGCGGTAGGCGAGCTGCTTGAACGAGGTCAACGCGTCGACCTCCGCGCGGAGACTTCGGTTTTCCGTCGCCAGCGCTTCGATCACCGCGAGCAGTTCCTGCGGGGTGGTCCGGGCCTTCATCGGAGCGGAGGGACGCGGCGTTTCGTCGGAGGCGAAATCAACGTTCATCGGTCTGCGCTCCGCATATTCAAACTGCATGCCACCCAGAGAGAAGGGACGGCACGAACGGACGAGAGCTTTAGGGCCACGAGCGAAGCCGCGGCGAGCCGCTCAAGGCGATGGCGTGAAGGACACCGCGGCGACGAACATGACCGCCGGCTCGAGCGGAGCCCGTTCGACCCACGTGGCACCGTCGAGCGTCCAAACCTCAGGGCGAACGCGATTGGTGGTGAACTCGGAGCCGCCCAGGTACCAGAGTTGGCCGTCGTGGACGACCATCGCCCCATCCCTCCGCGGCGCGGGTAGGTCAGGCCGTGACGCCCACGTGGCATCCGGACCCTCCAGGGCAGAGACCGTCCGGACGATGGTCGTCAATGACATGCCCTGCTGGTTCATCATGGTCGCGTCGCCTCCCGCCAACCAAATCTCATTGTCGAAGACGGTGGCCGCGTTGTGAGCGCTGCCCGCCCCTGCGGCGAGGGGCGGTCCGTCTTCCGACCACGAATCGAAGTTCGGACCTTCGGTAGCCCTGATCACCCCGGACGATTTGTTGTCGCCAAGGATCCACAGGCTCCCCCGCCAGCGGACCGCGCCTTGATGCGACACCCCGACTTCCAGGGGCGGCAACGATTGCCAGGCCCCCCCCGGAGTCTCGAGGAGAAAGGCGCTGTTCACCGCACCGTGCTGGACCGTGGGGTAGGTGCCCCCCGCGTACACGAGACCGTTCGCGGTGACCCAAAGCACGCCGCTGTTTCGTCCTTGGGGGAGGCTGACGCGTTCGGACCACGACCGACCATCCCGACTCGAATAGACGGTGGGTACCGTTAGATCGCCATCCTCGTGGGAGCCGCCCACCAGCCAGATCTCGTCCCGCCAAACGACGGCTCGCGAGCCTGAAAGAGGACGCGGAAGTTCGGCCGTCGCATCCCAAGCAGAACCGTCGACGGTCACTTGGACCTCTCGCCGAACCCTCTCGGCGCTCTCCCCCCCCCTCGCAAATCCCCCGAGCACGAAGAGGTGGGAACCGCCGACCTCGACGGTCTTTTCCGCCACGTCACCCGCCTCGTCGGTCACTCGGAGCGTGAGCGGGCCGGCGTTGGGCCCGGTGGTCAGGGTGTACGTGCTCCCCTCGCCTTCGATGCGGCCCTCGCCCTCCGTGATGTCGACCGTAAACGGCGCGCTCCCTCCGAGGATGGTCACGGAGCGCTCGGAGTTGAGGTTGGCGGTGGCGACGACGTCCAGCTCGAGGGGCTCATCACACGCCTCCCCGTCGTCCAAGCACGGGTCGACAACCGTGTCGTCGACGCAGACGCCGGCCACGCAGGTCTGGTTCGGTTCGTCGCAGCACACGCCCAAACAGCTCTGCCGCGCCTCGATGGGGAGGTAGAGCGTGACCCCATCGACAAACGAGAGACGCCTCGATGCCTCGATGCAATTCGGCCCGCACGCCGCGGCGCAATCCTCCGCCGTCTTGTCGCCCAGTCCTACGTAGACCTCGAGCCCGACGAAGTCCTCGGTTTGCCCTCCGGGCTGGACTACGAGGTCGCCCACCCGGCTCAGGGGCGCCCCCGCCGCGCATCGGTCGGTGGCGACGTCGAGCGCCGGGCGGCCGCTGAGGTCTTCCGGCCGCGAAACTACGAATCCTGTCGAATCGTAGACGGGCTGGCCACCGGTTTCGGCGCCAGGGCAATCCGCCTGCACGAACACCTCGACCCGCACCGCCGTCGGGTCCTGGCAGCCCACGAGCACAACCGTCGACGCGACGAGGGTTCCGACTGCCGCCGGTTTCATCGAGCGCAGCGTAGCATTCTCTCTCTGGCCGCCGCGCCTTTCGTCTAGCCGCGACCTTCGATCAGGGCCCTCCTCAAACGTTCGACCTCGGCCTCCGCCGCCTCGGCAGACGTGGGCCAGAGCGACACGCCGTCGGGATCATCGGCGAGGCGGAGGCGGCGACCTTGGTCGGTAACCACCAACCATGCCGACAGCTCCTCGCTGAACGCCGGACCCGCTCCCGCATACACCCGCGCCATGACGTCGTCGCGCCTACGCCAGACCTGAAGGACGAACGGCCCTCCCGTCGTCGCCGGGCCCTCCCGCAAAGGATCGAACACCCACAATTCGCGCACCCCGAGTCGCGCACACCGCGCGGCCGCCTCGACGTAATCCTCGTCCGCAGTGTTTTTCGAGACGACCTCGACCGCGAGCGGGGGAGGTGCGTGCCCGGGCTCCCATACCCGCAAGGTGGTGAGCGCCTCTGCCTCCGGTGGCGGTGGCTCGAGAAGCACGATGTCCGGATCGGTCCCCACCCGCGCGTCGTCGGGATCCCAGCGGCAGCCGAGATTGCGGGCCGCCATCGCCGGACGATCGCGCTCACGAACGCAGCGTTGGAGGATCCAGTGTTCGAGGATCGCCATCAGCAGCGCGATGGTTCGGTCGTGAAGCGGTGTCTCCGGCACCTTGCCCTCCTCCAAACGCCAGCGCTCCGGCGGCTCCTCGAGGGCAAACTGCAACCCCACGCGAGCAGGTTCGGTCACGTACTCGCTTGCGAGCGCCATGGGGCGAAACGTAGCACGCGCGTCGCCTCGGCCAGGCCATGGGGGGCCTCAGGGATCGATGCGGGTGCGGTTGCGCTTCTTGTCGCTCTGCCGTCGCTTTGCTTCGAGTCGTCGTCGTTTGGCGGCGCGAGAAGGCTTCGTCTTCTTGCGGCGCTTCGGCACCACCAGGGCGGCCCGCACCATCGCCGCGAGCTTCTCTCTCGCGTCCTCGAGGTTCCGGCTCTGGATCCGGGTCGCCTGGCTGGTCACGACGACCGCGCCCTCGGCGTCGATGCGGCTCGCGTAGCGGGCCCGGAACCGCGCCTTCGCCGCCGCCGACAACGCGCACGTGTTCGCCAAATCGAAGCGCAGCGCCACCTTGGTCGCGACCTTGTTGACGTTCTGCCCTCCGGGGCCCGACGCGCGGATCGCGCGCCAGGACAAATCTGCGCCGGGGATGGTGCAGCGAGGACTGACGGAAAGGTCAAACATGGGGCAAACGGAGGGACCGCCTCCGCCTCGGGCCGTCAGGTATCACAGACCGGCCGGGCTGGCCGCTTGAAGCCGGTGGTCGTCGGCGATACGCCGCTGCGCATGGCCAATCCCACCGCGACGTTTGAAACCACCCAGGGCACCTTCAAGGCGGAGATCTACCTCGACCAGATGCCCATCACCGGCAAGAACTTCATCGACCTCGCCAAGAGCGGGTTCTACGACGGCATCCACTTTCACCGGGTGATCAAGGACTTCATGATCCAGTTTGGTTGCCCCCACGCGAAGGATCCGAACAGCTCCCGCGCCGGGACCGGCGGCCCCCCCCACGGCACCATCCAGGACGAGCACAACCCCGAGTTCAAGGTCAGCAACGAGCCCGGCACGCTGTCGATGGCCAATACCGGGCGCCCCAATAGCGGCGGCTCCCAGTTCTTCATCAACACCGCCCACAACGCCTACCTCGATTGGTTCTCCCCCGGCCAATCCAAGCACCCCGTCTTCGGCCGCATCACCGAAGGCATGGACGTGGTCACGACCATCGGCAACACCGCCACCGGCGCTGGCGACCGCCCCAAGACCCCCATTCAGGTCAAAAGCATCACCATCGAAGAGTAGCCGGCGCCCTTTGGCAAACGTCACTCAGGTCACTTCGAGAAGAGTCGGGTCGCGAGGCCGCGGCCTACGGCGGCGAGAAAGGGGGCGGACGTTTCTTCGTAGGCGTAGTCGTCGTCGTTGAGAATGCCGTTGGGGTTGGCGTAGATGCTCGCGGTGACGAAGAAGCCCCGGCCCGCGGCGGTGTCTTCCACGTAGGCGTTTTCGAGGTGAAAGCCGTAGGCGCGGCCCGACTTGTTGACGTAGCGGAGGCGATCGAGCTTCGGGACGACCTCGGCGAGCCCCGGAAGCATGGGCTTGTGCACTGCACCGCGCTTTCCGGGGTGCAGACGGCCCGTCATCGCGCCCACGAGGAGCTCGTGGTCGGGCGGGCTTAATCCGAGCTCCGCGTCGGGGACGAGAGACGGGAAGACGACGGCCATGTGCAGACGGTGGAGGTCACGGAGCGAGGCGTAGTTCTTTTCCCCGAAATTCATCGGGCCCTCGATGACCTTGCGGCCCTCGCGGTATCCGTCGCCCACGTCGAGCCTCCGGGCGGGGGTTGGGGTCATGACGAAGTCGCTGGTGCGAGCGGGGATGCGGATGGCCGGCGCCCCCAGCGGCAGCAACAGCACACGGCGGGCCGTGCGTCGCGCCGTGCGGGTGGTGAGCCGATGGTGGATCCGGACCGAGGGAAACCCCATCTCGACCATCGATGCGTTGAGGGTGCGGTGGCCGAGCAGGTCGTAGAAGCGGTCGAAGGATTCGTTGTCCGAGTACGCCAAGAGCTTTCGCACTTCGCGGTCGACGCGGAGTTTCTCTTCGTCGCGGTCGTCGTCAGGATCGGAATCCTCGTCTGGCTTGGGCACCTCACACTTCCCCGCCGGGGCGTCGCAGCGCTTGAAGCGTGGGTATCGCCGCGGTGAATCGCCCTCGGCGGCTGCGGTCTTTCGCAGATGGCGCAGGGTAGCCACCGCCACGAACGTTTTGATGGCGCTCGCCGGATAGACGTATTCGGCGTCGACGCGATAGGCGTGCTCACCCTCGATGCGCGGCCCCTCGGGGCCGATCGACAACACGGTCACCAAAACCTGAAGACGAAGGGAGGCCGCCTCCGCGAGCCACGACCCCATGTCGTCCCCGCCGTGCGCCCGAAGGACCTGCTCGACCCACGACGGAGCCGGCGGCGGCGCCGACATCGCCGGAGGAGGCGATGCGGTGGCCGCCATATTGGACCCCGGCGACGATACCTCGCCTACGGTTCGCTCAGTCGTCGGCGGGGGTGCGGCCAGCGGCTCCGATGCAGAATCGACCGGCGAGGGCTGGGCGCAGCCCACGGCCAGCACCAGCATCGGTGCCCATCGCACATGCCAACCCCTGCGCATGCGTGATCGACTCATAGCCCCCGCAGAAAGGTCAGGATTCGCGTGGCGATCGCATCGGGGTATTCGAGCAGTCCGAAGTGCGTGGCGTCGGGGAGGGTGAAACCCTCGGCCCGGGGAAGGTGGCGCAGCAACACGTCGGAGCGATGCTTGGGCGTCATCTTGTCGCGGCCCCCGGACACGATCAGGGCGGGGACGTCGATGAGGGGCAAGAGGTCGCTGGCATCGTGCGCGCCGAGCCGCTCGAAGACGTCGGCGTAGCGCTCGAGGTCGAGCTTGACCCAGTCGCGGGCCATGTCGTGAAAGAGATCGGGGTCGAGCGCACCGTCCATGACGCCCACCCGGCGACCGAACGCCATGAAGCCCTCGGCCACCCGTCGCGAGCGGGCCAACCGGTCGAGGGGCCGCCGCAAACCTCCGCCGAAGCGACGCATCGCTTGAAAGATCGTGGGCGCCACGCTCGCGAACGCGCCGGTGAAGGGCGCACCGTCGAAGGCGGTCTCGAAGATGCGGCCGCTCGTCCCGTGGACGCAAACAAGCCCTGCCACCGGTCGCGACGGCCTGATTCGAAACCACTCGAAGTTCACTTGAACCCCCATGCTCCACCCTGCGAGTACCGCTCCCGTCAAACCGAGGTGGGTCATCAGGTCATCGAGATCGGATGCGTGGTGCTCGACCCCAATGTGACGGGGGTCGGGGGGGGGATGCGAGGCGTACAGTCCCCGATAGTCCCATGCGTACAACCGGCAATGCTCGTCCAGGCGCTCGATCACCGCCGACCAAGCCCGAACCCCGCCCCCGAGCCCCGCACTGATGACGACGGGTACGCCATCGCGGGGCCC
The DNA here is from genome assembly GCA_039027095.1 of Myxococcota bacterium. Classification (GTDB taxonomy): domain Bacteria; phylum Myxococcota_A; class Polyangia; order Polyangiales; family Polyangiaceae; genus JAPYTK01. The sequence goes on from JBCCLB010000037.1 coordinate 36,660, forward strand.
CGTTTCGTAGTATGCGAGCCGGGTCCCGTCGCTCGCTTCGAAGTACTTCCGCACGAGCCGCGGCGGGAACGCGAATGACCGCGGTCGATCACGAAGGGCCGGCCGTCCCGTTTCCGACGCCGCGCCGGCGGCGGCCGCAGCGCCGGCCTCAGGCGTCTCCTGCGGGTGAGCACGCGAGGGTTGGGCCGCCATGCGCAATCAGGGCTCGGCGCCGAACCCTTCCTCGTCGTAGATTCGGTCGAAGGTCGCCTTGTACTTCGATTCAATGGCACGGCGCTTGAGCTTCATGGTGGGGGTCAACTCGCCGTGCTCCTGGCTGAAGTCGCGGTCGAGCACGCGAAAGCGTCGCACCCGCTCAACGCGCGCGAGGCGCTCGTTGCCATCCCGCACCGCCTGGCGGACCCGGGCCAAGAATTCCGGATGCCCGACCACTCGGGCCATCGCCTCGTTGAGGGCAGCGCTGCGCGATGTCGGGTCCGCAAACAACTCCTCCGTGAGCCGTGTGACCTGTTCCTCGTCGACCAGTCGCCGGGCGAGCCCAAAGTCGAGCGTTTCCAGAGGACTGGGCGCGACCAGCGCGGACACGTAGGGGCGACCGTCCCCGTGGGCGTGCACGTGGCTCACCAACGGATCGCGGTTTTTGATCGCGCCCTCGATGTTGGCCGGCGCGAGGTTCTTTCCTCCGGCCGTGATGATGAGGTGCTTCTTCCGATCGGTGATGCGCAGGAAGCCATCGTCGTCGACGGCGCCGATGTCCCCGGTGTGGAGCCATCCGTCCACCACGGTCGCCGCCGTCGCGGCATCGTCCTTGAAGTAGCCGGCAAAGACGTAGGGCCCACGCACGAGGATCTCGCCGTCGTCGGCGACCTTGGTTTCCGCCCCGGGAAGCGCGCGTCCGACGGTGCCGAGCTTGGTGTGGCCACCGGGGAGGTTGGCGTGGGTCACAACGGTTGCTTCCGTCATCCCGTACGCCTCGTAGATCGGCAGGCCCGCGCCCCAGAAGAACGCGAGCACGTCGGCGGCGATGGGCGCCGCGCCCGTAATGCTCAGCCGCACCCGGCCCCCAAACGCAGCGCGGACCCGACGAAAAATCGCGCGGTCCGCCAGGGCCCACTTCAGACGCAGCCACCGTGGTGGCGTTTTGCCCCGGACGCGGTAGGCCGCCATCTCTTGGGCGACCTGCGCGGCCTCGTCGAAGACCCGCCGCGCCCACTCGGGCTGCTGCGCTACTTCGCGTTGCACCTGCGCGTACGCCTTCTCGTAGAGACGGGGGACGGAGCCGAAGATGGTGGGTCGAACTTCACCGAGCTCGCGGAGCACGCTGGCGGTGTTCGTGGCGTAGGCGCAGGCGGTACCGTTGTCGAGACGACCGTAGAACGCGAGGACACGTTCGGCCACGTGGGCCATCGGCAGGAAGCTGAGCGTGACGTCATCCTCGTAGAAGTCGATCACGTCGGTGTCCCGGAGAAACGACAGGATGTTGCGATGGGTGATCATCGCCGCCTTGGGAGGCCCGGTGGTTCCGCTCGTGTAGACGAGGATGGCCGGTTGCTCCGGGTCGATCGCGGCCAGCGAGGCGTCGATCCGCTCGTCGGCCCACCTCGTGTCGGCAAAGTCGGACGGGGAGCGCAGGCGCGGGTCGGCGTCTCGATGCGCCTCGAAGAGGCTCCGGGTCCACGGCACGATCGCACGAAGCTCAGGCAGCGCCGCCGATGCGGCGGCCGCGAGCACCGTCTCGAGCTCGTCGTTCCCGGCGACGAAGACGACCCGCGCCTCGCTGTGCCCCAAGAGGTACCGAACGGCCTCGGGCGGCTGTTTCGGGTAAATGCCGAAGCTCACCAGACCGGCGAGTTGCGCTCCGAGGTCATAGGTTCCCCACTGACCGCGGGTGGGTCCGAGGATCGCGACCCGGTCGCCCCCGGCGAGCCCCATGGTCTCGCGGAGCCCGAACGCCACCGCCGCCGCCGAGGTGTAAAAGGCGCCCCAGGTGATGGGGGTCCACGCCCCGTCGACCTTTTCGTACACCGCCGGTCGCGCCCGACTGCGCGACGCACGCTGACGGAACAAGTCGCCGACGGTGTCCGCATGGGGGGCAAGCCGCGGGGCGGGCACGTGAGGACCGGGCCGAAGCATCACTTGGAAGCGATGCTGCCGCCTGGGCTCCGCGACCACAACTCAAGCTTGCGTCGAAGCCGCCGTAGCCATCCTCATGGGCAAGGGTGTCGTCTCCCGTGGGACCTGGTTTCTCATCGCCGTCACGCTGCTCGTGGCCTGCAGCCGTGACGCAGCGTCCGCCGGCACCGGAAGCGGCGCCAGCGTGGTCTCAGATCCGGGCGCAGGCGCAGCACCGCCGGTGGGTCGCGGACCGGGACAGACCGTGGCCAGCAACGCCACAGGGGCGAGCGCCAGCGTCGCGAACGCAACGACGGCGGGAAGCGGCGTCGGCACCACGGGCTCGGGGAGCGGGGCGGCCGGGGGCGGCGGCGGCGGGGACACGCTCTACCAGTGCGATACCGACGGCGTCTGTACCGTCTCCGACGACTGCGTCTGCCCCGACTGCACCACCCACCCCTTCTGCGCCAACCCCACGAACTGCACGGACGACGGCGCCTGCACCTACTTTCTCGAGGGCTGCATCTGCGCCGACTGCGCGCCTCTCGACGTTTGCAGCAACTGAGCCGAGGCTTGATTTCCCCGCCGACCGCAGTACTGTGCCGGTCCCTCACTGAGGGCGGCTCGGGGCGTAGCGCAGTCTGGTTAGCGCACTTGACTGGGGGTCAAGGGGTCGGAAGTTCGAATCTTCTCGCCCCGACCGAAACGGGAGGCGGCTCTGATCTCAGAGTCGCCTCTCCGCTTTGGCGTGCAGGAAGCGGGCGAGCGTCTTCGTCTTCCTCGGAAGTTGACTCCGCGCTGCGCGCTCCGTCGCCGACCCTGCAATCCGTCCAGCTCGCTGGACTCCTCGCAGCTTCGGTCGAATCTTCTCGCCCCGACCGAAACGGGAGGCGGCTCTGATATCAGAGTCGCCTCTCCGCTTTGGCGTACAGGAAGCTGGCGAGCGTCTTCGTCTTCCTCGGTGAGTGGCGTCACGAAGACAAAGGGGTTTGTGCCCGTTCCGGGAATCGTCTGACCTTGCAACGGATGGCGCGGCTAGCGCTTCTTCTTTGCTTCCTGCTCTGCGTGCTTCTCGCGCTGCGTTGCTAGCCAGTCGCGGAGGGAGTCATCGACATCACCGTCATCGAGCGCGCTCACGAACCCGCGAACGTCGGAACGCTTCGCGCGAGTCGCCACCTTTCCGTTGGCGATGAGGGTGTCGGCCAGCGCATCGAGCTGCTGCTGGGACCAGCAGAGCTCGCGATGGAGTGAGTTGGCTTTGGTCACGGGCGTTTGGCCGACGGTCGACGCCACCTGGCCCAAGCCATGGATGGTCACTTCATCGACCTCTAGGTAGTCAATGTGACCGGACCGCTGCCGTTGACAGGAGATCGCGGCGAGCACCAGCTTGAGTTCTTCCTCATCGTTGAACTCCCAGACCGACAAGCCGCGCTCGTCTTCACGCAAGCGGAAGTTGTTCTTCGCACGTTCACGCTGTTCGTGAGTGGGGTTGGCCGCGCCAGTCCAAGCGGACTTGGTCGCAAGTCGGAGGAAGTAGCGCATCGGCTGACGCCGACGAGCTAGGTCAGCTCGTCGATGGTCTCGTCGATGGCCTCGCGGATGTAGTCTTCCTGCGCGCTGTCGCGCGCATCACGAAGCGCTGGCACGACGGCAGGATCCTCAAGGCTTGCAACGGCGGCCACCGCAGCGTCACGAACCTCGGCCTCTGACTGAGTCAAAGCAGCCAGCAAAGCATTTCGTCGGAGGTCGTGCGTTCCCTCGCTGGTGGCGTACCCGAGCGCACGGGCAACGGTCGCACGGGCGACAACCGATGCAGTGGATAGGAGGTCGCAAAGACTCTGAGCGGCCCTGTGATCGGCCAACTCGGCGAGCACTTCTGCCGCCTCATGGATGACTTCTTCCCTCGGTGCTTGTTCTACAGCGGCAAGGACCACATCAACGTTGCCAGCCAGCACGAGCAAGGTGCGAAGGATGCGGCGTTCCTGAGCGCCCCAGTGGGAACGCCCAAGCAGGCCCGCGAGCTCCATCTGGGTCGCTTCGTCATGGACCGCCGTGGGCCTTCGGGATTCCAAGAGCTTCCTGTCAGTTGCAGGCGGTCTGTAGACGGAAACGGATGGGGTCAGCCGTTCGAAACCGAACGCCATCGGGAACGATTGGAGCTTCGCCCCTTCTCTGTGAACGACGATGGGCGGGGTGAACTTCATCGAAACATCTCCTTCGTCCGCTCGGTCAGACTCTCGAAGAAAACACGGTTCTTGGCGGCGCGCAGACGGTCGAAACGCTCCCAAAGCTCAGGGCCCTCCGTGGGGAACGAGCCGATGGCGAACACATCGATGTCGAACAACAGCGGCAGTTGGTCGGGTGTTGTTGGTGACACGAACGCCTTTTGCGAGACGGCAATGTTCGCCTCGTTCTCCTCGTCGGTGAGAAGGAGCTGCATCTCGTAGCCGGCAAGGCTCTGCGGCGCCCCAGGTGCGATGTCGGGGGCGGTCAGGACGAAGTCCTTGAGCTCGGTGATCGGCAGCGGCAGCAGAATCCTGTTCACGAATCGCAGGGCGATCCGAGTGATGGCCGTCGGCGAGGCGACCTCAATGTACCTCGCCCAGTACTCCTTTGCGTCGGCGCACAACTCAGGCCAGTCGTTGTAGGGCTCCAGGTGGTTGACGGTGAAGCCATCAAGACGAGCTTGGACCATCCGTGTGCCGTCCTCCGAAGCGTGAAGGAACCCCCGTTCATGACGACGGCTGTCCGTTGCGACTCGCTCCCCAGAAAGGTGAAATTGGGCCGTGAGCACCTGTTGCTGCTCCTCGGTCGGGAAGCGATCCTTGGCGTGAGCCGCGAAGCCCTTGAGCGTCTCAAGGGTCGTTGTCGCCGGCAGCTCGACGCGGATGTCCAAAAGCGCTTCAACGATCGGAGCGTTCGGAAAACGCTCGTAGCTGGTCGCGTCGTTCATGCTGCCGGTACTTATGTACAGAGGTTAACAACACCTTGGAATCGTCGCAACTTGTCGAAATCTAACACCTTGACCGTTTGAATCGGGGGCGGCCCACCAACTTGACGGAGAACGGGCGGGGGCGTTGAAATCTGCCACGATGCTCGCACCCGGCCCTAGGTTTCGTCTCAAAAAGCAGCTCGAGGAGCCTCGATGAGGCTCTCGCCAAGTCGTGCGAGGAGACGTCGGGCAGCACCCAACTCCCCATCGACGATCGCGTCGTCAATGGCCCGAACGAGGGTCAGAGGCGAAAGCTCGGGATCCTCAGCGAGCGGGGGAGCGCTGCCGAAAAGGGCAGCGGACTACGGTTGCTGCCGGCATCGGCTGTCCTCGGCTCCGCTGGTGGGTCATGGTTTCCATTAGTTGCGCCTCGCTGCGCCCTGACACCTGGCCTGAGGGTCATGGGGTCGGAAGTTGACTCCTCGTCTACCCGAAACCGGTCAGCATGCGGTGGGGGGCGACGAAGCTCCGCAACCCGACACGGCGTTCTTGTTCACCAAAAAGAAGCAGGACACGCTCCTTCCGTATCTCGTGGACGAGGACGGCGATCGGACCGTCCTGAAGAAGGTCGACCGAGGAAGCTTCCTTGTGCCGACCGCCAAGCCGGACGGGGCCCCTTTCGTCACCCTGCGCCGCTCGGCGCTGTCCAAGCTGTTCCGGTAGGCTCGCCGCTTTCGCACATCCTCATCACCGTCGTCGACCGCCCCATTTGTCCCGGTAGCTTGGGGGGCTCGGGACCGGCTCGTCGGGCTCCTCGGCACGCTCGGCGATGAAGTTGCTGCTGTCGCGGTTCTTGATGCGGAGCTTGCCGCTCAAGGTGCCGTCCTTACGGAGCCGAACGCTGCCGCTCCCGGTCATCTGGTCGTACTCCCAGGCTCCTGCCCACGTGAACGACACCCCTGTCTTCGTGGCCCGGCAGTTCACGTAGGCGAGGAGACAGTGCATGCGAAGGCGGTCGGCGTAGCCAGTGAGGGAGATCAGCGCCGGGCCCATGATGTCGAGGCGGCGATCGTCCCACGCGGAGGTCTCGATGATCCGCCACCAGCCACGGTACTCCTGGGGGATGTCGCGGTCGGACATGGGGCGACAAGGTATCCGTTCAGCGAGTCGAGTTCATCGCCCTGTCTTCGACTACACTTCGCCGCCATGCTCGTGGTGGATCCCTGGCACTGGCTCAACGAGGACGGTTCGCTTCCCACCGAGGATCGGCGGCTGCGGAAGCAGATTCTTCGGGTTGTGCAGCTCATCGAGGCGGCGGCGACGTTGCCGAGGTTGCACGCGAGAGAGACGACGCTGCCGTGCTCGAAGCGGCCGAGTCGAGTCCCGTGCTCGGGCCTCGTTTGGGTGATCAAGACGGCGGACGATCGGATCCACGCCCACTGCCCGGTGTGCCGTGGGGACGAAGCGATGATCGACAACTGGCAGGCGACGGACTGGGCTCAGGGCCAGATGGAGCCGGTGCCGGTCGCCATGTTTGAGGCGCCGGTCCTGCACTGACCTCCGGTGGCCGGTTCCCGCCGCCCATCGGGCGAAGTACGGTCCGCTGGATTGCATGGGGACGCCCAAGCTCCAGTCGGGCCTGGTCCGACGTGATTTGTGCAGCAGCGTGTTGCACGAATGGTCGTGGCGAGCCCGAAGGCTGCAAGATGGGGGCCTCGTCGTGAGCAAGGTCGACCCTGGCTCGGCTGAATACGCCGCTGTCCTCGAAGCGCTCAAGCAGCGGGTGCAGGCGTCTCAGGTGAGGGCGGCGATGGCCGTGAACCGCGAGCTGGTGTTGCTCTAATGGGAGATCGGACGCGAGATCCGGCAGCGCCAGCAGGCCCTCGGTTGGGGCGCCAAGGTGATCGATCGGCTCTTCCGCGACCTCCGCAAGGCATTCCCCGAGATGAAGGGGCTGTCCTCCCGCAAGCTCAAGTACATGAGAGCCTTCGCGACAGCGTGGCCGGACCGACAAACTGTGCAGCAGCTTGCTGCACAAATCCCCTGGTTCCACAACTGCGTGCTCCTCGGCAAGGTGAAGAACGACGAGGCGAGGACCTTCTACGTGCAGAAGACGGTGGAGGCGGGCTGGAGCCGGAACGTGGTTCGCCTTCGTCGGGCAGCAGGTGCGCCTGGAGGTCGGAGGCGACGAGTTCTTCCTGGACCTGCTGTTCTACCACCTCAAGCTCCACTGCTACGTCGTCGTCGAGCTGAAGGCCGGTGACTTCGTGCCCGAGCACGCGGGCAAGCTGAACTTCTACCTGTCGGCGGTGGACGATCTGATGCGGGACGCTAGCGTGGACGGCCCCACCATCGGGATGTTGCTCTGCCGCGGAAAGAACCGGGTCGTCGCCGAGTACGCCCTCCGCGACATCGACAAGCCGATCGGCGTGGCCGACATCCAGCTCACCCGGTTGCTGCCCGAGCGGCTCGAAGGCACACTTCTAATGGTGGAGGAGCTTAGGGCCGAGCTGCTCGACACCTTGAAGAACAACGGCTTGAACCAGTTCGTCGCCAAGATCGGCGAGCTATGTGACGACGGACCCAATCCTGCGGAGTGACTCGGTTCGTGCGGATTCAAGTCGCGACGCTCCGCGCCAGTGTCGCGGTCTACCGTGAGACGATTTGCTTCGGGCGGGGCAAGACGCCTCGGGGGCTTCGCGGGGAATCTCGCGTACGGGCGCGGCACCCCCGGCACGTCGTTTGCGAAGTGGCGGCACATGAACGCATCTGCCGCGGATCGACTTCGGGTGGGCCATGAGCTGGAGGGCCGTTACCGCGCGGGTCGCTTGGCGTTCGTCGTCGACGGGGAGGACTACTTCGCCGCTGTCGCCGAAGCGATCGAGCGGAGTCGCGGGTCGGTGGTGATCCTCGGCTGGGAGTTTCACAGTCGCATTGCACTTCGCCGCGGCGACCAAGAAACCCGGCTCGACGAAACGCTTCTCGCCGCCGCGTCACGTGGGGTTCGTGTCTCCATTCTCCTATGGGACCATACCGTCCTTCTCGCGGGCCAACGGGAGCTGCTCACCGGATGGCGTCTGCGTCACGACAACATCGAGGTCGCCTACGCGTCCGACCACCCCCTCGGCGCCGCCCACCACCACAAGATGGTGGTGGTCGACGGTGAGATCGCCTTCGTCGGAGGCTTCGACCTCGCGGCCGAACGTTGGGATGCGCGAGGTCACGCGGAAACGAGCGAACTTCGGCGCGACCCCGACGACCATCCCTACGAACCGTTTCACGACATGGCTCTCATCGTCGACGACGACGCGGCGCGTGCGATCTGCGACATCGCGGCGGAGCATTGGAAAAGGGCGACCGGAAGTGACCTCGAAGTCGCAACTACGCCGTCGGCGACCGCGCCGTGGCCACCGTCGTTTTCGGCCGACCTCGAGGGGGTCGACGTGGGCGTCGCCCGAACGCTCGCCCCGTACGAGAAATTCGACGGGAAGCGCAGCATTGCCGCCATGTACGAGGCTGCCATCCGCCAGGCGGAGCGTCTGATCTACCTCGAGAACCAATACCTCACGTCTCCCGCCATCGCCGAAGTTCTCGCCGATCGATTGAGGGAAGAGAACGGGCCCGAGGTCATCGTCGTCTCTTCGCTGCAACAAGAGGGGCGTCTCGAAGACATGCCGATGGCGCAGCTGCGTGGTCACTGGATGAAGCAGCTCGAGGATGCCGACCGACACGACCGTTTGCTCATTGGGGCCCCGTGCGCCGGCGACGAGCCGGTTGCGGTGCACGCAAAGCTGCTCGTCGTCGACGACGCGTTGATGAGCCTGGGCTCTGCGAATCTCAGCCAGCGGTCGATGGAGCTCGACACCGAGCTGAATCTCGTGGTTGAAGCCGACGGGGACGAAAACGTGGCGGCGGCCATCTCGAAGTTCCGTCGTTCGCTGGTCGCCGAGCATCTCGGCGTCGCTCCTGATTCGCTTCCCGACGCTCCGGAGTCATGGGTCGCCGCCATCCGCGAGCGCGACCCCGAACGCAAGGCGCTGGCCTCGATCGACCGGCCCTCAGACCTCCCGGAGGAGCCCGCCCTGCCCTGGCGGATGGCCGACTCGCCAGAACCGCTTCATGTCACGGTTCCGGCGGAAGCCATCGGGGTAAAGCCTCGCGCGCTCGCGCGACTGAGTCGCCGTGGGTTGGGGGTGGTGGCGGTCGCATTGCTCCTGGCCCTGCTCTTCGCCATCGACGCGACCACTGCGGCCCTTCGCACGCTCCTCCCGATCCACTTCGTTTATCTGGCCGCGGCCATTGCGCTGTTCGTATTGCTCGCGCGGCGCCTGCGGCGTCGCGTTCATCGCTACCAGCTCCAACGCGAGGCCCGGCAAATGTCGAACCCCCGACCTTCGTCGCTCGCGCGCGCCTCCAACCCATCATGAACACGAACCTACTTCCTCTCACCATGTTTCTTCTCGCGACCCGATGCGCCGGCGTCGTCGCGAAACCGTCAGAACCCCATAAAGAGCGGCCCGACTCCGACGAAGCCGCCGAGGACTTCGCCGCCACCCGCGTGACCGTCGTCGACCCCGACCGCCAGACCGGAGAGCCATCCCCGGCGCCGTCGGCCTCGATGGTGCGCTCGGAAAGCGAGACGCACTTCGCCCGGATGGATACCGACGGGGACGGCTCCCTCATCGCCGCGGAACTCGCCGCCGCCAACATCTCGATGCGGACGTGGCGTACCTGGGACCAAGACGGCGACGGTCGCATCGATGCCACGGAGTACGACGCGGGCGCGGCACCGTTCGGCGCCAATTCAACGGAGGATTCGTCGGTTCCAACGCGGAAGGCTGGAGCGGAGACACCTTCGGGATCGAGCCCAGACGATGCCGGGTGGAAGAGCCGGTACGGGGTCAGCGACCCCGACGGAGGGTCGCCCCTACGTTGAGGTCAAGCGCATGAGCAAAGCCCGGCCTAAAGCACCGTGGCGTCGACAGAGCCAGACCTGAGTATCGAGGAGGGCCCTCACGCGTCGTCGGGGCCCGGAGCTTCAGTTGCGCCCTCGAAGAGGGCTTGCACTTTGGGGTCGGCATCGTCGAAGTGCTCGGGCAAAGCGAAGGCGCCCCGCAGCGCACCGGGCGCGCACAGCGGCGCGTCTACCTCGATGGCCAGAATCCGAAAACGCCCGGGCTCGGCGCCCGCGCGGACGATTTCGACCTCCTCGCCGCGCGCAGCACGGTCCAGAAGCTCGGACAGGCGCGCCTTCGCATCGCGAAGGCTGTAGGGCGTGCGACGGGACATAGGGCAACGGGACCAAAGTTGGAACGTCGGTGACTCTGCGGGCCGGTCAAGTGCGCAGACGCCGTCCCGGTCCGAACAGCCAGTACGGAGTGAGCGACCACGACCGATGGTCGCCCATAAGTTGAGGGCAAGTGCGTGAGCGAGTCCTCGCTCCAAGTGGGCCGAGGGCTTCGATGGGTCGATGGCGACCGCGCATCCCCCGTCAGGGGCGACCTGGAGGCTTTCGGATGGCCGACTTGGTCGACCGTTTGCGGTACTGCTGGTCGAGGACCTTGCCGGCGACGTCGCGACCGCCGAGGCCGAAGGCGAGCGCGAACGCGAGAGCCACGGCGCCCAGGACGAGGGTGAACGCGATCGCGATGAGCTGGTTGCCCACGCCGAGCTGCTGGAGCGCGACCATGGCCGCCACCGCCACGATGGCGACGCGCACGATGGTCGGCAGGGCTCTGAGCAGGGCGTCCTCAGTGTCTCCGACGATCTCGCGTAGCCGCTGTTGCGCCCAGCCGCCGGCCCACATGCCGACCCCCACCACCACCGCGGCGACGAGCACGTTCGGGACGTAGCCGAGCAGGCTGTCGAACATCTGGGCCAACGACGCGAGGCCCATGGTCTCGAGCCCTTGCCGCACGAACAGCAGGAGGATGAGCGCGCCGACGATGACCCCGCCGATGTCGGCTGGGGTCCGGAAACCCGAGGCGTCGGCCAGCATGGGATCGACGTCGTCGCCCGAGGCCTCACCGTCGCCGCGGGCGGCCATCGCCTCTTTGCTCTTCTCCTCCTGCTGGGCCGCGTCTTCAGACAGAGACTTGAAGAGGCCGATGTGGACCATCAATGAGTTGAACCCGATGGCGGCGAGCGCTCCGCGGGTGAACCGGGCGGCAATGCGAGCGAGAGCCACGCCGAGGGCGATGAGCACCGCGGCCACGAGAAGATTGGGGAGAAACGCGTAAATCCGCTGCAGGATGAGGCCGAGCGGCCCGCTGATCTCCTCGATGTCGAGCCGGCCCACGGCGCTGATGGCGAAGTTGAGGAAGATGAACACCATCGCGAGGTTTCCGAGGATCCCGCCGACGGTTTGGCGGCCGAGTGCCCCCCCGATGCCGAGGCGCGTGAGCGCCCGGTGAATGCCGGTGCGGTCGACGACGGCGATGATGGCGGCCCGCGCGGCGCGGCCTAGGACGTAGCCGACGAGCGCGAGGATGGCGGCGCCGATGACCTTCGGGAGGTAGGTCGACAGCACCTGGAGGAACGCCTGCAGCGGCTCGGCCAGCGCGCCGATCTTGAGCGCCTCGACCACGGGAACCACGGTGAACACGAGGATGACGTAGAAGACGACGTCCCCGATGGTCTTTGCCGCCGTCGACTCCTCCGCGCTTTCCTCGGCGCCGCTCCACTTCTCGATGCGGTCGAGCACCTTCGTGCGCTCGAACAGCGCCACGACGGCCCTTCGGGCCAACGACGCCACGATGTAGCCGACGAACGCGATCAGGAGGGCCTTCAGGATGCCGGGCAACGCCGAGGAGATACCGCCCAACGCGACCACGATGGGTTGGGTGACGGCAGGGACCCGGAGGCGCTCGAAGAACGCCACCAGCACCAGGGCGAGGACGAAGTAGTAGACGATCTTCGACGCGAGCCGCTCGACGCGATGGTTGCCGGTGTCGATGCCGAGCGCACTGGCGATGCGGTCGTCGAAGCTCGTTCGCTTCAGTCCGCCGAAGGTAGCGCTTCGTGCGATGATGGCGAACATCCATCCACCCACGAGGATCGCGATCGAAAGCGCGATGTCCGGGACTCGGGGCGCAACACTCGCCCCGACACTCTGCAACCAGTCGTTCATCTTGGTTCCTTTCCGACGCGTAGGGCACGAAGGCGAGGCGAGACCCCACGCACGACGCCCAGTGCAGCGCCGTCGGTACTTCATGTCGAACCTTTCCTCAACCTTCGTCAAAGTCGCCGGTAGTGCCGCCCGCGACGCTCCGCGGGAGGCGCACGCAAGCGGCGTCGCTCGAGGCGGACCTGATGTGGGACGACCTACGTGATATCAGACACTTGAAATGCCCTAAGCCCTGGCCCCCGGTGCGCCTGGAAGCTGCTCTCGTCGATGTGTCTCGCGTTTTCCTCCGCGCTGACGCGGGGAGTTCTGCTACGTTCCGAGGGCTTGCGAACTCTTACTTGATTGTGTAAGCAGGCGTCCGCTCCCACGACGTCGCACCTCCTCCTCCAAACACGCCCTCGTTGAGCCACTTCGGCCCCTCGGGACTTTGGTCATGGATTCTTCGGGAGGTCAGACCCGCGGGACGCTCAACAGGGCATTCTCTGGAGGAACATGATGAAGACTTGGCGATGGTTCACCACCTTGGTGTGCATGGGCGCGGCCGTGGCCGCCTGTACGACAGAAGAGGTCGACCCCGACGACGATGACGGGACCGGCGGTAACGGCGCCGGCCAAGGCGGCGCGACCACGACGATGGGCGGCCCCGCGGGTCCGGTCACCACGACCACGACCACGGGCATGGGCGGCATGGCGCCGACGTTTGACGAGGCAGGAGCCTTTTCCTTTCAGCTCGCCTTCGACATTGCGGCCGCTGGAGCTACGACGGGCCAGGTGTTCATTCAATACTTGGATAGCGTCGAGAACCAGACGGACGTCTGCCTGGATGTGTACGACTTCACGGCGACGATGGCCGTGCCTGCCAACCTGGTGGCATGCAACGAAGGGATCACCGACGTAAACGACCCTTCGTGTCGAGACATTTGCCCCCTCGACTTGGACGATGCGGGTCTTACCGGAACTTGCATCGGAAACCTGAGTGGGTTCACGGTCACCGGAAAGAACGCGGCCTCGGACTGCGACTTCGCTCCCAACGGGGACCCGTTCGCCGACACCACACAGTTCGCGCTCTTCGAGCAGTACTTCTTCTCCCAGCCAGTTCAAACCTCACTGGCCACGAACTTTACAGGCATGGGCCAACCCGCGACGTGGGGCGAGTTCGCCACCAACGTCAGCATGGCGAACCAGAACGCCCCCGGCGCATTGCAGATCGAGCGGCTTCTGCCTGACGGGAACGGCAACCTCTTCCTGACTCAGGGGATGGCCGAGGCCAGGCATTGGGGAATCACCATTAGCCCCAACGGCGGAGAGACTGACCCCATGGCAATGGGCCAGCACTTCGCGTTCTTCACTTTTCTCTTTGGTCTGAACTAGCCACCTGCGACGTTGCGGCGACCTCTCTGTGTCGCAAGCGCGACGTGCACGCCAAACGTCGCCCGCTTCGGACCGAAGCGGGGGGCGGAAGCCCGGTCGGCGCCGAGCAATCGGATGACCCGCCATCGCTGGCCTCGATAAGGTTCGAGCAACTCTAGGAGCCGTGCGTCGTTGGCGCGCGGCTCTCCTTTTAGGGCGTAGGCGACGACGCTGGGGATGTGATAGTCGCCCACGGGGATCGCGTCGGCAAAGCCGTGCACCGCAGCGACGGTGAGCATCGCTGTCCACGGCCCGATCCCGGGCAGCCTCAGTAGGTGCGGAACGGCTTTCTCCGCCGGCATCTCGGCGGCGCGCGCGACGTAGCCGATGTGGTGACACACCTCGAGCAGCGTGCGGGCCCGTGCCATCTCCACCCCGAACCGGTGATAGTCGGGCAGCGAGATGCGTTTAAGCCGCTCCGGCCGCGCGGGCAGGCGGAGGCCGCATGGTGCCGCAATCGCTCGCGGACCAGCTTTCAAGCCCGGAGGCTCCGCGCCCACGGTGTAACAGAGCTGCCGCCAGCTTTGGCTCGCCTCTTCGGATTTGACCCGCTGGCCGAGAATCGTAGGGAGCAACACCTCGAAGATGTCGCGCCCGCGACCCATCCGAAGACCAGGATGGCGCCGCTTGGCCCGGGCCAGAACGGCGTCCTGGGGCACGAACGCCGACGGATCGTCGTGAAAGCCGAGCCAGTGTTCCCCCTGCGCCAGGGCGTAGGCCGCGCCCGGACCCCACGCCCATAGCTCGACGGGAGCTACGACGAGGCGACCCGCCTCAATCGGCCGCGTCTTGTGGGTCCGCACGAGCAGCGTGCACGGGCCGTCGGGCGTATGCGTGGCCCGCCAGAGTCCTCGATGGTCACGGCGCGTGCCGGGGTCGCGGGCGCCGTAGCCGGTGCTCATGCTCCGACGCACATCGAGCGGCCCCGGCGGCGTGATGGTTCGGGTCAGCGGCCCGCCGAGGCGGTCGGAACGGTTCACGCTCGCGACGTCCGGCCTCGGGCTCCAGAGGCGTTCCCGTGAACGTCTGCGCCCCGGCGGCGAAACGCCGCGCGGGCCCCGGCCACTTCGCGGACGCTGCGCGCCGCGGCCCAGGCCGCCTTCGCCTTGTCGCTCCAGCCATCGCCGTAGATCATGCCGATCACACTCCGTACGAGCGGGTACGTTCCCGCCACGATGGGGTACACCGAAACCCCACCGCCGAGCCGAACGCGGTCGGTCACCATCGCCTTGGTGTAACAGCAGGCGCGCAGCCCCTCGCGACCATTGATGCGGCCAAAGCCCGACCGCCCCACCCCACCGAACGGCAGGGACTGAATCATGTACGCAAGCCCGTAGTCGTTGACGACCGTCATCCCCGCGCGCACCCGAGCCGCGATCCGCTCCGCGCGGCGCACATCACGGCTGAACACACTCGAGCCCAGGCCGTACGGGCAGTCCGCCGCGAGCCGGATGGCCTCTTCCTCGTCGTCGACGCGCAGGATCACCATCACCGGGCCGAACTGCTCCTCCTGGGTGATTCGCATCGAGTGATCTACGTTGACCAGCACCGTGGGCGCAAAGAACTGGCCCGGGAGGTCGTCGCGGCGATGCCCCCCCACGAGCACGTGCGCACCCTTCTCGACGGCGTCGGCGATCAAGGCCTCGAGCTTGTCGCGCTGGGCGTTCATCGTCATCGCCCCCACGTCGACCGCTTCCCCTGGCGGCTGGTCGAGGGGCGACCCCTGTCGGAGTGCCTGCACCCGCGCCACCGCGCGCGAGACGAAGTCGTCGTAGACGTCGTCGAAGACGTAGATCCGCTCGGCCCCCACGCACATCTGTCCGCAAGCGGTAAACACGCCGAGCATCGCCTGTTCGACGGCGTGGTCGAGGTCTGCGTCGTCGCAGACGATCATCGGGTCTTTCCCCCCGAGCTCGAGCACGACCGGCGTCAAGGTGTCTGACGCCGCGCGCATCACCTTGCTCCCGGTGGGAGGCGAGCCGGTGAAAAACACTTTGTCGACGCCGCTTCGCACGAGCGCCTCCCCCGTCGCACCGTAGCCCGTGACCACCTGCACGAGGTCCGGCTCGTGCCCGTGCCGCCGCAAGGCGTCGTGAAATACCTCCAGCAGCGGCCCCGCCGACCACGAGGTGTGCTCGCTGACCTTCGCCACCACCGCGTTACCGGCAAACAGAGCCGGCAACACGGGGCAGTAGAGGTTGTGAAACGGAAAGTTCCACGGCGCGATCACCCCCACCACGCCGAGCGGGTGGTATTCGACCCGCGCGACCTTATGGAGGAGAAAGCCTGGGGCCCGCCGCTCGGGCGCCAGGTCCCGCTCCCCGTGCGCGAGCAGATAGCGGATCTTCTCGCACACGGGGAACACCTCCCCCAACGCCGCGTCGGTCAGCGTCTTGCCGCTGTCCCGGGCGGCCAGCTCGCAAATCCGGTCCTGCCGCTCCAGCACCAGCGCCAACAACGTGCGCAGCACCGCCCGCCGCTCGTCGAAACTCGTGCGCGCCCACGTCGGCTGCAGCCCCCGCCCCCGCGCCACCCGAGCACGAACATCGGCGTCAGAATGAACGGGAGACCCACCGAGCGCCCGCCCCGTCGCTGGATCGGTTCCCGCGATGAGGGGCGGCGTGGAACCGGGATTGTCTCTGCTCTTGCTACCGACGGGCGGTCTCGCCGTTTCCTCCGCCTGAGCGGGCCCACCCTCGATGGCTAAACGGCTCTTGTGTAACGGCCCGAGCGTCATGCACGACTGCATACTACATCCCGGCCCCCACGTTCGACGTCCCGTCCCAAGGACCGACCCACAGCGCATCACGGCCGACGCCACCTTGGAGCGAGTGAGACGACGGACGACGCGATTTAGGGGGCGATATAGGTTACCGAGAGCGAACCGCAGCCTCCGCCGGAGGGTAGCGTGTTCGATTGCCACCACGTCAAGTAGCCATCGGACATCGCGTTCGTAGCTGTCACCGAGACTCGAAATGCGATGTCGTCCGGGGAACCTCCGGCCCTTTCCGCGTCGACCGCTGAGGTCACGAATTGGGAAAAGCTCTGCGCCGGACTCGAGCCGCCAAAGCCGAACAGATCCCCATAGCTCTGTATTGGTGAAGCATTGAAGGCCGCGATATTGTTTCCTGGGGGATATTCGACATAGTCAAGGTTCGATGAAGATATCCCGCCTTCCTGACTAAAGTAGGCACACGCTAGCGTCGAGGACTCGATGGGTGCGCCCGGCGGGATGGAGGAAAGGTCGTATTCAATGAGCGCCCTGCAACTCGCGTACGATACAATCGTAGTTCCTCCGATGTTGCCGAACACCTCGACCGTGCCCGCGCGGACCCTCGTGACAGGCACCGGTGACCCGGAAGTCAGGGTGCATGTCGATTCTGAGCCAGTGCTGGAGACACCCCGCTGTGTGGGAGAAGGCATGTTCCGCGTGATTCTGCGCAGCGTTGCAAAGGTAGCTTCGTAGGCGTCGTCGAGTTCGTTGCCGGCGAGGTCTTTGGCGACCGTGGTGATGCGGTAGGTGAAGGTGTTTGCCGCAACGCTGGGACTGCCCGAGGCGTACGCGAGTAGCGCGTTCGGGGTGACCACGAACGTCTGGTCGTCGAGCCAGTCGGTGGTGATGTTGCCGAGGTCCGCGGACTGGAACGCCGTTTCGACGCTCTCCTTGTCCATCGCTTCGCTGAAGGTGATGGTGATGGTCGCGTCCTCGCTCACGCCGGTAGCATCCAGCTCGGGCGTCACGGTCAGGACCTGGGGCGACGTGGTGTCGACCGGATCCTCTCCACCCTGGCCGGTGCTCGAGCTGGAGGACGTGGCCCCCGTGCCTCCCTCGCCGGAGGTCTCACCCCCTGCACCCGTCGGCATCATGCCGCCGGCGGCCCCGACGCCAGACCCTGACCCAGGGTCCCCCGTCGTTTCGTCATCACCGCCGCAAGCTGCGGCGAGGACGACGCTACCAAGACCAAGAACAACCAATCCGTATCGAGTCTTCATGCCTTGTTCTCGGCATCGTGACCGGAAAGGTTGTGCAGAAAAAAGGATTATTTTGAGCCACCGACCCACAGCGGCCTCGATCAGGCCCCTGACACGGTTTTCGGAGCCAGTTTTTTGATGATTGAGCCGCGGTGGCGCCCGGAAGGCGATCGACGTCCACGAGACCGCTGACGCTGAGCGCCCGGCGAGCCGAGCGCCCGGCGAGATGTACTCAGAGGTCGACGCGGATGGGGGCGGTGAGTTCGTAGCCGTTGGCGAACAGGACGTCGCGGTGGGCGGCGTTGGTCATGGCGATGACGTCGGTTTCAACGACGCGGCCGAGGGGGTGGACGGGGCCCGGGTCGGACATGGGGCCCGCCATCCCGGCGATGCCGGCCACAGTGAGGGCAGCCGCGACGAGTCCGCCGCGAAGCTTGTTCTGGAGGGTCGGGTTCATCGTGATGATCTCCTTGTTGCGTCGGCCCCGAAGGCCGGCAGGGCGGGCCAGCGGGGTTCTCCAGGTCAGACAGGCGGCGGACCTCGAAGTTCCCGAAAAGGACCACCCATCTCGGAAAAAGTCTCCCAGGGCGGACGGCCGCTGTGCCCCCGCCCGCGCTGCCCTCTCGCCCTGTCCTCCCCCCCGGGGTCCGTCGGCGTCTCAGCGTTGGGCTTGGACGAGCATCTGCATCACCTCGTCGCGTCCCATCGTGGACGAAGCGAGCGCGTAGCCGACGCCGTTGTGCTCGGAGGCGGCGACCGCACAGCCCTTGAGCTCGCCCACGAAGACGCGATTCGAGCCGACCTTCTGAGGCTGGAGACGACGGGTCGCCCGCATCGGGACGCGCTTGGGGTCGAACACGTACATGGTGACCGGGCTTCGATCGACGACGTACTGCAACAGCGCGGCGCGTTGCTGCATGCGTGCGCCGACGTACTGGGCCTGAACGTGCTGAAAGCGCGGCTGGCGGACCCGAACCCCGATGTACGGGTCGAAGCGGCTCAGGCCGTCGGGGTCGGTCGTCTCGGGCGGAGGCGGGTGGAGGTGTTGCGCCACCAGGTCTTCGACGAGTCCGTCGAGCGACGCCGTCGTGGTCGCCACCGGCAAGCCGGCCGTCGGGTAGTCGTCGGGGTTTCCCTGGAACTCGGCGACCGGTCCCTCGACCGCCCCGTCGCGCGCGGGCGCTGCGTCCTGCAACTGCATCGCCCCCACGACGAGGGCGAACGTCGCCGCCGCCGCCATGGGTACCATCCAACGGAGCCGGCTCCGCGTTGGCTCGGCCGCGGCGGGTCGCACCGAGCCCTCGGGCTCGTGCAGCGACGGAGGCACGCCGTCCTCGTCATCCGAGGTTACGTGCGCCTCCAAGCTGTCGATGCGAGCCTCGCCTCGGCCTTCCTCACCCCGCCCCGCCGACGCCAGCCCAGCCGCGTCCAGTCGCGCGCGCTCTTCATCGAGCTGCGCCGCCAGCCGCTCGCGCAGCGACGTCGGGGCCCGCACGGCGCACACGCGGCGCACGCTGTGTTTCGTGGCGCGAATCCCGTCGACGATGTCGCGGCACTCGACGCACGCATCGAGGTGGTCTTCGACTTCGAGGCAGTGAATCGCGTCGAGCTCACCGTCGACGTAGGGCATCAACCACCGGTCGAAGCGACGACAAGCGCTCTGGTCCTCCGCGGTGCTCATCGTGCGCCTCCGTTCGAGCGCTGACCCCGGTAGGCCTGGAGGTCGATCGGTCCCCCACTCGTCCCGGTCGCCGCCGGTTCGGTCGAGACCGGTTCATCTTCGATGATGCCCAGGGCCACGGCGTGGTCGCGGAGGGACACCTGGAGGAGCTTACGGGCGCGGTGGAGGCGAGACATGACGGTTCCGACGGGGCAACCCATGACGTCGGCGATTTCTTTGTATGACAGCCCCTCGACGTCACTCAAGACGATCACGAGGCGAAAGTGGTCGGGGAGGGCCTCGAGCGCCTTGCGCACCTCGGCCTCGACGATGGGGGCGAGCGCGTCACGCTCGGGGTCACGCATGGCCCGCATGCTCGACGCGCTGATCCAGCGGTCGACGAGCGGCCCTGCGGTGGGCCCGTCGAGGGTGTCGCGCTCGAGGCCGGACCGACGGTGTCGGTTGATGAAGGTGTTGGTGAGGATGCGCAGCAACCAGGCCTTGAGGTTGGTGCCGGCCTTGAACTGGGCCTGTGCGCGGACGGCCTTGACCACGGTGTCCTGGACGAGATCTTCGGCCGAGGGGCCGTCTTTCGTCATGCGGAGCGCGACGCCGTACATCGCGTCGAGGTGTTGCAACACCGCGGATTCAAAAGGAACCTCACCCGGGGCGGATGAGGTGGGGACGGGTCTCAAGTAGGCCATCGCCCCTGCAACATAGGTACGGCCCGTAGTATTCCCAGTCGGACCCCTCCCGCCGGACCACCGAGCCGAGCCGTCCTGCCGCCTCGGTCAACCATCGTCGCCCGGAGCTTCTCCCTCTACGTTTGGTGTGATGCCCAGGTGCTTTTCGATCGCGTCGAGGCGGACGCTGAGCCGTTGCAGCTCGGTGCGGATGTCCTGCATCGGGGTGAGGCTGGGGAGCAGCGCCTTCATGCGCTCGTCGAAACTCGCTTGGAGCTGGTCGAGGGTCTGACGGCTGCTGCTGACGAGCTCTCCGAACGAACTCTTCTTCTCCTTCTCGTCGCTCTCCGGCTCGGGCTCGGGCGCCGGCTCGGGCTCGGGCACCGGTGGCTCGGAGGCGGGCTCGCCTTCCGCCGGGATCAGCCGACCGATCGGGGTTTCCCTCAGACTCGTGAGCGCGCGCTCGCCCCGTTCCTGGATCAGGTTTCGCAACGTATGGAGAGGGACGCTCCGCGGCTTGTTCTTGAGGTCCTCCGACAAGATGAGGGCCAGCGTGACCTCCGTCTTGTCCTCCTTGGTCTTGTTGTCGATGATCTGCACGTCGTCGCCGCTGCGCACCATCTCGCCGATCTGGTTCAACGTGACGTAGCGGCTGTCGGTCGTGTCGTAGAGTTTACGGTTGGAGTAGCGCTTGATGACGCGTTTGCCGGGGACCGATGGTTCTTCCGTCGTGCTGTTGCTCATGGGGCCGCCTGACCGCGCCGCAGATGGGGCTCCGGTCCCGCGGCGTGTCCACCGTAGCGCATCGAGCCCCAGGCGCGGACGCTGACTTGCAGGGCATCGCCGTCACATTTTCGGCCCAGACGGCCGTCCTTGAATAGGTTCGCGTCGATGTCGGCCCTCGTGCCTGCGGCTTCCAGCGTCTTTGCCCGTCTCGCGCGATGGTTCTTTTGGGTGCTTTGCGCGTCTTTGCTGGCCTGCGTCGACCCCGAAGCCGCGGAGCTCCTAGAACTCTCCGACGTGGCCCCCAGACAGCTGGAAATCGGGGACCGGGTCGAGGTGATGGGCCGGGGCCTGCCCAGCGGCTCGGTCAACGCCGTCGAAGTCTCGTTCCACGGAACGCTGTACCGCCCCGGGCAGACGCCCGAACCCCTCGACGACTGGCGCATCGCGCACGCAACCCCCGACCCGGACCATGTGGCGTTCGTCGTCGACGAAGCCCTCCAGCGCGCCTTTTGCGGCGACGATGACGCGGCGGTCCACACGACCTTCGAAGGGGACGTCGTCGTTCGCTATCCCCCCGCGGTCGCGGGAAGCGCGGGCGTAAGCGGGCGCCTCGAGGGCGTCGTACTCGACATCCCCGGGCCCTTGCCGCGCCGAGAATGGCTCGAGACGGCGCAGGCGCGGGGCCAGCGTCTCGCCCATCATCTCGGCCTCGAGCTCGGCCCCCCGCCCGAGCGGCCGGACCGCCTCGCGGTCGTGTCGGTACGTCCCGCCTCCGAGGCGGCCCGAGCCGGGGTCGAGGTGGGCGACCTCGTGGTTCGCTTCGCCGGCGTGACCGTGCTCGGGGCAGAGGACATGATGCCACCGCCGGAGCGCGACGACGTCGCGCTCGCGGTGGCGCGCGGCGACGAAACGCGGACCTTCACGCTTTCGGTCGCCGCCTTCGAACGGCCGTTGGTTCCTCGCGATGCCCTCGGCGGGTTGGTGGTGCTCAGCATCCTCTTCGCGTTCTTCGGCCTCTACGCGAGCCCCCTCGCGCGACCGCTCGCTTGGCTCGAACGTCGGCTCATGCTCCGGCTCGCGACGGAGCGCGCGCCGACCCGGAAAGGCTTGAGGACGGCCGTGGCAACGCTGGTCCGCCGGCTGAAAGAACAGCTCCAGCGGCAGGGTTGGGGGCCCTACCTCGTCTTTGCCGCGGTGACCGCGAGCTTCGTCCTGATGCCGCTTGGAGGTCGTCTCTTCGCGGCGGACCTCGACGTGGGCGTCCTTTACGTCCTCTCGTTCTGCAGCCTCGTCGGCATCGGCCTGGTCACGGCCCAGGGGAGCAAAGGCCGCTGGACGCCGCTCGCCGCCCTCCGCGCCGCCGCGCAGCTCTTCGTGGCCCAGCTTCCCGCGATCGCAGCCGTGGTCAGCGTCGTCTTGATGACCGGATCCCTCCGGGTGGCGGACGTCATCTCCGCTCAGTGCGGCGACGCGCGGGCCTTCGTCACGACCGGTGCATGGCCGTGGCACTGGTTCGTCTTCCGCCATCCCGGGACGATGCTGCTGTTTGGCGCGCTTTTCGTCACCGCGGGTCTGGAGGGTCACCGCGGCGCACTATCCCTCGACGCCGCCGAAGGCAGCCCAGATAAATCACGCCCCTCGTTGCGCCCCTTGCTGTTCGTCTTCGTCGACTGGGCGAACGTGTTCATCCTCTGCGGACTCGCCGCGGGCCTGTTTCTCGGGGGGTGGCAGCTGCCTGGAATCACCCCACAGGACCAGGCCGAGCATCGTGGGCTGCAGGCCGCCGGCGTGGCTCTGTTCGTCCTCAAGGCATGGACCCTCATCCTCGGCACAGCGGCGCTGCGGCGCGCCCTCCCCCGCCTCCAACTCCCGCAGCTGACGCGCTTGGCGTGGCGCGTGTTGATCCCCGTCTCCACGCTGGCCGCGCTCTCCTGCGCCGGATGGTGGCATCTGACGCGACCCGAAGCGCCCACCCTGCCCGTGACCGTCCAGCACGGCATCGGCGCCGCGACCTTCGGCTTCGTGGCGTTGGTCGTCGGCCACTTCGGTACCCGTCTCCTCAACTCGTGGCGCCACGCGCGCCCCTCCCTCCAAGTGAACCCGTTCTTGTAGGCGCACCCGCACCCAGAGGTGGCGTCGCACCCAGAGGTGGCGTCGCACCCAGAGGTGGCGTCGCACCCAGAGGTGGCGTCGCACCCAGAGGTGGCGTCGCACCCAGAGGTGGCGTCGCACCCAGAGGTGGCGTCGCGCCAGAGCGACGTCGAAGGGGCCGTAATGCCGGCGGCCAACTCGACAGATTTGGACAGAAGCCATCGATGAAGTGCCCCCATGGCAATAGAACCCGCGCTCAGGTGCGATGGTTGTGGTCGCGGGTAGGGTGCAGGCGGTAGGGACGCCGGAGCATGGGTCGCGTTCGAGCGTGCGATGGCACTTTTGACGCAACCTGCGCCGTCCTCGCGTCGAGCGAGAAGCATGATGTTTGCTCACTACGTGGCCCGGGCGCGGCAGGGGCGCTTCCCCTTCGAGGATGAAGACTTCTGCAGGGTGGTCTGGCGGGGTTTGCGGCGCGCGTTTCCCGGCGCCCTGGCCGCCATCCTCATGCCCAATCACCTCCATCTGGTTGCGCCGGCAGACAACGAAGCGAAGCTCAGCCGCGTACTACGTGCGACCTCACGACAGCGGCAGGAAGGAAAAGGTCGACTTTGGGACCCGGTACCCCGCGCATCGCCATTGCCGTCGCGCGACAAGCTTCGACGGAGCGTCCGTTACTTGTGGTTGAACCCTTGTCGACCATGGAGCGGGCGTCGGCTCGCTGAAGATCCGATGGCTTGGACGTGGTCTACCCTACGTGACGTCACCGGATGCGTCGTCTTTCCCTGGACGCGCGCCGCCGATGTGTCTCGCGCGTTCGGCTGGCCCCACGACGCGGAGCGCCTGTACACCTACGCCATGAGCGCGGACGGGGTCGCACCGCAACGGATGCCGGTCGCTCCTTCTGCATCTCTCCTTCCCGACCGACCGGTCGACGACATCTTCGAGGCGACACTGGCCGCGACACGCGCGCCGGCCCCGGCGTTGAAACGCCGAGGCGTGACACGACACATCGCCATCGGGCTCGCGTACCGCCAGGGGTGGGCGTTTCCGTCGCGCCTCGCGCCTAAGCTGGCGCTCGGGCGTCCCAACTCGGTGACCCGGATCGCGGGGCAGGTGGACCCTCGTCTGGTGAGGCAAGCGGCGCTGAATCTCCACCCTAGGCTGCAATCGTCTTTAACCCCAGGGTCGCGGCGACGAGAAGCCACGGAGGACACACCCCGTGGCGTCCGCGGATGATGCACCCCGTAGCATCAGGTGCGAATTTGCAGCCCCGTGGGACCTCACTCGGGGCTGGATTTGCAGCCGCATGGGGCCTCACTCGGGGCTTCTAGACGACCATCACGTTCCGTAGAAACTGCCGATCTTGGGGCGTGAAGTTCGCCGCGGGGTCGTGAGACAGGCAAGCTACACCAGCCACAAAAGAAGAAGACCCGGGCGGAGTTTTGGCGGCTTCCCCGGGTCTTC
>JBCCLB010000038.1:0-60399 GCA_039027095.1 Myxococcota bacterium
CGGCGTACCCCTGCTGTGTCCGCGCGCAGGGCCCCGAGCGCGGTACCCTTATACCATGGGTCGACTGTTTTTCGGTTTGGGGTTCGCCAGCGTCGTCGGTTGCACCGCCGGGCCGCCTCCGTCCAACGATCCCTCGAGCACCTCTTCGGATGCGCCTCCGGAAGAGGCAGCCGCGGCCCCGTCGCCTCGTGGCGATACGCCGTCCCGGTCGTCGCCCGAGGCGCGTGCCACCGCCTCCGGAGATGACACGGCGGCGATGAACCCCATCGTGGTTACGCTCGACCGAGATGGCGTGCTGCACTTCGGGGAGCGCGTGGTCGGCGACCGAGCCGAGCTGAAGAGAGCCGCCGTCGAGTTCAGCCGTACGCAGCCCGGGGGAGAGGAGGTGATCCGCTCCGATGCGAACGTGGCGCACGGTCGCGTGGTCGAGGTGCTCGACACGTTGAAAGAAGCGGGGATCGCCCGCGTGTCGTTCGACACGGCCGTCCCGTGAGTCTCCATCGCGACCGCGACCACGCCGGACGCGTCGGTCGGTGGGCGAGCCAAAGTGGCACGCTCGCGAGGCCAGGTCGTGCGCGACAGCCCCTCAGCACGTTGGCCCGCTGATTGCCGTGGCTTCCGGCATGAAAAGCGAGCCTCTTCCCTTCGCCACTCCCGGCCCGGTTCGGGCCCAGGCACAACGTGCGGGAGTCGATGCCGCGCGCCACAGGGTCATTCATGTTTTTTTGCGCGGCGTCACCCTTTAGGTCGCGTTGCCGATTCGGCGCCCCGTGGGCTACCGCGGTACGCTGCCCGCGACGAGGTAGGCGGTGAGCATCGCCGTCACAACCGTTGGCTCGAGGGATTCCGGGGTGTCGCGGGCCACGTAGAGCTTGGGGGCTCCGAGGGCCGACACATCGATCGCCGCCACCTGCACGCCGTCGACGTAAGCGAAGTAGCCCCCCTGGTTGCCCACCCGCACGGTCTGATGAGCCCACGCGACGGTGAAGGTCTTCTCCTCGGGGCCGACCACCAACGCATCGAGGTCGCGCCGGTCGCTGCGGTCGCGCACGCGGCCGGCGCCGAGCTCCCGCGCCCACGCGGGGAGGTCGCCCATGCGGTCGTCGAGGTCGACCCCGTAGAGGAAGCTCCACGGGACGCCGTCGACCTTTATCTCGCAACCGAGGGACGCCTGCCCCACCTGAACGTCGACGGTGCGGTCGCGGCGCCAAAACTCCGGCGGGCCGACACACACCACCTCGGCCTCCGTCGCGCCGCGCACGCGGGCCCGAAGCGTCCAGGTGCCTCCGATCTGCGCCGAAATCGGACCAAGGGCGATCCGAAGCTCACGCGACGCATCGCGGGCAACGTCGTAGACGTCGTAAGGCCCCGCTGCGAATTGCCCCGGCGGGAAGGTGCCGCCCGGCACCGTCATCGGCACTTCCTCCGCCCGCGCGGCAAACTCCGCCGGCAGGTCGACCCCGAAGCTGCACCCCGTCACGATGAGGCCCAAACCGCCGCCAACCACCGTCCACCGCATGCAGCCGAGGATGGGTTGGCATCTCCATGACCACAACCGCACATCCTTGCTTGCCCGCTCACGACCGCGACCACGCCGGACGCGTCGGTCGGTGGGCGAGCCGAGGCGGCACAAGGTGGCACGCCCGCGGGGCCAGCTCGTGCGCGACAGCCCCTCGGCACGTTGGCCCGCTGATTGCTGCGGCGTCCGGCATGAAAAGCGAGCTTCTTTTCTTCGCAACGCTCCTCTTCGCCACCACCGGATGCGGCGACCTCACGGCGGCCGACTGCACCGACACCGAGGCCTTCGTCGCTTTCGGATCGGACATCGCGGGCGAGGGCACCAACGAGGACTGCGTGGCGCTGCCCGAGGAATGCTTGGAGACACCGACCTGCGACTGCCTCGGCACCGTTCAGGGCACCATCGGCTGGTCCTTCTGCGTCGAAGAGGGCACGTGCGCAGCCACCCCCGACGGCCTGGAGCTCACCTGCCCCGGCGGCTGACGCAAGCGCCGCGTCGCGTCCGGGCCTGATGTTCGAGCGCGCCAGGGGCCACGGCGGGCGCCCGTAGAGCGCCAGGCGAACGCCGCCGCCGCTAACGCTACGGAAAGCGCCACGCGCCGCAACGTCGCTGGCATCATTCCTCGATTACGCAGTATCCGAGGCCGCCGCTTCGATCTTCGAGACCAAAACTACGGCGACACCAACCGTCGATAAGTATTTCAGGATCGCCTCGGCACGTGTAACCCTGCGGGCACTCATTGTCGTCAAGTCGGAAGTCATAGCAGTTTCTCTTGGCGGAAATGCAGACCCCCGAGGACCCCTCAGGCAGCCACGCGCAAGTGTTGTCGCGGTCGCCGCAACAGCTATCAACGTCGGTCCAGGCTTCGCGACAGGGGTCCGACGGCAGCTCGACGGGCTCAAGAGGCGGCGGCTCGGGCGGCACGACGTCGACTTCCGTGGTGCAGGAGGTGAACACAACCGCGTAGACGAAGAACTGAGCCGGGAGCTTCATGAACCCTCTGCCTTACGTGCTCGTATCATTCTTCGAGCACGCAGTATCCCAGGCCCCCACTCCGGTCCACTTGACCATAGAATCTTTGACACTCCCCATCTACCAGAAGGTCAGGGTCGCCTTCGCAGGTATAGCCATCGGGACATTCATGGTCCGGTTGGAAGCATGTCCTCCCAGGAGACACAGACCCCAGAGGAACCTTCCGGAAGCCGAGCACAATTGAATTCGCTGCAACAGCTTTTCGAGTCGATCCAGGCGTCACGACAGGGGTCTCGCGGCAGCTCGGCGGGCTCGAGAGGCGGACGCTCGGGGTCAGGAGGTCCGACGACCATCACCTCGGACGCACAACCGAACGCCGCTGCCGCCAACGCGGCGGAAAGCGTGACACGTTGAAGCATTGGCCCCCCTCTTTACCTTGACCATCTTCAGCTCGAGTGCGGTCGGCTACCACGGCCCGCGCACGACCTGCGCATGCAGGTGGGCAGGAGCATCACTTCATGGCGGCTTCAATCCGGCTCATCAGAAAGGGCGCAATACCCGAGGCCCCCATCTCGGAGGTCGGCGGCATAGTAGGGGCACTCTCCGTCGATTTCTGCCTCTCGGTCGCCGACGCAAACGTATCCTTCGGGGCATTCGTATCGACGCCGGCTATCGAAGCAATTCATCCGTCTTGCCACACACAAGGGTCCAAATTTCCCCGCGAGCAAGGCACAATCAGAGAAGTCGCAACAGCCGTCGCGTGTTGGCTCTCGGTCGCGGCACGGGTCGGGGGGCAGCTCAGCGGGCTCAAGAGGCGGACCTTCGGGCTCTGGAGGTCCGACGACCTCCACGTCGGACGCGCAACAGAATGCCGACGCCGCCAAGGCTGCGGAAAGCGTCACACGCCGCGGCATCGGAACCTTCCCCTCTTTCCCTTGCTCATCTTCCGCCTCGAACACGACGGGATGCGGCGACTCCCAGACCCCCGCAGGCCGGAACATCGCCTCATGCCATTTTCATTCAGATTCATCGGCAAGGGCACAAAAGCCGAGTCCCCCGTCTCGCACGTCAGCGCCAAAATACGTGCACGCTCCGTCGATGGTCACTTCTTGGTCGCCGATGCAAACGTAGCCCTCGGGACAGGCGTAATCGTTAAAGAGACCGAAGCAGTTTCTTTCTCTAGAGACGCAGACGGGCCCGCTCTCCTGGATGAGCAGGGCACAGTTAGAGAAGTCGCAACAACCGTCGCGCGTGGGATCGCGGTCACGGCACGGGTCCGGCGGAAGCTCAACTGGCTCGGGGGGCAGCGGTTCGGGCGGCACGACATCGACCTCCGTGGCGCAGGAGGCGAGCGCCGTGGCGACCCCCAGAAGTGGCGGAAGCACGAAGAAGGTATTGATTCCGCTCATCCCGCTTCCCCCACCTACTGAAGAAATACCAACGAGAACCCGGTTGGCTCGGTCGAGGTCCCTTCGCAGGAAGTCGAGCCTTCGGGCCATGTGACCCAAACTTCATAGGTTCCTTCTTCGCCCGCCGGCACCGTGTAGTCGAAGCCCTCATTGTTGTCGAAGATGGACTGAGAGCCCCAAACGTACTCGCCGGTTCCGTCGGGAAGCACCCGACGAAGCAACAGATCGAAGTCGACGGCGATGGCGCCCGGAGCGCTCGGAGCACTTGGACTGCCAGGCTCGGGCTTGGCGGCGCACCCACTCCACGAAAACGATGCGCGGATGCGCAATCCCGCCGCCACGTCGACGGCGAGAAGGCGCTCGCCAACCCGGTTTTGCTGGGTCGGGTCGCCGTAAGCCGCCACCTTGAACGGGGCGTCTAGGGAAAATGTCTCGTTGGGTGAGCCGCCGTCGAGATAAAGCACCTCGCCGGGGGGAAGCGGCGTCCCGCCGGTGAGGTCGATGGGCTCGTCGGTGGGGTCTTCAGGTCCGGGGCAACCGACGAAGCCATCGGCCATCACGACCCCCGCGCCATCTTCGAAGTCTACTTGGGGCTGTCGCGGCGTGGAGTACGCGGAGCGCGTCACCGGGTCGCCTGCCGTGACGATGTTTTCCCACGCGGAAGTTCGCGTGTGGGCCCGAATGTACTCGCCCCCAAAGCGTGCACCACGCTCGGGTTCGCATTGCTGCCGGTACAGCGCGATGAGCGAAGACACGACGGGCGCCGCGAAGCTGGTACCTGCGTTGCCGGTGAAGCCAGAACTTGCGTCCCCGTTGGCGACACACACCTGTTGCGGGAGCGTGCCGCCGTTCCCCCCGACCGCCATCACATCGGGCTCTTCTCGGTCGCTGTAGGGCAACGGCGTGTAGGTCTGGCCGAGATTGTTGTCGAGGTCGGAGCCGGGATTTCCGAACGATGAGAAGCTACTCCTCTGGAGCGAGGTTGGCGCGACCTGGACAGACCCGACGCAAATGCTGTTGAGCGTAAACGGGCACGCTTCTTGATCCTGAGGCCCCACGTCGAAAACGCAGTCGGCGATGTTGTTGTTTCCTGCCCCCTTGACGACGACCATGTCGAGGTAGCGACTATAATAGTCCTGCGCGAGGCCTTCGCGTGATGCTGCCCACCTGTAGCTGCAGCTGATCCGTTGTTGGAGGCAACCGTAGCTTTCGTTCACGGCGGCCAACAGTGGGTCCTCCTCAACGTCTCCAGGCGTACCGTAGGCGATCATGTCGTCATAGTTGTCGACGGTTGCCTTTAGATTGCAGACGGACGTGTACGTGTCGATTTCTTGATCTGGGGTCAGGGCATCGCCAAAACGCTCGAGCTCGACCTTGTTGGGATACAAGATTTTCGTGCCAATGGCGCCGCACACGCTTTGCGCATCGTGATTTCCCGCGATGATGCCAGCGACCGCGGTGCTGTGCGCGTACGATCCGCATTCTTCGTTGTCTGAAGACCCGGTGACCGGTGAGGTGTAGATCACCGGACTGTAATCGAACACGTCGTGGTCGTCGTTGATGCCGCAATTGAACTCGCGTTCGCCGGCGACATGTTCGTAGACCGCCACCGTCTGGCCGATGGCGTTGAGACCCTGTTCGGTGAAGACTTCGTCGATGCGGTGAAACTTGGTGGGTTCGACGTCGCAACCGGGTTTCGAGGATCCACAGGCCGTTTGCCGGGCCTCGCCGCGGAGTCCGCCCGCGCCGTTGAGGTAGGCGATGCGGTCGTCGTCGAGGTGAAGCAGTTGGGCGGCGGTGCCGGTCACCTCCACCAGCGGGAGGGTGTCGCCCACGACGCGGGTCGCGAGCCCCTGGTCGCGGAGGGCGTCGCTCATCGCGGCGGCTGATCGGCGTGCCGCGGCGCCGAACTCGCGCTGCGCTTCGTAGCTCTGGGGAGATCCGCGGTCGAACAGGCGCGGGGCGAGGTCGTCCCAGTCGACGTCGATCTCGGCGATGGCGTAGGCGCGCACCTCGGTGTCTGGCGGCTGGTCTCGGAGAAAGCGGTCGAAGTCTTCGACACGAGGGCCAAAGCGCTCCCGGTGTCGCTGCAGCACGTAGCGTCTGAGCTCGGGAAGACTCATGCGCGCGCCCGACGGCAACACGGCCCACGAGGAAAACGGCGTCTTCTCGAAGCGAACCTCACCGATGCCCGCGACGGCGAGCGTGGTGGTCGGGGTCAGTGGCGACGTCGGGGGCGGGGCAGCGACTTCCCGACTGGAGCAGGCTCCGGAGAGCACGAAGATGGCCGCGTAACCTACCGCGAGAACGGTTCGCGGACGGACGGATGGACGGACAGCAGACTCATCGCAACCCCCTGTTCAGCAATGGTTGAAACCGAACGCTATCAGCCTCGCCCGACGACGCAAGATCAAAATTGTGTCAATTGAGAGACGCCTTCAACGTCTCTAAATCACTCGAGCGCGGCGCGATGAACCCGCTTTCACGCCCCTCGCTTACCCCACGAGGGCGACGCCGAGGGTGTTCCGGAGCTTGGCGAGGGTCGGGCTGCACGCGTAGGCGATGAGCTCGTCGATGGCGATTTGACTGTCGTGGGGAAGGTCGTTGGCAAGGGCGCGGGCGGCGCTCGATAGGTCTTCACAGAGGAAGAGGCCCGCGCGCCAACCCGTACGTTGCACGCCGCGATACCAGCGGGAGAGGTTGGTGCGCCCGCCTTGCTCGACGAACCGACCGAACGCTTCGCGGAGGCGGGCGACGGTAGGCTCGTCGAGGAGGGGGCGAATCCAGGCCGCGGTGGGGGCGACGCGCTCTTTCACCTCGGCCGTCATGGGGATGCCGGGATTGCCGATCATCAGCGCCCCGAGAAACATGTCCTCCAGGCGGCGCACCGAGCGCTCGGGTTGTCCGAGCAAGTGCTCGCGGCGAAACCAGTTGAGGTGGGAGCCGGCGAGAAAGGTGAGCTCGCGGTTGTCGCGGCCCCGCAGCACGCGCGCCCCCAACCGGGAGACCGGCACCGGATTGAGCACCACGTCCGCGCCGCGGTCCTCGTCGGGGGTGGCGTACATGGCCGGGGTCATGATCCCCAGCACGTCAGCGGCCCAGCTGAAGCAGCGGACGGCCTGCACGGTCGAGGTCTTGGGATCGACGCGCGCGCCGGGGTCGACCACCTCGGGGGCGATGCTCGCCCGCATGTTCGACAGGTGACCGAGCAACACCGCGGGGGCGATGGCGCCGAGGATTTCGCCCACCAGCGGATCGTCGTCGCGGTGCGCCACGAGCGCGGCCCACTCCTCGTCGCTCACCGCGCGCTCGGGGCGGATGAGGCTCGGTCGCAACCCCCGCTCGGCGAGGCTTCGGTGCTCGGGCGCGGCCGCCTCGAGAAACACGAGCGCCTGGGCGATCCCCCATCGCCGGTCGACGTCGCTCGGGTCGATCACGTCGAACAGGCGACGGAGCCGCCCCGCATCCCGGGGCGCCTGCTGGAGCTCTTCGTACATGCGGTCGGGGCTCGCCACGAGCCGCCCCCCCGACACGGTCGCCACGTCGAGCACCTCGAGCCCTTCGATCTCGGGCAGCGACAACATCGTGGACCGAGTCCGCGAGGCGAGGGGGGGAGGCGCCGCCCCTTCCGCGGCCTCCGCGTCTCGATCGTCGGCCGCCGACGCGGCGATGGCCTCGGCGATTTCCTCCGGGCGCAGCGACCGCGCCGACTGCCGCACCCCGGTTTCCAGCAGACCGGGCGGAGGCAAGGAATCACCGTCGATGTCGAAGTCGCCCTCGGCGCCGGCAACCATGCCGGGCGTCATTGCGGCGACATCGAGGCCGGCTTCCGGCGCATCGGAGCCGGCGGGTTCGCTCGAGGTGTGCCCGGTGAGGTCGCCCCCTGCCTCGTCGAGGTCTTGCAGCGTCGCCTCGAGGGCTTCCTGGAGCTGGCCCACGAGCTGTTCGAGTTCGCGAACGTAAGTGCGGTACTTGGTGCGCTCCTCGAGGAGCGTCGCGTTGCGCTGCTCTACGACATCGATGCGTCGCTGCAGTGCCGACAGCCGCGGGTCTTCGTTGGGCGCGAGCGGCGCCATGGTCTGGCCGGGATCGACCGACGGGTCGCTCTCCTGAAACGCGAACGTCTCTTCCTCCAGGTCGTC
The DNA here is from genome assembly GCA_039027095.1 of Myxococcota bacterium. Lineage (GTDB taxonomy): Bacteria > Myxococcota_A > Polyangia > Polyangiales > Polyangiaceae > JAPYTK01. The sequence goes on from JBCCLB010000038.1 coordinate 8,043, forward strand.
GTACTCGCGAACGGGGACCCCGTGAAACACCGCCTGGGCGCTCACCACCGACTTTTCGATCTGCGCCGCTCGCTCCGGGGCCACTCGATACACGTCGCGCGCCACGGTGAGCCGCTGCCGACCCTCCTGACTGATCACCCCATCCCAGATCACCTCGGCCACGAGCTCGGCGTACCGCGCCTGCCCGTCGTCGATGTCGACCCCGCTGGGAAACCGGCGGCGCGCGAACGGGCGGTCCCCGTGGTCAAACGGTTTGTCGTCCGACATGGCCTGGGAGTGTCGCCCCGCCTCTCGTGGTATTCAACCGCCCCCACGGCCCCGTGGCGGAATGGGTAGACGCAGTGGATTTAAAATCCACGGCCTTCGGGCGTCCCGGTTCGAGTCCGGGCGGGGTTACCGGCACCGCCGACGTGATCAGCCTTCGGGGTCTTCCTGCGCCCCGGCCCAGCCGACGTCGCTGTTCCAGACGTCGCCGCTGAACACGAACGCGAGCGAGATGCTGGGAAGCATCGGGGCGAACTCGACCCCCGTCCGCCAGCGGTGCTTGATGTGCCAGCTCGGCAGCAGGAGCACCGTGGGGGCGCGAAAGGTCGGGTCCACGTCGTCGAAGCGGTAGGCGAAGATCGGTCCGAGGCGAAACAACTCGTTCGGGTTCTCCCGCGCTTCCCCGGGGCGGAAATCGTCAGCGCCGTGCAGGTGGTGGACCACGGTGAAGCGCGCCCCTGAAATGAGCCCGAAGTCGGTGAGGTAGACGAGGTCGAGGTCGTTGGCGAACGTCGGGCGCCCGTTGCTGCGCATGATGTCGAGGCGCACATCCCAAAAGTTGGGCTCGTCTTCGGGCAGGTTGTGGTTGCTGACGAAGACGTTCAGGGTGTCGCGCAACACCACGTTGCCGGCCTTGATGAGAAACTGCCCCAGTACTTGGAGCTCGCCCCCGATCGCAGTGCGCGATTCTCCCGCCTCGGTGAGCGCCTCCCGGGTCGCGTCTCGATGGTCGTCGAGGGGCGAACCGAAGGTCTGAAGGGTGTCGAAGGTCCCGAAGTGCCCGATGAGGTGGTAGCCGACCTGGAAGTTGAGGATCGTCAGGGGGCGAAACTCGATCGTGGGTCCGATCCGCGCGAGCGCCGGGCTGGCCCGGGGGGTCAGCCCGATCCCGATCGACGCGTCCCGGTAGAGCGCGCCCGGCTTCTCGTAGAGTCGATACCGGTAGAACAGGTCGAGCCGGTCGACGACGCCGAGGGGGTTGTAGCGGGCGCCGAGGGTGTTGTTGTACTCGACGCGGTGTTGGGGCCGAAGCGGCGGGTCTTCGGGGGCCGGCGGAGGGACCATCGGGGCCACCGGCGGGTCTTCCCCCTCGGGTCGGATGGTGTCCGCCGACTCCGTTTCGAAGATCACCTCACCCTCCGACGTGAGGGGTTCCCCGTCCGGTCCGGTGCGGCTGGGCAGCAACTCGCCGATGTTGGCCGAGCCGGTCTGCGGGGGCAGATCGAAGGGTCCATCATCGTCGTCATCGTCGGCGCGCGCGGCAGGGGAAACCGACGCGACGAGCGCGATGACGAGCGACGTGAGGGCCCACCGACAGCGAACCCTCATGATGACGGGCCTCTCACGACCGATGGCCTCTCATGACGGATGGCGCCCCATGACCCACGGCGAACGTAGTCGTGATCCGGCGTCGAAGTCATCCTCGGGCCTTGGATCTCCCGTGCACCCCTTGGATCTCCCGTGAACCATGGTGTAGCGGAGAGCGCGGAAGGCCAGATAGGCTACACTTCTTCCGAGGCTTGACCCATCCCCGCAGGGAGCTGCGGCGGACATCCACGGCGACGGCGGACCTCCCGAGGATCCCGACCGCCGCACCCCGAAGTCACCATGAGTTTGTACGCGGAATACCTCCAAGAGATCGAAACGCGGAAAGAGTACGGCCTGCACGCCAAGCCGATCGAAGACGCGGCGCTCGTCGAGGAGCTGATCGCCCAAATCAAGGACACCGCCCATCCGCACCGCTCGGAATCACTGCGGTTTTTCATCTACAACACCCTCCCGGGCACCACGAGCGCCGCCGGCACGAAGGCTCAGTTTCTCAAGCGGATCATTCTCGGCGAGGACGTGGTTGAAGAGATTTCCCCCGCCTTCGCCTTCGAACTGCTGTCGCACATGAAGGGCGGCCCGTCGGTCGAGGTGCTGCTCGACCTCGCGCTGGGCGACCCAGACGTGAGCGACGGTGCCACCATCGCGCGGCAGGCCGCCGACGTGCTGAAGACGCAGGTGTTTCTCTACGAGGCCGACACCGAGCGGCTCGAGGCGGCGTTTCGCGCGGGTCACGAAATCGCGACCGAGATCCTCGAGAGCTACGCGCGCGCTGACTTCTTCACCCAGCTGCCCCCCGTCGACCAGACGATCGAGGTCGTGACCTACGTGACCGCCATCGGCGACGTCTCGACCGACTTGCTCTCCCCCGGCGCCGACGCCCATTCGCGGTCGGACCGCGAGCTGCACGGCCAGTGCCTGTTCGAGCACAACAAGGAGGCGCAGGCGTTGCTGACCTCGCTCAAAGAACAGCACCCCGACAAGCGGGTGATGCTCGTGGCGGAGAAGGGCACCATGGGCGTGGGCTCATCGCGCATGTCCGGGGTCAACAACGTGGCCCTGTGGACCGGGATCAAGGCCAGCCCCTACGTCCCCTTCATCAACATCGCGCCCATCGTGGGGGGCACCAATGGGATCTCGCCGATTTTTCTGACCACGGTCGGGGTCACCGGCGGCATCGGCATCGACCTCAAGAACTGGGTGAAGAAGCTCGATGACGAGGGGAACGTCGTTCTCGACGAAGACGGCGAGCCCGAGCTCGAGCAGGTGTTCTCGATCGACACCGGCACCGTGCTCGTCATCAACACCAAAACCAAGAAGCTTTACGACGCCGACGGAAATGAGCTCGCCGACATCGCGACGGCGCTCACGCCGCAGAAGCTCGAGTTCATCCGCGCCGGGGGCTCGTATGCGGTCGTGTTCGGCAAAAAGCTCCAAACCACGGCCGCGGCCATTCTCGGCATCGAGCCGCCCGCGGTCTACGCGCCGTCCAAGGAGATCTCCCACGAGGGCCAGGGCCTCACCGCGGTGGAAAAGATCTTCAACCAAAACGCGGTGGGGGTGACCCCGGGCAAAGTGCTCCACGCCGGCTCCGACGTGCGGGTGAAGGTCAACATCGTCGGCTCTCAAGACACGACCGGCCTCATGACCTCCCAGGAGCTGGAAATGATGGCCGCGACGGTCATTTCGCCGACCGTCGACGGCGCCTACCAATCGGGATGCCACACCGCGTCGGTGTGGGACGTGAAGGCCCGGGAGAACATCCCCAAGCTGATGCGCTTCATGAACGGCTTCGGTTTGATCACCGGGCGCGACCCGAAGAACGTCTATCCCCCGATGACCGACGTCATCCACAAGGTGCTCAACGACATCACCATCGACGACTGGGCCATCATCATTGGCGGCGACTCCCACACCCGGATGTCCAAGGGGGTGGCCTTCGGGGCCGACTCGGGCACGGTGGCGCTGGCGCTGGCGACGGGGGAGGCCACCATGCCCATCCCGCAGTCGGTCAAGGTGACGTTCCGGGGCACCCTGAAAGACCACATGGACTTCCGCGACGTGGTGCACGCAACGCAAGCGCAGATGCTGAAACACTTCGGCGGCGAGAACGTGTTCCAGGGCCGCGTCATCGAAGTTCACATCGGCACGCTGCTGTCCGACCAGGCCTTCACCTTCACGGACTGGACGGCCGAGATGAAGGCCAAGGCGTCGATCTGCATCTCGGAGCCCGACACCCTCGTCGAGTCGCTGGAGATCGCCAAGGGCCGCATTCAAATCATGATCGACAAGGGCATGGACAACGACCGAAAGGTCCTCCAGGGCCTGATCGACCGGGCCGAAAAGCGCATCGCCGAGATCCAATCGGGCGCGAAGCCCCCGCTCGTCCCCGACGACAATGCGGTCTACGCGGCGGAATTCGTGGTCGATCTCGACGAGATCGTCGAGCCGATGATCGCGGATCCGGACGTCAACAATGACGATGTATCCAAGCGATACACCCACGATACGATTCGTCCCATCTCCTACTACGGGGGACAAAAAGTGGTCGATCTCGGCTTCGTCGGTTCATGCATGGTGCATAAGGGGGACATGAAGATCATGTCGCACATGCTCTCCAACCTCGAAAAGAAGCACGGCAAGGTCGAGTTCAAGGCACCTCTCGTCGTCGCGCCCCCGACGTACAACATCGTCGATGAGCTCAAAGAAGAGGGCGATTGGGCCGTTCTTCAGAAGTACGCCGGCTTCGAATTCGACGATCTCGCGCCGAAGGAGAAGGCGCGTACGAAGTACGAAAACACCCTCTACCTCGAGCGCCCTGGCTGCAATCTGTGTATGGGCAATCAAGAGAAGGCCGAGAAGGGCGATACGGTGATGGCGACCTCGACGCGGCTGTTCCAGGGTCGCGTCGTCGCGGACAGCGCCGAGAAGAAGGGCGAGTCTCTTCTCGCCTCGACGCCGGTGGTCGTGCTCTCGGCCATCCTCGGGCGTACCCCGAGCATCGACGAGTACATCGCCGCCGTCGAGGGCATCAAGCTCACCCACTACGCCCCCCCCCTGGAAGAAGCGACACCGCTCGAGAACTGAATCGTCGAGAAAGGGTCAGCCGTTTCGGCCAGAGCGCCAGTTTCGGGCCGCAACGTCGAGGGCGGCCCGCAGCTCGCGGGCGAACCGGTCCCGTGAGAAACGGCGACGCGCCTCCGCGCGGGCGGCGCGGCCCAGAGACGCGGCGTAGGTGCGATCGGCGAGCAGGGCCTGGGCGTGGGTGCGGAGTTCGGCCGGGTCGTCCGACAACAGACCGCTGACCCCGTGGACCACCGGCGAGGTCGGATGCGCATTGCCGATCACGGGCAGGCCCGCCGCCATCGCCTCCATGACCGCCATGTTGAAGCCGTCCTCCAACGCCGGCGCCGCCGTGTGAATGAAGAATCGATGCCGCGCGAAGTGCCCCTTGAGGTCGTCCCAACTCGCCGCCGCCGCGGCGCCCAGGTCGGGGTTGTGGCCGACGAGGGTGACGGGGAGACCATCGAAGGCGGCGCGATGAAGGTCCCACCACAGGTATTCGCGTCGTGCCGTGATCTGGTTGGCGACACGAAGACCGGCGGCGAACTCGCCCGTCCAGGGGCTATATCCGTCGGCGTCGGCGAACGAGATGACGACGTCGACCGGACACCCCAGACCCCAGCTGGCTTTCTTCTGGGGGGTGACGGCCACGACGTGGCCGCCCACGAGATTCATATACCTCACCACGTGCTCGCGAAGGTCATCGGCAGACGGAGCAGACGGTCCGGCCTGGGCGAGGCGATGCGCGAGGCTCACGTGGAGCACGAGGAGCCGAGGGCCCGCGACGTCTTTTGCGTCGAGCAAGTCCGTCAGGTTGTGGCCGATGATCGCGTCGTAACGGGGGGCCGCCTCTCGTCTCGAGATGAGACGCCCGTGCTTGGGCACGGGGCGCATTCTCTCGTCCCACCGACGCGTATAGCGTCCCGGGAGGCCATCGATGATGTCGAACGGGACCCCGAGCGCATCGAGCTGCGCCACCCATGCCTCGTGACAATTGAAGGTCAGGAGATGAGGACTACTTGACGACGGATTCACAACCGAAAAGCAGCTCGACGCGAGCTCCGGCATCTCCCTCGACCGCGGTGCAGGTCGCGGGGCAGAAGAGAATGCCGCTCGGCGCGAGGTTGTCGTCGTAATACCAACCGCCGCTCGTATTGCAGGCGGCGGCACCATTGACCTGGGGGATGGTGTCGGGGGCGCTGGCCCCCGAGGGGAGGACCAGAACATTCACGCGTTCGGGGTCGATCGTCTCGCCCCCGGCGGCGTCGGGGAGGTCGTAATTGCAGGCGACGACACGCTCGCGAATGTCGGTAAACGCCTGCACGAGCTCGGCGTTGAGGTCGCCGTCGCCAATGGCGATCCCGGTCTCGGTCCCTCCCGCTTCGGCGATGGTGTCGACGAGGGCGGCATCGCTGCCCTCGAGGCCGATGGCAAACGTGAGGACGTCGTGCTGGTTGCGTGCGTCGCGGGCGACGGTTTCGAAGTAGGCCGGGCTCTCTTGGCAGTCGCTCGGCTCGCCGTCGGTCACCAATACGACGGCCGACGCTTCTTTCGGCGCCTGGAGCTTGACGTCTTCGGCAAAGCGAAGCGCGCCGTCGAGCGCCGCCGACAGCGGCGTCCCGCCTCCGGGAACGGCTCGCGCGACCGCTTCGATCAGCAACTGCTCGTGGGCGTCGGTGGGCGCCGCGAGCTCGGTCAAGGTCCCCAGCGGCACTTGGGGCTCGGCGCACGCCGATACGTTGCACCCGGGGTCGCAGCCGTCCTCGGGGAAAAACCGGAGCGCCACGCGGAGGCCACCGCTCGCCGGGTCCATGAAGAAGCGCTGCATCGCCTCGCTCGCCGCCGCCCACTTCGGACCGAGCATCGAGCCCGACTTGTCGAACATGATGTAGAGGTTGAGGGGCTTCGGCTCCGCGTCGTGCTGCGCGATGGCACACGCGGCAAAACTGCCGGGGCCGCCGCCCCCGCTGCCGGCGAGCAGCGAGCCCCCGCCGCCCTCGCCCCCGCGCACCAACCCGTCGCCTCCCCCGGCCGCGCAGGCGAGTGCGCTCCCCATGATCACACTCCCGACGACCACCCACCTCATGTAACCATTCATACTACACAAGGACCACCGATAGAAGGTGGTTGCTGGCCACCTCCGTGACGCGCTAGCGCCAGGCATGGCCGAGAAGCTCGCGCTCGCGCATCTGCCGACCCCGCTCCAGCCCCTTCCCCGCCTGGGGGCGCTTTACGGCGTAGACCTGTGGGTCAAACGCGACGACGCGACCGGCGGCGCCGAAGCCGGCAACAAGATTCGAAAGCTCGAGTACCTGCTCGCCGACGCCCAGGCCCGCGGGGCCACCCGCGTGATCACCTGCGGCGGGCTGCAATCGAACCACGCGCGGGCGACCGCGCTCACCGCGGCCCGATGTGGCCTGAGCGCGACGCTGTTCCTCCGGGACCGCAACCTCCGCGTCGACGCTTCCAACGACGACGCCTCCAAAGACGACGGAGTGCCGCTCGTCGCGCCCCCTACGGAGGGGAACCTGTTTCTCGACCGCTTCGCGGGCGCGGAGGTGCGACGCATCTCCGCCGCGCAGTACGCGCGCCGCGGGGCCCTCCTGCAAGCGGAAGCGGATCGCGTCACGGCGCGAGGAGAGATGCCCTACGTCGTTCCCGAAGGTGGTTCCAACGGGCTCGGGGCGCTGGGCTACGTCGATGCCATGACCGAGGTCCGTCAGCAGCTGGAAGCGGATGCCGGACGCCCCTTCGACGCGGTGGTGCACGCGTGTGGATCCGGGGGAACCGCCGCGGGGATCGTCCTCGGCGCTGGGGCCCACCGCGTCGCGTCGGCCGTGCACGTCATGGCGGTGTGCGACGATGCCGCGACGTTCACCGAGCGGATCGAGAGGCTGATGGCCGAGGCACGTGAGGTCGCGTCGTCGTGGGGACACGACCGACGGCGGTTTTCCCCTGCCCCGTGGCGCGTCGACGATCGCTTCAAGGGACCCGCCTACGCCGTCGGCACCCCCCCGCAGCGGGAGACCATGTTGGAGGCGGCCCGGCTCGACGGATTGGTGCTCGACCCGGTCTATTCGGGCAAGGCGTTCCATGGGCTCGCGCGTCTCTGCCAGAGCGGCGAATTGAGCGGTCGTGTCCTGTTCGTCCACACCGGCGGGCTCCCTGGCCTCATGGCACAAGCGTCGACGTTCTCAGAGGTGCTATCCCCTACTCGAGGGCCTCGGAACCCGTCTGTTGTCTGACGACAGATCGCCGTTCCCCTTCACCCGTCCCATCCTCATGTCGCGCTTCGCCCCTCTCTCCGTCGCCGCCCCCGTTGGTCTCCTTTTCTGCGGATGTACCGGGGCGGCCGCGTCTCCTCGGCCCGAGGTCGCCACCATCGGCCCCGACCCGGAGCCGGTGGTGGCCACCCAACCGATCACGATCGTCGGGTTCACGACCACGGAGCTGATCGAGAAGTTCGAGCGCGCGCGATCGTTTTTACTCGCCGAAGAGTACGCGCAGGCGGCGAAGGCCTTCGACCATCTCATGCGGCTCGCCTCGTCGCGCGAGATCGCCAGCGTATCGGCCTTCAACGCCGGCCTCGCCCACGACCACCTGGGCCAACACGACGTCGCGCTCGAGCGTTTTCGCGGCGTGTGGGAAACGTATCCCGAGCAAGACATCGCCCTCAGCGCGCTCGTCCACCTGACACGGGTGTTGGGTTACCTCGAGCGCTGGCGCGAGATGGGCGAGGCGGCCGACCTCCTGCTCGACCGCCCGGGGCTGACGGTGGTGCAGCAGATCGAAGGCTTCGGAGCGCGCGCGCTGGCGCGGATCGAGCGCGGCGACCAGGACGGAGCCCGGCGGGCGATCGGCAAAGCCCAACGACTGATCGACCAGAACGGCATCGGCCGGGCCGGAAGCCCTCCGGTCCAGCTCGCCCAGGTCGCGTTCGCCCGGGGGGAGCTGCTGCGGCTCGAAAGCGAAGCCATCGCGCTCACGCCCGTGCCGCCCAACTTCGGCGCGGTGCTCGAAGCGCGCTGCCAAGGCCTGCTCGATGCCCAGGCGGCTTACGTCGAAGCGATGCGGAGCCGCGATGCCCACTGGTCGGCGATGAGCGGCTATCGGGTGGGCCAGCTCTACCAGCGACTGCACATCGAGGCGATGGCCATTCCCGCCCCCGACGACGCCTCCGAGGACCAGCAGGCGCTCTTCGTGGCCGCGATGCGGCTTCGCTACCGCATCCTGCTCGAGAAGGGCCTGAAAATGATGGCGGCTACGGTTCGCCTCGGCGACCGGACCGGTGAGACTTCGGTGTGGATCACCCGGGCCCGCGAAGCCGAGAAGTCGCTGGAGCGCGCGCTCGAGGACGAGAAGGCAGCCCTCGCCCGCACGCCGTACACCGAAGCGGAAATCCGCGCCGCGCTCGACAAGCTCAAGGGAACGTGACGGCCCGAGGGAGCGATGACGTCTCGGCGCGCCGCGTCGGGGTGCGACGCGTGGCCGTCGCGGCGCACCTGATCGCGGCCGTAGCCCCCTCCGCCGTTCAGGCCGAAACCACGGCGCCCGCCCTCGTCGTCACGTGGTCCGGGTTGGATGGCTGCCCCCAACCGTCGGAAGTCGTCGGCGAGATCGACCGGCTGTTGGGGGGGATTCCGCCCGGCCCCACGCGCATGACCTCTCGCGCGCGCGTGCGCCGGCGAGGAGACGAGCACATTGCCGAGGTCGACATCGTGGCCGATGGGCGCACGGGGACGCGCATCATCCGTGGGGCATCGTGTGAGGAAGTCGCGGCGGCCACCGCCCTCATCGTCGCCCTCGCGTTCGATCCCGATGCCGTCTCCACGGCCGAGGCGACCGCGCCGTCGCCCCCGGTGCCTCCGCGGGCGCCGACGATCCCTTCGCCGCCGGCGCCCCGGCTCCTCCGGACCCGGCCGGCTCCGCCCCCGCCGCGCCTGCCGCCGACGGAGCCCAGCGTTCCCCCGCCCGTCGCTTTTTCCCGTCCCGCGATCTGGTGGTGGGGCGTCTCGGCCGGGGCGGTGGTCGATGTCGGCACCCTCCCCGCGGCGGCGGTGGGGGTCGAAGCGCGCCTCGTGGGGCGGCACAACCGATGGTCGGCGCGCCTCGGAGGCCGCTACTTTCCCGGCGCCGACGAAACCCTCGAAGCACGGGCGGCCGGGGGCTCGTTTTCGACGTGGAGTTTGAGCGGCGGCGGCTGTTTCGCCGTGTGGCGCCTTCGCGATGTCCCTTGGCGTACCGCCGGTGATACGACCCTCGACGCGTGCCTGCTCTTCGAAGGCGGACGCATCGAGGGCCGCGGCTTCGGGGTGTCGTCGCCGGGACGAGGAAGTGACGTGTGGCTCGCCCCGAGGGCGGAGGGGAGCCTAGAGGTGGTCGCGTTTCGCTTCCTCAGCGGGGCCGTCGACCTCGGCCTCGGCGTCCCGGCCCATCGGCCCGAGTTCGTGTTGCAGTCCGTCGGGGTCGTGCACCGGCCCGATCCTATCTTCGCCCGGGCTGGGGTTCGCGCGGTCGCGGTGTTTTAGTCGGAATACGTCACGATTTTTGGGCGGTCTGCACACTCATGGAGGGCATGGCTTCACCCGCTGGCCAAATTCGTCCGGATGCCGCGTCGGTGTCCGAGCGTGTGCCCCGCGCGCGTCCCGAGGCGGCGCCGTCCTTCGAGGCCATCTACGACGCGCACGTCGATTTCGTGTGGCGGAGCGTGTGCCGGTTGGGGGTGCGCCCCGCCAACCGCGAAGACGTGGTGCAGGAGGTGTTCCTCGTGGTCCATCGTCGACGGTCCGATTTCGAGGGCCGTTCGAGCCTTCAAACCTGGCTTTACGGCATCACGCTGGGGGTGTGCCGCAACCACCGTCGCCGCCAGCGACGGAAGCATCTCGACCACGGAGACGAGGCCGCGGCGCAGCTCGAGACGGTGGCCACCGCCAGCGCCGCCCACCCCGATCGCATGGCCGAGCGCGCCGAGGCCATGCAGCGCGTCCAGGCCATCCTCGACGAGCTCGACGACGACAAGCGCGAGATGTTCGTCATGGCCGAACTCGAGCAGATGCGAGGCACCGAGATCGCTGCGGCGCGCGGCCTGAACCTCAACACCGTCTACGCCCGCATCAAGTCCGCCAAGAAGGCCTTCCAGCGCGCCTTCGACCGCCACACCAGGAGCTCCGACCGATGAACCTCTCCCCCGACGCCCGCGCGGTGGTCGATGCGGCCCGCCGCCACGACGATGACGCCCCCCTCGACGACGTCACTCGCGCCCGTCTCAAGAAAGGGCTCCTCGCGACGATATCGTCGGGCGCGGTGACCACGGGCGCGACCGCGGCGGCGACCACGACGGCGGGCGCAGGGAGCACCGCGGCGGGTGCCGGCACCGCGACGGCGGCCACTGGAGTGGGATCGCTTGGGGTGGGATCGCTCGGGGTAGGATTTTTCGCCAAGATGGGCGCCGTGCTCGGCGTGACCACGGCCGTCGCAGCGACGGGGGCGTACGTCTCCGTCGCGCTCGAGACCCGGGCCCCGACCGCACGCACCATCTCGACCGCTCCTCCGAAAACGTTCGGGCCCGAGGGGGCGGCGCCCCGCGGGGCGGATGAGACGGCCCTGGAGCGCGCCGTCGATGCCGACGACGGGGGACGCGAAGCGATGGGTCCGGCGGCGGCGTCGCCATCGCGGCCGAACGCTTCGGTCGCGCCGGCGACTCGGCATCGCCTCGCCGCGCCGACGAGGGCGCCCCGCACCGTCGATGGCACGGCGGCGTCATCGTCGGGGCAGGCATCGTCGGGGCAGGGAGGCCTCGATGGTGCCCCACGCCCACCGACCGCCGACGCGGAAGCCGCAAGCCCGAGTGATCAGTCCGCGCTCGCGAAAGAGACCGCGCTGCTCCGCGAGGCCCAACAACGTCTTCGCGCGGGCGATCCCGACGGCGCGCTCGTCATCCTCGATGAGCACCAGCGCGCCCATGCGGGAGGAATCCTGGAGGAGGAGCGCGAAGCCGCCCGGGCCGTGGCGCTTTGCCGGGCGGGGCGGAGGGCAGAGGGCCGCGCCATGGCCGCCGCGCTCGCGCAACGTGCGCCCCAGTCTCCCCACCAGGGACGGATTCGAAACGCCTGCCGCTGACGGCGTGAAAAAAATCGGTGCGCCACGACCGAGACGTCACAACTCCGCGTCGAGACGGACACTCACCGATCAGAACCTACCCTCTACGGAACGCAAACCATCATGAATCGCACGTCCCACTTCGCTTCGCTTTCGTTTCTCCTTCTCCTCATCCCCGCGGCCAAGAGCGACGGCTGTCTCGACGACGAAGTCGTCATCGGCGACGACCAAAGTACCGGCGGAGACGAGCACACCACCACGGGCTCTGGAGCCGGTGGCGACGAACACACCACTACGGGCTCCGGAGTCGGCGGCGACGAGGGCACGACGGTGGGGAGCGGGGCTGGCGGCGAGGGAACGACCGTTGGGAGCGGAGGCGGCGCCGGCTGCTTCATCGGGGGGTGCAGCAATCAACTGTGCACGAGCGACCCAAATCGGGGCAGCACCTGCGAATGGCTCGATGAGTACGCCTGTTACCAGCAGCTCGGGGTCTGCGAAGGAGATGCGAATGGCGGGTGCGGTTGGCGCCAGTCTCCCGACTTGGTCGCCTGTATCGACGCCGCGCGGGAGGCTCGAACGCCGTACACCGACCAGTGCACCCGCAATGCCGGAGATACCTGCGCGACCGACGCCGACTGCGCCATCGGCGGATGCGGAAACGAAGTCTGCTTCAACCCTCAAGAGAGCGGCGGCACCAGCACGTGTGATTGTGCCCCGAGCCCGACGGACGGGTGCGGCTGCGTCAACGGGACCTGCAGCTGGTACACCGCCAACTAAACTGACCTCACCCGTCGCCACGTCGGCGTCCGTGCCGACGAAACGGTCGCGCCGCCGCCCCCGTTCTCCGAGCGGGGCCGGCTTTAGCGCCCCGACGGTCGACCATCGTCGCGCCCTGCGTCGTTCTTCGAAGCGAAATGTAGCGGCCCGGCCCGACGTATTGCGAGCCGGCGAAAGGACGTTCATCCTCGTCGCGAGCGATGCAGGACGACACGGCACACCTCCTCGTGGTCGAGGATGACGACGAGCTGGCCGCGCTGCTTCTCGAATATCTGAGCCAACACGGCTTCGAGCTCTCGCGGGTCGCCACGGGCACCGAGGCGGTGAACGCGATTGCGCGTGACCGTCCCGACCTGGTGATCCTCGACCTGATGCTGCCGGGGCAAAACGGCCTCGACGTGTGCCGGGAGGTGCGGGCCACGTACCAGGGCGCCATCGTCATGTTGACCGCGAGCCAGAGCGCCACCGACCACGTCGCCGGCCTTGAGCTCGGGGCCGATGACTTCGTCAACAAGCCCATCGAGCCGCGCGTCCTCGTGGCGCGGGTTCGGTCTCAGCTGCGACGACGTCGAGGAGGCGGCGTCCCCCGGCCCGCGGTCGACCGACTGCGGGTAGGGACCCTCGAGATCGACGTGCCGGCTCGGGACGCGCGGGTCGCCGGCGAGGTCATACCGCTGACGAACATGGAGTTCGACGTGCTCACGATGCTCGCCCGCGACGCGGGGGCGGTGGTCAAGCGCGACGACCTCTACACGGAGGTGATGGGTACCGAATACGATGGCATCGACCGCGGGATGGATGTCCACGTCAGCCGTATTCGCCGCAAACTCGCGGTCGGTGGGTTCGACACGAGCCGTCTCAAGTCGGTCCGGGGGGTCGGCTACCTTTTGGCCTCCCGATGAAGCCTTCGTTCTTTCGACTCATCGCCCGGAGCGTCATCGCCGCTTGGTTGCTCGGGTTCATGATCGTGTTCAGCTACGCGCGGAGCCAGGAATGGACCGAGGCGCGGGCGCGTGACGATGGCGTTTTTCTCCTTCACGAGCTCATCGAGCAGACCCCCGTCCCGGCGCGGGCCGAGAAGCTCCGGGAGCTGCAAACCCACACGCGCATACCGCTCGCCTTGCTCACCATCGAGACGGCGGAAACACGGGTGGGACGGCCGATCCCGCGGGGGGAGGCGACGCGGCTGCAGGAGGAGCCTCACCGTCAATGGGTCTTCCTCCCGTTGTCCGACGAGGCGACGGTACTCGCGGCGGGACCCGTCGATCCTTCGCTACCCGTGGATACGATTCCCGTGGGCGCCATCGTGGCTTTGTTGGGTCTTCCGCTCATCGCGGCCTTCGTGGCTTTTCGTCTCCAACGCGAGGTGGCGAAAGTCGAGCGGGCGAGCCTAGCGTTGGCCGAGGGGGAGCTGAGCGCTCGGGTCGACAACCCACACGGCCCCTCGCGAGAGCTGGCCGCGCAGTTCAACGCGATGGCGGAGCGGATCGAGCGTCTCGTTCGTAGCCGTGATGAGCTGGTGCAAGCGGTTTCGCACGAGCTCGGCTCACCGTTGTCGCGTCTCCGCTTTCACGTCGCGCTCCTCGACCGGCCCGGCGAAGCGAAGACCGAGCGTCTCCGCGCGATGAACCGCGAACTCGACGCCCTCGACGAGCTCGTATCGGAGCTGCTCAATTACGTCCAATCGGAGCACCTCGACCTCGACTGCGAAGATTTTTCCCCGGAGCCGGGACTGACCGACCTCGTCGAGCTGGCGGTGCTCGAGGCCGACGATCCGGAGGCGATCCGCATCGACATGGACTTGGCGGAGGTGTCCGTTTACGCCGACCGCCGACTCTTCCTCCGCGCCATCGAGAACCTTACCCGTAATGCGGTTCGGCACGCACGGCACGAGGTCCACGTGCGGGTCACCGAAAACGATGACGGCGTGCACGTCTCGATTCACGACGACGGCCCGGGAATCCCCGCGTCGCTGCGGGAAAGGGTCGCTAGGCCCTTCTTTCGCCTCAGCGCCGAACGCGACCGCAAGACCGGAGGAGTAGGGTTGGGGCTCGCCATCGTTCATCGCATCGTTCATCGACACGGGGGCCGGTTGGAGATCGGGGACGCGCCGCTCGGGGGGGCCGTCGTCACGACGACGTGGCCGCCGCGGCCTCCGGCGTGACGGCCCGGGATTCGTCCGGGTTGTTTCCGCCCGCAACATTTCTCATCCGTTCGCTCGTAGCCCCGCCGGCGGCTCGTGGTCAGCATACCGAAGAACCTCAACTCGGAGCTCGACCATGTCCCTGCGAAGCCCCCTTGCCGCCTTTTCCCTCCTCGTCGCCTTCGGCGCCTGCAGTAGCGACGCGGACGAAACGATTGACGAAGCGCAGAGCAACGCCGCGATCGAACTGTCCCCGACCCTTTGCGATGACCCGGGCAATCTGCAGCGGGTGCTCGACGCGCTGGGCACCGACGATCTGTCCGAGGTCAACTTCGGTCTCGGGGGCACCGACGTGGCCGAGTTGCAAAAGCTCTTGGCCAACCCCACCGAGCCCTTCTACATGGTCAACCTCATCAAGTTCCGGGAGCGGGCGGAATATCCCGATGGTCGCGACACGGACCTCACCGGACGCGAAGCGAACAGCATTTACGACCCCCTCCCCTTCATCGACGCCATCGGGGGTCGGGTCGTCTACAGCGCCGAGGTCGACCAACAGTTCAGCGGGGGCGACGACGTCGTGTGGGAGAGTGTCGCCATCGTCGAGTATTCGTGTCCCATCGCGATGCTCGCGATGAGCCAGGACCCCGGATTCAAGGAGACGATCATTCACAAGGACGCAGGCGTGGAAGTCACGCGGGTCATGCCCTCGTCCTTGAGGGAGATGGCGATGCCGGTAGAACCGGATTCATCGCAGGCGACGTTCCCTCCCACCGAGGCGGATCCCGCTTTCGACTTCGTCCGCGTGGTCCGGTTTCGCGACAAGGCCCAGTACGAGGCGGGCGCGAGCGAACCAGAGCGCACGGGCGAAGAGGCGTGGAACCTCTACGCGTCGCGCGAAGCGGACGCCATCGGGGCGCTCGGCCACGACCCAATCGCCGTCTTCGACGTCCGCGCCACCCTGGTCGGCGAGAGCGTCGGATGGGACCAAGTCCACATCATTCGAATGTCGAGCCAAGCAGGGTACGACGCGCTCCAGGAAGACGACGACCGTGAGGGCGCCGCCTACCACCGCGAGGCGGCGCTGGTGGACGTCGACGAGGTGAAGGCGTTTGCTCTCTTTTCGACGCTGACCGAATCGGAGGGGGGCGGCGGCCTGGCGCCACCAGAGGTGACCGAAAACGGAACCGGAACCACCTGTGCCACGGACGCGGACTGCCCCGACGCATCTATGGTGTGCATCACCGACGGGAGCAGCGCTGGCTTCTGCTCCCCCGAAGGCTGCGAGAGCGGGACATGCCAAGGGACGTACACGTGTTGTCGTGACTGCAACCCGGCGCTCGCCGATCAGCTTCCCTTCGAGGGCTCTGCGTGTTTTCCCGGCGCTCTCGTCTCGAATCTGACCGGCCCCCCGGTATCGTGCACCTGTGATTGATCGCCCTCCCCGACCATTACCGCAGCGCCGCTTGCGTCGAACCGGGCGAGGTGGCCGCAGACTCGAGGCGAAACTCGGCGACGACGTCTTCGAGCTCGGTGACGAGGCGCTCGATGGCTTGGGCCGCGGCCAGTGTTTGACCACTGCTCGCCGACGTCGAGGCGGCGACTTCCGACACGTTCTCCATGTTCGCGGCCGCGTCCGCCACGCTGCGTCGCTGCTGTTCGGCCACGTCCCGGATCTCGCGAGACGAGCCGGTCGCCTGCTCGGCGAGCTCCGTACTGTCGCGGCTCGCGGCGAGGGTGTTGGTGGTGGCCGCATCGATATCCCGCGTGAGCACCTGGACGTCCTTGGCCGATGCCGTCACGCCCTCAGCCAGCGTTTGCATTTCACTCGCGACCAACGAAAAGCCGCGACCGCGAGGTCCGGCCTGGATTCCCTCGAGGGCAGCGTTGAGCGCCAACACCTCCGATTTCGCGGCGAAGGTTCGGATCACTTCGGCGATCTCGTCGATCCGCCGGCTCAGGGCGGCCAGCTCTTCGAGCCGCTCGGCAGAGCGGATGTTGCTGGCTTCACTGGCGGTGATGTTCTCGTGGACCCGGTTGGCGATCTCGCTCACGCCCGATGATGCCTCGCGGAGCCGGTCGAGGCTCTTCCGAACCTCCTCCGTTGCCGCCGCCTGCGTGACGGCCCGCTGCCGTTGCGCCCGGGCCATCTGCCCGATCTCGTCGGCCGAGGCGCTGAGCTCGGCCACGGCGGCGCGAATGCGCGTGACGATACGACGGAGGCTATCGAGCATGCGCCGGATCGTGTCCGAAACTTCCGACGCGCCGTCGACGTCGGTTTCGAGGTCGCCATCGGCAATGCGACGCGCGCTCACCATGACGCGCTCGAGATCGTCCATGCGGCCACGCAACAACTCGAGGCTCTCTCGGTTGTGACGACGAAACAGCCGCACCGTCAGCAGCAGCAGCCCCAGCATCACCGCCCCGCTCCCCAGCGCCGACCACGCGAGGTCGGGCGGCAGAACCCGAGCGGCAAGCACCCGAACCGTCACCGCGGCCCCGGCCAGAACGGCAGCGACGAAGTAGGCGACGACTTCCCCCGAGCGAAGGGAAAAGGCTGCCAGCGAGCCGATGAGCATGTAGCCGACGAGCGCTCCGGAGATCCCGGTGGGGATCGGCACGGCGGCGGACCCGAGCGTTACCACCACGATGCCTGACGCGAGCATCAGCCGGAAGGCGAGCGGGACCCGTCCCAATCGCGTCAGCGCGTAACACGCCCCCATGAGCACGATCCCTCCGGCGAAGAAGAGAGCCGCCCCGTGAAGGAACGCGAATCCCAACGCCACCGCGAGCCCCACCCCGCACGCGACAAGTCCGAAGAGCGTCGTCGATGCGACGAAGCGCTGAAGAAACGCTTCGGAGTGCGCTTCTACGGTGACCGCCGTCACCGCGCGCGCGTCGGGCACAGGTTCCGCTCGCCGTGTAGGTCTGCCGTTCATCTGTGACACGGGGTGGCTACGCCAAGGCCATGATTAGGTGGCAGGCCCGTCGGCGCAAGGAAGGCCCCGCGCCGGGGGGCGCGACGGCGGGCCGTTTGCGCGAGCGGCGCCCGCGGGTAAGGGTGGGCCCATGCTGCGGTTGCGGTACGAGACGTCGCCAGCCTGGGTCGAGGCGGTGCAAGGGCACATGGATGCCTTCCTGCAAGACCACGCCGCCAACGAGCGAAAGGTCTCGCACAGCGCAATGACCCTCGCCGCCCAACACCCGGGCCGAGAGGCACTCGTCGAGGCGATGATCGATGTCGCCCGCGAGGAGCTCGACCATTTCGAACAAGTCTTTCGGCTCTTGCAAGCGCGCGGCGTCCCCCTCGCGCACGACGTCCCCGACCCGTACATGGGCCGGCTCTTCAAGGCCGTGAAGAGCAGCGAGGCCGACCGTTACCTCCTCGACCGGCTCATCCTGTTCGGGATCGTGGAGGCCCGCGCGTGCGAACGCTTCCTCCTCGTCGGCAAAGCGCTGACCGACGAAGACCTGGCGGCGTTTTACCTGGACCTCGCCCGCTCCGAAGCACGCCACCACGCCCTCTACATCACCCTCGCCCGCCGCTACTTCGATGGCGCCCAGGTCGACGAGCGCCTCGACGCCCTCCTCGACCTCGAATCCGAGGTTCTGGCGTCGATTCCGATCCGGCCGCGTCTGCATTGACCACGGCGGTCGCCTTCGTGGCGCATCCCGACGACGAGAGTTTCGCCGCCGGAGGGCTGTTGGCGGCGCTGGCGGCGGGCGGGGCCGACGTGTTCGTCGTGGCGGCCACCCGGGGGGAAGCGGGGGTCGACCTCCACGATGGCCTCACGGGGGCGGCGCTCGGGGACCGGCGCGTCGGCGAGCTCGCCGTCGCCTGTGCCGCGCTTGGGATTCATCCCCCGCGCGTTCTGAACCTCCGAGATGGCGCCCTCGAGGCGGACGCGTGCGCCACGGCGCTGGCGCGTCACCTCGATGCGCTGACCCCGACCCTCGTGGTCACGCTCGACCGCGATGGCGCCTACGGTCATCCGGACCACCTCGCGTGCACCGAGGCGGTGTCGATGGTCGTCGATGACCCCGCGGTGCGGGTGCTCCACTGCGCGTTCGCCCGGGGGCTCTTTGCGCCGTTGCATCGCCGGCTCACCCGCGCTGGCCTCGACCTCCGCGTGCCCGAGGACCGCCTCGGCGTCAGCCGTGACGCGGTCGACGCCGTGTTTCCGCTGGGACGATTCGCCGAGACCAAGCGCCGAGCCCTCGCCGCCCATCGCTCCCAACTGCGCACGCCCGGCGACCCAAGCTCGTTTCTCATGCCCGGCCTCATCGCCCCGTTGTTTTCCCAGGAGTGGTACCGCCGCGACGCGGGGCCACGATGGCCACCCGGACCCTTGGTGCCCGCGCTGATCGGATGAATCGCGATGGATGTCGTTCACGTCACGCGGGACTTCCCCCCGCGCATCAATGGTGGGTTGTCGACGGCCGTCGGCGGCCTCGTCCGCGCCCTCGCCGACATCGGGGTCGCGCAGCGCGTGGTTTCCTTCGACGCGTGGCGGCCGCGGCGACGGAGCCCGTCGATCCCCGCCCACGGCGCGCCGCCTCGCACCGACACCGCCTTTGGGGTCGCCGTTTTGCGCGTGACCGGGCCCGCGCATCTCGCCCCCGCGCGCGCCTTCTGCGGACGCCCTGACGTCATCCACGTGCACGACGGAATGCTCGACGACTTCGCGGCCGAACTCAGCGCACCGTCGGTCTTTAGCGTTCACGTCGCCCAAGCGATGATGCGCCGACTCCGCGGCGGCGGGGAACCCACCCTCAGTGAGCTGGCGCAAGCGAAGGCGATGGGACGCGCGTCGGTCGTCGTCCTCCCCTCCCCCGGGGTGCGTGATGCACTCCCGACCCTCGCCCCTGGCCGCCCCATCGTCCTCCCGCTCGGCCTTCATGACCACCCCGACGCCAGGGCCGCCACGGAGACGCCACGCGTGGCGCCGGTCGTGCTCTACGCGGGGCGCTTCGCCGACGTGAAGGGGACCTCGGACCTCATCGAAATCATCGAGGCCACCTGGCGACGTCGACCGACGGCGCGCTTCGTGGTGGCCGGCGGTTTGGTGGACAACCGTAAGGCGGAGCGGCGATGGCGCCGCCGCTTCGACGACCAGCTCTCGGCCGGGGCGCGCGGGGCGACCGAGCTCGTCGGGTGGCTCTCGCCCGAGGCCCTCAGCGCCGCCTTGGCCCGAACGCGGGTCATGGTCGTTCCGAGTCGCTACGAGACCTTCGGGTTGAGCGCGGCCGAGGCGATGCTCCATGGCGTGCCCGTGGTCGCCACCGACAACCCCGGCACCCGCGCTGTCCTTCCTCCCGATGCGCCCCCGATGGGCCTCGCCGAAATCGCCGAGGCGCTCGCGACGTTGCTCGAGGACGGTGCGCTCGCCGCCGCCCGGGGTACGGCCGCCGCCCGCTACGCCCGCGACCACCACTTGTGGCCGCGTCACATCGCGGGCTACCGCGCCGCGTATGCGCAGGCAGCAGCGGCTCGATAGGTGAGCGACGCGTCCTCGCCCCGCCCGGGGCGAGTCGAGGGGTAGCGAACCCATGGGAACGTATCTAGCGTGAGCGGACCGTAAACTCGCGGTAGGGCCGGTCGAGGTCGAGATCGAGCAGACGTACGTAGGTCTGTTTCCCCCCACGGGCCCCGATCAGAGTGTACCGCCCGGGGTGCAGCTCCAGGGACATCGGCCAGGGCCCGCCGAGGTAGCGCGGCTTGGTACCGTCGGCCTGCAACAACACGGTGGTGCCCGGAGTCGCCAGCGCCACCACGACTTGGACTCTGGCGGCGTCGAAGCGCACGGTGCCGAGGTCCAGCAGCTCGTCAGCGCCCAGCTCGACCTGGATCACGCGCTTGCGGCCGACCGCGTCTTCGAAACGAACGTCGTGCACCCCAGGCAACATGTCGGTCAGGGTCAACGGCAGCGCCCTCCGGTCGACCCCGTCGAGGTACATCCGGATTCCCTCCCCGGCGGCCCGGATGCCAAACCCTGGCTCCGCCTCCTTCGACGCGTCTTTCTCCGCCCCCTCGGCGACGGGGGGATCGACCGCGTCGGGCTCCGACGTCGCCGCCTCGACCTGGTCTTCGGGGTCCGCCGATCCCGAGGGGGGAACCCTGGGGGGCGTCGCCGGCGCCGCGGGAGCAACCCCCGAGTCGCCCTCCGCTTGCCCGACCGCCGCCGCAGGAGCGGGCGCCGCCGCCGTCGTCGGGCGCCACTGCAGGATCGCGAGCACCACGCTCGACATCGCGGCCACCGCCGCCAGTACCGATACGATGCGGAGCCTTCGTTTCGTGACGGCCAGCTCGGCCAGGACGTCCGTTTTCGACGACGGAACGGTGGTGATGCGCTGCTCTTCGTCGCTGCCGGCATCCCACCCCGTGGGCCGCCGCAGCTGCTGAAACGTGGGGTGGTCGTCGTCCCACGAAAGGTTCTCGGGCCCCATGACGCTCCTCTTCCCGTTCAAACCCACGCGAACGATACGCGGGCCTGCCCACAGACCGCGGAGATACCGCCCCGCGCTCGGACTTGCTAGCGCAAAGGCAATGCTCAGTCACACAGTCGTGTGATTTAGCCCAGAATGTTCAGGGCGAGCGTCAAGCTGCCCTGTCGCCGCACGGGTGGCGCAGCACGATCAGCTCGCGACACAGGCCACTGCCCCGCTGAAGCCAGCGACAGGCGTCGGGACGTCGGGCGTAAATCCCGCACCGTGCGCCCGTGGCGTCGACCCGAAGGGCGATGCATCGGCGCGGTGCACCCGACCCGCGAGCGACAAAGCGCATGAAGCGCGCGCCGTCCTCGGCGACGACGGTGAGCGTCTCTCGCTCGTCGGCGGTCAGGCGGTCCTCGTCGGCCCCGAAGACCTGAATCCACCGCGGATCGTCGCTGTGGCAACATCCGCCACACGCCGTGCAGGCGGGCGGCTCAGCTACATCCGAACGTCGACGAACGTACGCTTCCGCAGGTCCTGGAGCCATTTCTCTTTCACCCTCTGGAGCTTCTCGGCGCGGACACGTTCGGCCATCTCGCGCTTGACCGCCTCGAACGAGACATACCGGGACGGCTGTCGTTGGGTCACGGTGAGGATCACCAAGGCCTCCTTGAAGACGAAGGGGTCACTCACCTCACCCCGGTCGAGGGCGAGGGCCTCATCCTCGAGTTCCTTCGCGAGCAGCTTGAACTTGCCGGTCGCGGCACGGGGTGAAAGCGAGGGGATCCGCACCCCGAGGTCACCGCCGGCCTGACTCGTGGCGGCGTCCTCCGAGAAGTTTGCGGCGAGTTCGGCGAAGGGCACGCCTGCCCTCGCGTCGGCGACCACCTGTCGCGCCAAGGCGCGGCGGCCCGCCACGACTTCGGGCGCGGCGTCTTTCGCGAGGCGGAACACGATCCATGACGGCTGGTAGAGGAGGATCTTCCGCTCGCGGGCACGGATGTCGGCGAACATCTTCATCGCCTCCGCCTTGTTGACGCGAAGGCCCTGCGCGAAGCGGTTGAGCAGCTTGCCCTCGAGCACCTGCCGCCGGATCTCCTGGCGGTACTCGACCTCGCCCATGCCAGAATTGCGGCGCACGTCCTCGTAGAGCTGCGACAGCGGTACATTGTTCGCGCGCGACACGCGCCGGAGCGCCGCATCCACCTCGGCCGCCGTCACCGTGGTGTTCTGCCGGAGGGCGACGAGCTGCTCGAGCTCCTCGTCGACCATCTTCTCCAGCATGTCTTTCATGATCTTCGACTCGGCCCCGGCCCGCTGGGGCGAGCCCGGCGGCACCTGCGCGTAGAGGCGCCTCAAGTAAGGGCGGGCCCGCTTGCGCACGTCGGTGAGCAGGATCGCCTTCTCGGCCACGACCGCTACGACCCGCTCGACCACCACCGCCTCGGCCACGCGCGGCCCGAGCCCCACCGACAGCAGCGTCGCCACGAGGAGCGCGGCCCCGATCCTCCGTTTCATGGAGTTCGGGTACCGCGACGTCTTCGCTCGGGCAAGGGAAGCGCTCGGTCTTTTCGGCCGCGGGCGCCGAAAACGAACGCCCCGAAAAATGGCCTACGGCAGCGGCGTGACTGTGTCGCGGGGGGTCCATCCGATGACGGAAGCCCCCTCGTCCCGGACGGCCACCATCAACCACCGGCCGGTATCCTTCAGGACGATCAGACGCATCGAAGGGGTGGCCTGCAGCACCGTGGGGGAACGAGGCGAGGGACCGTCTCGGAGTGCGATCGTACCCCGAGGTGTGACGGACTTCCCCATCCACCCGAGGCCCCCCGCATTCGGCGCCCCCATGCCGTCGAGCAACTGCTCCAGCGTCTCGAGGTCCGGATGGCCACGCGGTACGTCCATCCGTGGACCATACTTGCCCGCGTCCCGCACCCGCGGTTCGCCGATGGCCCACTCGCGCGCCCGGAGGATGCGGCGGAGCCCCGGGCGCGCAGCATCGGGCCGGTCGGCCTCGATGGCGCCGACGACCGCCGGCCATCCGCCGAGCAGTGCGACGACGAAGGTTGCGACCAGCAAGAGCGTGATCGACTGCCCCACCGCTCGGCGGGCCCGCGCGGAACGGTCGCGTCTCGGCGGGGGCTCGCTCCAGGGTGACGCCGTGGCGTCGACGGCGGGTTGATCCATTGGGCCTAGCATTCGAGCGCGCGCCGATGGGCGCAAGCACGACGACGACGACGTCACCCTCGGTGCGAAGCCATCCAGCGCTCCCACGCTTCGAAGTCGTCTCCCAGCTGGGCGGCAAGCTCGGCCCGCACCGCGTCGGGAACCGGGATGAAGGTCCCCTTGGCCTCGGCGAGACGGGTGCCGTCGGGACCGAGCAGCTCGCCCTCCATCACCATGAGGCGACGTCGGTCCTGGACCAATCGTCCCCGGGCGCGCAGCGGCTGCTCGAGCGGCGCGGGGGCGAGAAAGCGGAGGTCGAGCTTCGCCGTCTGGACCCACCGGTCGTACAGGAAAGCCACCCGGCCAATGGTCTCGTCGAGAATGGCGGCGACCACGCCTCCGTGCAGGATCCCCGGCCAACTCTGGTGGTGGTTCCCCGGGGTGACCTCGGTCCACACCTCGGCGCCGTCGTCGTAGAAGACCGCCCCCAACCCGTGTGGATTTTCGAACCCGCAGACGAAACACGAGCGCGATCCGGGCTGACTGCGCGGTCCCATGGTTTCCGTCACTCGTCGGCGGGGGCAGGGTCCGCCGCCCCCGGGCGCGCCGCATCCTTCCGGGCCTGGTCGAGTCGCTTCAAGTCGTCGCGTCGCTCGGCGGAGAGGTCGCTCGTCTCCCCGGGGTCGGCATCGAGGTCGAACAAGATGAGGCGGTCGGACCGGCCCTTGCGTCGGAGCACGCGTAGCTTGAGGGGGTAGTCGATGACGGCGGTCCGGCCGTCGGCGAAGCTCGTGACGGGGGCTCGGTTCAACGGCGCACCGGCGAGGACGCCCGCGAGGGAGACCCCGTCGCAGCCCCCCGCGTCGGCCCCCGCGAGGGCGAGGATGGTCGGCGCGGCGTCGAGGGTGCTCACGGCTCGGTTACCGATGCGTCGCGCCGAAACCCCGCGTCCCCAAGCGACCCACGGCACCCGGATCATCTCGTCGTAGACGTCGCTCCCGTGCTCGAACTTGTCGTGCTCACCAAAGGCTTCGCCGTGCGAGCCCACCACCAGCCATACAGTCTGCGGGCCTCGCGCCCCGCTGTCGACGGTACGGATCAGCTCGCCGAGCTGTTCGTCCGTGAATCGGATCTCGCTGTCGTAGCGGTCGACGTCGCCGCGCCCGAAGTCGTAGGCGTCATGACGCAGGTAGCGGCGATGAGGGTCGAAGAGGTGCACCCAAAGAAATAACGGCGCGTCGCGGGCGGCGAGCTCGGCGTACATGCGCTTCGCCGCCGCGATGGCGGCGGGCCCGGTCGCCTCTCGCTCGGGATGGTGCTGCTTCCACGCCGACTGGTCCCAGCGCTCGAAGCCCTGGTCGAAGCCTCGGTCGCGACGGAGCCACGTGAAGCTCGTGACCGCCCCGGTGACGTAGCCGGCCCCGCGAACTCGCTCGGCCACCGTGTTCGCGTCCTCGTGGAGACGGGGCCACGTGACGTTCGACTTCGGCGTTCGCGACAGGACGCGGCAGGACACCATCGGCATGAGCGCCCGCTGCGTATCGCTCCCGGCCGCGTAGGCATGTTCGAACACGACCCCTTCCGCGCCCCTCGCCTTCAACGTTGGGGTCGTGTCGCGCCCGTAGCCGTGAAGCGACGTGTGACCGGCCCCCGTCGTGTCGAACGTGACGAAAACGATGTCGGGCCGTGCCCGCTCAGGCGCGGAGGCCGTCGGCGGCGGACCGGTGGGGACCGCCCCCGCGACCGACGTTCGAGGGGCAGAAGGCGAGGGTCGAAGCGCGGCCGTCGTCGCGCGCGGGGGCGGCTCCGACCTCGCGGGAACGACCCCCGCGGGCGCGAGATCGGCGCGCGCGGCCACCAACACGATGGCGTCGCCGCCGTCACAATCACTGTCGACCCCATCGTCCGCGACCTCGACCGCGCCGGGATGGCGGTGCGCGTCTCCTTCATCGCAATCACGACCCCCGAAGTGCGCGCCCACACCGTCGCCGTCGCGATCGGTCCAGCGCTCGAGGGCCCACAACACCGTGGCCGGCGCCCCGCCGACCTCCTGCACCCGACGGGTCTCGGGCGACGTCTCCACCCGGTACCAACCGGCGGCGAGGAGGGTGAGCGCCAGCGGCAAGGCGAACCAGCGTACCGGGCGCTCGAAGGCTTCGGGAAGCCGCACCGCGAAGACCGCGACCCCCGCCAGGGCAAACCACACCAAGTCGAACAGGGCGGCTCGGGCGGCGTCGGGCGCGGAACCCAGCGCCGGGAACACGAGCCCGACCCCGGCGAGCACCGTCGCGACCGCCGCCGCCACGAGGGTGGGTTTGGCGCCCGGCGCCCGGTCGTCGCCGCGGGCGAACCGACTGGCGACGATGCCGGCGAGAATGACCGCGGCCGCGCCGAACACCCCAAAGGTCGCGCCTCCGAGGCCGCGGTGGTTCGTCTTCGCTTTGAGCAGGGCGCCGAGTCCCACCAACAAGATGACGCTGAGTCCGAGCCACAACGCCACCGCCCATCCGCGCCGACGTGATGCGACGGGCCCCACCACCCCGCGGTAGCCTCGGGCCGCCCGGGGGGCCACAAGCGCCAGGGGCAAGGCGAACGTAAGCGCCACCGCGTAGCCCGCGAGGACCCCGTCGACCAGAGGGACGCCCCCGAGAACACACCGAAGCGCCATCGGCAGCATCGCGACCGTGGCCACCGCGAGACCTCGTGCCGCTGCCACCCCCAACCCGTCGACCACGGAAGGCCCCGCGGCCCGCGAGCCGCGAGACGTCGAGGGCGATTCGGGGGGACGGCGTTCGTCGCTCATTCGAACAAGTCTCCCTGGTCGGGGGCTTGGCCCTGGGTGCGCCCTCGGTGGGCGTAGGCCTTGCGCGTTGCGATCCGACCGCGGGGCGTGCGTCCGATGAACCCCTGCTGCAGGAGAAAAGGCTCGTACACGTCCTCGACCGTGTCACGGGGTTCGCTGAGGGCCGCCGCGAGCGTCTCGACCCCCACCGGACCGCCGTCGTAGTGGTCGATGATGATGTCGATGAGGCGCCGGTCCATCGTGTCGAGTCCGGCGTCGTCGACGTCGAGACGGTCCGCCGTCGTCCGCGCGATCGCCGCGTCGACGGTGCCGTTGCCGAGCACCTCGGCGAAGTCGCGCACCCGGCGCAACAACCGATTCGCGATCCGCGGGGTGCCCCGGGCGCGGCGCGCAACCTCCAGGGCCCCTTCGGGCTCGATCGGGACTTCTAGCAGTCGCGCCGACCGCAGGACGATCTGCACCAGGTCCTCGACCGGGTAAAAGTCGAGCCGCATGACGTAGCCGAAGCGCGACAACAGCGGCGCCGTGAGCAACCCCGTCCGCGTCGTGGCCCCGACGAGACAGAACGGCTGCACCGGGAGTTGGATGGTCGTCGCGTACGGCCCATCGCCCGTCATCACATCGATTTCGAAGCCTTCGATCGCCGGGTAGAGGCTCTCTTCGACGGCCGGATTCAGCCGATGAATTTCATCGATGAAGAGAACGTCGCCGCGCTCCAGCTTCGTCAGCAGGCCGGCGAGCGCTCCCTTGTGCTCGATCGCCGGCCCACTCGTCGCGTGGAGCTCCGTGCCCATCTCGCGGGCCAGGATGTGGGCGAGCGTCGTCTTTCCCAGGCCCGGCGGCCCGCAGAACAGCATGTGGTCCAGCGGCTCCTCGCGGCGCCGGGCGGCCTCGGAGAACACCCGAAGATTGTCGACGTGTTTCTGCTGCCCGACGTACTCGTCGAACGTCCCGGGCCGAAACAAACGGTCGAAGCGGTCGTCATCCGGCGAGGCGGCGCTGGAGATCAGGCGGTCGGCCATCGAACGGCTTCACCATCCCTCCCCTCCTGGCCCGGCGCAACCCCCGGCACATCATCACGGTGAGGGTGTACGCCGGCTTCAGCGACCAAACCCCGCGCGTAGGTAGTCCGCCACCGCCGGCGCCAGGTACGCTTCGCGGAAGTTGAAACGCGAGAGCTTTCGCGCCTCGACCAGATAGGAAGGAAGGTTCCCGGCAAGTCCGAGCGACGTCGCGTAGGTCTCGATGGTTCGCGCCGGGTCGGGGAATCCCCCTCCGCCATCGACGACGGCGCCGCCTTCCCCACTCGCGCTCGCCCACGACGTCAGCCCCTGCCGACCGCCATTGACGCAAAACCACTGCCCCGCCGCGGCCTGCGAGCTGTAGCGGTTGCTCGCGTACGTGTAGTGCGCAAACGAACCGCTATGGGACACGAGACATGCGCCCTGACCTACGTCCACGAAGTGGTTCTCGCGGACCGTCACCTGGCGGTGCCCTCCCGTGGACTGGGCCCGCAGCGCTTGGTGCCGAATTCGATAAAAAAGATTGTTCTCGATCATCAAGTCCCGGTTGGTGCCCGACATGAGGCGCAGGGCGTGCGTACCCTCCCCGCCGGGGTCGACTTGGTTCAGGAACAGATTATCGGCAAGCAGCAACCGGTCGTGGTCGCGAATGTCGATCCCCCAGGCCACATTTCGGTCGGTCGGGTTGCTGCGACCGATGTGGGTGAAGACGTTATTCCGAACGACCCCGTCGCGAAATCGGTACGACTGAACCGTATTGCCGCCGGCCGAGATCCCTATCTCACCCTCGACGAAAACATTGTTCTCGACGGTCAGGCGGTTGACCGTCCCCGGCGCGTCCGCCCGAATTTTGGCGTGAATGCTCGACGCTCGCGCAAGCACGTTGCCGCGGATGGTGATGTCATTTCCGCTCAAATATAGATTATGGTTGTAAATCGTCGCACAGGCGCTCGGGACATCCTCGTTCCACCCGTTGTGGTCGAACACGTTGCCCTCGATCAAGAGGTTGTCGACGGCGGCCGTGTACATACCACTGGGCTTGTTCGTCCCGTCGCCATCCTTGTCGTTCGGATCGCACGTTCCCGCGTAATAAGACTTCTCGACCACCGACCGTCGGACCTCGATGTCGCGGTAGCGAGGCCGGCCGCAACACTGATTGACCGTGATCTCGCCGTATTCGATGTGGCAATCTTCGATGAGGTGGCCCTCACCCCCACCCGTGTAGCGAAAGACGGGCATCCCCGTGCCGTCGAAGGCGGGGTCGCTGGGGTCGGCCCGGGCGT
Organism: Myxococcota bacterium; assembly: GCA_039027095.1. GTDB lineage: Bacteria > Myxococcota_A > Polyangia > Polyangiales > Polyangiaceae > JAPYTK01. Next base: position 36,417 of record JBCCLB010000038.1, read on the forward strand.
TGACGATGTGAAGACCGGCCATGACGGTAAAGTTCCGCACCCGCCCGTCGTGGTTGACGAAAGGCCTCAACACCTCGATCCGAGGCCGCACCGTGGAGGCGCCGTACGTCGAGACGACCAGGGGGTGGGCGGCGTCGCGACCCGAGTACCAGCGCCGCGGCCATTGCGGATCGCGCCACCGGTCGCCGCGACGAAGCAGCACGAAGTCGTGCTCCCCGGGCCGCACCAACGCCGCGGCGCGCGTCAGGGTCCGCACGGCCCGCTCGGGCCTCGTACCATCCGCGCTGTCATCCCCGTCCGCGGCCACGTAGACAACCACGCTATCGGTCGGAATGTCGAACGTGGTGTAGCCGTTTTCTTCCGCGCGCGGACGAGCGGCTTCCGTCATATCGTCCGGTCCCCAGCAGCCGAGGTCGTGCTGCCAGTCGGTCAGCCCGTCACCATCGTTGTCGATGCCATCGTTGCAGGCGGTGACCTGCGGATCGCCGCCTCCGCCCCCGCCGGTTCTGGGGGTCGAGCCTCCGCCCGCACCCATCCCCCCGGTGGCGGGGCCACCGCCCGCGAAGCCCATCCCCGAGGACCCCCCGACGTCGCCGGTGTCGTCGCCACCGACCTCGCCACGACCGCCGCAGGCCACCGCGAACACGGCGACCCATCCGACGAACCTGCGCGCGACCCTTCGTCCCTGCTCATTTCGCATGGGGGCCGTCTCTGCAACGGGAAGGCCAAGAGACGAGCACGTAATTACCGCGTCTTCGATACCGGTGGGGGGCGCGGGGGGCGGCGAAGGCTGGGGCCGACGACCCCAGGGCGGGGCGGCCGACCCCAGTCGGCTCCTCGTCCCCGAGGCGGCCCTCTCGACTTGCGGTACACTTCTCGATCATGCCGCGGGTTCAGCACCGCTCTTGGTTCGTCCTCACCACGCTGGCTGCGATCGCCTGTGCCGATGTCGCCGGCCTGGAGCGCGTAAGCCTGCGTCCCGCCGGTGACGGCGGCGGGGGGACATCCACCATGGCCGGCTCGACCGGAACCTCGGTCGGGGCCGGCGGAACGGGCGGCATGGGGACGACGACGACAACGGTCGCGACGACGAGCGCCGGAGGGGGTGGCGGCGGGGGCGGAGGCGCGAGCGCGTGTGCCTATCGCCAAGAAATCCTCGCCGATGCCCCCCTTGCTTATTGGCGCCTCGGCGAAACGTCCTCGGCGATCGCCGCCGACGAAACGGGGAGCTATCCAGGCGCCTACCTCGACGTGCCCACCCTGGGCGTGCCGGGTGCGATCTCATGCAGCCCCGATACGGCCGTGATGCTCGACGGGAACGACCAATTCATCGACTTTGGCGACCACCTCGCGTTCACCGGCACGTCGGCGTTCTCGGTGGAAGCGTTGATCCGACCGGCCGTCATCGACGGTCAAGACCGCTACATCGTATCGCGGCGCACCCCGAGCAATCCCGAATTGATCGGGTGGGGCCTCTTCATCGGACCCACCGGCATCAACTTTCGACGCTTCTTCGGTGGGGGCCAGCGCGACGCAGCATTTTTCGATCCGCAGCTCGGTTCCAGCCCGAATTTCGTACACGTCGTTGGCACCTACGATGGAGCCACGATGCGCCTCTACGTAGAGGGGAGCCTGGTCGATACCATCGCGTCTTCGACCAGCATTCCCGCCGCATCAGCCTCGCTGCTGATCGGCCGGCCTCACCCCACCGCGCTGGAAGACCATTACGCCGGGGACGTAGACGAGGTCGCCATCTACGGCGCCGCTTTGCCCCTCGAGCGCGTCGTCGCCCACCACCAAGCCCGGATGTCTGGTGGAAGGTAATCGGTCGTCCTCTCCGTTCGAGGCATCGCCACGCGAGCCCCCCGCCGCGAAGCCCGGAGGTCCGCGCCCAGGCACGGTCATCGCCGAGAAGTACCGCATCATTCGCCTCATCGGCCGAGGGGGCATGGGGGTGGTGGCCGAGGCAGAGCACGAGTTGCTCGGCCAACGCGTGGCCATAAAGCTCCTCCGCTCGGATCGCGAGAGCTGGAATGCGGTCGCGCGGTTCATGCGCGAGGCTCGCGCTTCAGCGCGTCTACGCTCGGAGCACGTCGCGCGAACCTACGATTGCGGGATTCTCGAGGATGGCCTTCCTTTCCTCGTGCTCGAACTCCTCGACGGCCACGACCTGAAGGTCGTTCTCCGTAGCCGCGGCCCCGTCCCCACCTCCGAAGCCGTCGACTACGCGCTGGAAGCCATCGCCGGGCTCGCCGAGGCTCATCTCGCCGGGATCATCCATCGGGATCTGAAGCTGTCGAATCTGTTCCTCGCGCGAAGGGCGGACGGACGCGACGTCATCAAGGTGCTCGACTTCGGCGTCTCGAAGCTCATCGAAACCGAAGCCGACTCGGGTGAGCGCGACCTGACCGGGACCGACACCCTGCTCGGCTCGCCTCGCTACATGGCGCCCGAGCAGGCCTCGACCCCCGGTGACGTCGACGCGCGAAGCGACATCTGGTCCGTGGGCGTGATCCTGTACGAGCTCGTCACGGGGGTGCGCCCGATCGAAGGCGCGAACCTGACCGAGGTCCTCACCAACCTCCTCACCGGCGACATCGTCCCCGCGCACACCCACCGGTCGGACATCCCCCTCGGGCTGAGTGAGACGATGCAACGGTGCCTCCAGCGCGACCGAACACGACGCTTCCGCGACGTGCGCGACCTCGCCGACGCCCTCGAACCTTTCGCCACGGAGCGCGGACGGGCGGCCGCAACGTCGACGCGCCAACTCTTCGAGGCGAGGGCGCAGGCGCAGCCCGCGGCTGGAGGGGCGGTGGTGACGACCGACGGGGCAGAAGCCATCACGCGTCATCTCGAAGGAAGACCGCCAGGAGGCATCGCCGGCGCTGCGGCCGAACCGATTTCGTCGGACACGGCCACGCCCCGGCCCATCGAGCGCCATCGCCGGCGATGGTGGTGGGCATCGGCCGTGCCCGTCGCCGTCGCCGCGGGGGCAGCGTGGTTCTTGTTTCGCTCATCACCCATCGCCCACGTCGTCGACCTCGTTCCCCCCATGGCCCTCGGGGTGCGCGCGGATCCGACTTCGCCGGGACCGTCCGCCGCCGCTGAAGACACACGGCCACGCCCGACGCGGGCGTCCCCCGGCCCGCCGTCGGAGCCCACGACGGCGACCGTGACCCCGCCGGCGGCGGCGACGTCCGTGCGGTCCGTTCGAGCGCCCACGAAACCCGCGCGGTCCGCGGCTCCCCCCGCGCCCCCAGCGACGCCGTCGCCCGTGGAAGCAGACGAAGACGCCTTGCTCGAAGACCGCGAGTGACGGGTCGGCGACTCACCACGCCCCTCCGACGTGGAGTCCGCCGACACCGGCGTCGACGCGAAGCGCGGAAGCAGGCTTCTGATCGGCCTCTGCCTCCATCGCGAGCCCTACCGACAGCAGGGTCAGTCCGATCCCCGCGCTGATTCCTCCGGCCACGAACGAAACGGTGGAGACCGTCGCGGACGCAAAGGCACGATCGACGATGTCGACGCCTTCGGCGCTGCACGCCGTACCGTCGCAGAACGCGTCGCTCTGTCGGTCGAGGTCGAGCGTGCGGACGCCGAACCCCGTTCCGACCCCGAGCCCTATGACCCCGAGCGCGAGGGCCCCCGCCCCGAAGCCGATGACCATGGGGCGCGGGTCCGGGGATGAAGGGAGGACGGGGAGGACCTTCTTTCGCTTCCCCGACCTCACCTCCTCCCAGGTCGCATCGCCGGGGCCCGCGACGGTGACCGTGATGGGCCCGTCGGGGGCATCGACGCGACGTCTCCAGCGCCGCGCGCCAGCCGTCACCTCGAGCTCTCGGACTCCGGGATCGACCGGAAACGACGACCGAAAGGCACCTCTCGGCAACGGCCGTCCGTCGAGGCGAACCGTGGCGGACCCTCCGAGGGACCCGAGATCCAGTCGCAATCGGGTCAGCCGTTGCCGAAGCGCGGCCGCCCGCTTCGCGGCGTAGGCGCGCCGCTCGCTCTGGTCCGTACGCCGCGCCAGCGTTTCGGCCCGGACGAACTCGACCCAGGCGGTTGCGGTCCGCCCCTGGCGCTCGTGGCACCGGGCCAAGTTGAGGAGCGTCCCGAGCTTTTCTTCGGCCGCGAGGCTCTCGGCGAAGAGCGCGCAAGCGTCGGCGACGCGACCCTCCTTGAGCGCCGTGCGGCCCCGGCGAAAGAGATCTTCCGCAATGGCCGCCGCGGGGGCTGCTGCCGCGCGGGTCTCGCCTGCGCTCTGGGCTCGGGCGGGGGCGGGGGCGGCAAACGAAACGAGGGGCCAGCCCAGCGCCAACGCGAGGAGGGGACGCATCACGATTCTCTCTCGATGCCGTGGCGCTGCAGGAGCTTCCGAAGCTGCTTGCGGTCGACCTTTGCTTCCCGCGCCGCCGCGGACAGGTTGCCCTCATGGCGCTCCATCAGGCGGCGCAAATACCGACGTTCGAAGCTGCCGACGACACGGTCACGCGCCTCACGAAAAGAGAGCGTGTCCGTGCCGTCATCACCGTCGAGGGGCGGGGCGGGAGTGGCCCCCCAACCGGTCGCGCGCGTCGCTCCTGGGTTCTTCGGGCGTTCCAGGTCATCGAGTGCGTCATGCGGCCCGAGGGCGACCGCACGGGCCACGAGGTTGCGTAGCTCTCGGACGTTACCCGGGAGGGGATGGGACTTCAGCGGCCGCATGATGGCTTCGAGGTCTACCTCCTCGCCAAGCTCCGCGAGAAAATGCCGAACGAGAAGCTCGAGGTCCTCGGGACGGTCTCGAAGCGGTGGCAGCCGAAGCCGGACCACGGCGAGACGAAAGTAGAGGTCTTCGCGAAACCGTCCGTCTCGCACCTCTTGCCGCAGATCCCGGTGGGTCGCGGCCACGACCCGAACGTCGACGGCTCGGTACCGATCCGTGCCCACCCGACGGATTTGCCCCTTGTCCAATGCGCGCAAAAGCGCGGGCTGAAGCGCCAAGGGAAGCTCCCCGACCTCGTCGAGAAACAGCGTACCCCCGTCAGCGGCCGCGAAGGCCCCCGCCCTCGGCGCATCCGCTCCCGTAAAGGCGCCTCGCTCGTGGCCGAACAATGCGGAGCCGATGAGCTCGTGCGACACCGCCCCGCAATCGAAGACGACGAAAGGCTTCGAAGCCCGCGGCGAGTGCCGATGAATCTCCTCGGCGACCAATTCTTTGCCCGTCCCCGTCTCTCCTTCGATGAGGACGGTCGTGGCCCGCTCCGCTACCCGGTCGAGCAATCCAAAGAGCCGACGCATGGGTTCGCTCTGGCCCCGCAGTGCGCCGTAGCGCGCGTTCGTCGATGGATCCGTATCGATACGCTCCTCGCGCGGGAGGAGCTTCAGTCCCGTACGGCCGATGGTGATCTCCGTGCCGAATCCTATCCATATTCTCTCGAAGCGAGCCCCCTGAACGAAGCTTCCGTTTCGGGACGCCAGGTCTTCCACCGAGAGGCCATCCGGCGCGGGCGACAACCGCAGATGCCGCCGCGACACGGTATCGTCTCGCAGCACCAAGTCGCACGCGGCATCAGACCCGACCTCGAGCGGACGGTCGTCGACATCGACGACCCGTCCTGCGTCCGGACCTCTCACCACCGCAACGACACGCCCCACCCGATGAGAGAATGGTTCGTGGGCCAGGCCACGCGTCGCCGTGATGTCGTGCCCCACCATGGGTCGTAGTAAAATGGTCGTACCCCACGAGGCCAAGAGTGTCACCGGGGCGCGCTGCGGTCGTGGGGATGCGCACCGGGATTGGGGTCCGCGGCCCCACTGGGTCGCTGCGCCCCACCCCTCGCGGCGCCGCGACCCCGGCCCAGAACCGACGAGCGACAACGAGATCCGCGAACTACGGGTGCCCACGACGCCAGGCCATCGCGGTCCACCATTTGCAGTGAAGGACCCCATGCGTTTCTTCGGACCTTTCGTGCTGCACGTTCGCCCGGCCCGTACCCTCCGCCCCGCCCTCGTCGGCGCCGTCGCCCTCGTCGCCGGCTGCCAGGGCACGTCCGACGCCGACCCGACAGACGATCCATACGAGGCGCGTTGCACCGCGGGCGGGGGCGGATGCGGCGGCTTGGATGCGACCTCGTCGTCGTCCGGGGGGGGCGCCCACGACGACGCCGAAGGCGGCCGTGGGGGTGGGGTCGAGGACCCCCCGTCGCTCCCCTCGGACTACGACGACGACACCTTCGAGGCGGGCAGCGGCCTTCCGCAGGAAGCGCTGCCCAGTCGATTCGACTACGCCGCCTACCTCGACCAAGGAACGGTCAATCCGGAAAGCTACCTCGAATTCGACCACACCGGGGCGAGCGGCCTCGCCCTCGACCTCCGTGGATCGCACTTCCTGGTCGATAACAACGACGAACCCTTCGAGCCCGACGCCAACCACGACAACCGAGGGGCCGGGTGCGAAAACGGACCCGAGCCGGTCAACCGCTACCCGATCACCATCCGCCGTCCCGACATCACCGTCGTCGGCGGTCTGATGCACGGCTTCCTCGACCCCTCGGGCGCCCACGTCGGCATCCCCCAGGGCTCGGATTGGAATTGGACGTACTGCAACAGCGCCGCCCTGCTCTTCAAGGGGGCCGAGCGCGGCCGCGTCGACGGGATACGTATCACCAGTTCGTGGGACGCCATTCGGGTCGATGCGGACTTCACCATCCGGAATTCATGGCTGAGTCGGGTTCGGGACGACGCGGTGGAAAACGACGATCATCACGCGGGCCAATTCATCGACTCCCTCGTCGACGGCGCATTCCAAGTATTCAGCCAGCGCGACGACAACGGAGGCGGAGGCGCCAACCGCACCTTCACGGTACGCGGTTCGGTCATCCGTATCGCTTCATCCATCTACAACACGAGCGTCCCCCAACGTTTTGGTTCGATCCTGAAGACGGACACCAATGCGCCGACCGTCGTGCTGAAGAACACCGTGATCGCCATCGAACCCGATGCCTTTGAGCCGGGCGCCGCGGTGTCGACGTGGGCGGTACAGTGGGCGCGCGCCTGGGCTCGGGTCGACCCGAGCCAGTGCGAGAACAACGCGCTCTTGTGGATACCGAACGGGAGCCACCCCAGCGTGGGTGACGTCCTCGACGCGGTCCTCGACGACATGCCGTCGTCCTGCTTTTCGGTGGTGGAAACCACCCCGGAAGTCGCACGCCCTCTGTGGGACATGGCGAAGAAGAACTGGATCGATTGTCACCCCAAGGTCGGCCGAACCAAAGAAGACCCCGCGTCCGACCCCGCCGCCTGCCAGGCGGGCACGTACGGCGGTTTCACCGACTGAATCATCCGGTCACGGGTCAAGCGGCTTCAGGACAGGGGCCTCGATGGCGTCGGCCTCGCCGCGGGAAGCGTGCAGGTGACGATGGCCGCACCTTGAAGACCCCGGGTCACACGGACGCTTCCTCCGTGGAGCTCGACGACGGCGCGGGCGAGGCTCAGCCGCAGGACCATGCCGCGGCCGGAGGAGGTCGGGACCCGCCCTGCAAATTGCTGCTCGAGGAGGCTCGGGCGTCCGCGCGGCGTGAAGTACTCGATGTGGAGCTCGACGTGCGACCCCAGACCCGGGGGATGTACACCGCGAATCCGGACCGCACGCCCGGGGGTGCTGGCCGACACGTCGATCGCGTGCCCGATCATGACCCCCACCGCCCGAGGGGCATGGGTGGGGTCGACCCGGAGCGGAGGGAGGTCGGGAGGCAGCTCGACGATGACGGGGGTTTGGTTGCCCGGGTGCAGATCCCGCGCGAGCGCCTCGGCGGCAGCGGCCATGTCGGCGACCCCCATCGGTTGGGGAATGAGGCTCAGCTGCCCTTCTTCGACGCGCGCCGCATCGAGAATCGTCTCGATGAGCGCGAGCAGCTCGCGTCCCCGGCCCGAGACCATGTCGAGGTTTTCGACCTGGGCGCGCGTCAGGGGCTCTTCACGAACGAGGTCCGCGAAGCCCAACACGGCGTTGAGGGGACTTTTGAGGTCGTGGCTGACGCTGGTGAAGAGGAGCTGCTTCATCCGCTGCGCCGCCGACTTCGCCGCCAGGGCCCGCTCCTGAGCCGCGGCAAAGGTCCGAAACCGCTCCGCCAGCGCCTCCACCGCCTGCGCGAGCGCATCGACGACGCGAAAGCGGGCCGGTCCCGCCACGCGGGCCTTTCCTTCCAGCACGGTCGCGGTACCGAGCGATGAGACCTGGTCGGTCGCCAGCACGAGGTCGCGCGCCAGGGTCCGGCCGAATACGGCCCCCAACAGTCCCGCCCCCGCCACCCCGAGCAGGGCGAGCCAAATCCCCGTCGTGGCGAACACCCGCGCCTGGGGCGCTTCGAACCGCACGGCGGTCGCGCCTTCGTCGCGGGCGAAGATCGCACGTTGCTGACCTCCTGCGACCGCTTCGAGGCGGGGCTCGTCCGCCTGCGGCGCCGACCAGGGGCGCATGAAGTATCCGTGCGCGGCGGCCGCCGCGCGTGCATCTTCCTGTCCCGGGTGTTCGCCGGAGTCGGCGCCGTCGTCGTACACGATCGGCACGAGCTGACGTGCGGTCTCGACGCGCTCTCGCTCCACCGTAGCCTGAAGATGGGCATGGGTGACGAGCACCGCGCCCACGCCCACGAGGCCCACGGGGGCGAGCACGGCGAGCAGGAGGCGGCGGGCGACCCGGCGGCTCGGGGACATGCGGACCGCCTCGCGCTCGAGCCAGGTCGCGAGCGGCTCCGCCGGGCTGAGCTCGACGGCCCGAATCGTCGCATCGCGAACCGCGACGTAATGCACCACGGCGGAGGCGAGCACCAAGGTGCTGGCCAGCAACCCGAACGAGATCGCCCGGTCGTCATCGCCCCACGCCGGCCGCAGGGGGGACAACACGAGGACCGCGAGCGCCGCCGACCCCGACAATCCGAACCGCATGGTCAACGCGAGGGGAAGGTTGGCGAGGGCTCCGATGTCTTCGGGGCGAACGGTATCGGGTTCGAGCGCCAACGCTTGAAAGACCCGTCGCGACCGTCGCAGCCGCAGAAGACTCGCCCCCCCGGTGAGCAGTACCGTGAATACGGCCGACAACGCCGCCGTGGCCCAGAGGTCCGCGAGGCGCTGGGCGTCGAGCAACAGCGCCCAGGGCGTGATGAGCGCCACGACGAAATACACCACGATCCCAACCACCGCCTGGCGGAGAAGGACGCGGCGGACGAAGGCCGAAGCGACCAGCGCCCCGCTTACCTCGCGGGTGTCTTCTTCGTGGACCTTCACCGACGGGGTCTCCGAGAAGAAGCCGAGGACACCGCCGCTTCGATCTCGGCCGGGAGATCCGAAAACGGCACGATGCTGTCCCGCGGCACGTGAGAAGAGTGGGTTTCATCGGGCAGCCACACCGAAAACGCAGAGCCACGACCCACCTCGCTCCGGGCGTCGATGCGCCCCCCGTGGAGGACGACGAGTCGCCTCGTGATCGCGAGGCCGAGGCCCGCCCCACCCCGGCGCGCCACCGCGTCGCCGGCTTGGCGGTACGGCTCGAAGATCGAAGCGAGCACCGACGGGGCGATGCCGCGCCCGGTGTCGAGCACGTCGAGGCGCACGTAGTTGCCCTCCGAACCCACCCGGACCTCGACCGCACCCTGGACCGTCGCCTTGACCGCATTGGTGACGAGGTTCGTGATGATCTGCCGCACCCGGCGTGGGTCGGCCCACGCGAAGGCAGGATAGCCACTACGAACCCTCACGATGAGCGGTCGCCCCTTGAGGGTGGGCTGGGCTTCGCGAACCACCTCGCTTGCCACTCCGAAGACGTCGACCACGACGCGAGACAGCCGCAACTGGCCGGTCTCGATGGCCGACAGCTCGATGATGTCGTCGATGAGGGACTTGAGGTGTTCGCCGCTCGCGCGAATGGTGGCCAGCGCCTCTTTCGCGTCGGCACTGAGCGGTCCGTCGTCTTCGCTCTCGAGCAGGTGGGTGAACCCGAGAATCGCGTTGAGCGGCGTACGCAGCTCGTGGCTGAGGCCGGCGAGAAACTGGCTTCGTTCCCGATCGAGCTGGGCGGCCGCCCGCAGGTCGGCGCCGTAGCTGCGCTCAGCCGCGGCGAAGCGACCGAGGAGCGTGTTGAGGGCGTGGGTGAGCAACCCCACCTGGTCGAGCGAGCGGAGGGGAACGGCGGCGCCCTCGCCGCCCCCACCCTCGACGGTGCCCCGGGCCGCGAGTTCTTCAATGCGGCGCCGCACGTACGCGACGTCATCTCGGACGCTGCGGACGAAGACCGAGGTGACGATGATCGCGACCCCGACCAGGAGCATCGTCAGCAAGCCCACCGCGTTGGTGAGCCGGACGGTGCCCGTGGCGGGCGAAGGGGCGGAGACGAGGGCCACGACGGACAACGGCGCGCTTCGGTCTTCGAGCGTCGCGACGGCGAAGCGGTAGCGGGTCCCGCCTTCCGTGGTGAATCCCTCCCCCTCGGCGAGAAGGCCGCGAACGACCTCCCGATTCCACGCCGCGGCCCCTTCGGTCACCAGCGCTCCCGAGGGGCGGGCGAGCAGAAACGTCGTCCCCGTAGCGCGGACCATCTGCCCCACGAACGCCGCACGACGCGGCGCCGGTATCGACGCCACCCGGCCCGCGAGCACCGTCGCGAGCGCCCGGACACGTGCCGACGCCGCCTGGTCGCTCACCGATTGGAGTTGGGCGAGGGCGGCGAGCGCGATCGCCACGGCCGTCGCGACCCCCACCACGGCCACGATCACCGGACCCACGGGCAGCAGGGGCCATCGATGCCGCCTCGGCCGCGCCGGAGGCGAGGGCGCAGCCGCCTCCGCCGCGGTCGGTCCGATTCCGGGCGCCGCCACCGGCGTCGTCACCGGAGCTACGCCCCCCGCCACTCGTGGTCGAGCATCGCGAAGACGGCGTGGTCCAGCCAGCGCCCGTCGCACCACTCGGCGTGACGCGCGATACCTTCGAAGTGAAAGCCCATCCGGCCGATCACGCGCAGGGATGCGTGGTTCGAGGTCGCCGCGGCCACGCGCATGCGGTGGACCCCCACCGTTCGAAAGCCAAAGTCGACGCAGCGTCGGGCCGCCTCCGTCATGTACCCCTGGCGCGCTCCGTCACGTCGAAGCCAGTACCCGAGGTCACACGACCGATGCATCTCGACACAGGCCTCTAGGCCGACGACGCCGATCAGCGCTCGGTCTCGGCGCAGGCGAATCGTGAAGCGCATGGCGCGCCCGTGATCCCAGTCCGAGGCGGAGGCCTCCGCGAACCGTAACGACGACTCCGCGCTCTTTTGAAAGGGCACCCAGGGAAGCCACGGCTGAAGCCAAGCCCGAGACCGGTCCACGACGTCCCAAAGCTCGGCCGCGTCGGCACTCGTGAGGGGCGCCAACGACAGCCGCTCCGACTCGAGCGGCCGGGTGCGCAGCTCCGAACGGGGCGGGATGGCAAGCACGGATGGTGTTCTCGGTAACAGTTTTTGCGTATCGGCGCATCGATTTGGCCGCCCGGAGCCCGGCCCTCGAGGCGTACTAGTCACACTTGACGCGGGCGACGTACGGCTCGCGCCCAGATGCTTCGAAGTCGAGCCACGACACGTACCACTCGCCCTTGTCGCCCGCCGTGAGCGATGGCGGGGGGGGCTTTCCCGTCACCTTGGCGATCTGGGTTTCGCGTCCGACCCCCTCGCGCCCTAGCGGAGCGGTCACGACGTGACCCCCCTCGATCCAAACGATCCTCACCTCCCCGTTGGAGTCGACGGCCACGCTGGGCGACGTGCCCTTCGGGCTGAAGACCTTGTGCCAGAGCTTTTGGCCGCTCTCGTGCTCGACGAAGGCGACCGCCGCCCCTCCGCGGACGGTCCGGGTCCAAGCGACGTAACACCCCTCGTCGGTACACGCGAGGGAGGGCAGAACGGACTTTTCGCGGGCGAGGCTGAGCTCGAGTTCCTTCCCGAGATGGCGCGACGCGGTGGGTTTTTCCTCGAGGTCCTCGAGACCGGGAGCCGCCGTTCCGAGGGGCACGGTGAGAAGTCGGACCTGTTGCATCGACTGGCGGACGAGCGCGAAGGCGACGTGTAGCGCGTCACCGTGGGCCACGGCGCGGATCTCACGCACCCTTGTCGGGTAGCGCCCCGAAGAGACGTAATCGGTCGCTCGAACCGCTTCTCCCGTCGCAGCGCCATCGTCGCCGTAGGGGCGGAAAAAAAGGTCGACGGAGTCGTTTTCGCGAGGTTCGGCCCATGCGACGGCGAACCCCCCGTCGGGGGTGCGCGCGACGTCGGCGAAGTAGGCTCCGGCCCGACTGTCGGTCACGGCCACGGGCGGCGCATCGATGACGCCCTGCCCGTCGAGCCAGCGAAGGTATACGCCCGCGGTGGCCCCCCGGCTGTCCCAGTAGGCCGTGAGAAACCGCTGCGCCGCGGGGACGACCGAAGGGGTGTCGACCTGGGCTCCCTCCGGCGTGATGTCGACGGGCAGGGTGCGGTTGCGTAGCTCTTCGTCGAGAGCGACCGCGTAGGCGCGACGCTGCCCCTCGCGTGAATCGGCCCAGGTCATCAGGGCCCCGGACAACCCCTTGGCGATCACCGGGGCGGTGGTGTCGATGGTTCGTCGCGTCTTGCGGCCGATCAAGTCGTAACGACGAGGACGGCCCAAGCCGGTGACCTGGCACCGCGCTGCGGCGGAGCGGGCCTCCATCGCGACGTCGACCTGCTCCATGAGTTGCCGGATCATCGGGTGCTTCTGCTGCTCGTGCACCCGGCGCAACATTCCGAGCGCACGGTCGAGCTCGCCCTGCGCGATCAACGCCTGCGCCTCCCGGACGCGGGGAAGCCACTCGTGGTCGGCGACGAACTCGAACCCGCTCGGACGCGCCGGCTCGCGCGCGACCAGGGTCTCGAGAGACGGGGCGATCCGTTTGACGCCCGGCACCTCGGGCGGTTCCTGCCCGCCCAGAGCGACCGCCGCCGCCACGCCCCCGAGCATCGCCACGAGAACGCCGGCCACCTTGGTCATCGCCCCGCCTCGACCCCGCTGGGTCAGCTCGTCGTCGATCTCGACGGGGTTCGGGGTCGATGGAAGGGAGGCGGGCCCCGGAAGCGAAGGAGCCGCCGTCGCCGGGCCGCGGCGGCGGGAAGAGGCGGCGGCCTCCGCCTTGATCTGGGACAGCAGCACCGAATCCAGACCGCTCGCCTCGTAGTCGAAAGCGGCCGCGAGACCATCGGCGAACTCCGCCACCGTCTGAAACCGCTTGTCGATCTCCCGGTCGAGCGCGCGCAAGAACCAGCGGGTGAACGACACGGGTAAATCCGGACGGTACCGCCGGGGATCGGGCAGGGGCGCGGTCGCAATCTGCGCGAAGGTCATCGCCACCCCGTCGTCGGTCGACCACACCGTGGTGCCGGTGAAGCACTCGTAGGTGATGCAAGCGAGCGCCCAGAGGTCGGCCCGCGTATCCGCCGCCGCCTGTCCTCGCACCTGTTCCGGGCTCATGTAGGCCGGGGTCCCGAATACAGCACCCTCGCGCGTCAGCCGGGCGGTCTTCCCGCCCTTGGTGGTCGTGACCGGGTCGTAGAACTTGGCGAGCCCAAAATCGAGAATCTTGACCAGCTGGGCGCCCTCGCTGTCTCGAGTGAGAAAGATGTTCTCGGGCTTGAGGTCGCGATGCACGATGTTGAGTTCGTGCGCCTTGGCGAGCCCGCGGGCGACCTGGAGAATAATGGTGAGCGTCACCTCCGGCGTCATCTGGCGCTCGCGGCACATCGTGTCGTACAGGGATTCCCCTTCGAGAAGCTCGAGGACCAGGAACGGGGCTCCGTCTTCGAGCCGACCAGAGTCGTAGACGTCGCAGATGTGGGGGCTGGTGATCTGCGAGACGGCCCGCGCTTCCCTCAGGAACCGCTCGACGACGGTTTGAGAGGAAGCGAGGTGTCCGGCGAGCAGCTTGATGGCCACCCGCTTGTCGATGTCGACGTTCGTGGCTTCGTATACGGCGGCCATGCCGCCGCGCCCGATCTCGCGCACGATCCGGTATTTGCCCGAGAGGACCGTTCCTTTGGGGATGCTTCCCGCTACTGCCATCAGCCCGGACCTACTCAGAATGGGTAGGGCAATTCGGCCTCGGAAAACCTAGGCGACCGCTTCTCGGTCGGCAACCACGCGCACAACGCACCGCGGGAACGTAACATCGCCGCCCGTCGCGTCCGACGCGAAAGTTCCACACCAGAAGCCGCGGGCGCGGAAACAATGCGGAAACGTTGCCGGGGTACATGCGTTTGACACGCGCAGGGGCGCATCGGGCCGGAGCTACGAGTGATGAAGAAGGTCGAAGCGATCATCAAGCCCTTCAAGCTGGACGAGGTCAAAGAGGGCCTGGCCGAGGTCGGCATCCAGGGCATGACCATCACCGAGGTCAAAGGCTTTGGGCGGACCGGGGGCAAAAAAGAGGTGTACCGCGGGTCGGCCTACGTCGTCGACTTCGTCCCGAAGGTCAAGGTCGAGGTCGTGGTCCCCGACGCGCTCGTCACGCAGGTCGTCGACGCGATCGAAAGCGCCGCGAAAACCGGCCGCATCGGCGACGGGAAGGTGTTCGTGCTCCCCGTGGCGGAAGCGGTGCGGATTCGGACAGGAGAACGCGACGAAGACGCGATCTGAGGCGTTGCCGCCGCGGCCCAACCGGCCGAGGGAGGCGGCGAAACCCCAAAGGAGCGCAGGAGCATCATGAAGCCGAGCGAAGTCATCCAGCTAGCGAAGAACCACGACGTCAAATTCGTCGACCTGAAGTTCATCGATCTCCCCGGGATCTGGCAGCATACGACGCTGCCGGTGCACCGTCTCACCGAAGAACTGTTCGAAGACGGGCAAGCGTTCGACGGGTCATCCGTCCGTGGATGGCAGCCGATCAACGCCAGTGACATGGCGATGATGCCCGATCCGACGACGGCAAAAATCGACCCTTTTCCGCAGTACGAGACCCTCTCGATCTGCTGCGACATTCAGGACCCGATCACGGGTCAGCCCTACGGACGCGACCCGCGTCACGTCGCGAGGAAGGCGGAAAACCACCTGAAGAGCACCGGCATCGCCGACACCGCCTTCTTCGGGCCCGAAGCCGAGTTTTTCATCCTCGACAGCGTGCGTTTCGACAACGCTTCCCACGGCGCGTTCTACGAAATCGACAGCGAGGAGGCGATTTGGAACAGCGGTCAGGGCGAGGGCAACAACCTCGGCTACAAGGTCCGGCACAAGGAGGGGTACTTTCCCGTCCCCCCCGCGGACGCGACCGCCGACATCCGCGCCGCCATGATGACCACGTTGCTCGAGACCGGCGTCGAGGTCGAGCTGGGCCATCACGAGGTGGGGACGGCCGGTCAGGGCGAGATCGGCATTCGCTTCGACCCGCTGACGTCGATGGCCGACAAGCTGATGTGGTTCAAGTACGTGATCAAGAACGTCGGACGCCAGCACGGAAAGACCGTGACGTTCATGCCCAAGCCGGTCCACGGCGACAACGGCAGCGGCATGCACTGCCATCAGTCTCTCTGGAAGGACGGCAAAAATCTCTTCGCCGGCGATGGCTACGGTGGCCTCAGTGACATCGGCCTCTGGTACATCGGCGGCATCCTCAGGCACGCCCCCGCCCTCACGGCCTTCACGAACCCCACGACCAACAGCTACCGCCGGCTCGTGAAAGGTTACGAGGCCCCCGTCAACCTGGCGTACTCGAGCCGCAACCGCTCCGCCGCGGTGCGCATCCCGGTGCAGGCCCAGTCGTCGAACGCGGCCCGCCGCATCGAGGTTCGCTTCCCGGACGCGTCGTCCAACCCGTATCTCGCCTTCGCGGCGCTCCTCATGGCCGGGCTCGACGGGATTCAGAATCGCATCGACCCCGGCGACCCCCTCGACAAGGACATCTACAGCCTCAGTCCGGAAGAACTGAGTGGCGTGATGAGCGTTCCGGGTTCGCTCGAGGACGCGCTGCGGGCGCTCGAGGCCGACCACGACTTTCTTCTGAAGGGCGACGTGTTCACCAAGGACCTCTTGGAGACCTGGATCGGCTGGAAGCGCGAGAACGAACTCGACCCGATGCGCATGCGCCCGACCCCCTACGAGTTCTACCTCTACTTCGACGTCTAGTGCCGGTCAAATCGGTAGATTTGACCGGCCCAAAAAGTAAGGCACCCCCAAGGCAATAGAACCGGCTCTGAGGAGCGATGCTCGCCCTCGCCGACTTTTCGGCGAGCATCGCGACACCATCAACGGTTGTGGTCGAGGGTTAAGCGGGGCGAGAGGCGGCCGACCGCGTGGACGGCCGCCAACTCCGCTGCCACGATCGGATTTCGTGAAGCACGCGGGCACGGAGGTGGTGGTGGTGGCGACGCTGGCGTCGTCGGTTTGCATCGGCTGCGACCGGAGGCCTGAGCCCCGGTTCTTGTGCCGGATGAATCGGGTGACGACGGCGGACCCCCTCTTCTGTCGGCCCGAGCCCCTCGAAGGCAGCGTGTTTCACTGGGACGAAGAAGCGTGCCAGGAGCCCACCCCGGGGCTCGAGGGTGCGCCCGCCCACACCTGCAACCGCCAGCGTGTGGCCTACTGCTTCGACCCGAGGCTGTCGGCGACGGACCGACTCGAGCCGGTGTGCCTCCTCAACGAAAAGTCGTGTTCGGACTACCGAAACCGGGTCCTCGCCGCCCACGGAAACCGTAGCCCCAGTGACGTGCCCTGCTTGAAGCTCCGCCCCGCCTCGGTGTTTTGGGCCCACCGCAAACAGACCTGGCCCCCCCCGCGCTAGCCTTAGAGAAGGCCGCGATTCTTCAGTAGGGCATCGACCTTGGGGTCACGGCCGCGAAAGAGACGATACGCCTCGTTGCGATCGATCGCGTCGCCCGTCGCCAGGATGTGCTCGATGAACGCGGCCGCGGTCGCCGGGTGCCAGGGGTCGCCGGTCTCTTCGAACGCGAGCCAGGCGTCGGCCGCCATCACGTCTGACCAGAGGTAGGAATAGTAGCCGGCGGAGTACGCATCGGAGGTGAACAGGTGGTTGAACTGGGGCAGGCGGTGCCGCAGCACGATTTCTCGGGGCATACCGAGGGCGGCCGCCGTCGTCCGCTCGAACGCATCGGGGTCGACCTCTCCGCGCGGGTCGGCGTGGAGCTTCATGTCGACCAGCGCGGAGGCGAGGTATTCGACGGTCGCGAACCCCTGGTTGAACGTCCGGGCCCGGAGGACCTTTTCGATGAGCGCCTTCGGCATGGGCGCTTTCGTCTCGTAATGGCGCGCGTACTTGTCGAGGACCTCCTCGGTGAGCACCCAGTTCTCGTGCACCTGGCTCGGAAATTCGACAAAGTCACGAGGCGTCTCCGTCAAGGACGGATACGTCACCTTCATCGAAAGGTAGTGCAACGCGTGGCCGAACTCGTGAAATAGGGTTCGCGCGTCGTCCAGGCTGATGAGGATGGGCTTACCGGCGGGACCGCGGGTGAAGTTGTTGTTGTTGGTGACGATGGGGTCGCTGCCCCCGTCGAAGCGGTAGGGCGAGCGCGACGTGTTCATCCACGCGCCCGAGCGCTTGTACTGGCGGGCGAAGTCATCGCGGTAGAGCAGCCCCACGTGGCTCTTGTCGGCCCCGTTCAGCACCTCGAACACCCGTACGTCGGGGTGCCAGGCGGGGACCGTACCCGTAATTTCTTTGAACTGATACCCGTAGAGGCGCTCGGCCATGTAGTACGAGGCCTGAATCATGTTGTTCAGCTCGAAGTATTGCTTCACTTCGTTCTGATCGAGGTCGAATCGCGCCTGGCGTACCTTCTCCATGTAGAAGCGATAGTCCCAGGGCTCGATGGTGATGTTCTGGCCTTCTTTGCGCGCGAGTTGCTGCATGTCGCGCACTTCTTCGCGTACCCGCCGCTTTGCGACCGGCCACACGCGATTCATCAGCGCCATCGCTTTGGCCGGATCACGGGCCATGGTGTCGGACATGCGCCAGTGCGCGTGGCTCGGGTAGCCGAGGAGCTTCGCGCGCTCGGCGCGGAGCTTCACGATTTCCGCGATGAGGCCGTTGGTATCGTTGGCGTCGCCGTGGTCGCCGCGGTCGACGAACGCGCGCCACACTTTCTCGCGGATGTCGCGCCGCTCCGAGAACGTGAGAAAGGGGTCGACGGCCGAGCGCGTGTTGACGACGGCGTAGCCCTCGATCTTTCGCTTCTCCGCCGCGGCCCGATAGACGCCCACGGTCGCCGGGGGCAATCCCGCGAGGTCCGCGTCGGTCAGGGTCACCCAACTGTCTTCGTCGGCCTGCACTCGATTGCCGAAATCGGTGTACAGGGTGGCGAGCCGAGCATTGATTTCGCCCATTCGTTTCTGTTGTCCGGGGTCGAGTTTCGCGCCCCGTCGGACGAACCCCTCGTAGGTCTCCTCGACCACGCGCCTTTGCTCGTCGGTGAGGCCCTCCTCCCGAGCGGCGTGCACGGCGGCGACCCGCGCGAAGAGCTCAGCATTGAAGTAGACCCGGTCTCGAGCCTCGCTCAGTTGGGGCCGCACGACGCCGGTGAGCTTTTGCACGGCGGGGGTATTCCGGCTGCTGGCGAGGGTGAAGAACAGCGTCGAGACACGGTCGAGCGGTCGGCCGCTTCGCTCCATGGCCTCGATCGTGTTCGCGAACGAGGGCGGGTCGGAGGCGGAGACAATCGCCTCGATCTCGGTCATCCAGGCCGCAATCGCCCGGTCGAAAGCCGGCTCGAAAGCGCCCACATCATCGGTCTGGTCCCACGGCGGGACCCCGTCGTAGGGACCCGTCCAAGGGGCGAGGAGGTCGAACGCTTGGGGGGCCGAGGTGTCGGCCGCGGCCGTGGCGGAGGAGGTCGGCATGGTGGGGGAAGGCGGAGGTAGTGGCGGCGCCGAGGGGCTGCATGCGGCGGCGGCGACGATGAACGTCCAGGGCGGCAACGAACGAGCCATGGCCCTCCCCTACCACACCGGGTCACTCGTAGACGGGGCGCTCGTCGATGCAGGACCCGAGGCCGGGCAGAAAAACGGCCCCGTTGAAAGGGCGCTGGCAGTAGCGGTCGGACCCGCAGTCGGCGTCGGTGCGACACTGCCCGGCGGCGAGCGGAGCGCTGGGATCAGGGGCGCCCGGAGGCGTGATCCGGCGCGGAGTCGCCGATGCTGCGGGGACCACGGACGGCGCCCCCGACGAGGAGGGAGCGACGACGGGGAGGTCGGCCGACGGGTCTGGACGCGTCGCCGGGCCGGGGGCACACGCCGTCCCCCAGGTCGCCACGACCGCGAGCCACGCCGTCGTGGTTTTTCTCATGCCGCCTACCGTACTCGAGCCCCGTACGGAAAGGGACCTTCCGCCGTGGGCAACGACGTGGGGCTGCGATAGGCATCGGGGGTGGTGTTTGCGTGGCTCCGTCGGCGCCGTCAGCGGCGCACGCTCGACGCGGCGGCCCAGCGACTGACGGACGCGCTGCGCGCCGAAGTCTGGGCTCGGGCCGTCGACGCCGGACGGGAGGCCGTGACGGCCGCAGAGGTGCTTTTCGGCCCGGAACACCCCGAGGTGGTGGCCCCCCGCTATGCGTTGGCGGCCGCCCATCTCGGCGGGGGTGACCTCGACCTCGCCGCGGCGGAGTCGGAACGAGCGCTCGCCCTCGCCACGGCGCATCCCCTCGGGGTGGTGCCCCCGCTTCCCCAGCTCTACGAGCAACGCCTCGCGATCGCCGAGCGAAACGGCGACGACGAGGTCGTCGACCGGATCCTGAACACGCTCATTCGCGCCTATGACCGCATGCGCGCCCCCGAACCCGACGCCCTCGCCTCGGCGTTGCATCGACGGGCGCTGCACCTCGCGCACACGGGACGTCGCGCACAAGCGGCCGGATCGTTCTCCCAGGCCCTGACCGCGCTCGAGCGCGCGCCCAAGCCCTCGACGCTCAGTCGCGCTGAGGTGCTCTACAACCGTGCGAGCCTGGCCCCGGAGGAGACGCCGGCCCAGTCGCGATTGGCCGACTTCGCGGACGCCCTGGCCGCTTCCCCCCCGGCCGCGCTCCGGGCCCGCATCGAACACAACCGAGGTACGATCCTCGAGGAGGTTCTCGGCGACCGACCGGCCGCGCTGGCCGCCTACACGGCCGCGCTGTCGTGCTGGCCAGAAGCCGCCGAGGCGCGCCCGACCTGGGTTCGGCTCGCCCGCCTTCATCACGCCGAGGGCCGGTTCGAACGCGCGATCGAACACTACGAAAAAGCACGGCGACTCGCGGCCGCAGCCCACGCCCACGAGGTGGTGACCCGCATCGAGACGTGGATCGGAGACGCACACGCCCAAACGTACCGGTGAGCGGGGACCGCGGGGGCGCCGTCTGACGCCGGCCTGAGCCGAGGTGTGTTAAGGTAGGATACTGCCGTGGCGCTGCAAGAGGGCGACATCATCCATTCCCGCTACGAGCTGCTCCGGCTCATCGGGACGGGCACGAGCGGTTCGGTCTGGGCCGCGCGCAACAAGCTCATCGACCGGGACGTGGCGCTCAAGGTGATGGAGCCCGAGGTGATGAGCGACAAGGTGTTGCTCCGTCGCTTTTTCAACGAGGCCAAAGCCATCGGCCGGGTCAACCACGCGAGCATCGTCGGCATCTTCGACCTGGGGCAAGCCGAAGACGGCTCTCCGTTTTTGGTGCTCGAGCTCCTCGATGGAGAGCCGCTCAACACGCGCATCCAGCGCGAAGGCGCGATGGAGCCGGAGACGCTGCTCGACGTGTCGGCCGGCGTGGCCAAAGCGCTAGACCTCGCCCACAAGCAAGGCATCGTTCATCGCGACCTCAAACCCGCCAACATCTACCTTCACCGGACGTCGACCGGGGGCCTGGTCGGAAAGATCCTCGACTTCGGCATCAGCAAGGTCGTCTCCTCCGGCACGCACAACTTCTCGCTGACCAAGACGGGCACCGTGGTCGGCTCGCCGGCGTACATGAGCCCCGAGCAGGCGGCCGGGCGCGACGACATCGACGGCCGCGCCGACGTGTGGTCGCTCGGCGTCGTCCTGTACGAAGCCCTCACCGGACAGCTGCCGCACGAAGCGCCCAACTACAACGCCCTCATGGTGCGAATCCTCACCCAGGACGCCGCCTCGATCCGGTCTCGAATGCCCGACCTTCACCCACGCGTGGTGGAGATCGTCGACACCTGTCTGCAGCGCGATCGAGACCAACGGGTGAACGCGGGGCAGCTGTCCGCGATGCTCGAGGCCGCGACCCGGGAGCTGCGCGCCGCGCGGTTCCGTCGCAGCGGCGGCCGCCGCCGCGACGATGCAGCCCTCACGGGCTCGCCCCACGACGAGGACGGGGGTGCGTCGCGGTCGGCGGCCGGACCCACCACGGCCAAGGTGGTGGTGCTCGCCGCCACGACGCTGCTGGTGGGTTGCCTCGCCGGTCTTCTCGCCGGCTACTACCTCTTTCAGGGCTGACCCGCCGCGGCGCCGGCGCCACCACCCCGGACGAGACGACCCGGCCGCACGCCGGTGAGCTCCCCTCGCTCTACGGTGACGGCGCCACTCACGATGGTGGCGAGATAACCGCGGGCCCGCTGGATGAGCCGTTTGCCGCCGGCGGGGAGGTCGCCGACGAGCCGCGGACGGTCGAGTTGGAGCCGCGCGTGGTCGATCACGTTCAGGTCTGCCTTTTGGCCCACCGCAATGGTGCCCCGGTCGACGAGACCCATGTGGCGGGCGGTGTCGTGCGCCTGCATCTTGATCGCGCGCTCGAGCGAGATGCGCCCGCGGTCGCGATCCCGTGTCCAGTGCTGAAGCAAGAAGGTGGGAAAGCTCGCGTCGCACACCGTGCCGACGTGCGCCCCCCCATCGGACAAACCAGGGATGGCGTAGCGATGCGTGAGCATGTCCCGGACGTGGTCGAGGTTGAACGCCGTGTAGTTGTAGAGCGGGAAGTAGAGGAGCTGGCGGCCTTCATCCTCGAGCAGCGCGTCGTAGATCGCGGCCAGGGTGGGGACCTTACGCGCAAACGCTTCGGCGTAGATGCTCTCCTCCATCGTCGGCTCGTAATTGGGCACCTCGCCGAAGCGGAACAGCCGCATCGCGACCATGTCGATCCGTTGGAGCAATTGATCGGCGAGCGGCGGGATCGACGAATTGTCGGACACCGGTTGGGTGGTCTCCTGCAGGAGCCGTGCGCGGAAGTCGGGCCGTCGCATCGTGGCCACCCGCTCCGCGAGCGGAAGGTCGGCGATGCCCTGGTACGACGGGAAGCCCATGAACGGGTTGAACGTGGCCTCGAGGCCCAGCAGGACGCCGATGCCGCGGGGCGCCGTCTGCACGCGCATGGCGAGCCCACGCGCATTGGCCTGCTCGACCCGGTCGAGCACCCATTGCCACTGCAACGGGGACTGGTCGCGCTGCATGAGCGAGATGCTCATCCGATGGCCCGGCGCCGCCTCCGCCATCGCCTCCAACAGGTCGAACTCGCCCCCGAAGCGTTCGTCCGACACGGCCATGTCGAAGTCGCTCACGGCCTGGAGGACCCCATGGTCGAGGCCCCGCAGGGCCTGCGACAATCCGGCGAGCTCCTTGCGGTCGGCCTCTGAGGCCGGCGTGGCCCCACCGCGGACGTCGCGGTGATTGTCGCTGCGGCCGGTGGTGAAGCCGAGCGCGCCCGCGATGAGCGCCTCTCGAAGGTGTCCACGCATGGCCTCGATGTCGTCGTCGGTCGCGACCTCATCGGCCAAGGCCCGCTCGCCCATCACGTAAACGCGGAGGGCGTCGTGAGGCACCTGAAGGCCGAAATCCATCGTGCGCGACGCCTCGTCGAGGGCGTCCATGTACTCGGGGAAGGTCGACCACGCCCAGGTGATCCCCTCGGCCAGCGCGGTGCCCGGGATGTCTTCGACCCCCTCCATCAGCTCGATGAGCCGCTCGTGGTCGGTGGGCCGCACCGGTGCGAAACCCACCCCACAGCTGCCCATGATCGCGGTGGTGACGCCGTGAAAACACGAGGGGGCCAGGTCGCGGTCCCACGAGACCTGCCCGTCGTAGTGGGTGTGGACGTCCACGAAACCGGGCGCGACGATCGCGCCGTCGGCGTCGATCGTTCGTTTCGCGGGGCCATCGACCCGGCCGACGTCCACGATCCGACCGTCGGCGACCGCGACGTCTCCCGTAAAGCGGTCGTTGCCCGTGCCGTCGACGATCGTGCCTCTCGTGATCTTCAGGTCGTACATCCCAAGCCCTCTCTTTTGCTGTACGATCGTATGGTAACGCAGCGAGGACCCGAGCGTCAACGCGCGGTGCCGAGCCAAGTGAAAGGTGAGGAGGCGGCGCGCGTTGTCTCCGGCATGGCTCGCCGCTGCGTCTCGTGCTTCGCCTGTTGGCTTCTCGTGCTCATCACGGTCGGCACCACGGGTTGCGCCACCCTCGTCCCGTTCACGCACCAGATGCGGGTCGACAACGACTTGTCCGCCGACGAGGTCGCCCAGTTGCAATTCTACACGTCCCACGACATCGCGCTCCGGCGGGAGGTGACCTCCAAGGCGCGCCGTATCGACGAAGGCGCGCTGCAACTCCGATCCGGCACCCGGGTCGAGCGGGTCCTCATCCCCGCCCGGACGGCGGGCGTGGTGGTCGCCGTCGACCCCGACGCGATCGAGGTGAGCTTCGAGCCTGGCACCTCGATTCGCTTCGTCGTGTCCGGCGCCGAGCGACCGATGGGGGTACGTCCGTCGTCTTTCGCCGAGCCGCCGCCCGCGCCGCCCCTCAGCCCTGATGCGCGCAGGATCCGAGAGGCGTTTGGCGACCTCGCGGGAAACTACTTTCTCGGTGAGGACGACGGGCGTCTCTCGTTCGACGGCCCCCGAGGGTGGTGCTCTGTTGCTCCACTTCGTGCAGCGTCGAGGCGTCGACGACCAGGTGGGCCCGCGTGCTGCCCCCTTCGAGTTCCCATCGGTATCCGCCGAACGAGAGACGCCCGTCGTCCTCACCGAGA
>JBCCLB010000039.1:0-59569 GCA_039027095.1 Myxococcota bacterium
ACGACAAGGCCAACCGGTCGGTACAGACGATCGATACCGGCCTCCGCTGAGCGGCGACTACTGGTCGGCGGTCGGACGAAACACGCTCTTCTTGGCGACCCGCCAATAGCGACTGAAGCGCTTGAGGTCGGGTTTCCGGTCCAGGCGAACGAAGGGCGGCGCCTCGTGCCAACGCACGTCGAGGTCACGCCCCTGCCGGCGAATGCGCGGGTGAGGGCTCTCCGGCGCGACGATCTCTTCGGCCCCGAAACGCTGGGCGAATGCGCGAACCTCCTCCACCACGTCGCCGCGTCGAATCTCGACCGGAAGGTCGAGAAGACACTCGTACATGAACACGATGCGCTTGAGGCTGAGTTGCTCGTCGCGCTGCCACGCGTCATCGAACACGAAGACCGCGGGCGCGTCCGGAAACGCGTGGAGGGCGGGCGTGTCCGGGCCGAGGGCCTCGTCGTGAAGCCAAAGGATGCGGTTCATGTGGCTCCCTCGGCCGCCGCGCCTCGGAAAAGACGCGCCGAGATACGCTCGTAGCTGCCCGAGAAGGGCGATACCCCGCGGGTATCCTCGCCGCGGTACGCCCCGTCGGTGACCTTGATGAGGTTCGCCTGGTTGAAGATGTAGGGCTTGTGGCCGAACGTACTCGCGACCCACTGCCACGAGAGGTTGTTGGACGCGACGTCGCCGTCGAGGAGGTGGCGCAAGAACCATCGCGCCCCCGCCTGCCACGACACGCGGCGAAAGTGCACGACGTACGCCGCCAGCTTCATGCGGGCCTGATTGTGGAGGTACCCGGTCGCATGAAGCTCGGCCACCATGGCGTCGATGAAGTCGATGCCGGTGGTGCCCTGCTCGATGTCCTCGGGCAGTTCTTCGGCGTACGCGTCGGCGGCCCAGCCCGTCTTGTAGGGCTCCCGATCGCGCCAGACGTCGTCGCCGACCACGGCCAGGACCCGGCGGTAGTAGTCGCGCCAAGCGAGCTCGTTGATGAGCTTGTAGCCGCTGCCCTTCTTTTCACGGGTCAGCACCTCGTCCCGCATGGCGGCGAGGCTCACCACCCCGTGGCGGAGGTAAGGCGACAAGCGCGTCACCGCCCCATCGAGGGCGTTCCTCGTGCGCCCGTAAAGCCCCGGACGAATCTCGTCGACGCGGGCCTGCGCCGCGGCGCGACCGCCTCGGAGCGGCGAGACGTGATCGTCGACGGTGACGGCGGAAGGAAATTGCTCGCGGCAGTACGCGACGAGGTCATCCCGGTCGGCGAAGTCTCGGCGGAGGGCGCCATCACCTTCGGCGTGGCGAACCGCGACGGCCTCCACCGGGGTGGCGATGGCGTCGGTCATCGGGCGGCGTCTCCGGAAGCAGACGCCCCGCGCGTGCCCCCAGATACGGTGACGGCGAGCCGTCGTAGGTCGTCGCCCTTCACGATGTCGAGCGCCCGGGAATGCGTCGCGCCCATCACGACCCGAGGCGCCACCCCGGCTTCGAGCGCCTCCTGCCAGCGTGCCGCGCACAAGCACCATCGGTCCCCGGGCTTCAGGCCGGGAAACCGGTACTGGGGAGCAGGCGTGGACAGGTCGTTCCCCTGCGCTTTCGTGTACGCGAGAAAGTCCTCGGTCATCTCCGCACAGACCACGTGAATGCCCCGGTCGGTCGGCCCGGTGGAGCACTTCCCGTCGCGAAAGAAGCCCGTCATCGGGTCGGTGGAGCAGACGCCGAGCGGCTTGCCTTCGACGTTGCGGGTGACGTCGTCTTCCACCGACGCCGCCGCGTCGGGCGCGCACGTCCCGTCGGCCTTCGGCAACCCGAGGCACGCATCGTCGGCACCAGAGGTACCAGCGTCGGGCGCCGCGTCTCGGCGCGCCACGTCTGGGTCGGCGCCGGGCGCTCGCTCACGCACCTGGACGTCGGAGCGCTCAGCCGACGTGGAGGCCGCGGTGGGGGCCGACGCGGGCGCGGTCTCGCCCCCGGACCGACACCCCAACCCGGCCAGGAGGGCCCCGACGATGAAGCAGGGGGCGAGACGAGGCCCGCCCTTCGTCGGCCATCGTCTACCCCGCGATCGTCCGTCGGTTGCGGACGTCGCGGCCACGAGGGGCGTTTTGCCTCGGCCACGGCGGGTCGGGTCGCGAGGTGAATCGTTGTTGCGCACGCTCGGTGCCTTAGCGGTCGTCGAGACTTCGGCAACGCGCGGCCGCCCCGGTATGGTGCGGCATGGCTCGGCGCCCCTATTTCACCCGCGACCTCTTCCGCTTTCTCACAGACCTCAAAAAGAACAACGACCGCGACTGGTTCAAGGCCCACCGGGACCGCTACGAGGAGGCGGTGAAGGCCCCGATGCTCGCCTTCATCGAGGACTTGGCCCCCGCCATGGCCAAGGTCAGCGAACACGTGGTCGTGAGCGCCAAGCCCGTGGGCGGGTCGATGTTTCGCATCCACCGCGACACGCGCTTCAGCAAAGACAAGTCGCCCTACAAGACCCACGCGGCGATGCAGTTCCGGCACGTCGCGGGGAAAGACGTGCACGCACCGGGATTTTACCTCCACCTCGAACCCGGCGACGTCTTCATGGGCGGTGGGATGTGGCACCCCGACAACAAGGCCCTCACCTCCATCCGCACTCGGCTCGCCGACGACCCCGACGCGTGGAAAAAGGTCACGCGGAGCAAGACCTTCCGGGACTCTTTCGCCCTCTACGGCAGCTCTCTCAAGCGTCCTCCGCGTGGCTTCGACGCCGACCACTCCTTCGTGGAAGACCTGAAGCGCAAAGACTTCATCGCCGTCTCCTCGTTCGACCCCGACGCGCCGCTCGACGCCGGCTTCATGGCCGATTTCACCAAACGCTGCCGCCGCGCCGCCCCCTTCATGCGGTGGCTCTGCGACGCCGTCGACTTAGGCTTTTGAACCTTGAACGCCGCTCCCGGCGAGATGGCTTGGTCTATGCTCGACGCACTGGGAGGAGTCATGGGGAAAAGGTACGAGCGGGCGGTCGCGGGCGCACTGTGGACGCTGCTCTTCGTGGGCGCGGCGTGCGGGAGTGATGTCGTCACGCCCCCCGGCCCGCCCGCGCGGGCGGAGGCGGGCGCTCGACTGAGTCCCATCGTGCTCGAGGCCGACGGGGGGGCCGAGGCGTTCAACGGCTGGTACGACCGCGCGCTCGAGGCACCTTGCATCTTCACGAATACCGGCACGGGCGGCCGGCGCTGCGTCCCTTCGCCGTTTGGCAACGTCGGCTTTCGGGATTCGGACTGCCGCGAGCCCATCGTTCTGGCGCGCCAGTTCGACTGCCAGGACAACTCGGTGAGCTACGGCTTGCTCCCCTCCCCCCCCGATGTCTGTGGCAACCAGGACGACCTGCCAAGCGAGGTCTACCGCGTCACGGGCCCCGGCGCCGACATCGACCGCTACCACCAGCGCACTGCTTCGGGCTGCGTCGAGGTGGAGCCCGAAGATGCGTACGTGGCCTACCCAGCCGCGCCGGCGGCGCCCGACGCTTTCGTCGGCGTCGACCGGGAGGACCGCGAAGGCGAGGGGCGGATCGCGCGCCGGGTGCGGGTGCATACCGACGGCTCGCGTCAGTTTCTGGGGGGCTACGACCGCCAGTTGGAGACGCCGTGCCGGGCCGATGAGGACCGCGAGCGCTGCGTGCCGTCTCCCCCGGCGACCTTCACTGTGCGCCGTGGGCGCCATCGTTCGAGCTTTTGCGCTTCGCGGATCCCGCGTGCACCGAGCCCGTGCTCGTGCAGGTGGCGCCGGGCGCCTGCCAGCCGCCATGGCGCTGGCGCTGGTGGAGACGAGCGCGTCTCGACGACACGGGGTGCCGGGCTTCGTTCGACTTTTATCCGGTGCGCGACGAAGCACTGGCGCAGGTCTTCGAGCGGCGCGACGGGGCGTGCGTCGCCGCCGCGCTCGAACCGGGGGAAGTCGCGCAACCGTTGGGCGCACCCGTGCCGCTCACGGCGTTTCCGACGCTACGCCGCGTGATCCGAGACCCTCCATGAGGCCCAGAGGCGTGACGAGCGTCAGGGGTGACCAGCGCCGAGGGTGCCCGTGCCATCGAGGGTCAGTCGGCGACTTCGATGCCCACTTCGTAGCGGGTTTTCTTGGCTCCCCCGACCACGAAAACGTGGATGGGGCCGCTGAAGTCCGAGTCGAACTCGCAGGTGTCCGGCGTTTTCCCACCCGTGGCGGCGCGGCACGCGATGGGCTCCGGCGGCCACTCCTGGTCGGCCGAGACGACGAGGTCGGCGTTGGCGTCCATCGGAACCACCGCAACCCGGTAACGGTGTCCCGCCCCGACGAAGGTCGTGTGGCGGACGTACTTCGACGCGGCCACGCTGCCTTCCCAGCGGTCGACGCACTCCTCGCAGGGGGTCGCGCCGAGCCCCCCTAGCGCCGCCGTCATCGCCACGACCGTGATGCCTCGCCGGTTGCTCATGGGCCGCCAAGGTACCGAGCGGCAGGGGGCCCGTCCACGTCGTCCCCCGACGCTGGAAAGATTCAGTCGCTCGCCGGCTTCCTCGCGCGGAAGAAATACATCGGGGTAAAGACACCCGTTTCGCCCCCCGCGACCAAGGCGTCGGCCGCGACGTTGAGAAAGTCGCTCACGCGGGCGGTGCCTTCCGGCGCGATCTTGAGTCGCTCCATGACCCGGGTGGCGGCGTTCGTGAGCTTGCGGCCGACGGGGGTGCGAGGCAGCCCACGCAGCGAGCGGTCCCGTCCCGACAGCGGAAGGTACCAAGGGCGGTCGGGATGGGCCTCGGGGGCCATGTCGCGCGCCTCGAGGACTTCGAAGCCCGCCATCTCCAACGCCGCGTCGACCTCGCTCGTATGGGCGATGTCCGGAAGGCCGTCGCCCTCTTCGATGCCTTTCTTGATGCGCTGGTGCTCGGCGTTCGTCGCCGAGAAGGCGTCGGTGAGGCACCACTCGTAGCCGGCGAAGGTCGCCCCCGGCTTCATCACGCGCGCGATCTCGGTGAACAGCGCGGCCTTGTCGGGGGCGTGGCAACTGGCCTCGATCGTGTACACACCGTCGAAGGCACCGTCGTCGAAGGGCATGGCCATGAAGTCCGCCTTCACGAACCGGGTCCGATGCTCCATCTGCTCCCGTACGCTGTGACGGCGCCCGCGCTCGATCTGGTAGGCGTTGTTGTTGATCCCGACGATCTCGGCGCCGCTGTAGCGCGCGATGTTTCGCATCGGGCCCCCGACGCCACAGCCCACGTCGAGCGCCGTCATGCCGGAGGCCAGTCCGAGGGCATCCGCGAGGTGGACCTCATGGCGGAGGATGGCGTCCTCGAAGCGCTCGTCGGCACGGGCCGGGGCGAAGTGAAACGAAGTGCCCCAGCCGAACTCGTAAAAATCGGTGACGAGGTCGTAGTACCGGTTGATCAGCACCTCGTAGTTCGCCTTGCGCGCGTCGAGGTCGCCCCCCGCGCGCTCGTCGTGGAGCCGGGTGTAGGCATCGACCGCCGCCCGCACGGAGTGGTCGTCGCGCTGGAGGAGCGTCCGGTGTTCCGTCGTCATGGCGCGGGACCATACACGGTCGCGCAGCCCTTGCACTGTGGTATATAGACCCACCTGAGGCCACACCGAACGAGCACGGGGAGGGCTGACCCGTCTCGCTCGCGTTTCGCGCCCGTGGAGCCACCACAACAAGACCTCGTCGTCCCCCGAAGAGGGCCGGGCGGACGGCGCGAGGAGGCAGAGGGACCGCGATGATGAGGAAGAGGCAACCAGCGATCACGGGGGTGTTCTGCACCGACCTCGGAGAAGAGTTCACGAGCGAGCAGGTCTACGAAAAGACGGAGAAGTACCTCTTCGAGCGCATGCCGGAGGAGACGAAGGAGCTCTACGGAAAACTCCTGCTCCGCACCCCCGACCGCGTCCGCAAGATGATGCGGAGCTACGAGGACATTCTGTCGACGACCGAGGACGGCGAAGCGCGTCAGCGGGAGTTCGAGCGGGTGGCGCTCACCCTTCTCGAGGCGGCGGCGCGAGGGGCGATGGAACAGTGTGGCCTCGGCCCCGAAGACATCGACATCATCGTCTGCAACTACATGGCGGGTCAGACCTTGCCGTCGTTGACCGCGCACGTCGCGGGCGCCCTCGGTCTTCGCAACGACATCTACACCGTCAACATCGGCGACATGGGCTGCTCGGCGGGGGTCGCCTCCCTCGACATGGCCGTCCGGCTGCTGCGCGACGAGAAAAAGCCCAAGCGCGCGCTCGTCCTCTCGACCGAACCGGTGAGCAACCTGTTTCGCGCGTCCGGCGATACGGGGGGGGTCGTCGGCAACACGTTGTTCGGCGAGGGCTCTGCGGCCGTCATTCTCTCCACCCATCGGGAGCCCGCCCTCTACACCATCGAAGCGCAACAGCGCATTCACGCCACCGACCCCGACAGTCTCGACGCGATCAAGACCGTCTGGGGCGAAGGCGGGCCCACCATTCAGCTCTCGCAGGAGATCCCGAAGGTGGCCGGAAAGGCCGTCGCGGCCAATCTCAAGCGGCTGGTGCCCAAGTTTCTCCGCAAGCGAGACAAGCTCAAGTACCTCGTCACCAAAAAGACACCCCGATGGCAGAAGCGCATCGACCGCTGGGCGCTTCACCCCGGCGGGTATTCGATTCTCAAGGGGATGCAGGGGGAGTTTCGCCTCGCCGACGCCGACATCGGCCCGAGCTACCAGGTCTTTCACGAGCGCTCCAACATGAGCTCGCCTTCGATCATGTACGTCCTCGACAACATCGAAAAACAGCGACCAGAGCCCGGTGAGCGCGTCCTGATGATGAGCTTCGGCTCCGGCTTTCAGGTCAATTCATTGGTGCTGCGAAAGGGCCCTCGTCATGTGTACCCCGAGGCGCGGCGTTCGGCGATCGTCGCCGGCGGCACGAGCGGTATCGGTCTCGACGCGGCCAAGCGTTTGGTCGCGGAGGGCTACCGCGTCTTCATCGGCTCGCGGCGGGTGGGCGACGCCGACGCCGACTACGAGCGGATCGAAGGCGCGACCTACCTTCCGCTCGACATCGCGGACGCAGCCTCGGTGGAGGCCTTCGTCGATGCGGTATGGCGCCAAAGCTACGGCGTCGACGCGCTGGTGGTGAGTTCCGGCGTGGCGCCGACGCCCGCACTGCAGGGCGCCCAGTCCTCCGAGGACATCGACCGCACGGTGCAAACGAACCTCTCGGGGGCGATGATGCTGGTGAACGCCACCGTTCCGAAGATGCGGGTGAAGGGCAAAATCATCCTCATCAACTCGATTCTGGGGCAAATCCCCCTCATGGGGAACGCCGCCTACTGCGCCTCCAAGGCGGGGCTGCGCCACTTCGCCGAATCGCTGGAGGTCGAGCTGAAACGCGCGGGACGCGGCGTCGAGGTCCATTCACTGTTTCCCGCCTACGTGAAGACCCCCATGCTCGAGCAGGTTCAGGCCTCGGGAAAGACCTTTTTGAAACCGGTCGCCCCCGCGGTCGTGACCCAGTCGATCGCGCAACTGCTCGGCGTGGGTGGTCGCGCCTCCAACGGCGACCCCTTCGTCGTCCCCCGCGATAAAGTCGTGGCCGGGCTCTACCGACGTCTCCCCCGCACCTTCAAATCAGCCTTGGCTTCGCTATAATCCCGCCGCGAGAGGGCCTGCCCGTCAGGCGACCATGCAACATGCCGGGGAATCCCATCGTTGGCGCCACCGAAACGGTTCGGCCGCAGCTGCCGCCAGGCCATCGAGAGCAGATGCGCGTCTGCGCCGCGGTCGCACTCGTCAGTCTCGACGTCTCGGCGAGATTCTACACCGCGCTGGGGCTCACCGACCTGGAGCCACCGCTTTTGCAACGGGCCGCGCGCCACGCGGTCTCCGTCCACCGCGAACAACCATTTGAACGACAACACCGCCCCCTCGCGAACATGCGCGCGTTGTTTCTCGACGCCGTGGTCGACGCGGGGGACGCGACGGCGGGCGCGCGCGTCGAACGGTGGCTCGACCACTACTTCGTACGGCATCTCGAAGACCACCGGCCGTGGCACGACTGGCGCTACTGCCTCCGCCACGCGAACACCGCCTTCGAGGAGCTTCGAGGTCCTCCCATGCCCATCGTATCGACGAAGGTGATGACGCAAATCGCGAGTCTCCTGGATACGGCGGACATCGACGAGGGTATCGAGAGCATCCGACAGGCCGCCATCTCCGATTGGGATCTGGAGATGTTCATTCGTCGGCGGCAAAACCCCTTCGACGCGATCACCGACCCCTACTTTTCGCTGTCGTTTCAAGCGGAGTGCTTCCGCTTCATGTCAGGGCTCCCCCGCCTCGCGGAAGGGTGGCCGGCCGAGGAGCGACGGAGTGTCGACGCCCTCGCCCTCCGAGCCCTCGAACACATGCGCTCGTACGAAGTGCCGGGCTTCGTTCCGCTCGCGGATCTCCTCTCGGGAGCACCACCCTCATGATGATCGTCGAAGAAGACCAGGTACGGGCGTTGGCCTGGGCCGGCTGGGAAACGAAACGGCGAGAACTCGCGGCCCGATTTACCCGCGAACATCCCGACCTCGCCGACGACGCCGACCGAGTCATGCGGTTCGCGTGTGACATCGCCGACGACATCCATTTCGAGAACGCCGACGACATTTATGCCCTGATGGAATTGTCCCTCCTTCCTGGGTGGCCCGAAGTCCCCGGCCGATGGGGCCGGCTCCTCCCTCACGTCCTCGCCAACCGGGACGCCACCCCCGCTGCCCGACTCGAACTCCTCCGGCGGGAAGTTCTTCCGCGCGTTCACGAAGAATTGCGCACCCTGGTCTCCCCGATTTCCCGGAGGCCACAAGGATGACCGAGCGCGTCTACTACTATCCGAGTCGCGAGGCCGCGCTCGTGGCGGCCATCGCTTGGCTCGAAGCACGCGGTGGCGCCTGGGGCCCTTATCATGAGCGGCTGATCGGCGACCTCGGCCGCATGACGGGGCGCGAGGTCGGGGTGTGGATTCCCTTCAACTTGCGACGCCTCCGGCTCGATTACGACCCCGACAAGGGCTGGCACTACAACGCCGAGGCCTTTCGCGGCGCGAGGCGGCAAAAGGCGGCCTTCTGCTTTCCGCAGCAAGAGCGGAGAGGCTGCGAGGACTGCGAAGATACCCGCGGCGCCACCGACTGCGACACGCTTCTCGCGCAGATCGCGGAGCTCACCGACCTGGTCGAGCAGGGCCAGCGGGTCGGCCCGGGCAGTCGCGACCCAGACGTCGTGGAGGAACACCGGCAGAATCTCCACCAAAACAAGGCAAGGCTCAGCAACCGCATCTCTCGGTACGAAGCGCGATGCGCCACGCACGAGGCGCCAAACCGCCAGGCGATCCTCGACCGCGGACGGAATGTGGCCTCATCGCCGCTTCCCGACTTCCAAGTTCAAGAAGCCCCCCGAGAACCGGGCGGCGTCGGATGCGGCTGCGGCTGCGGGGTGCCCTCGTTGGGCGGCCCCTCGCATCGACAGCGAATCTTGATGGGCCGTCCCATGCTCGCGGTATGAGCGAACGGGCCGAGAACCATCCATCGCTGCGCGGCGTGTGCGACGACCTGCAGCGCCGACTCCCCTCTCTCTACGCGGTCCTCGATGGCTCGCGGATCGCAAGCCTGCGGGACTGGCTTCGTGCGCAAGGGGTCCCCTACCAGTGCCTGTTTCAGGGCGAGAAGGCAGAAACCCTTGCGGACGAAGCGCCCTACCTCATCGCCTTTGGCACAGAGCGGGACGTCCTTTATCGGGCCATTACATCGTTCCACGACCAGCGGGCCGTGACCTTCATCGAAAGCTCGGCTGGCTTCGCGCGGGTGCGCCGGCAACTACGCCGACTGCTCTTGGTACGGTCGACCTACGGCGAGGTGATGTACTTTCGGATTTATGATCCCCAAGTGGCGCGGAGCTTTCTCCCGCTCTGTCGCGGCAAACAACTCGAGTACGTCTTCGGGGACGTCATCGACACCTGGCTCATGGAGGCCCGAATCCCCCAGGGGTTGATGGCATTTCGAAGGGCGCCGGCCGGCGCCGCGACGGCGGTCGCGCAAGCGATGGTCGTACGGTGAGCCAAGTCCGAGCGGCTCGCCTCATTGGTTGCGTCGGTCACGGAGGGCGCGGCGGAGGATTTTCCCGGATGCCGACTTGGGGATCGAGGCGACGAATTCGACCTCTCGAACGTGCTTGTACGTCGCGACGCGGGCCGCGACCTCCGCCTGAATCGACCCGACGGTGACGTCGCTTTCGGGCGCCCGCACGATGAAGGCCTTGGGGACCTCGCCGCAGGCTTCATCGGGCACGCCCACCACCGCGGCATCCGCCACCCCGTCGAGGTTGACGAGAATGGCCTCGAGCTCGGCTGGCGCCACCTGAAACCCCTTCACCTTGATGAGCTCCTTGAGCCGATCGACGACGAAGAAGTGCCCATCGGCATCGACGGTGGCGATGTCTCCCGTGTGCAGCCACCCCTCGGCGTCGAGGGTGGCGGCGGTGGCCGCGGTGTGACCGAAGTACCCCTTCATGACCTGGGGTCCTCGCACCCACAGCTCCCCCCGCCCCGCCCCCGCCGCGACGTCTTCTCCAGTGTCCGGGTCCACCAACCGCGCCTCGGTGTTGGGCACCAACGTCCCAACACTCCCCGCCCGGTAGTCGTCTCGGGGCACCGCGTGGCTCACCGGCGACATCTCCGTCATCCCATAACCTTGGATCACCGGACATCCCACCCGCGCCGCCGCCGCCTCGGCCAGCTCGCCGGAGAGCGGCGCCGCGCCCGATAGAATCATGCGGACCGACGACAAGTCGTAATGTTCAACGACCGGATGCTTGGCGAGCGCGGTTACGATGGGCGGCACGAGATACAGCACGGTGAGTTTCGCCGCTTGAACCCCCTCGAGCATTTGGACCAAGTCGAAACGCGGTGCCGTCACGACCGTCCCCCCGGTGGCGAGGGTGTGGTTCATCAGCACCGTCATCCCGTAGATGTGAAAAAAGGGCAGCACGGCGAACACCTTGTCGTCTTCGCCCTGCGGGATGCTCTCTTCGATCTGGACGAGGTTGGCCACCAGGTTGCGGTGGGTCAGCATCACGCCTTTGGGAAAGCCCGTCGTCCCCGACGAGTAGGGCAACGCCACGACGTGCTCGGCGGGGTCGACCGAGACCGGCGTTGCGAGTTCCTCTCCGTAGATCGTCTCGATGCTGGGCGCCTCCCCCCCCGGCTTCATGAGAAACACATCGTCCACCCCGGCCGCCGCCGCGGCCGCGCGCGCCACGTCGAGACAAGGTCCCACCGTCACGATCGCTTTCGCCGCGGCATCGCGCAGTTGCCCGGCCACCTCTTCGGCCTGATAGGTGGGGTTGAGGGTCGTGACCGTCGCCCCCGCCCAAGAGAGCGCATGAAACACCGTCGCGAATTCGGGGCCATTGGTCGCCATGAGGGCCCAGGTGGTTCCCGGCCCGACCCCGCGTGCCTTCAGTCCTCCGGCGAGGCGACGAACAGCGGTGGCGAACGCCCCGTACGTCAGCGTTCGCCCGTCGTCGTTGATCTCCACGAAGGCGGGCTCGTCCGCCCGCGATGACGCGTGTCGCAGAACGTGCTGCGTCAGGTTTCGCTCGGGGATGACGACATCAGGAAATGAAGAGCGAAGAATCGACACCGGAAGGGCAGGGTATCTCCCAGAGCCCATTGCGTCGAGGACCAGCGTCGAAGTACCAGCGTCGAGGTACCGGGCGTCTCGGTCAGGGGGCGGGTGGCGCCGAGGCCGGCGGGTCGGCCGGGGCCGCCACCTCGACCAGGTGATTCGTGCCGCGGGCGGTCTCGAGCACCACGCCCAGCATCTCGACGTCGCTCCGCGTCTCGACGGTGTCGATATGGTACCACGCGCCCTGCACGCGTTCGCGGTCGATATCCAGCACGACGTAGCCGCGGAGGGTGACGTCTACGTACTTCATGTGCGGGTTGTCGGCCTGTAGCCCCTCGGCGACCCCGGCCAGGGCGGGGGGAAACCCGGGGGAAGAAATGCCGGGCGCGACGAACTCGACGGCCAGCGAGCCGTCCCCCGTGGCCGGATCATAGGTCGCGGGGTCGAGCGGGTCGCGGGCGAGGTCGAGCCCCCAGGAGGTGTGGATGTCCCCCGTGAGCACGACCACATCGTCGATACCCTCGCCTTCGAGGTGGTCGAAGACCCGCGCCCGGGCGGCCGGATAACCGTCCCATTGGTCGGGGTTGAGGGTGCCGAGCTGACCGAACATCACCTGTTGGCCGAGCAGCTTCCAGGTCGCGGTCGAAGCGGAAAGCTCATCGAACAGGAATTGCTCCTGTTCGGCGCCAAGCAGGCTCCGCGTGGGGTCGTCGATGCCCGGCTCGTCGAAACCGACCACTTCGTCCCGACAACACAAACGCGTATCGAGCATGATGAGGTCGACCAAGTCCCCGTAGCGGAGAACGCGCTCGACGCTTTGCTCGGGCACGTCACGTATCGGCATCCACTCGAAGTACACCCGCCGCGCAATTTCGGTGCGCTCCTCCCATGTTCCCTCTTCGCCCTCGGTATGGTTTTCCGCGCCTTCCCGCCAGGCGTCGTTGGCCGATTCGTGGTCGTCCCACACGACCGCGAAGGGATGTTGACGGTGGACTTCCTGGAGGTCTGGATCGCGACGATACTGCCCGTACCGGCGACGGTAGTCGCTCAGCGTGACGATCTCGTGCTCGGGCTCGTGGGGTCGCACGTCGCCGAATTCATTCGTTCCGTACTCGTAGATGTAATCGCCGAGGTGAATGACCAAATCGAGGTCGGCGCGCGCCGCGATGCGCCGGTAGGCGTTGTAGAAGCCATGGGCATAGCTGGCACACGAACAGACGGCGAAGCGAAGCCGATCGACGCTCCCCCCCGGCGCCGTCTTCGTCCGCCCCACGCGCGAGGTCTCTCCCAACGCGGCGAAGCGGTAGTAGTACGTCGTTCCGGCCTGGAGTCCGATGACGTCGACCTTGACGGTAAAGTCGCGCTCACCGTCGGTGGCGACGCTGCCTTCGTCGATGACCTCCGTAAACTCCGGGTCGGCGGCCACGGTCCAGCTCACCTCGACCTCCGTCTCGCCGCCTTTCGGTTCCGCCCGACTCCAGATGATGACCGAATCGGCCCGGGGATCGCCGCTCGCGACGCCGTGAAGAAACACCTCCGGTGCGGGAGGACCGACCGGGTCCGAGGTATCGTCACCGGCACAGGCGGCGTAGGCAGGCCCACCGGCCAGCACGGCCGCCCCGTGCAGCAATTGCCGTCGTCGAAGTTCGCTCGGTCGAATTTCGCTGGGCGGAGGAACGCGTCGGTTCGCCATTGGGCCGGTGCGTAGCGCATCCGCGTGACGACATCGTGGCATTCCGCGAAACGCGCCCCACGATGCACGCCGCTGGCGGCGTACGGTACAACCGCCTCATGGCAGCTCCGCCGACCCCGACGACGGGCGTGAATCTTCCCGCGGGCAAAACTGCGTCTTCGTTCATGCTCGAGCTCCTCCGGGAGACGAAGACGCGGTTTCCCCAAGCGATGGGGCCGGTTCGCCTCCCCGCCACGCCCCGGGCCCTGAAGCGACGCTACGCTTCGTTGCTCGTCGAGGTCGAGCAGCGGCGATGCGCCTCCGAGGCGCGCGTCGAAATCGCGCGGAGCCTCCGGGCCGCCGTCCTCGAGCGGTGCACCTTACGTGGTGACGATGGGTCGGCCCGGCCGTTGGACCAGCTCGACCTCGAGACGGCGTTGCCGCTCGACGTCGAGCCCTTTCCCGGGGGTGACCCCCGGGGCTGGGTCCCATCGTTCCGGTACGGCGATCGCGCCCATCGGGGCCATGAGCTGGCCTCCGTCGTCGATGAGCTCGAAGCGCGTCGTCGCGTCAACGCCGTCACCGCCGCCACCCTCCGCCGTGCCCTCGCCCGTCTCGACGACGACGGCGCGCTCCGTCTCTCCCCGTCGACGCGCTTCGCCCTGCTCGGCGCAGGGGCCGAGCTCGCGCCCACCCGCGCCCTCCTCCAGGCCGGGGCGACCGTATTGTGGGCCGACGTCACCGCCCCGCCGGCCTCGCTTCGCCGCGAGGGCGGCCCGCTAACGTGTCTGCGCGGTCGCGCCGACCTCCTCACCGTCCCCGACCGCATCGGGGCGAGCGTGGCCGCGTTCCTCGACGAGGCTCCGGCCCACGTGGGCCTCTTCGCCTACGGACCGGGCGGCGGACGCGAGTGGCGCATCGGCGCCGCCATGAACGCGATCGTGGAGGCCCTGCCGCGGTCGCACGTCCTCTCGGTGGGCATGCTCGTCTCTCCCACCACCCCCGTCGAACTCGAAGCGGATGATGCCGCCGCCGCCGAGAAGACCCTCGCCGGCATTCGCGGCTGGCGACGTGTGTTGTGGCGGGCGCGCCTCTTGCGCCCCACACGCGCCCGCCCCGACTTGCCGCCGGTCTCGGACACCATCGTCCCCATCCAGGGCATGAGCTACCAGGCGGCCCAGTGGCTGGAAAAGACGATGGCCGCCGAGGTGTGGCGGCGCGACGCCGAGGCCCCCCTCCGCGTCTCGGCCAACGTCGCGCCGATCACCAAGACGGAATCGATGAGCCACCCCCTCTTCAAGGTCGGGTTTCGCGCCGCCGACACCTTCGGCGTCGAGATCTTCGAACCCGACGTGACACGCACGCTAGGGACGCTGATGTACGTCGAGGACATCCTCGGCGACGACCCCCCCGACCGGGCCCGCCAGCTGCACGGCGGCAGCTTCGGCCTGCCCTACTCGGGCGAGAGCGCGCTCGCGATCGCCACCGCGATCGGGTTCGCCCGTCGTCCGGAAAAGGCATGACGTGGGCCCGGCGGCCCGGCCCGCCCTCGTCCCCCAGTTGCCACCCGCCGCGGCGACCCCCATGGGTCGAGAATGTCTGACGGCTCCGACCGCGTCTTCATCGTCCTCGGCAACCAGTTGTTTCCGCGGAATCACCTCGAAGACGCTCGCGACGCGACGATTTTCATGGCCGAAGACGTGGGCCTCTGTACTTACGTCAAGCACCACAAGCTCAAGATCACCCTCTTCCTCGCGGCGATGCGCGCCTACGCCGACGAACTCCGAGAGCAGGGCTTCGAGGTTCACTACGAGCGCCTCGAGCCCACCGGGAAGGCGAAGGCCGAGAAGAACGGTTACGAGGCGCAACTCGGGGCCTTTCTCGACCGCCACGGCGACGTGTCCGCGCTGGAGATGTGGGAGGTCGAGGACCGTTTCTTCGAGGAGCGATTGCAGCGCTTCGCAAAGAAGCGGGGCTTGAGCCTCACGTTTCGACAGAGCCCGATGTTTCTCACGTCGCGCGAGACGTTTGCCAACTTCGTCGGCGACCGCGACACCGTTCAGATGGCGTCGTTTTACAGCCAGCAACGAAAGCGGCTCGACGTGATGATGGACGGCGACAAACCGCGGGGCGGCAAGTGGTCCTTCGACCACGACAACCGAGAGAAAATCCCCGCCGACCTCGCGCTCGTCGAAACCTCGCTCGCCAGCCCGACCGACCACGTCCGGGACGTCGCCGCGCTCGTCGATGCGCGCTTTGCCGACCACCCCGGCGACATCGACCTCGACGCGTGGTGGTTGCCGACGACGCGTCGCCAGTCGCTGTGGTGGTTGCGTTCCTTCCTCAGCGATCGCTTCGCCGACTTCGGCCCCTACGAAGACGCGCTCACGGTCCGGCAATCCGAGGCGACGACGTTCCTGTGGCATTCGGCCCTGAGCCCCGTGATGAACATGGGGCTCGTCACGCCCGAGGAGATCGTGTCTCGCGCGCTGACGGCGGCCGAAGAACACGACGTGCCGATCAACTCCCTCGAGGGATTCGTCCGCCAGGTGATCGGCTGGAGAGAGTTCATTCGCGGCGTCTACCAGACCTATGGGCCCCGGCAAGAAGAGGAGAACTTCTTCGACCACCATCGCCAACTGGGCCCGTGTTGGTGGAAGGGCGATACCGGGATCCCTCCCCTCGACGATATGGTGGCGAGGCTCAACCGCTTCGGGTGGGCCCACCACATCGAGCGCCTCATGGTCGCGGGCACGCTGATGACCCTCTGCGAGATCGAGCCGCGCGAGGCGCACCGTTGGTTCATGGAGATGTTCGTCGATTCGTCCGACTGGGTCATGGGCCCGAACGTCTACGGGATGGCGTTGTTCAGTGACGGCGGGATCTTCGCGAGCAAGCCCTATCTCTGCGGCAGCAACTACATCCTCAAGATGAGCGACTACAAGAAGCCCCGAAAGAAGGACCCCCCGCCCGCGTACCTAAAGGGGTGCTACGGCGCGCCGCAGTGGCCCGAAGTGTGGGATGGGCTCTACTGGCGCTTCATCGAAAAGCACCGCGACTTCTTCACCTCCCAGCCCCGTCTCTCGCGGGTCGTCGGCAACCTCGACCGCATGGGCGACGAGCGGCGCCAGACCATCTTCGGTGCGGCCGAAGCCTTTCTCGACCACGCGACGGTGTAGCCGACCGAGGACAGCGCGCCCCGCGGCGAACCCAGGCGCGTACGGCGGCCCGGCCCCTTCACTTCTTCGCGAAGGCGTCTTGGGCGCCTTCGTAGGCGAAGTCCGTCAGCACGTAGGTCTCGTCGCCCTCCTTCGACCGCAACAGCGAAGGCGGAGGAACGGCCGGGTGGAACCAATACGTCCGGCCCTTATCTTCGTGACGATAGGCACCGCGAAAGGTGCGACCCGCGGCCTCGACGTCCTCCTGTCGTCGTTCGCCCCCGACCTTTTGGGTGTCGGTGCCGAGCGCATAGAAGCGAAAGAGACGATCCCGTGCCGGCACGCCCGGGGGAAAGGGCTGGGGCGCTCCGCCCCCTTGCTTCATGAGCACGTCGGACACGGTGGGCTGGCCGCCGGGTTTGGGCATCACCCACGCCTGGACGGCCATCTGGTCCGACGTCATCTGCGCTCGGTACGACCCGTCGGCCCGACGCTCGAGGAGGGCAAACGTGATGGTGAGGCCCTCGGCCTCGCCTCCCGCACCGAGGTAGGTGGCGTACGCACCGGCCTGAAGCACCGCCGTCTGGCCCGCGGTGGGTGCCGGCACGACGTCGCCGCCGGGAGGCGCCTCCCCTCCATTCGTGGCCGTCGCCTCGGCCCGAGCCTTCTTCTTGCGCTTCTCGCGCCGACGGTCGCGCGCGTCGTCGTCGTCGTCGCGAGCGCGTGAGCTCGCCGGCGACGCGTTCTGGTCGCAGGCGGACATCGCGGGTACGCCCAGGATCAAGGAACACCCCACGGTCGCGGCCGCAGGCCAGCGTCGCTCCCGCCGCCGTTTGGTTCGAGGTCGTCGTCGCGTCACGGGACCATCGTGCCACGGTTTGTGCGGGAACCGCAGACTCCTGGCCGGCCGCCGCGGTATGGTGGCGACGTTGGTGATGCGACGGTTCATATCGCTCGTGTTGTGCGTCGGGGCGGGACTCTCCGCGGGTCTCGCCTTCGCCGCGCCGGACGACGGCGAGGAGACACCCGACCCGAGTTCGCTCGACCCCGAAGCGCGTAAAGCGGTCGCCGACCGCTTCTTCGAACGCGCTCAGGGTCAGCTCGAAGCGGACGACTGGGAGCGGGCCTGCCGCAACTTTCGCGTGAGCATGCGCTACGACACCTCGGTCTCGACGCTCGCCAACATCGCGCGCTGCGAAGAGCACGAGGGCCGGCTCTACGAGGCGTGGGCCGCCAACAACCGCGCCCGCTTCTTGAACCGCAACACCCCCGATGCCGCACGCCGGGAGGCGCTCAACGACTACCTCACCCGGGCGATCGCGAAGCTCGAGGCGCAATTGCCGAGCGTTCGCGTCGTCGTGCCCAACACGCCCCCGGGGCTCGCGATCAAGAGCGACGGGGCCCTCATGCCGGTTTCTGGCGCCGGGGAGCCGTTCCCCGTCAATCCGGGGTCGCATCGGATCTCCGTCAGTGCTCCGGGCTACCGGACGGCGACGCGCGAGATCGAGCTCGAACCTGGAGCCCGTACGGAGCTCGTCATCCCGCTCGAGCCCGGGGAGGACGAGCCCGCTGCCACGCCGGCTCCGCCGCCCGCCCCCTTCGTCGCGCCCAATCCGCGGGTCCCCCCCGACCGCCAGACGACCGAAGACGAAGGCGCCATCCCGGTTTGGGTCTGGCCGGTCGGAGCGGTGGGGCTTGCCGCGCTCGGAGGGGCCATCGGGTTCGGGATCGACTCCGCCTCGGCTCGTTCCGATCTCGGCGACCGCTGCGCGGAAGGTGCCGACGGCGCCTTCGAGTGCCCGGACGACCAGTTCGACCAAAGCGGCATCGACACCCTTCAACGCCGAACCAATGTCGGTCTCGGGCTGAGCCTCGGCCTCGGCGCGGTCGCGAGTGGCACCCTCGCTGCGGCCATCATCGGGCTTGCGCAAAGCAGCACCACCGGAGCTGCCGACGCGGCGTCCTCGTCGTCGTGGACCCTCCACCTGGACGTAGCCCCTCGAGGCGGCAGCGCGGGTGCGACGTGGCGCTTTTGATGCCTTCGACGGCGAAGCCGGGGTCGGGTTCGCGATGACGCAAACCGGCCTCGACGCCCCGCGGCGTATTCTCGTCGCGGGGGCCACGGGTTACATCGGGCAGCCGGTCGTGCGCGCCCTCGTCGCCGCCGGCCACGACGTGATCGCGTTGAGTCGACGGCGGGCCGGGGTCGGGGCGTCTCTCGACGCCGGCTCGATTCGCAAGCGGCTGCACGGGGCCGAGGTCCGGTTTGGCGACGTGACCGACCCCACGTGGGTGGCGAAGAAAGGCATGGCGGGAGCGCCGTTCGACGCGGTGGTGTCGTGCCTCGCGTCGCGAACGGGCGACCCCCGGGATGCTTGGCGCATCGACCACGGCGCCAACCAGCACCTGCTCGACGCGGCGATGGCCCGCGGGGTCGAGCACTTCGTCTACCTGTCGGCGATCTGCGTGCAGAACCCTCAGCTGGCCTTTCAGCACGCAAAACTCGCCTTCGAGGCGGCCCTCCGCGCCGCGCCCATCGGACATGCGATCGTTCGCCCCACCGCATTCTTCAAGTCGATCTCGGGGCAGGTCGAGCGGGTGCGTCGGGGTCGCCCCTTCATCGTGATCGGCGATGGCACCAGCATCGCGTGCAAGCCGATCTGCGCCCACGACCTCGCCAACTTCATCGCCGCCGCGGTCGTGGACCCGCGCTACCGCGACCGGACGCTCCCCATCGGGGGCCCCGGTCCTGCGCTCACCCCGCGCGACCAGGGAGCGCTTCTCTTCGAGCTCACCGGGCGCTCCCCCCGCTTTCGCGAAGTCCCCTTGAAGCTGCTCGACGCCGTCGTTCGGGTCTTGTCCGCCGCAGGGCGCCACTCGGAGATCCTCGCGACCAAGGCCGAGCTCGCGCGGATCGGTCGGTACTACGCCACCGAATCGATGCTCGTGCGCGATGCCGCCACCGGGCACTACGACGCTGACGCCACCCCATCCTTCGGGACCACCACCCTGCGCGACCATTACACCCGGGTCCTTCGCGACGGACTGCACGGTCATGAGCTCGGCGACCACGCGGTCTTTTGAGTCCTCACCATGGACGCGCCTGAAGTTCGCCCCAAGCTCGAGTTCACCGTGACGTCATCGGCCGACGTGGTTCTGGATCAGGTCCGGCGCGCCCTCGACCAACACCGCGACGCCTGCACGGGCCGCGTGCTGGGATCGACGGTGGAGATCGGGGTCGTCGCGACCGAACGCCACTTCTGGTCGCCGCAGTTGTCGCTCCAGGTCGAATCCCACGAAGACGGCGGCGCCATCATCTACGGCCGGATCGGCCCCCAACCGCACGTATGGACCATGCTCGTCGCCGGGTACGCGATCTTCGGCTTCAGCGCCCTGTTCGCGTCGTTCTTCGCCTACTCCCAGTGGCGGCTCGCCCGACCGATGTGGGCGCTTTGGGTCGTCGGCTTCGGGGTGGGGATGGCCGGGGTCGTCTACGGCACGGCACGGGTCGGCCAGCGGCTCGGGGCCGACCAGACGGAGCGGCTCTACCGACTGCTCCGCGACTCCGGGCTCCCTTCCCCGCGAGCGGAAAGGTGACCTCCCCTCACTTTTTCTTCTTTTTCTTCCGCCGAGGCTCGTCTCGCCGGTCGATGGCCGCGAGATGGGCTTCTAATCGGTCGCAGACGGTCTCGACCACCTTGACCCGGGCGTAGCGCTTGTCTTCGGCCTCGACGAGGGTCCAGGGCGCCATCTCGGAGCTCGTCCGACCCACCATTTCGCTCGCGGCCGCTTCGTAGGCGTGGGCCTTGTCCCGGTTTCGGTAGTCCTCGTCGGTGATCTTGTATTGCTTCCAGGGGGTTTTCTCGCGGGCCTCGAAGCGGCGGAGCTGCTCTTCGGCGCTGATGTGAAGCCAAAACTTGATGAGGAGAATGCCGGCATCGACCAGCTGCCCCTCGAAGTCGTTGATCTCCTTGTAGGCGCGCGACCATTCCCGCCGGTGGGCGACGCCCTCGACCCGCTCGACGAGCACCCGTCCGTACCAACTGCGGTCGTAGATGGTAAACCGGCCCAGACGCGGGAGATGGCGCCAGAAGCGCCACAAGTAATGGTGGGCGAGTTCTTCGTCGGTGGGGGCCGCGATGCGAATGACGCGATAGTGGCGCGCATCGAGCGGCGCGATGATGCGTCGAATCGCCCCTCCTTTTCCGGCCGCGTCGGCTCCTTCGAAGACGATGGTCGTGCCGACCCCTGCCGACGAGGCGCGACGTGACAGTTCGGCGAGTCGGGCCTGAGCTCGCTCGAGCCGGACGCTGTAGGCCTCCCGCTCCAGACGCAATGAGAGGTCGAGGGTGTCGAGAATCGTGAACGGATCTTCGGCCTGGGGCGTCGGCGCCCCGGACGGAGGTGCGGGCTGCGCGAGGCGGGTCTCGATCGACCGGAGGACCTGGCTCGCCGCCTCAACCCTC
Organism: Myxococcota bacterium; assembly: GCA_039027095.1. Classification (GTDB taxonomy): domain Bacteria; phylum Myxococcota_A; class Polyangia; order Polyangiales; family Polyangiaceae; genus JAPYTK01. The sequence goes on from JBCCLB010000039.1 coordinate 20,917, forward strand.
CGGTAGCGACGGTCGGCCGCCTCGATGACGATCCACGGCGCGTCCCCGGTCGACGTGATGCGAATCGATCGCGCGGTCACGCGCCGAAACGCCGCGTACCGCTTTTGGTTCTCGAGGTCACGCGACGTCACCCGCCATGCGGTCTCCTTTCGTCGGCGCAGCCGCTTGAACGTCTTTTTTTGCTGCGCCTCGCTGATGTGAAGCCACAGCTTGATGATGTGAATGCCCGCATCGTGGAGCATCCGCTCGAACGCAACGATTCGATGCATCTCCTGGTCGAGGTCGGCGTCGTCGGTCTCGCCGTACGCACGGCGGCAGATGGGGCCCGTGTACCAGGCCCCGGTGAACACGGCGATGCTCCCGGCCGGAGGCAGCGCCATCCAGTATCGCCACGCGGGCGGCCGCTGCTGTTCCTCGTCGGTCGGCGTGTCGAACGCGACGGTGGCGATGTTGCGTACGTCCATCCATTCGTTGATCACGTTGACGACGTCGCCGCGACCCGCTCCGTCGACCCCATTGACGAGGATCACCACCGCCAGCTTCTCCTCTTCGACCCGCCGCTGGATCTTGAGGAGCTCGGTCCGCAGCCGCGCCTGCTCTCGGCGGAAGGTCTCTTTGTCGAGGTGACGCCCCAGCTCTACGGTTTCGAACATGAGCCGGGATAACACCGTCTCAATCGAGTCCCAACTCCACCATCAGGTCGTCGTACCAGCGGCCGACCGCCCGGGGAAACGGCCACATCCAGCCGTAATTCGCCGAGGTGAACTGGCTGATGATGTGGGCGCGCAGCGAAGGGCTACGGGCGGCGCGCGGGCCGCAAAGTTCCATCGTAGCCGAGACCGTCTCGGCGTACGCCTCCCACTCCATTCGGGCACGGGCATAGGCGAGGCCGAGGGGAAGGGGCAGCAGGAGGTAGGCGATGGCCATGCCGATGAACCCGTAGCGGCGACGCTGCCGGAGGTGCACGCGTTCGTGGCGGAGCAGGATGATCTTGTCCCGCGGCCCCATCGTATCCCAGCCGGGAGGCACGTAGAGCGTATCCCCGATGACGGTGTGGAACCGCGTCAGGTAGGTCCGCATCTGATTGAACGTGACCACCCGGAGGGCCACGTCGATGGCGCGCGACAACACGTTCCCCTCCTTGGCCACGACGGTGAATCGGGGGAACTCCGACCCGAGCTCGGCCATGAAGTCGGCGAGCGCGGCGGCGTCGTCGGTCGCCGCGGCGCTCAAGGGGAGGCGGGCTGTTGGTACACGAGCCGGCTCCAATGCTCGGCCCGCCGGTGGAGCTCCGCTCGGCGCGCATGGATGGCCCGGACGAGCGCGACCGCGGCGATGGCGGCGGCGATCCAGAGGGCGCCGTCCAGCAAGCTCACGTACGCGAACCGGCGGACGCTCACCGCATCTTCGAGGTAGGCCTCGGCATTGAACATGAGACGCTGGGCCCCCCGGGCGGCGAGAAAGAGCACCCACCACCGCTTGAGGGGAACCGACGGGAGCGGGTTTTCCACCCGATGGCGAACCCACGCCGCTTGTCGGTAGCTTCCGAGCGCACGGCGCTCTTCGAGATCGGGGCTCGGGAGGACGCTCGGGTCGCTCGACGCGCTGACGCTCGACATGAGCGCGTAGGGGCGAAACCAGTTCACGATGGGAATGAGCCACACCCACGTCGCCGATTCGACGTCGAAGCGGAGGGCTCGGGACCGGTAGAGGCCAAAGCGACGCGCGTGACGCACCACGAGGCGCACCCACTGGAGAAACATGACGCCGGTCACGACCGAACTCACGAGCCTCACCCACACCAAACCGAGCGACACCCGGTCGAAGAGCGAGGCCTCGGCGATCCCGCCCGCGCCGAAGCCCGCCCGCGCCGCGTAATCGTAGAGCCATGTGCCCATGAGCAGCTCGAGGGCCGAAAGCAGCCCCATCCACCCGAGCAACCCCACGAGGACCCGCGACTTGTTCCGCTCGGCCCGCATGGCCGCGACGAGCTCGGCCGGGTCGGGCGCTTCGACGCGCAGGTCGCTGAAGGCTCGGCGGGCAGTACGGCGGTCGACGTCGAGCATGGAGAAAACGTACCGGCTGACCCCCGGACCCGCAACGGACGGTTGACCCCTCCGCCCTGCCCCGCAAGTCCCCCCCATGCCGAAGATGCTCTCCTTCGACGCGCCGGTCGCTCAGTGGAAGATCGTCTTCCGCGTGCTGCACGCCAACCTCGCCAAAGAGCTCGAGCTGATGGACGCCGACGTCTTTGCCGAGATGCAGCGTCAGCTCCACCGGGCGGCAAAAGAAGAAGGGGTCGACGTCACGGACCACGCGGCGTGGGACGCATGGCTGGGTCTCGACGACGGGATCTCGTGCGAAGATCGCCTCGTCGACCGAACCCGCCTGAACTAGCCCCCCGACGACACACGGCGTCTCCCGGGGGGGGCGCGGACACGCCGGCTCCCAATACGGCGCGGGAAGGCCGTCCGGCGCATTTACGGAGCGGCGGGCGCGGGGCGGCCGGCCGTACCCACGGCGTCCAGCGGCGGCGGCTCGGGAGGGGTCGGCTCCGCTGAAGGGGGCACGGGCGGCGCCACCTCTCGTGCTTCGTCCTCGACCTCGTGCGTTTCGTCATCCCCCGCGGGCGCCCGTTCCTCGTCCGCCTCGGCGGCGGCCGTCGTTTCGTCCTCAGCGGCTTCGGGGCTGGATGCAGCATCATCCTCCGGGCCCGCCGGGACCTCGGCGGTCGTCGAACCCGTAGGCCCCGGTGCGGCGGTCGGCAGCCCCCCTCCGGCCGCGGCCGTCGCGTCTGCCCTCGACCGCGCCGTCGCCTCCGTCGGGGTCTGAGCCACCGTCGCCGCCCGTGGGGTCGACGACGAGCGCGCACGCGTGGAAGCGGTGCCGACACGGACGTCCGGGCGTGGTCGCGAAGCCGGCCGTGGCGGCGAGGCGGCCGCGGCGGGGACGGGGCGTTGGACCTCGGCCGCCGGAGCCTCGTCGCCTTCGACGCCCGCGGCCGATTCCCGACCCTTGGTCGTCATGTCCCGACCGTCCCGCTGCATGAGGGTCGCCACGACCAGACCGACCACGAGAATCGCCGCGGCTGCCACCACGCTCAGCCACTCCCGTCGGCGAGGCGCCCGCGCCGGCTCCGAGGTCACCACCGGCCGAGCCGAAGCGGTGTCGGGCCGTGCGGGCCGAAGCGAGGGCGACGCATCCTCTTCGTCGGCGGCGGCTCCCCCCGCGGCGGCAGCGGATCCCGTCGCTCCCGGCGCTGTCGGCCGGATCGCTGCCGCGCGTGGTTTCGACGAGAGCGCAGTCGTCAGCGAATCGACGAGGTCGTCCACGAAGAGGAAACGGCGGTGGAGCCGATGATGAAACGCGCGGGCGAAGAACGCATCGAGCCGGTCTGCGTCGATGCCGTGGGTCAGGTCGCTCGCGGGGACGAAGCACCGCTCGCGGACGTTTTGGTGCACCTCGCGGGGCGTGTCGCCGCGGAAAGGGACCCGGCCCGTGAGTCCCCAGTAGACGACGACGGCGAGCGACCACAGGTCGTCGGCATGCTCGGCGTCCTCGGCCGAGATGAACATTTCGGGACTCATGAAGGGCGGGGTCCCCATCAACTCCCCCGCGCGGGTCATGCGCTGCGCCCCGTCGGCGACCGTCTCCGGAAGGCGAGCGATGCCGAAGTCGAGCACTTTGAAGGTCGTTTCGCGGCCGACCGTACACCGGAAAATGTTCTCGGGTTTGACGTCGCGGTGAACGATTTCGTGGCGGTCGGCTTCACGCAGCGCCGCCCCGACATGGCGCGCCATGGTGAGCACCTCCGACGGCGGCATGCAGCCTCCCGGCGGAACGTGCTCATCGAGCGAAGCCCCCTCGAGCAGCTCCATGATGATGAAGGGAAGCGACGGGCCATCGTGATCATCGAGCACGCCGTGGTCGAAGTGCCGCACCGCGTAGGCGCTGACCATGCGCGCGGCCGCCTTCGCCTCTCGGCCGAAGCGTTCCCTCGCCATCGCGTGGTCGAGAAAATTGCGACCGAGAAACTTCACCGCCACCTCGACCCCGAGCGTCAGGTGGTTCGCCCGCCACAACTCTCCCATCGCCCCGCGGTTGAGCGGTGCGACGAGTTGGACGTTCTCACCGACGCGGGTGCCTTCTCCGATGAGCGGCGTCAGCCCTGAGGTGTTCACGACCAGCGGAACGTTCCAGCCTCCCCAGGGACGCCGTACCACATATCGCGACCCGAGAAAGCACCGCCCAGGTCGGCCGCGCGGGCGGGCGCGTCAAAAGGAGCCGCGGAGGCGGACGCCGGACGGAGAAACCGCGACCTCGATCCCGTCGTCCGCGACGGCGTCGTAAACGAGCAGGCCGGCGCCCAGCAGACCCAACGCAAGTCCGCCGAAGGCGCTGATGTTGGTCCCGAGGCGCAGGTCCTCCCCGCGGGCACGAACGTCTTCGTCGCGCGTCTCGCGAAATTCGTCGCGGGCGTCGACCGTCGCGATGCCGAGTCCGAGCGCCACCGCCCCGCCCGCGCCCCCGACGGCGAGCAAGGTCCATCCCGTCACCCCGAGGGCGGAAACACCGTCGTCATCGGGGGGAGGACGACGAGGCGGGGGCGAAGGAGAAGGCGCCGCTGCGTCGGGGCAGGGCAAGTCGAGCCGCTCCTTGTCGCCCGCGCGAGCGGTCAACGACAGCGTGAGATCCTCGCCGGGGCAGGTGATGACGACGTCGTGCGCGCCGGGCTCGAGATGAAATGTGGTGGGGACGTCGCCGTCGACGTGCGCGACCCGCAGTCGGCGACCGCGGGGGCGTACCGCATCGACGACCATGAGCGCTTTGCCCGCGGCCGCGAGCTGCTCGCGCGCGATCTTCTGGTAGGCGGGCTCGAGGCCCCCCGTGGTCAACGCACGCGCATAGGCATCGGCCGCCCGGGCGGGCTCGTCCGCGGCGGTCCACGATTTGGCCGCGTTGAAGAGGACCGGTCCCGACGGCTCGGCCTCGTGGGCGAATTCGAAACACCGCGCCGCGGCGCGAAACGCACCGCGATCCCCGCGGCGCTCCCCCTCGCCGTAAGCCGCGACCCCCCGTGCCCGCCGCGCGCTCGCATCGAGGCCGTCGTCGGGACCGCATGTCTTCGCCTCGTCGGCGGCCGCCGCCGTCGGTCGGCCCGACAGCAACGCGATCACCACGATGGAGCACCAACGTCTCATGGCATCGGATGAAGGCCGGACGGGGGCGAAGGCGACGGCGTCGCGGGCCGCCATCGCGGCCGGGGCCCAAACTGGATCTCCACGGGCGTGGCGTCGAAGGGGCCGGAGAGTTCACGGACCCGGCCGTCCACCGCCCGCACCACGACCACTGCGTCGACCGGGGGCACGGCGACCACGACCTCGCGCTGCGGACGGGGCAACGCGATGACCTTCGACCCGACCGAGAGCGCTTTGACCGCCACGTCCGACCGGATCGTGAGCTCTGGCGACGACGCTTGGGGAAGCTCCTCGGTCGCCTCGGGCTTGGCGGCGGGCTCAGGCGCAGACCCGGACGCCGTCGAAGGGGCGGCCGCGGCGGGGACCACCGCATCGTCTGTACCCTCGTCCCCCGCCGCCGGGGGCGTCGGCGCCGTCGTGGTGGCCGCGGACGGCGCCCCCCCCAGCGCAAACCAAGCCGTCCCCGCGCCGACCACCAAGCACGCCGCCACGAGCCACGGCGGAATGGGCCACCTTCGCGGCGCCGGCTCGAACTCGGTGACGGCGGCGGCCGTGCGTCCGGTGGTCTCACCCCCTTCGTTGGTCTGGAGAAAATGGGCCACCTCCTCGTGCGAAGCGATCCCCCACGTTTTTTTCCAGATACGCGTGAGGTTCGCCGCGAACGCGAGGGCCGTCGCGGGACGGACGGCTCGGTTTTCATCGAGGGCGTCCTGGAGCAGCGCATCGAGCTCCGCGGGGGCGTCTTCGTGGTGCTGCGCGAGCGGAAAATGCGCTTCGGTCAGCTGCGGGATGACGACCATCTCGCCCCGCGACTTGAACATCCGAGCGCCGGCCACGAGCTCCCACGCGACCACCGCCGCGGCCCAGAGGTCACAGCGCCGATCGAGGGACTCGCCGCGCAGCTGCTCTGGCGCCATGTACCCGAGCTTGCCCTTCAGCGAGCCCGTGGTGGTCTGACTCGCCATCCGCGCGACCCCGAAGTCGGTGAGTTTGGCGATCCCATCCCGGCCCACGAGAATGTTCTGGGGCGTGAAATCACGGTGCACGATGCCGAGCGGCGTCCCGTCGGCGCCCGTCACGTCGTGGGCCGCGTGCAGTCCCTCCAGGGCGTCGAGCAGGATGCGCCCGGCCACCGGCAGGGGCAGCCGTGATTCCCGTGCGAGCGTCCCGAGGGTGGGACCCGCCACGTACTCCATCACCAGAAAAACCCCGAGGGCATCGTCGAGCACCTCGATCACCGACACCACGCGCGGATGCTCGATGGCCGCCGCGAGGTGGGCCTCCCGGAGAAACGCCTCGAGCCACTCCGGCTCCCCGCGGAGGTGGGCGTGCATCGCCTTGAGGGCCACGTGGCGGTAGACCTTGTCGACCACGCGGTACCGAGCGAGCCAGACCGACGCCATCCCCCCCGTGCCGAGAAATCGCAGCACCTCGTAGCGGCCGACCCGCTCGGGAACATCTCGACCCACTTTCACGCCGCACGACCGTATCATGGGGAGCGTGGAACCCCGCGCCATCATCTCCTGCCTCGTCGGCGGCGCCCTCTTCGCCGGCTGCTTCATCTCCTTCGACCTCCCCCCCGACGGGGCCGGCGCGGGCGGCGCGAGCGCGTCGACCGCGGCCAACCAGGGGGGAAGCACCAGCACATCTTCGACGGCGGAGGGCGGCGCGACGTCGGCCTCGGGAGGCAGCGGCGGTACCGGCGGCGCCCCCCCGCGTCTCAGCTGGGAAGAGACGGTGCTCGCCGACGGTCCGATCCTGTGGTGGCGCTTCGACGACAACGACACCGACGGAGGCAGCGGCGGCGGGGCGACCGGGATCATCCGCAACCAAGCGCCCGGTCAAGCGAGCGGCGGCGGGACCACCCACGACTACGATGGCACATGCGACGGGTGCGTCCTCTACGGAGGCGCAGGCGGTGGCGGCGGCGCCGGACCCATCGGCGACGGTTACGCCAAGTTTAATAACAATGACACGCTTAAAATTTTCGACAGCCAGGTCACAGGTCCCCTGCGGTTCGTGAACCGGGACGAGTTCACCATTGAAGTCTGGGTGCAGCTTCCCGACGACGTTAATGCTCAGCTGGCTATGCCAATTGTGAGCCGTTGGCTCCGAGGCGACCAGAACGCAGGAGGGGGTAGCTCAACACCTGGCTACTCGCTTCAGTTCGACGTAAGTCCGTCTACACAAGATGTCACTTTCGGCTACTATGCCACGCAGGTCCCGGGACGTGCGGGACAGGACGAGCTGGACAAAACGAGCTACCCAACCGGTGCCTCGCCCATCTCTTCCGGCTTCCACCACGTGATCGCCGTCTCTGCCGCAAGACCCGCGCCAACACCGGGTCGGGATCCGATAGGCAATACGCTTACCCTTTTTTATGACGGAAGAACGAGTGTTCCAGTAAACACCGAGATTCTGCTTTCTGACGATAACGCGGCAAGCTTTGGGGTCAACCTCAAGGGGGCTTCTGTATTTCTTGGCTCGGTTGACGAACTGGTCGTCTACGACCGTGCGCTCGCCGTAGAGGAGGTCCAATCGCACTATTGCGCAGTACGGGCTGACGCGGACCCGGCGGTGTGCGCTTCTGGCGCGTCTCCGTAGAGCTGGTTCGCAAGCTCATCAGCGCATATCGTGGCGTTTGAGGAGGCTGATGAGGTAGGGGCGGTCCATCTTGGCGCGGCGGGCCGCTTCCGAGGCGTTGCCGTCGCAGACCTCCATGAGGTGGCCCAGGTAACGACGTTCGAAGTCGGCGATGACGGCGGCGCGGGCGTCGCGGTAGCGCTCGATGGGGGCGTTGGGGGGCGGCGGCATCGACGCGGACGACGACGGGGTGGCGCCGGGGAGGACGGCGAGGTCGCCGAGCGCGAGCTTGCTCTCGACGAGGTTGCGGAGTTCCCGAATGTTGCCCGACCAGTGCTGATGGACCAGCGACTCCATCTCCGCCGGGGAGAAGAGCGGCGCGTCGGGGACTTCGCCCGCCAATTCGGAGACGAAGTAATCGATGAGCGCCGGCAGGTCGTCCCGCCGCTCGCGCAAGGGGGGGAGCACCACGCGGGCCACCGCGAGGCGAAAGTACAGGTCGGCGCGAAACTTCCCCGCGTTGGCCTCGGCGCGAAGGTCGCGGTTCGTCGCGCTCAGCACCCGCACGTCGACCGGGAGCTCCTGCTCGCCGCCGAGCCGGCGGTAGGTGCGCCGCTCGAGCACCCCGAGCAGGTTGGGCTGAAGGTCGAGGGGCAGCTCGCCGACCTCGTCGAGCAGCAGCGTGCCGCCGGCGGCCCGTTCGAACGCCCCGATGTGTTGGCGATGGGCGGAGGTGAAGGCGCCCCGCTCGTGGCCGAAGAGTTCGGACGCGATGAGGCCGGAGGCCACCGAAGCGCAGTCGACGACGACGAACGGGGCGTCGCGGCGGCGGCTCAGCTGGTGGATCGCCTGGGCCGCGACTTCCTTGCCGGTGCCCGTCTCGCCCTCGATGAGCACCGACACCTGGGTGCCGGCGATGCGTCGGATGGTATCGGTGACGGTGCGCATCGCGACGCTCTCGGCCACCATGCCCGGGATGGCCTCGTCGTGATCGAGCCGTCGCTTCGGCTGACCCCGGCCCGCTTCCAACGTGAGCACGCTGCCGCCCAAGTGAATCGTGGCCGGGAGCGGCAACGTCACTCGCTCGACCGTCAATACCCCCACGCGAGTTCCGTTGAGGCTGCCGAGGTCGCGCAGCGCCACGCCGCCGGGCGCGGGCTGTAGCTCCAGGTGGTAGCGACTGACCGTCGGGTCCGAGAGTTGAAGGTCGACCCCGAGGGCCGAACCCACCACCAACGGCCGGTCGGGCGCGAGCTCGACCCGCGCGCCCTGGTCGGGGCCTTGGGTGACGACCACGCTTCCCCCCTGCAGTTCCCCCTCGAGGGGCGTGCCTCCGGCGAGGGCCCGGGTCGCGATGTCTTCGTCGGTCACGAGCGTCGAGAGAACCATGGACGGACGCAGAACGCCAAACGTGCCCGCCATCAGCCCAGCTCCGTGTAGCGACCGGTTCCGCGATCGTTGTCGCCGAAACTGGAGACGTTCTCCAGGCCCATGAGGTGACACACGGACACGAGCAGTCGGTGATGGTCGACGCTGCCGCCCTTGTTGAGCAAGCGGCCGCCTTTCAACCCCCCTCCGGCGAAGATCCACGGGCACGGGAGGCTCAAGTCATGGTCGCCGTGCCCGAGGCCGGTCCCCCACACGACCAGCGTGTGATCGAGCATGGTGCCGTCGCCTTCCGGCCGCGCTTTGAGCTGCTCGAGAAGGTAGGCGAATTGCTCGGAGAAGGAGATGAACGGAAGGAAGTAGTCGACCTTGTCGATGTCCTGCAGTCGCGAGAGGCTGTGGCTGTAACGGTGGCCGTGGCTCAGGCTGTGAAAGCTGTTCTCGGCAATTCCGGGGATCCAGCTCAGGTAGCGGCCGTGCTCGTCCTTCAATTGAATCGAGCCCACCCGCGTGAGATCGCACGCCATCGCGGCGACCATCATGTCGATCTGCGCTTTGGCCACGTGCGGGAAACCGCTGGACGTGTCGACATCGTCGTCGTGGAGCGCCGGGGGCGGGGCGTCGCACGCATCGAGACCCGCTTCGACCCGACCGAGGATGGCATCGACCGCATCGAGGTGTTGTTCGATACGCTGCTGGTCGGAACGACCGACCCGACGGGCAAACCGCTGAACGTCACCGTGAACGAAGTCGAGCGTGTTGAGCCGTTCGGCGCGTATGCGCGCACGTTCCGCTTCGTCGAGACTCGCGAGGGCGAAGACCCGGTCGTAGACCGCCCGGGGATCGACTTCGGGCGCGATGGGGTCGCCGGGGCCGCGATAGATGATGCGCGAACGAACGTCGTTGCGCTTGGTGTCGACGCCGAGCTCCAGCGAACGGAACGCATCGTGTCGCTCTTGCGCGAGCGCGGCGGCGACGACCTGGTCGACGCTGGCCCCATTGGCCCAGCCGACGCGCCCGTCCTGTCCTCCGATCTTGAAGTCACCGTCGGGCTGAATCGACGCCCCGGTGAAGCTGCCGGCCGCCGCTTTTTGGTGTTGATCCCCCGGACCGGACGTACGGTGGCGAACGCCATCGACGATCACCAAGTCGTCGCGGTGGTCCCGCAGGGGCGCCAAGATGGAGTGGGGCCCAGACTGAATCTCGAAGGTCGTACCCTGGCCATCGGGGACCCAGAACTCGCGATGCCCCCCAAATGGATGCCAGAACAGCAACAGGCGTTTAGGTCGCGGGGTGTCGTCGGCCTCGGCCTCCAGCTCCAGCGTCGGAACGAAGGGGAGCAACGATGCGGCGCCGAGTCCGGCGAGAACGTGACGGCGGGATGGTCGCTTACGGCTCATGGGTTCTCTCCTCGGAATTGGCGATAGTGTCGGAAGGAGTCGCTCGTCACGATGGCGAGCATGAGGTCGCGAAGGTCGCCTCCGCTCGCGTCGAAGCGGTCTTGCACGCCCTCCAGGCTGCAGACGTCGTGCTCCGACGGCGCGCGGCCCGTGGCGAACGTGAACCACTGCTGCGCGACGCAATCGCGAACCTTACGGCTCGAAGCCAGCGCCTCCGACAGCTCGACCGCCCCGTCGTAGGGACCATTGACGTCGGTCCCGATCAATTCCCCTCGCGCATCCACGTCATGCGGTCCGTCTTTTTCGCGATAGCGCCCGATCGGATCGAAGTGCTCGAAGCCGAAGCCCAAGGGGTCGATCAACCGATGGCAACCCGCACACCCCGGCGATTCGGTGTGGACCGCAAACCGCTCCCGGGTGGTGAGATCCGGGTCGACCGCGGGGGCAGTGTCGTCGACGTCGGGCGGCGGCGGCGGGTGCTCGCAGAGCAAGCTCCGACGTATGAAGACCCCGCGCAACACCGGCGAGGTCTGCTCGGGGTGGCTGTGCGCGGTGAGCACCGCGGCCCGGGTGAGAATGCCGGACCGCTGTTCCGGAAGGAGCCGCCACCCGTCGGCGTCGGGTCCCGGCGCGTCGTCGTCGGCGGCGGCGGCGGCGGCGGCGAGACCGTAAAGGTCGGCGAGGGTCGAGGACGCTCGGACCTCCCGGGTCGTCAACAGCGTCCGCAGCGTGCCGTCACCCTCGAGGACCACGCGCGCCACCAGTTCGTCGGCTTCCGTCCGCATCGCGCGGGCGAGCGCGTCGTCGTATTCGGGAAACGCCTCCTCGTCTTTCGTCGTCTCGAGGAGGTGGTCGTAGCCCAGCCACTGGGCCACGAAACGCGCGATCCCCACCGCCGCCCGGTCATCGTCGAGCATTCTCTCCGCCTGGGCCTTCACCCCGTCGACGGTGCGAAGGTCTCCCGCGACCGCCGCCGCCAAAAGCTCATCGTCGGGCCCCTTCTGCCAGAGCGCGAGCGCGAGGCGTTCGGCGAGCGCAAACCCCGAGAGCACGATGACCGCGTCATTGCCAACGACACGATCCTCCCCTTCCTCGAGGCGATAGAGGAACGAGGGCGATTGCAAGAGCGCGCGGACCACGAGCAAGACTGCGTCGGCGAAGTTTCCTTCGTCCCGACCGCGCGAAAACACCCTCTCCAAGCCATCACGCTGCTCCCGCGCGATCGGACGTCGAAAGAGCCGCGGGCCGAGCTCGTCGAGGAGCTCGTCGAGGCACGCCGCTTCGTCGTCGGGTGTTACGTCGCAGGGCAGGAGAACGTCGACATCGGGCCCGAGCTGGGTGGCCACGGCTTCGGCCAGGCTTTCGTAGCGCTCGACGTCGCGTTCGCTGACGGAGGTGGCGCCGTTGTTGTCGTACGTCTCGAGTTTCGTGTCCGACGGGAGCGCCGGGAGGGCAAACTCGGTGGCTCCGGGGAACGCGCCCTGCAGCAGGGCCGCGTACTCGTAGCCCGCGACCCGCAAGAGGCCAGAGCGGCCCGCATCGGGAATGCCCGCCTCGCACAGGGCCTCCGCGCTCACGCCCGCCTCCTCCTCTCCCCCGGGACCGATGCTACCCACACAGGCGGTCCCTCCCACCGCCAACGCCGCTCCCGCCAGGGCGATCCATGCCCGCCATTCCCTCAACGTATCGTTCATCGCCATGCGCTCCGCGCGACGACATCTGCAAGAGCGGGCCCAATCGATAAGTGCCCGATGTACAGCCCGTTGCGATGGCGTTTTCGGGGTCCCACCCAACGCTTGATGGGGGTGTCCAACAGGGGTCTCGCGACACGGTCTCGAAGGTACGCGTCAGGGCGTCCCCCCGTCCCTGTTGGGCCCTCCCAACATCCGATGGGCGAACCCGTCAGCCACACGGGGCAAATCGGGTGATTTCGCGGATGAGACCGATGGACCGATGGTTGCGAGGCATGGGGTCATGCTCACGCCCCGATGCTCACTTCGCCCCCGCGTCCAAGCGCTCCTCGCCTCGTGCTCCGTCCTGGCGAGCATGCACTGCGCCCCCATCGAGGACGGCGTCGCGCCGAGCCCATCCGACCATGTCGACGGCGGGGGTGGGGGCGGCATCGAACCCGCGACGGCCGGCGTCGGAGGGGGGAACACGACCCCCGGAGGCGAGGGCGGCGCCGCGACCACAGGAAGCGGCGGCACCGCCGGCGGCGAACCGGGAGACGACACCCGACTCGAGGTGGACTTCGAAAACCGTTCCCTCGACCAGCCCTACACCGTCGCCCACATCATCGACGACTTCGCGTACGGGAAAGAGTGCACCAATCCCAGCGCCACCCCGTGTGAGGGCCTCGTTCGTCCCGGCACCGATGGGAGCACCCACTTCAGCTGGCCCGACACCTACGAGGGAAAGACCCTCGCCAAGGTCGTGACCGACCCGACCGACCCCACCAACAAGGTCCTCCAGATGCTTCTGCCCGAAGGGAAGAAGGTGCATCCGCGGAACATGTTCAACGTCCGCTGGGAAGACGGACTTCGAACCGCCCGCCTCGAGTTCGACATCTACATCGACGGGGACATCGAGTACCCCACCAAACTCCCGCGCCTCCGCGGCTTTCGACCCGGCTACATCTACCTCCACGAGGATCCCGATCCCGATGGGGTCGGGGGCGCGCCGACGTGGGGCTTCGCCAATGCACCAGCGCTCGACGGAGATCGCTTGTATCTCTATCATTACTGGGCCGACCAAACGAACGATTGCGTCGGCAACTCACACTTCCCGAAACCGAACCACCGACTGACGCCGGGCGCGTGGCACCACGTCGAACTCATCACCCACCTCAATAGCCTCGACGGCAACGTGGGCCGGGACGATGGCGCCTACGAGGTGTACGTCGACGGAACCCTGGCGTGGGTCACCAAAGGTCTCCGCCTCCGCGACACCCAAGACTTGGCCGTCAACACCTTTTCGTTCTTGAGCTGGAACAACGGCAAAGGGGGCAGCGCGCTCGATAGTGACGTCCGCGTCTATTACGACAACTTTCTCGTCGTCGCCCACGACGCCGCCCCCTCGTCGGAGGACTCGTACGCCTTCGGACAGCGAACCGGCAGCGTCCCCGCGAGCGCCCTCGACGATTGCCCGGGCCATCACATCAAGCCCTGAGGAGCCGACGATGCCACGGACGAAGAATCAATGGTTCAATATGGGCGCCGCGGTGCTCCTCGTCACCGCCACCGCGTGCACGACACCCTCGCCGTCGCGTCCCGGGGTCGATGCGGGCGCGGGCGGCGCCGCGACCGAAGGCGGAGGCGGTCCGACCGAGCCGGGCGCCGGGTCGGGTGCGGAAGGCGGTGCCGAACCCGGGCCGCTCGGCGCATGGTGTTTGGCCACCTCGGATTGTACGACCTGTCCCCCCGCAGAGACCGCGTCACGGCTGATGGCGGCCGATGCCTGTGGACGCCGTCCCCACCTCGAGGGCGACGGGCAACGCAACGGCGACGAATGCTGCTACGAGGGCGCCCGCGCGGCGTGTGACCTCGGCGCGCGGGCGGTCGTCGAGGTCGCCTCGATGGATGCGCTGGAAGAGGCCCTCGACGAGGCGCTCCCGGGGACGGAGATCGTGGTCCGCGACGGCACCTACACCGGGCGTTGGACCCTCCGGGCCCAAGGAGAAGAGACGGCGCCGGTCCTCGTCCGGGCAGAGACGCCGGGGGGCGTCGTCCTCACCGGCGCATCGTCACGCCTCGAGATCACGGGTTCGCGTTGGTTGATCCTCGAGGGTTTTCATCTCCGCGACCTCCACGACGGAGACAACGCCCTCGTCGTCCGTGCTTCGAGCGATTGCATCGTTCGCCACACTCTCTTTGAAAACACCGACCCGGATGCCCGTCGGCAAAAGTCCTTCGTCCGTATCCTCGATACGTCGAAGCGCAATACCCTCGAACATGCCGCCTTCGTCGGGACCACCGACTGGGCGGTCCAAATCTGGGGCTACATCGAAAAAGATGGTCCAGATACCGACAACACGGACAACGTCGTGCGCTTTTGTCACTTCGTCGACGCTGACGTGAAAAACGGCAACTCCGAGCTTCTCCAGGTCGGGCAGGGAGGCGCGGACGACATCGAATATCGCGCGCTCATCGAGAACAATCTCTTCGAGCGGAGCCGCGGGACGTCGGAGCTCATCAGCAACAAGACCAGCGGAAACGTGTACCGGAACAACACCTTTCGCGACGTCGACGACCGGTTCACCCTGCGAGGGGGTGAACACTGCACGATCGAGGGCAACTGGTTTTTCCAGAGCAGTGGGCTTCGGATTCACGGGAGCCATCACCGGGTCCTGAACAACTACTTCGAGGGGTACCATCCCGCCGAACCCGACGAGGGGGGGCTCACGCTGCGGGCCGGGAACCGTCGTACCGGTGAGGCGAGCGGCTCCCACGACGCCGCAGACCACGTCCTGATCGCCCACAACACCTTCTTCAATGCCGCCAGCTCCGGGTACGCCGCGATGACGCTCGGAGACAAGTTCGGGAGCGGGACCTTCGACGTGGCGCCGGAAGGATTGAACGTGGTCGGCAACGTCATCCAGGTCGACGAAGGGGTCGCGCTCGACGACCGGTCGTCATTGGGAACCCTCTTCGCAGACAACGTCGTCTGGACCACGGACGGGGCCACCGCAGGCGCGAACCCGAGTGGCGTAGCGGTCGACGATCCGGCGTTCGAGGCCACGGCCATGGGATACCGACAGCCGACCGCAAGCCATCTCGAGCGAAGCGGCGACGCCCCGGCGCGCGACATTCACGGCGCCCAGCGTCCGTCCGCAAAGCGCCTCGGCGCCGATCAGATGACGTGTGTTGCGGCTGGATTCGGTCCGCTCACCGCCGCCGAGGTCGGACCATCGTGGTGGACGACGTCGTCATCCGGGGGCTGATCCGCGCGAGTGGCGCCGTTTCATTTCTTGGCGCCTCATCGGCATGACGTCGATCGCGGCAAAGACCTCGGCGGGGGTCAGCCCCGTCCCGCGGAGCTTTTCGCCTCCGTCTTTGCCGACGAGCACGACCGTCCCCGGGGCCTCGGGGGCGAACCGGGACCTGAGCGCCCCCGCCGCCCCGAGGGTTTTGCCCTCGCGGCGGACCTCGGCGCCGACGACTTCGAGACGGACCAGGTCCCGCTCTTCGGTCCCCGGGCCCGCGTCCGCCCAAAGACGCCGATGGGCCCGGAGGGCATCGCCTTCGCCCGGGACGAAGACGATGAGCACGCGATGACGGCCCGCGAACGGGCGAAGATCGACCGCGGGAGGCGTGGGGGCTCGGGACGCACCGGAGGGGGGTGGGGGAGGCTGCGCATCGCCGTCGGCCGAGCCGCAGGCGGCGGCCACGACGGCCATCGTGACCAAGCCCGTCGCCCCCGCGGAGCTCACGCCGGGCGCTCCACGCGACCGTCGGGTCGACGGGCGAACCGGTCCCGCTCGGGCCCGTGCACCGGGTCGTCACGGTCCCAGGGCCAGCCCCCAAACTGCGTGCGCCGGTAGTCGGCGAACGCTTGCTGAACCTCGGTGGGGGAGTTCATCACGAAGGGGCCGTGGCGGGCGACCGGTTCGCCGATCGGTCGCCCTTGCAGGAGGAGCACCTCGGCCGGTGCATCTCCGTTGACGAGGGCGACCTCCGCGTCTCCGCGGACCTCGATCTGGTGTTTCGCCGCGACGCGGCGACCGTCCACCGTCATCTCGGCCCCCCGCCAGAAGTAGAGCGTGCGGTCGGTCCCCGCCTGAGCCGCGGGCAAGGTCCAACGCGCCCCGGACTCGAAGGCGACGGTCCAGATCGCGACATCCGCTTCCGGACGCGACGCATACGAATGCGGCGGGGGCGACGGAGCCCGATGCCCCTGGTAGGCGCCGGCCTGAACGACGACCTCGACCTTGCGGCCCTGCGCATCCCGCGCGACCACCCTCGGGATGGTAGGCGCCCACAGCATCTCGAAGCTCGGGGCGACCATCTTGTCGGCGGCGGGGAGGTTGAGCCAGATCTGAAAGAGCTCGACCGGATTGTCCTCGTCGCGACGGAGGAGCGGAAACATCTCCGCGTGCAGGATCCCCCGTCCCGCCGTGAGCCACTGGACGTCTCCCTCGCCGTAGCGTGCGGCCGCGCCGAGAGAGTCGGCGTGGTCGAGCAGACCCCGACGTACCACGGTGACCGTTTCGAAACCGCGGTGCGGGTGCTGGGGAAACCCCGGCACCGTCTGCCCGTGGTACATGCGCCAGCCGTCGCGGCCGGCGAAGTCCATGCCGAGCTGACGACCTGCGAGCGACGCCTCCGGCCCGAACTGCGCATTTCCCCGCGGGTAGGCGTCGAGGTGGTGCACGCAGAACAGAAACGGGTCGCGCGTCTTCCACGGCGGGCTCGCCCCCAGCGGCGTAACGGCGAGAACCGCCGAAGAAAGAGACGGCGCGGCTCCGGACGGCTCCGCTTCGGACGATCCTGCCGCGGACGATCTAGCCTGCTCTCGGGACGTGCGCCCACACGCCGTCGTGACCGTCGCGCCGGCCGCGGCGACCATGCCCAGGGTTTGCCTTCGGCTCACTTCGCTCATGCCGATAACTTATCCATGGTCCGGTCAACGTCAGCGAACGAGTGTGGTGCGTCCGCGGCACGAGCGGATCCGATAGGGTGGCGCATGACCGACGTGGAACCGACCGCGCTTCGCCTCGCCCCGGGCGACCCGCGCGCGCACTTCCTGCTCCTCCGACGTGCTCTCGGAGCGACCCTCGAGGCGCCGGTCGTCCGCCTGGTCCCCCACCCCGACGGAAGGCTCGTGGGCCCTGACGGCGTCGCGACTTCGTTGTCCGACTACCGCGGCCCGGCGCGCGAACGGCTCGTGGCCGGCCTTTCGGAGGTAGAACGGGCCCGGGTCGAAGACCTCCACGACCGTCTCCTCGTCCCCGTCGAAGCCGTCGCGGAAGCCACCGAGGCCGTCGTCTACGCCGAGGGCTACCGCAGGGTCTTCGCCACCCTCGACGCCCTCGAGACGTCGCTCGGGGCGCAGCGGTTTCTCGCCGGAGGCCGCGGGCCGACGGCTGCGGACTGGTTTCTCTACGTCGTGCTGTTGCGTTTCGACCCGGTCTACAGCCCGCTGTACAAATTGAACCGCGGCCGGATCGACCGCGCGCGACACCTCGGCCCTTACCTCCGCGACCTGTACGCCCGAGACCCGGCCGTCGACCTCGTGGACTTCGTGGCCATCAAACGGCACTACTTCTGGGCCGACACCGAGGTGAACCACCGTCGGGTGGTTCCCCGGGGGGGCGTCCCCGACCTCGCGCGGCCGCACGATCGAGACCGCTTCGATATGGCGACGGACCGCGCGCGGAGCGTCGAAGAGGCCCCCTCGGCGCCCGCCCGACCGGGGTCGTTCGTACGCGGCGTGAGCCGCCATCGACACACGATCGAGCCCGACCCCGAGGCTCGTTTTCCCGCCGAGGCGGGTCGCTATCATCTCTACATCGCCAACAACTGCCCATGGTGTCACCGGGTCGCCCTCACGAGGGCCCTCAAAGGGCTCGAAGACGTCGTGACGATGGACGTTCTGCATTACCGCCGCGACCCCGAGCGCGGGTGGACCTTTCGTCCCGAGGTCCCGGGCTGTACCGAAGACTCAGTCTTTGGCGCCACGTTCGTGCGCGAGATCTACGCGCGCGAGCAATCGACAGAGCGCTCGGTGCCGCTGCTGATCGACCGCCGTACCCAGAGCATCGTCAACAACGAGTCGGCGGAGATCATTCGCATGCTCGACCGCGCCTTCGAGGCGTTCGCCCCCGACGCTGCCCCCCGACTATGCCCCCCGGAGCGCCAAGCCGAGATCGACGCGCTGAACGCGTGGGTCTACGCCGACATCAACAACGGGGCGTACAAGGCGGGCTTCGCGCACGACCAAGTCGCCTACGACATCGCCTTCGCGCGCTTCTTCGCGGCCCTCGCACGACTCGAGGCGATGCTGGCCGACGGACGCCCGTACCTGCTCGGCGACGCGCTCTCGGAGGCGGACGTCCGGCTCTTCCCGACCATCTTTCGGTTCGACCCCGTCTATTTCACCCGATTTCGACTCAATGGCGCGATGGTGCGCGACCATGTCCGCCTCTCCGCCTGGCACGATCGCATGCTCGCCCTTCCCGCCGTCGCGCGCGCCTCGAACTTGGACCACTGCCGCCAGGGCTACTTCGGGCGGACCGGCAACGGCATCGTTCCCCTCGGCCCGGAAGAAGCCCTCTCGATCCCGCGCGCGCCCGACCAGTAAACGTAACCGTCGCGGGCGACGAGCGCGGTCACGAACCCTTGAATGCGACCGTGGCGCACCACGTTGGTCCCGTCGAGGGCCGACGACAGCAGCAACGAGACCTTCTGGTCGATGTAGACTTCGGTCCACACGAGCCTCGCCCCGTCCACGGTGAGGTGGGAGATGAGACCCGACTGCCGGAGCGGCCGCGGCGCCATCGCTTCCTGGCGCTGCACCAAGGTGCCGCGCTCGCTGCCGTCGGGCTCGACGGTCGACTCGGCGTAGTACGCCCCCTCGGCGGTGAGCGCGAGACTGTCCCGCTCGGTGGCCGGCAGGGTCGTACGTCGGGCCGATGACCCCTCCCCCGCGGGCGAGACGAACAGCGCGTGGGGGGCGTCCGGGGTACGCGGCGCCACGAGCCAACCCACCCCGTCCGGTCCCGCCGCGAGACTCGTGACCATGCCCGACAGCGTCGCCACCCGCCGCGGCTGGGCGGTGTCGACCGGGGACTTCCAAATCCCATCGCGGTCGGTCCACCAAATCTCTCGGTCGAACACGACGATCTGCGGCTCGGTCGCGGAGGTGTCGAGGAACACCGTGGGGGCGCGACCGTCCCCCCGCGTCATGCGGGTGATGGTGGCCCGCCCGGAGCGGCTGAAGAAGACGTGATCCGGGGCGACGGCGAGGCTTCCTCCGACGTCGGTATCCTCGTCGGCGTCAGGGGCATCGACCAGGGAAGCATCACCGCCGTCGCGGCGGCTCGTACCGAGCTTGGCCCCCTTCGTCGTGAGCCACCAAAGCTCACGTTCGCCCGCGTACAGTCCCGCCGCGTAGGCAGCACTCGCGACCACCACGTCCCCGATGTCGGGTCCCGACAGATCCGGCGGGACATAGCGCGCCCGCGGTGTCGCCGAGGGCGCCGACGCCGTCACGGTCGCGGATGCGCTCGCCGAGGCGACCGGCCCGGCGTCTTCGGAGCGCTTTTCCTCCTCACCGCGGGGCCAAACGCCGATGATGGACCCCGCCGCGATGCCCACGCCGCCAACGATGAGCGGAAGCCGTCGCCGCGCCGTGTCGAAGTCCCGCGCCATCGCCGGTGGGCCTATCACAACCGCTCTGCGTCAACCGGTACGAACCCTGTCCACCACCCTCTAACCGTTCGAGAAATTGGCACGAGGATGTGCCATTCGTTCGACGAATCGTTTGAACCGGTAACCCGAGGGTGGCGGCCACGTAAAGCCGCATGTCTCTGAACCCAACTCCAAGAGGACCTTCATGCGCTTCACGACCTTCACCGCTTGTTCCCTGGTACTCCCGCTCGCCGTCATCGCCTGTGGCGACGATGACGAGACCACGGGGCCCACCACCACCACCACCACCACCACCACGACTTCGGCCTCGGGCGGCAGCGGCGCGGGCGGTCAGGGGCAAGGCGGCGGCCCCGTCGGCGAGACGACCTTTCTCGTGACCATCGAGAACATTTCCGGCGAGAGCGCCCTTCCGGGGCCCATCGCGCCGGGAGCCTTCGGCGTCGATCCCGGCGGAGACGTGCTGTTCACCGAGAACGCGCCCGATCGCGGTGAAGGCCTGGAGGAATTGGCCGAGGACGGCGGCGGGGGCGTCTTGGCCCAATCGCTCGCGACGGCAGGCGTCGCGGTGAGCGGCGCGTTCGACACCCCGACCGGGGCGGATCAGCCCGGCCCGGCCATGCCCGGCGGAAGCTACACCTTCGAGGTCACGGCCAGCGCGGCCGACGGCAACCTGACGTTTGCCACGATGCTGGTTCAGTCCAACGACCTCTTCTTTGCCCCCGACGGGGCGGGGATCCCGCTCTTCGAGCCCGACGGAACCCCCATCGCCGAGACCGACGTGACCTCACAGGTCCTCATCTGGGATGCGGGGACGGAAGAAGACCAAGCACCGGGGGCAGGTCCGGCGCAGGCGCCGCGGCAATCGGCCGCGGGTGAGGGTGCGGACGAAGGTGTCGTACGGCCCTTCGCCGACACGACGCGCGCCCTGCCCCTTCCCGCCGACATCGTCGACGTGACGGTGACCGAGTCCGGCGGCGAATTCTCGATCAACATCGCCAACCGCAGCGACATGGGTCCGCTCAACACGGTCATCGCCCCGGTGTTCTGGGCCACCCACGACAACACGTGGTCGCTGTTCACGGGCGGGAACGACGCGTCCCCCGGCCTGGAAATCCTCGCCGAGGATGGCTCGCCGATGACCCTCGTCACCGAGAACACAGGCGCCGCGGGCACCGGCCTGGTCGGCGCCGTCGCCATCGTCGACGGCGGCAGCACCGAAGGCCCGGCGGCCGCCGGCGAGGCCTACACCATCTCGGTGACCCCCACCGCGTCCGAGCCCTTCCTGAGCTTCGCGACCATGGTGGTGGCGTCGAACGACGCCTTCCTCGCCCTTCACCCCGCGGGCGTCCGCCTGCTCGAAGACAACGGCGACGTGCGCCCCGCGGCGGACGTGCAGGCCGACATCCAGCGACTGCTCGCGGTGTGGGACGCCGGTACGGAGGCCAACGAGGTCCCCGGAGCCGGGGCGAACCAGCCGATGCAAGGCGGACCCAACTCCGGCCCGGCGGACCCGGTCTCGGGGGTGCGGATTTACCGCGACGCGACCAACGACCTCGCGGGGCCGAACGTAGGCGGCTTCGCCAGCGTCACCATCACCAACACCGGCGGCTCGACCTTCCAGGTGACGCTGGACAACACCAGCTCCGGCGCGTTCCCCGGCATTCTCACCCCAGTGGCCTGGGCCGCCCACTCGTCGAACATCGGGTTCTTCGCCCCCGGCAGCGCGGCCTCGGCCGAGCTCGAGGCGCTCGCTGAGGACGGCAACGGCATGATGCTGGCCACCCTGCTCAGCGGTTCCGCCGAGGTGGGCGACAGCGGGGTGCAGGGCACCGGTCCCATCATGTCGGGTGCCGCCTACACGTTCTCGGTAACCGCCGACGCGACGAACCGGTTCCTCAGCCTCGCGTCGATGGTCGTGCCCTCAAACGATATCTTCGTCGCCTTCCCGGCGGCTGGCATCGCGCTTCTCGACGCCCAGGGCAACGTGCGGAGCGACGCCGACATCGCGGCCGACGTCGCGGCCAACTTTCAAGCGTGGGACGCCGGCACCGAGCAGAACCAGTCGGGGGCGGCCGGTCCTGACCAGGCGCCCCAGCAAGGCACGCCGAACACGGGGGCGAGCGAGGGAGACGGCACCGTGCGCCGCGTGACGGCGCCCGCCGTCTGGGCCTACCCCGCCGTGGACCAGCTCATCCGCGTCACCATCACGCCCATGAACTGAGGCGAAACGCCCCGGGACATTCCGCGACATTCCGGGGCATTCCGCGACATTCGGTGGCATTCGACGACATTCTGTGACGCCCCCCCGCCGGTGACGGTCGGGGGGCGTCGCCGTTGAGGCAAAATGCCCCGCAAGCGCGCGCTTTCGCCACGCCTCGGGCGGAGCGCGTCGCACTTGAGGCGAACCGCCCCGAGGCATTTCACGACGCCGCCAGCACCGGCCCGCGCGCGTCGCGCCGCTAAAGCAACTCGGCGGGCGCGACCATAGGCTTGCGGGCTTCGTCGAACCAAGCGACCTCGAGGGTCTCTGGACGCTGCGCAAATTCGTGGCGAAACATCGTGTAGAGCACCACGTCACGCGGCTCTTCACCGGGCCAGGGCAGGCGTCGCGCGAGGGTACATTCGCGGCGAAAGCCCACGCGCTCTGCGACCGCGATCGACGGTTCGTTGTCGGGCTCGATGCGAAGCTCGACGCGATCCAACGCTTCTTGTCGAAATGCGAGGTGGCAGAGGATGGTCACCGCTTCGCTCGCGTACCCTTGCCCGACGGCGTCCTCTAGGAGCCAGTAGCCGGCCTCGGCCCCCAGAGGGCCGACCCGGGGATGCAGACCGCAGCCGCCGAGGAATCGACCGGATGCGCGACTTCGAATGAAAAACGTGAAGTCGTGGTCGACGAACTGCGCGCGAAAAGACGCGAACTGCTCACGCTGCGTTTCGAGCGAAGGAATGTGCACCGCGAAGGGCATGTAGCGCTTCAAATGATCCTGATGCGCGCGAACGACCGCGGTGACCTCCTCGGCCGCTTCCGGATCGAATGCCTCCAGGTGGAGGCGGTCACTCTCGAGGTGGTAAGCGATAAGACGTCCCATGGCCGGTCCACCCTACCCGCTTCTGGGCTGGCCTCACCCCGCTTGCGGATCAGCGGGCACGAGCCGCAGCTCAGCGCCGCGGAGGTCAGGGTCGTGCTCCGGGCCTGGCCTAGCCCGCCGCGCTGTGCGCGGGTTTGCGTTTCTTCGCTCGATCGGGCACTCGGCTTCCCCATGACCCGCTGGTGGCGTGTGGCGCTCGTGGTCGCGCTCTCGACCATCCCCTCGATGACGGTCGCACCGGTGGCGGCCGCCGAGTCGACAGCGACGGCGCGAGCGCGTTCCCTCTACCGCGAGGGAAACACGCGGTTCGATCGCGGGGATTTCGTCCGAGCCATCGAGGCTTACGAAGCGTCGTACGCGCTGGTCGGCTACCCCGCCATTCTCTTCAATCTCGGCCTCGCGCAGGCGGAAGCGGGACGACCCGTCGAGGCCGTCGCGTCGATGGAACGGCTCTTGACGGACCCGGGATCCCTGCGGGCCGAGCGGATCGCCAAGGCGCGAGAGGTGCTCACGGCCCAGCGCGCCAAAACCGGCCTCATCGATGTCCGCTGCTCCGTCGACGGGGCTCGGGTCCGCGTCGACGACGTCGACGTCGGGGTCTCGCCCCTGACCGGCCCCATCCGCGTCGAGGTGGGGACGGTGGTGGTTTGGGCCCGAAAACCCGGCTTTGCGCCCACCTTCGCCACGGTGGAGGCGGCACGAGACACGCGCAACGCGATCACCCTCGAGCTGACGGAGACGAGTCGTACCCCCGGGCAGCTCGAGATCTTTTCGGCCCTCCCCGACGCCGAAGTTCGTATCGACGGTCGCCTCGTCGCCCGGACCCCCTTGCGCGGAACCCTGCCCCTGGCCCCCGACCGCCCCCACACGGTCGAGGTGTTCCGCGAGGGGTACCGCCCCGCGAGCCAGACCATCACCGTGAGCGAGGGCGCCACCCGTCGGGTGGTACTCGAACCGGAAGTCGACCCGACCTTTCGCGCGCAGGGCACGTTGGTGGTCGAGCTGCAGCCGCCCGACGCGAGCCTGTTCGTGAATGGGGTGAGGCGTGAGGTGATCTCTGGGGGGCGTCTGCGTCTCGCGCCGGGACCTCACGACCTTCGGGGCGAGCGCGACGGCTACGACGCGCTCGAGCGCCGCATCGTCGTTCCCCCCCGGGGAACCCGCCGCGCGGTCTTCGAGCTCATCCCCCTGCCCGCGACCCGCGCCGCGTTGATCGACGACGCCGAGCGAGGTCGAAGTGTGGGGTGGGGGCTCACCGTGGGCGGCGGGATCCTCACGGTCGCGGGCGCCGTCCTGTTGCCGTGGGCGCTCGACCAGCGCGCCGAGCGTGCCGCGCTCCGGCAACAACCGGGGAACGCAGCCGACCTGGGCCTCGCGCGGGAGCAGGACAACTTTACCGGCCTCGCCATCGGGGCCGGGATCGGAGCGGGGGTCGGCCTCGGCTTGTTGATCCCCGGGCTCGTCGTGCTCGCCACCGGGGACGACCCCGATGCCTACCGTCGCGACGAACCCGACGACGACGACGACGATGATCTCGAGTTTTTTGCGCGCGTTCAGCCCTCACAATTCGGGCTGGGGGTACGCGGCCCGTTCTGAGTCGGCTCCTACGGGGCGAAGTCGTCGTCTCCCGCCCGCACCGTCGTCGGGACGGCTTTCGGACTCGGGGTGGCGCGCGGGACGACCCGGGGGCCCACGGCGCTGGGGCGCGTGGCGATGGATCCCGTGGGCAGAGGTTTCGGCGCAGTCGCCGCGGGAACGCGCGATCGGGGCAACGATGCGGGCGCGACCAGGGGCGCCGTCGCCGTGGGGGTGGAAGAACGACCTTCGGCCGAGGCGCCGGAGGCGGGCTCAGAGGCGGCGTCGGCGTCCCCGTTCGCGGACGCGCGGTCGGACCACCCCCAAAACCCGGCGTCGACCGAGGCCGTCGTCAGGAGGGCGAGGCCGGCGTACCAGCGACGGCGCGAGGGGGAGGACGGCGGCGGCGCCGAAGCCATCGGGATCGCGGGGGCAGCGGCGACGTCGGGGGGCGGCGGCGCTCCGTCGGCGCGGGCGGGATCGGCCCCGGCTTCGTCGGGGTTGGGGTGCGGGCTCGTGGGGTCCGCTGCCGGGGGCCACGCCGAGTCGACGGTCGGCGCGAAACTGTCGGCCGCCGGCGCTCCGGGCGAGACGCCGACGGGAAGGATCGACACCGCAACCGCGGGGGGGGAGGCCGTCCCCAAAATGGCTTGGATCTGCGTGGCCAGCGCCTGCGGACTCGGGATCCGAATCGTCGCGTCCCGCTCCATCGCGGCCGCCACGACGTCGGACAGCCCCGCCGGGAGACCGCTCCGCCGGACGTCGAGGGTGGGGGGCTCCGCCAGCAACACCATCCGCGCCAGCTCCGCCATGCTCGTGGCCGGGAAGGGGTGCTCGCCCGTCACCATTTCGAACAGGATCACCCCCAGCGCATAGACGTCCGCCCGGCCGTCGACGTCCGACCCTCCTTCGAATTGCTCGGGTGACATGTACGCCGGGGTACCGACGAACGCCCCGCCGGTGGTGAGCCGGGTCGCGAGCTTCTCGTCGAACTTGGAGACCCCGAAGTCGAGGACCTTGACCCGGGGTCCCCCCGGTGACGACACGAGGAAGACGTTGTCGGGCTTGAGATCGCGATGAACGATGCCGGCGTCGTGCGCCGCCTGCACCCCTTCGCAAAGCGGCGCGAAGATCGCGGCGGTCTCGGACAGCGGCAACCCAACGCCGTGCACGTCGTCTAGGCGCTCGCCCAGGCTCATGCCCTCCAGCAACTCCATGACGAGGTACGGCGCTCCCTGGCGCAACCAACCCGCGTCGAACGTCTCGATGATGTGGCGGTTTCCCGCATGCCCGGCCGCCGACGCCTCCCGGAAGAACCGCTCGACCGAGCGGGTTTGGCGCGCGACGTGGGGATGGAGCAGCTTCAGCGCGCGACGGTGACGGGTCAGGAGGTGGGTGATCTCGTAGACGGCCCCCATCCCGCCCTCCCCGAGGACGCGCTCGATTCGGAACTTGTCGTCGAGCACCGTCCCCGGCGCG
This sequence comes from Myxococcota bacterium, assembly GCA_039027095.1. Taxonomy (GTDB): domain Bacteria; phylum Myxococcota_A; class Polyangia; order Polyangiales; family Polyangiaceae; genus JAPYTK01. The sequence goes on from JBCCLB010000039.1 coordinate 46,995, forward strand.
AGGGCGTGGTCCCCTTCGACGGGAGGTCCTGATGGGGAGGGCTCGTCCACGGCGTGCTTCTCTACGTGGGCGAGCGTAGCGCAGGACCCGGCCCGCTTGCAGCCGAGGGCGGCCGCTGAGACCATCGTTTTGGTGAAACAGAGAGGGTGGTCACGGGGGCGGCGCGCCGTTGGCGCCGGCGTGGCCGTCGTCGCGTGGCTCACCCTCGCGGGGGGTGGCCTGTCGAGCTGCGGGGCCACCGACGAGGCCCTGCTCGCGGCGCTGGGTGCGCAGTGTCTTCTCGATTCGGACTGCGAGGCCGACCTCGCCTGCGTCTTCGGGCGCTGCCACCAAGCCTGCGAGACCTCCGCCGATTGCCCGATGAATCAGCGCTGCGTGCTCGGAGCGCCGCCGACCCACGTGTGCCTCCTCGAGGAAGAGACGAACTGCACCCGGACGAGCGACTGCCCCGATCCGCTCGTGTGTGGCATCGACCTCCAGTGTCGCGACGCCTGCCGCGCCGACCCGGACTGCCTCACCGAGCAGGTCTGCGCCACGCGAACCTGCGCCCTCCCGAGCGAGCTCGAGGACGGCCGCCTCCCCGCTCGCGCGCCCGACGGCGTGACCTCCTGCCGCTTCGACTCCGATTGCCCCGTCCCCCAGCAGTGTTTCTCCGGCACCTGCCGTGTCGAGTGTCTGTTGGATGAGGATTGTCCTTCGCGGCTGTGTGACGACGATCTGATGCGCTGCCTCCCGCCGGTGCCTGGCCCGCCGATCTGCGTTCCCAATGAGCAAGACGAATGCAATTGCCCCACGTCGGGTTTCGGGGTTCAGATTTGCGAGGCCGACGGGCTCGGTTTCGGTCCCTGCCTGGGCTGCGGAGGAGGCGGTGGGATCTGCAACCCTCCTCCGGGCGAGGTCGACGACGCGGTGCAATGGATCCGCGCCTTCAGCTTCGGCGGGTCAACGGGGCGATTCTGGGCCGCATCCGTCGCCAGCGACGGACGCGTGGCCGTCGCCGGCGATATCGATGCCAACACCTCGGTCGATACCGGAGCGGGCGTGCCCTACCAGGCGTCAGCCAACGGCGACGGACTCCTGGCCTGGTTCAACGGAACCACGGGTACGACGTTGGACGACTACGGCATCGTGGGCACCACGCAACAAAGCCTCCGTGTCCTCGGCTTCTCGCCGGTCGACGACATCCTTCGCGTTGCGGGCGGATGGGGAGGCGTTGGCGGCACCCCCCCAAACTTTGGCGTGGGGACGCTTCCCATGACGTCGAGCGGCGTCTTCCTGGTCTCGTTCAACGCACCTCCCATGCCGGTCGCAGCCACGGGCTTCGGCGAATCGGGCACCCTCGGAAGCGCCGTTTTGGACCTCACGGTGGGTCCGGGAGGGGAAGTCGTCCTCACGGGAAACTATTTCGACACCATTGACTTTGGGGCGGGCCCGATCACAACCGGAGGCGCTGCGATTCCCGGCCGTTTTCTCACGCTGTTCGATAGCTTGGGAAACAACCTGTTTGCCCGTAGCTTTAGCACGTCCGCCAGCGACCAGTTCATCATGGCGGGCACGGCGGTAGACGCAAACGGCCGCGTGTTCGTCACCGGGGGCCTCGTCGGGACGGTCAACTTCGGCTCTGGGCTCAGGACGGCTAGTGGCACCGGGTTCTTCGATGCCGCGATCGCGGGCTACCAAAGCGACGGCACCCCGCTCTTCGACGCTGCTTTCGAGGTCGAGGTCGGCGATCCGGTGGCCACGTCTACGCTCTTTTCCGGCCCTCGCATCAACGACGGGAGGGTCCACGTCGCCGGCACGTACGAAGGTGCGACGCCGCCCGACTTCGGCGGAGGCCCGCTTCCCGGCGGCGCGGGGGCGAGAACCTACGAACTCGCCTTCGATCCTGCGACGGGAGCGCTGGATACGAACTCGGTGCGGACCACGGCTAATGCCACGGCCGACGGGATCGTGTTCGACGGTGCGAACGCCATCGTCTGGGGCGTGACGGCGGCGGCAACCGAACTTGGTCCTTGCCTCTTCGACAGCGCCATCAGTCGGCCTTTCATCGCGAGGCGCGACGCCAACGGCGCCATCGACTGGGTGCGCACCTTCGACCTCGGCCCCGACCTCTTCATCCGAGACGTCGAGGTAACGGGGGCCGGGGAAGTGATCGCCATCATCGGCTTTCGCGGTGCTCATAGCGGGGCCACGCCGACCATCGACGTCGGGTCGGGCTCCCCGGTTACGGGCAACTCGTTCATCGTCAAACTGGACCCGTCGGCACCGTGACCAGGACCTACGCGCTTGCAGGGATTGCACTCGTCGCGCTGGCGAGCGGCGGCGGTATCGCATGCAACGCGAGAGAAGAGGCGCTGCTCGCGGCCATCGAGGGGGATTGCCTGCTCGACTCGGATTGCGAAGGGGCCCTGGTCTGCCGCTTCCGACGCTGTCACGAGCGGTGCGAAACCCGCCGGGATTGCCCCTTTCGCGACGACGGAGACCGGCAAGACTGCGTGGTGGTCGACAAGCCCGTGCGCATTTGTCAGCTCGACGACGAGCGCCATTGCACGCGGCACAGCGACTGTCCGGGCGAGCAGCTCTGCGGCGCCGACGGCGCGTGTCGAAACGGGTGCGCGACGGCCCGAGATTGCACCCCGGAACAGGTGTGCACGCAGGGTACGTGCGCCGACCCCGCCGATCTCGAGGGCGGGCGTCTTGCCATCTCGGGCGACGCCCCCGGGGATGGCGCCGCGTGCATCTACCACTCGGACTGCCCGCCCGACGACGACGGCCTCGCGCGACGGTGCCGTGACGGCTTCTGCGGGCCCGGGTGCCGCGGCGACGACCGCGACTGCGGACGCTTCGAGACATGCAGCACCGCGGGCACCGACCCGCCCGCCACCGGCGAATGCACCCTCATCGGCCCCCCCGACCAACTCTTCTGCAGCCCCAAAGCAAGCGAGCCGAGTGGCAAACCCGAGGAGGGCGGTCCCACGGCGACGTGCACGTGCCTGCCCGGCGCGATGAGCCCGGGTATGGGGCCCGAACCCACGCAGATGTGTCGCCCCGACGGCTCTGGCTACGGCCCCTGCACCCTCGAAGGAAACCCTACATGCTCCGCCCTCCCCTGAACGCCTTCCTCCTCGTCACGGGTGGCCTCGGTCTCGTCGCGGCCCTCATGCCCGGGGCGGTTGGTTGCACCGCGACCGAAGAGGCGCTGGTCGCGGCGATCGGCGGCGACTGCCTGCTCAACTCCGACTGCGAAGAGGGGCTTCTCTGCGTCTTTCGGCGGTGTCATCAACAGTGCAACACCAGCGCGGACTGCCCGCTCGACGACTCCGGGGAAAACGAGCGCTGCATGCTCGGGACCAAGCCCGACCATTACTGTCAACTCCCCGATGAACGCGCGTGCATCTACAACAGCGAATGCCCCGGGCCGCAGATATGCGGCAACGACGGGGAGTGTCGCGACCAGTGCGCCACCGATAAGGATTGCATCGAAGATCAGCAGTGTGCGCAAGCGACGTGCGCCCTGCCGGCGGAGCTCGACGACACCGGCGCCCTCCCCCTCGCCGACGCCACCGAAAGCCTTCCCGATGGCCAGAGTTGCATCCGAGACTCCGAGTGTGTCGCCTTCAACCCCGACTTCGTGTGCCTCGCCGGCGCTTGCCGGTATGAGTGCCGCGATGACGCCGATTGCCCCACCCGGCGCTGCAACATCTCTGATGGCGCCGACGGCGGACGCTGCGCCGGTACGACCGTCGCCTGCGTTCCGGGGGCCCAGGTCGAATGCGACTGCATCGACGGCACAGATGGCGTTCAGATCTGCGATGCGACCGGCGATAGGTATGGCGACTGCGTGGACGTGAACGGGATGAGTTGCGCCCCGCCCTCCCCCCCCTAGGACGACCCGGAGACCCGGAAGCCCGGAGGCCCGGAGGCCCGGAAGCGTCATGCGAAAGCCGGATCAGTCCCCGTCGTTGCCGTCGGGCTCCCGGAGCGCGACGTGTCCGACGACGTGCACCCCGAACGCGCTTTCGAAGAGAAGCGGGGGCTGGCCTTCGAGATCGGAGGCACAGCGAAACGGGAACGGAGGGCAGGCCCGCCCGAGGGGGAGGGTGACCCTACCCCGGTGGCGACGGCCGTAGGGCTCATCCGAGAGATGGGCGCTGAGGTGTGCGAGCGAGGCCCCCGCCAAGGTGGCGGCGAGCGCCTCGTGCGCACGCCGCCGCGCCTCCGACTTGGTGCGGGTCACGGTGGCGGGCGCGAGGTACGCGCCTCGATAGGCCACCAAGAGATGGGCCAGGGTCACTCGTTTCATCTCGTCGGCAACGACGGCGATCGCAGATGAGGCGTAAGGCCCACGGGGGCGTGAGGAGACCGCCAGCACGGTTCAGTTCTCGGCCAGGACCCCTTCTTCGCCCCGGACGATCGGCGCAATGGTCGCCGGCGCGTCGACCTGGACGAAGTGGCCCGCATTGTCGATGAGGTGGAGAGCAGAGCCCGGGATGTTGTCGGCGAAGTGCTGGGCGACGTCGACGTTCAGGTACGGATCGTCGACCCCGAAGACGATGTCGACGGGTACGGTCAGCTCTCCCAGAGCCTGGTTCTCGGTGGCGGTGAGCCCGACGACCTGAGCGATCAGGCGATTGGTCATCGCGATGAATGCGGGCCGCGACCCGCGCCATCGTGACCACAACCCATCGATGAACGGGCCTTCGTCGGGCGCCGACACGATGAATTCGTCCATCTGAAAACGGAAGTACGACTCGATCGCCGCCGGGTCCAATTGCACCGCCCGCTCCGCCGCGTCGAGCCGCGGGTCGGAGTGGAGTTCTACGCCCTTGGGGGGGATCAAGGCGCCCTCCGCCCGGCCATAAAACGTATTGAGCAGCACCAGGTGATCGACGCGCTCGGGTTCGGCCCGGGCGAAATCGATTCCCGGGGGACCAGAGAGGTCGTGGACCACGAGCGTGAGCCGGTCGACGTCGAAGTAGTCGAGCACGGCTTCGAGCTCGGCCCGCTGTTGGACGAAGCGGTAGTCGTAGTCGTCGGGCGACGGCTTGGTGGACCGGCCCCATCCGACGTGGTCGAACGCGATCACGCGGCGTCCTTCGAGCTCGGGGAACAGGCGGTCGTAGAGGTAGGTGTGATCGGGCAGTCCGTGCATGAGCACGATGGGCGCCCCAACGCCGGGGATGTCGAGCGCGAAGATCTCTTCCTCGCCGAAGGCGATGCGGTGCGGCTCGGCCGCCGCGGGCAACGGCGGTCCCTCCGTGTCTTCGATGACGGCGATGGTGAACGACGCGTCGTCCACCGCGAAGGTCATCGTCTCCACGCCTTCGCCAGGAGGCGCATCGGTAGGCATCGACGTCGTGTCGTCATCAGAGCAACCAGCGGCAACGAGGGCGGCGGCGGCGGCCATCGCCGCAGGAACCATGTACTTCATGTTTCCAAGCTTTAACTTGGAAAAAATTGTGCGCAACCAGGACACTTGGAAAAAATGGTGTAGGTTGATCGGGTCACCATGGCCCGGTGCTACCGCCAGTTCTGCTCGGTCGCGCACGCCCTCGACGTGGTCGGGGAGCGATGGACGCTGCTCATCCTGCGGGACTTGATGCCGGGGCCGCTGCGCTACCGCGACCTCGCCGCCAAGCAACCCGGGATGGCGTCGGACATGCTGACCCGGCGCCTGCGCCATCTGGAAAGCGCCGGCGTCATCGAACGCAAGGAGCTCCCGCCCCCCGCGGGGGTCACCGTGTACGGTCTGCGGGAGCCGAGCCACACGGTGCGGCAAGCCCTCGACGCCCTGGTCGGGCTCGGAATGTCGTTCATGCCGGATCCCACCACCACCCCCGAGCGCATGGAGGTCGCCTGGGCGATGATGTCGGTTCGCCCCGAGGTCGAGGCGCCGGCCGGGGGCGGACTCGCTTTTCCCGACGAGGTGGTGCCGGTCCGGATCCTGAAGCGCGACGACGCGTGCCGGGTGCTCTACCAAACCCCCGAGCGGCCCGCCGTGACCGTACGCGGCCCCACCCCGGCGGTGCTCGCCTACCTCTTCGGCTTCATGGATGACCCATCCCTACTCCACGTCGAAGGCCCCTCAGACGAACTCACCACGTGGCGTCAGGCGTTGATGGCGGCCGCCCAACGCGTAGGCCTTACCGCCGCCGCCTGAACCCTCGGGGGGACGAGGGTCGCGGCGCGCCATCATCAAGGGAAGGGTTGGAACGGGTCTCCGGGGAGCCGAAACACGTCGAGCGCCCCGTCGATGGGCGTTCCCGGACACGCGCCCGCGCTTCCCAAGTCCGTGATGGACACCGTCGTCTCGCGCGCACTGCCTCCCGGTCCCACCAAGGTCACCGTTCCGCGGCCGGCACAGAAGAACTCCCCGTCGTACCACGCGAAAGCGTCGGCAATCGTGTAGTCCCCCGCTTCGGGCGGCGTGCCGCGCTCCTTTATCAAGGCCTCTTCGAGACGAGCAAAGACGTAGGCTCCGTTATCGAGAAAGATCCGAAATTCGCCGCTTCCTGCCGAGAAGATTCTCGCCACGCTAGCCGCAAATCCTCCGCCCATGGACCCGACCGCCGATGAATCGCTACTTTCGATGACGATCGACGCATCGCCCGGTTGGCAGGGCATGAGTCGTGACAGGTCTTCGAAACGCGCTTGCCAGTAAGGGCGCTCCGGCGTGTCGGAACCTGAACGTTGTCGCGCAAACCAACTCCCTGGCCCTGCGCACAAAGGTTCGGTGCCCGGCGACCCCAACGGGGGCGGCCACCCCACCACGGCGCGATCAAGGCTTGCAACATCCGGTGCGTCGACCCTGAGCTCGCCGTCGCCGACAAAAATCGACACCAGAGGCCCGGATAAGCGACCCTCCGCCAACAGACGTTCCTCAGGAGCGAAGACGGAGCGCGACGAATTGGTGCTCACCATCAGGTCTGTGCACCAGTCTTCATCCACCGCCACGTCCGCAACGTCGCCCACGAACCGCACGGCGCCAGAACGGCATGTCGTGACTTCGACCTCGGGTATCTCACCCTCGATGGTCGGGCTCTGATTCGGCTCGATGTCGACGCGATCGCCGCACGCCACCAGCGAGACCAAGGCGCAACCGAAAGCGGCGTGAGGAAGCGTGAAGCGTCGCCGACGACGACGCTCTCGATGGCGCTGGTTCATGCACATGAAACCACCGACTCTCATAAACCATGCCGGTCAACGTCTCCAACGCCGCCGCGCCGCCTGCCCAGGGCGACCGCATGAGCAGGTTCTTCGTTCATGTGGCCCCGGCGAGATGGTCGGGCGAGGCGCCCGGAACACGTGCGCCGTAGGACAACGTGGTGCTCGGAGGTGACAACCCCGGGAAGGTGGTACCCCGAGGTGACACATGGAACCGGTGACCGCATGGGTCCGCGTGTCACCCGAGGAGCCTCTTCGCCTGTCTAGCCCGAGCCGGTCGAGCGCCGGGCGCTGACGGCAGCTAAAACTTCTGCTCGAAGTCCAACAGGTCTTCTTCGAGGCGGCGCTGGCGGGAGGGTGCCGCGGGGAGGGGTTCGGATTTGCGACGGCGCTTGACGTCGAGGATCAGCGAGGGCGGGTAGTCGACCTGATAGGACACCCGGACTTCACGTTTTTCGCCCGGAGCGAGCGAGAGGTCGAACCGGGCGATCCCCTCGACGTCGGGGCTGACCCGCGGCGTGATGACGACCCGGCTCACGCGGATGTCGCTGCTCTCCGAGACGGGTACGCGCTCGGCGAGGGTCATGGTGACGGGCCGGGTGCCGAGGTTCTCGACCGTGGTGACGAACGAGAGCTTCATGCGGTGCCGAGTGGCCCGAGAGATGGAACTCATCTTTCGGTCGAGCTCCCGGGTGAGCTTTACTTGGTCGGCGACCCGGAAAAAGACGTCGAAATTCTCCCCCGGCGCCACGAAATCGAGGTCGGTCATGCCGAGAAAGGCGCCGTCGTAGAAGCGTGATACCCGCCCCGGCAGCAACGCCTGGCCCACGCCGTTCGTCATTCTCAGGGTGAGGGCGGCGTTGAGGGACTGCTCGGGGGCCGCCACGATCTTGTCTCGCGACGCGATGGTCTTGCCCCCGATGGGGAGCCTCACCGGGCGGCCGTCGCTGCGGACGACCCCCGGCTCGATGGCCTCGAAATGGGCGGTGGTGCCCCGGCGCTGAAGGCCCTGGAAGATCTCGACCGTTTTGTCTTGAACGCGCTCGAGCGACTCGAGATTGCTCTCGTAGACCTGCTCAAACCGTTTGATGTCGGACGTCTTTTTTGAGGCGTTCTGGTTGAGCTGGTTCCAGAACCGATTTTGTTCCTCGTAGGCCCGCTGGGCCCGCGAGAACGTCGACGTCGTGGTCTTGGTCGAACGGGTCACGGTGCGGGTTTCCCCGAGGGCCAACCGCTCGAGCTCGGGGATCTGCTCCGCATTCAAAGAAGACTGGGTCGAAAACTTCAACGCCGCCCCGGTCCAGTCTTCCCCCGTCGTCTGCGTGACGACGGCAAAAGAGGTCAGGGCGACCTTCTCGGGCTGATCGCGGCGCGCCCGCATCTCGTGCACAGGCTCCCACGTCGCGCCCGGCGTGGCGTAGGTGAGCCGGAGGGTCCCGGGTCGGGCCGACGCCGCCTCGACCGTGACCGTCACCGTCGTCTGCTCCAGCGTCGTCAGGCGCTTCAGCTCTTCCACCCTCCGGGCGCTGGCGGCGACTTCGGGTTGGAGGTCTTCCAACTTCGCCTCGAGGTCGCGGCGCGCCTGCGCCGTCGCGCGCAGCTTTCCGCTCACGAAATCGACGACTTCCCCGTACTGCCCGACGTCGACGTCGCGGGTGACCGCGTCGGTGGAGAGCTTCTCCAGAGAGTAGACCTTGATCGACCCTACGTGCTCCTTCTGCGCATCGAGGATCGCGAGCTCGTCGTTCAGCGCTTGCTGTCGTCGGAGCAGCGCGCGGTGGGCCTTTTCCACCTCGCGAAAGCCCTCGTCGCTGGAGCGCGCGAGAAATTGTCGCGCCACGCTCACGTCGAGGATCTTCCCCTCGGTGGTCCCGGCCCGGACAGACCCTTCGTCGACCCACCCGGGGAGCTGGGCGAAGTGATACGCCTTGCTGCCCTTTTTGAGTTGAACCGCGGCCTCCCGGGTCACGAGCGCGCGATCCGAGTACACGGTCACGGCGGTGATGCGGGAAGACACGGCATCTTTCGGCGCCTCCTCGGCATCCCCCACGGCGCGGGCGAGTTCGAAGACTTTGGGGGTCGTCTCCGGCGCGTCGGACGGCGCGGCGCGGTCGGGGGTCACAGGAGGCGTCGGCGGCGGAGCACACGCGACCCCGAGGAGTCCGAGGAGCGTCAACCAGATGCGAGGCGAAACCATGGCGGACACTTTACGGGCGACGGGTCGATTCGATCTACCCGGGCGGGCGAGCCGGAAGGCCGTGTCGGAGCCGGGAGTTAGATGGGAAGGATGCGGCTCAGCAGCTTGGCCAGCGGGGACGCGGGGACGAGCGGGTGCTCCATCACCGACAACAACATGCAGGGCGCGCCCGGATGAATGTCGAGCGCGTGGGTGAGCTCAGCCCCCGCGATGGCGGCGTCGCCGCGCTCGAAGTTCAACCCCCGGTCGGAAAACCCGCCGGTCAGCACGAGGTTGTACTCCATGCCGTCGTGGGTGTGTCGGGGCACCTGGAGACCGCCCCGGAGGTAGTTGATGGCCACGCGGTAGCCCCGGTGCTCCAGGGGCAGCGTCACCTGACCCACCCCCGGCAAGCGCGTCGACCACACGATCTTGTTGTTGTCGTCGAGCGGCACGTAGCGGCGCAAAGGCTCTGGGATCTGCGCCAGCATCGGGTCGTCCCGTGGCCCCAGCGCGCGGGGGGGGAGCGCGGGTACCACGGAAGACGGGGGCGCTTCTCGGTCGAGCCGAGCCAGCGCCTCGTCGAGCCCGCGAGCGGTCTCCGTCACATTCGCCGAGGCCTCGTCGCGACCGTCGAGGTTGACGTCCTCGAGCATCGAACCGCCGACCGCCTCGAGCCACGCCGCTTGCGCGCGGCACCGGGCGCACAACGTGAGATGCGTCGCCACGAAGAGCGACAGCGCCTCGTCGAGGGCGCCGGCGGCGTACCCGAGGAGCAGCTCGTCGGTGAGGTGATGACGAGGCTCGGTCATGAGGCCGCTTCCTCCTCCCCGACCGACGCCATGGTGGCGCGCAGTTTCTTCATCGCCAAGCGAAACCGTGACTTTACGGTGCCGAGAGGCAAGCCCGTGGCCGCCGCGATCTCGGTCTGCGATCGCCCCTCGAGATAGGCCAGCGCGATGAGTTGACGCTGCTCCTCGGGGAGGCTCGCCACGGCCGCGCGGACCCGAGCGTGGCGACGGTCGGCATCGACGCGGCGGTCGGGCGCGCGATCGCTCGGCGCCACCTCTTCTTCGGGCTCGGGCTCGGGCCTCCGCTCGCGACGCACGCGATCGATGTAGCGGTTGCGAGCGATCGTGAAGACCCAGCTCGCGACCGACGCCCGTTGCGGGTCGTAGCGGTCCGCCTTGTGCCAGACCGTCAGCATGACGTCTTGCATGACGTCCGTCGCCGCGGATGGCTCCGCGCGGCGGCGCAGGAGGAAGGCACGCACCCGCGGCGCATAGCGGCGGTAGAGCACGGCGAAGGCCTCACGGTCACGCCGGGCCGCGATGGCCTCGAGACATGCGACGTCGGTCGGTTCCTCCACGGGAAGCTCGCGCTTTTGCGGGGTGGGCGCCGACGCGTCAAGCCGCGCCCAAAACGCACGTCGCTCCCACGGGAGCGCGAGGTCGGACGAGGCGGACAACATCGTGCTCGGAATACGCAGCGGAGCCCACGCCGGATTTGTTCGTCTCGGGGAGCGCCAATTTCGATTTTTTTCGGCCGGGGGTGATCCGACTCCGGCCTCCCCCCGTATCGACCTCCAAACCCGAGGCGAAGAGACCCCGGCGCTGACCGCCGGCTTCGCCCTTTCGAGGAGATCACGCGACATGAAGAAGCGATTGGCCACCATCGGCCTGATCGTCGCGGGAGGCACGTTTGCCAACGGCCTCCTCGCGGCAGACCACATCGACGCCCCCGGCGCCACCAACGAACCGACCGCCGACATCACCGACTTGTTCGCGTGGATGTCCCCCGACGCGCAGAACCTCCGGCTCGCGCTCGACGTCTTTCCCCTCGCGGGGGACGGCGCCGCGTTCAGCACGGACGTCGTCTACGTCTTTCACGTCAATTCCTCGATGGGATACGGGATGACGCAGACCGAGACCCCCATTCTCTGTCAATTTTATACCCCGACCGAGATCGAGTGCTGGGGCGGCGGCGAATACGTCGTCGGCGACGCGAGCGCCGAGGCCGGCATCACCAGTGCGTCGGGTGCGATGCGCGTCTTCGCCGGCCCGCGCAATGACCCCTTCTTCATGGAGTTCGCGGGCTTCACGGAGACCACGGACATCGTGAAGAACGCCGTCGCGCAGAATGCGCTGACCTTCGACGCCGATGGCTGTCCCCTTCTCGACAGCGCGACGGGCAGCGCGCTCCGCGGACAGTTGCAATCGGGCCCCAACGACATGCCGGCGAGTGACTTTTTCGCCGGTCAAGACGTGCTCAGCATCGTCATCGAAATCGACAAATCGGTGGTCACCGGCGCCGGCCCCCTCCTCGGGGTCTGGGCCAGCACCCACCAGGCCAACTGATCGCACGCAGGAGAATTCATGATGAACAAGGCAATGGTACGAGTAGGCCTGGTCGCGATCGCTTCGGTGCTCGCGGTGGGTTGCGGTGACGACGACGATCCGATGCCGACGGGCTCTGGTGGCTCCGGCGGGGCGACGAGCACGACGACGACGAGCACGACTTCGGCCGGCGGCAACGGCCAGGGCGGAAGTGGCGCGGGCGGGATGGCCGCGATGCCGCGGGGAGAAAACAATCCTCCGACGCCGGGCACCCAAATCGACCGCACCGGACGGCCTGCCATCAGCACCGCGCTCATCGAAGCGTTCAATCCCGACGCCGCCACCGCCAACGCGACCAAGGATGCCTACAACCAGGCCGGGCCCGACGATTGGAGCTCGTTCGCCGACGAGATCGAGTTCAGCCTCGCCGTGCTCGACGGACTCGACGAAGACTGCGGCAACCAGCTGGTGGCCGACCAAGACCCCGCTGACCGCTACTCGTTTCTCGCGGGCGTGCTCGCAGACGACCAGCTCTACGTGTTGTCCTCGAGCGGCACCTGCGGCACGTACCTCGGCCTCGAGGCTGAGATCGTCGGGGCCGTGCCCGCGGGCGCGGGCGGATGTGGGGGTCGCACCCCGGCCGACGACGTGATCGAGCGAAGCTACTCCGTCTTGGCGTTGGGCGCCCTCAATGGCTTCGACGACACCATCGCCGCCGACGATGGAGTCCAGACGGACACCTTCCCCTTCCTCGGAGCGCCGCTGTGACCGCTCGCCCGATACGGGGAGGTCTCGTCCGTGGGGGGAGAGACCGCCGCCCACGGGGCGGTGGGCGACACAGAGCATGGCGCCGCCCCCAACCGCGAGGTGATGGAGCGGGGGCAGCACGCCCACAACCC
>JBCCLB010000040.1:0-58095 GCA_039027095.1 Myxococcota bacterium
GGGCGCGGGGGCCCGGGGGTGGGCGGGGTGGGGCCTCGCCGGGGGCGGCGCCGTGCCCGCGGGCGTGTTCGCCCGCGCCCCCGACGAGGGCTCGGGCGACCCCCCGACGGCGGTGCGCGGGGTCGACCAGCATGCAGCCGATGGTCCAGACCCCGCTCCGTTCACCCTCGAAACAAGAGAGCGTTCGGTACAGGCGCCGGCGATACAACTTGGCCACGGCCGCGCAAGGCGACACCTTGAGCCAGCCGACGATGCCCGGTACCTCGGGGTACCAGGCGACGACCCCCCGCGCACTCGAATCTCCGCGGCGGAGCGCGGCGCGAGCCTCGGCCTCGTTGACCTCCGGTTCGACGCTGCATCGACCTTGCCAGGACAGGTCGTCACCTTCGAAGTGCCACCACCGGCAGTAGCAACCTCGGGCGTGGTGACGGAAGAAGTCGACCAAGGCATCGGCGGTGAGGGGGCCCGCCGGCTCGACCCGGAGCCCGCACTCGGGGTCCCGGGCTCGTCGTCGACTGGCTTGGGGCATGGTTATCTGTTAACCGGCGTTGGATCGGGCGGAAACCATGGGTCGCTATGTCGTCAAGGGCGCGGTGATGGTCGCGGGGGCGGGGCTCGGGCTCGCCGCGAGCGTCCTGATGGGCGCCCCGACCGTCGATGGCGGGCGGTCTGAGGCGCTCGCCGCGACCCTCGACCGCCGCGGCCTCGAGGTGGACCGCGGTGGCATTCTCTGGCTGGAAGGACCTCGGGGGAACCCGTGGGCCGCCGTCACCCGGTCCACGCCGGTGGTGATGCGGGCCCGGCCGTCGGCCGATGAGCCCCACGACATCTTTCTCACCTCGGCCCGTCTGACCGCCGAGGGGTCCTTGATGTCGGTCGGCCCGGTGTTCAACCTCACCGAGACCACCGGCGTCGACGAGCTCGCCCCCATCGCGGTCGGGCCTTGGGTCGCCTTCGCCGAGGCGACCGACGTGGACGGCGAAGCGCCGAGCACGATACGGCTGCTCGACCTTCGGGGCGCGGCCGATGACGGCGCGCGCGCCGAATGGTCACGTCGTGAGCGCCTCCAGGCCGCGATCACCCGATGGCAGGCGACCGGACGCCGCGACGGCATCGCGCAGTACACGTACCGCCTCGAGGCGCCGCCGGCCTCCCTCACGCTCGACTTCAGTGCGTCGGGGCTTCGCCTCGCGGCCGACGGCCGGCGCGCCGACATCGCGCTCTCGGCCCCGCTCGCGGTGCCGGAGTGGCTGACGGTGGAAGCGCCGGTCGATCGGCGCCCCGGCAACCTCGTCACGTGGGCGGTCGACCGCGTCCGCGGCGTCGTCGGTGACGAGATGATGCAATACGTCAAGGCGATCGCGTTTTCTGCCAAAGACGTGCTGGCTTCGCAAACCGAAGAGCTCACCGGCGATACGGGGGCCGAGGCCATCGCCGAGGACCTCGGACGCGACGAGCTCGCGCCCGTGGTCCAGCGCGTCCCGACCGATCCGGACATCGGCTTTCCCCCCCCACCCCTCGAGCCCTGGGTGACGCCTTCGCTCGAAGGCGAGGGCCAATGGAATGGAAAGACCGACGACCCATTCATCCACCACCTTCCTGGCTTGCCGCCGACGTTTGTCACCACGTACATCCGCGGCGACCGTCGCCGCAAAGCGACGCGGGTGTACATCGCGTTGTGGGATCCTCGGGTCGTCCAACTCAACATGATGGCGGGGACGGCCGAACCCAAGAGCGCCACCGGCGCCACGGGTCCGGGCGTGATTCCGCGGGAACCCAAGGTCCTCCGACGCGTCGCGGCCGCCATGAACGCCGGGTTTCAGGCGCTTCATGGGGAGTACGGAATGATGGCGGACGGGGTGGTCTACCTCCCCCCGAAGCCCTACGCGGCCACGGTGGCCACGAAGCGTGATGGCAGTCTCGCGTTCGGGAGTTGGCCCCGCGACCCCGTGATTCCGCCCGACATCGCGTCTTACCGCCAGAACATGACGGCGCTGGTCATCGACAAGAAGTTCAACCCCTACGGTCGAACGTGGTGGGGCGGTACCCCAGCCGATTGGGAAGACAAGACCCACACCACCCGCACCGGCATTTGCCTCACCGAGGAGGGCTTCGCCGGGTACTTTTACGGGGCCGATCTGTCGCCGGGCTCGCTCGCGCGGGCGATGATTCAATCCCGCTGCGACTACGGCATCGCCCTGGACATGAACGCCGGCCACAGCGGCCTCGAATTCTATCGGGTGGGTCCAGAGCAGAGCTTCGAGGAACTCGGGCGACCTCTTCGGCGGGATTGGGAGCGCGAGGGTCAGGTCCGGGGTCTCGAGGGCTGGTCGTTTCGTGCGCGGCGCCTCGTTCGCGGCATGGGGCTGATGAACTTCCCGCGGTACATCAAGCGCGAGGGCCGCGACTTTTTCTACCTGACCATGCGCTACGTGCTCCCGGGCCCGCCGCTCGACGAGGGGGGCGCGTGGACGGTGAAAGGGTTGCCGCAACACGGTTTTCCGTACGCTCTGGCCAAGGGCACGACGGAGGTCGCCGGCCAGGCGGTGACGGTGCTCAAGGTCGACCCCCGGATGGTGGCCTCGGGCGCCGACGCCCCCGAGACCGCCGCCGACGGCGTAGATCCGCAAGCCTCCGGGGGAAGCGGCGGCGGTCCGGAGACCGTGATGGCCTTTCAGCCGCCAGCGACGGGGCCCTCGGCGTCGTCCCCATCGCTCTGGCACACGCCCGACGCCTTTGCCGTCGCCCCGCGGGCAGCGGTCGGCCCCGCGGTCCGGATCGCTTCGGGGACGGCGCTCGCCGAGGCCTCGGCGCCCGTGATCGCCGTGGCCGCGGTCCAGGACGATGCGGGCATGCTCGTGTACGCCGAGGCGGCCGCGCCCCTCCCGGCCGCGGCATGGCGAGACTGGCTGTCCGCACGGCTCGGGGTGGGAGAAGAAGCCCTCGCCCTCGCCGCGCCCCTCCCTCTTGCCCTCGGTGGCGATACCGATCTCTCGGGACGCGGGGTGCGGCTGGCCGCGCCCATGCGGCTGGTCCGCAAAGCGGGACCGGGGGCCGGACGCATGTTCGTCGACACCCCTGTGGTTCCGCTCGCGACGTGGCATCCCCTGCAGGCGCGCCGCATCCGCTACTTCAAGAAGAAGAAAAAGAAAAAAGAGGACAGTTGAAGCGCCGCCGTTTCGACGCGCCGTGCGTCGACGTCGGAAAAGTACGGCCAGCGTGCCCTGAACCTGGCGGAACGGAAAACGCTCTGCCTATACTGCGCACAGTCGGGGATACGGCTGGCCAAGCGCCGTGGAGGCGGGTATCTTCCCGCGCCGCCTGCAACACGGCGTGGTCCCGGCCCCAACCTTCAAGGGCGCATCCACGTGGTCGGGGGATGGTTCGCGGTGAGGAGTTCGTATGGCAGAGGATAAGGGCAGCGACCTCGACGTGTTCGAGGGTCTCACCAAGAAGAAGTCGTCGATCCCGGCCGCTCCGGAGACCAAGCGGGGTGGGGTCGGGGCCACCTCGAGTCGCCTCCCGCCCCCGTCGAAGAAGGCTCCGCCCTCCAGTCTTCCCGCGCCCAAGGCGCCCCCGGCGAGCAAGCGTTCGAGTTCCAGTGCTCTTCCCGCGCCGAAGCCCCCGAAGTCCAAGCGCTCGGGAGCAGGACGCGACTCGGAGACGCCGGCGCTGTCGGTGAAGCCCGCCTCGGTCGGCGCCCTCGTCGGCGACTCCGGCCGGCCGCCGGCTGGCGGCCCTTCCCCCGCCTCGAGTGCCCCCGCCACCGCCGAGCTCGACTGGGACGACGACGAGGAGGCGACCAGCGTCTTCGATCGTTCGACGTCCGACCTCTTCGGCGACCTCGGGCCCGCGAAGAGCGGGCGAGCGCCGGCGTCGGCGGCACCTTCGAGCCTCAAGCCCGACGTAGGCAAGGCCGCCGCGCTGCTGGCGAGCTCGGGTCGCAGTGCGAAGCCGGTCGAGCGTCGGGCGGTGAGCGTCGAGCCCATGCCCCGCATTCCGGCGCCAGCGCCGGTCCCGCGCGACATCTCCGGTCCTGGGTCTTCGGGCGCAGTGTCGGGGCCGGGCGCGGGGGCGACCTCCCGCGGGCCGGCCGCGGCGTCGTCTCGTCCCCCGTCGTGGAGCCCATCGCAAGCCGCCGCCGCCATCCCGGAGACGGAGCGGACCCGTACCGAAAGCGACGGCCAGAGCCGTGGGACGAGCAAGTCCCTCTTGTTGCTCGTCGCGGCGGCGATGGTCGCGCTCGGCATCGCCGGCGTTTTCTATCTTCGGAGCGCCTCCGACGCCGAAGTCACCATCAACGCAAGCCACAAGAAAAAGTCGGTCGAGACGGCCAAGGTCTACATCAACGGCCAGAAGCGTTGTGACTTCACCCCCTGTGTCGTGGAGCTGAAACCCGGCGCGGCCAACATTCGGGTGGTGTACGGGCAGCTCGCGGGTCGCAACACCATCGAGGTCGAGGGCGGCAAGTCGATGAGCGTCGACATCGCCCTCGGCGTCGACCCGGAGCTCGCGCCCCCGCTGCCGTCGGCGGATGAATCGGCTTCCCCCGACGAGCCCAAGGCACCGGCCAAGTTGTCGCTGGCCACGACGATGAAGGACGCCGAGGTGACCGTCCTCATCGACGGGAAAGAAAAGGGCAAGCTGCCTCTCGAACTCGACGGCCTCGAGCCGGGCGAGGTCGAGCTGACCTTCGTCGGAGGCGACACCTTCGGCAAAGTGACGAAGAAGGTCACGCTGGAACCAGGAAAGACCTTCTCCATCGACGACATCAAGCTGCCGCTCCTGAAGGTCAAGACCATCTTCGCGCTCGTCACGCGCGGGGCCGAGGTGGAGCTCGTCGAGGTGCGCGACGGTGGAACGGACGAGACGTCGAAGCTCGCCTTTGTCGGCGGCAAGGTCGAGCAAACGCTCGACACCACCAAGAAGTGGAAGGTCGTGGCCCGTCTCAGCGGTTACCGCGACTACGAAAAGGTGCTCGACTTCGACGGCGTCGAGGAGAAGCTCGAACTCGACATCGAGCTCGAGAAGGAGGAAGCGCCGACCGAGACCCCGGTGGCCACCCCCGGGCCGCAGCCGCCCACCTCCGAGCCGCAACCGCCGGCGCCGACCTCCGATACGGCCTCGCAGTTCGGGTTCATCAACGCCAACTCCGTGCCTCCTTCGAGCGTCATCATCGATGGCCGCCCTCGGGGGCAGACGCCCGTATCCGGGGTCAAGGTCACCGCTGGCTCGCATACCGTCGTCTTCAAGCACAGCAGCCGGGGCACCATGAGTCGCACCGTCTCGGTCGGCGCCGGAAAGACCGCGACGGCCGTGGTGCGGTTCAAAGCCGAAGAGCCCGCGCCCGCGCCGGCGGCGACGAAGAAGAAAAAGAAGAAAAAGAAGAAGAAGTGAGGTCGCGGACGGGCGTCGCAACGACCTTCGCCCGTGTCATCTCGGCCGGCCGGCATTCGGGCCGTCGGCGTTCGTCGTGTCGGCTGGCGTCGCGTCGTCGGGCGTCGCGTCGTCTGGCCTCCCTTCGGCTGGGCCTTCTTCGACCGACCGCAGAGGGACTTCCTGCATCGATGCGCGGCGCGGTCCGCGTCGGGCGTCGAATCGTTGGGACCAGGTCCGCCAGTCGGTGGCGCACGTTAGCGCATCGTCGCTGCCGCCCGCGCAGGCCGCGGGTGCGGGTCGGGGCCCCATCAACAGGGCCGAGGTCCGGCTGATGAAGGGGAGCTCTTCTCGCATGGCGGCCTTGAACGCCTCCTCGCGCGCTCGGACCGCGTCGAGGCGCAGTTGTTTCAACGCGTTCGCGGCGTCCGAAGAGGCGGCCTCCATGCGGCGCAGCTGCCACTGGATGTTCTGCCGAAGCTCGGGGTCGGTGGCCCGCTCGTAGGCCGAGGCGAGAAAACGAAGCGCCGCGCCTTGTTCCCCGGCCTTCTTCAGGATGCTGGCCCCGCCGAGGGCCTGCCAGGCAAAGCGATCGTCGCCGCCGCCGACCTCGGCCGCGCGGGCGAGGTAGGCGACGCCTTCCCGTCGCCAGCGCGCGGCCACGTCGGGGTGGTCGGGCTCGAGGTAACTCGCCGGGGCCAGGTACGAGACGAATTGGCCGAGGTTGAGCCAAATCTCCGCGTCGTAGGGGCGCTCTTTGACCCCCCGTTCGAGGATTTCCCGCACCTTCAGGGTGTCTTCGTAGGACATCTTCGACGCCTGAAAAGACAACAGCGCGTCGGCCATGAGGTAGGGCGTGCGCCACTGCGGGTCGAGCCGGTAGATGACGTCGTAGAGCCGGTTGAGGTTTTCGAAGCGCCGCTTCTCCTTGGAGCGAAAGCCCTGCGTCACCAGCACGTGAGCCCAGATCACATCGGCGACCGCGTACCGATAGCCGAGCGACATCGCTTCGACTTGGGACGGCGGCGGGAGAAAGTACACGTCGCGCCGATTCTTGACCTCTTGGTCGGTCGCGAAGAGCGCACCGCGCACCGCGTGCACGGCCGACATCCCCCCGGCCACGAGCAGGGCAGCGAGGGCGGACCGGACCCACCCCGAACGGCGTCGGCTCACTCCACCTCCCGGTCGACGAACAGCCCGGGCGCGACGCGGGGGGCCTGGCCGGGGGCCCGGGCCCCCCGGACTTCGAACGTCGACAGCACCTCGTCCCCGTCGAGGTCGCCGTGGGCGGTCGCCGTGAAGTGCATCACCCGCGAGTTCGGTTCCAAACGGCTGTCGAATTTGAACGAGAAGTGGTGCGGGGCGTCGAAGCCGAAGCGCAGCGACTTCCAGGTGAGGTGTTCCCACGCCTCGGGCGGGTCGAGGGCCGGAGCCCCGCGGGGAACTTCCGCCGGCGTCAGCGGGGCGCTCGGGGGAAAGCAGATGTCCTGGGGGCGGCCCTCAGCGTAGCTCAACGCATTGGTGACCAGCGTATTGAGCCCGTCGACCGCTTCCGACTGCTTGGAGAATCGGAGGTTGCGGAGAAACGCGGGCACCACGACCGCGAGCAGACACGCGCCTACAGACACGAGGGCGGCGAGCTCGGGAGCGGTGCGGGAGCGGTTCATGGCGCGAGCGGGCGAGGGGAGTGAGTGTGGTCGTCGATGCCGCCATAAGCAAACGCGGCCGCCTCGGGGTCCGAGGGGCCGCGTCTTTGGTCCCTCGTGGCGCTCGAAGCGCAACGAGGGGGTCTGAGGGACGACTACTCCAGCGCGTCCTCTTCGTAGACCTGGGTCGCGGTCCGGAGCTTCTGAGTCGTGGCATTGATCGTGCCGGTCACCGCGAAGCGCGAGAAGGTCCCGTCCGCATCCAAGTCCCCCACGGCGCCGGCCTCGAAGCAGTCGGTGGTACAGGCGGCGGGGTTGCTGCCGGCCGCGTTCATCCCGTCCTTCGTGTACCAGTACTGGTAGTAGATGGGCTGAGTCATGTTGAACTTGACGCACTGCCACCCCGTGGTCGAGTCGCCCGCCTCGAAGTCGAGGCCGTTCGCGGTCTGAGGCTGGTACTTCTTGCCCGCAGGAGGACCGGCGACGGGGACCGCAGCGGCCGACTCGCACAACGAGTGGCTGGCCGCGGTGGACTCCGCGCCTTCGGCGACGAGTTCGGCGGCGGCGGTTTCCCGCTCGTAGGCGCCGACGGCACCGCGCGCGATGGCGCCGATGTTGTTTTTCGCTTCGGACGTCTTCGAGCTCGCGAGATAGCGGCGGACGCCGTAGATCGCCAGGGCGGCGAGAACGCCGATGATCGCGACGACGATCATCAACTCGACGAGCGTGAAGCCGCGCTTGCTGCTTTTCTTGAAGGCTTTCATGGGGTTGTTTCTCCGAATGGGTGCTTGAAAAGACGGACACGCGCGCTCGACGAGAGCGTTCACGCCGCAGGGGTAGGGTTCGGGGTCGACGGGGGTCGACCCAGACATCGGTGGGCTGCGAGCCTTAGGGTTCTTTCGAGGGTGAAGGGGCGGCCTTCGGCCGCTAGGGAGGGCTGGCGAACACCAGCGGAGAACACCAGCGACGAACGGTCATTCCGCTTCGTTCTCCACGTAGATCTCGCCGTTGAACGACGAGGTGAGGAGGAGGGACAGCACGCCGTCGCCATCTTGGTCGCCAGCGGCCTGAATCACGTACCAGGGTTCGGTCGTCGGCGCGGGCCACGTGGGCGCGTCGCTCGTCGACGGCACGGGCGGCGCCGCGCCTGGGTTGCCGGCGACCACGGCGTATCCGAACGTCGTCGGCGCGTCCGTCGTCACGTTCAGCATCTGCCAACAGGCGTGCTCCGAGTGGCTCGGGTTCACGAAGTTCTTTCGCTTGCCGTTGGGGGCCGACGGGTACCAATCCGTGAGGCTGGTCGAACAGTCGAGGTAGCCCAAGGTCTCGGCGCGATGCGACTCCTGACCGATGCGAATGGCACTCATCACGGCCTTGGCGTCGGCCGTCTTCGAGGCGTTGAGGTAGCGCCGGTATCCCACCAGCGCGATGGCGGCGAGGATGCCCACCATGGCCACCACCGCCAGGAGCTCCACCATCGTAAAGCCCCGCTGACCCAGGGCGCGCCTCTGCCTCCAGCGCCACGCGATCGTCTCGCGGGCGCCCCGTCCCGAAGAAAAGGGTCCCGAAGGGAGGGCGCGGCAGGGGTCGGTGGGGAGGGTGAGACGGGGTGACATGAACAAGCAGCCTCGCGAGTCCGAACGGTCAATATTCAGGTTCCGTGCCAGTGGCGGGAGAAGGCGCAAAGCCGCGAAGGAGCGGGATCGACGACAAGAGCGATGATGTAGGGTGACGCTCCGCGGCGAGGTGGCGCGGGTGAAGTGACAATTTGCGTCCATCACTCGCCTTCGTTGAGGGTCGCCACGTCACCCGGTGAAAAGGAAGTCGTGGAGAAGTACCCGAGGTTGCTGTCCCCATCGATGTCGCTCACCGCCATGGCGACGAACCACGGGCGCCCGGGGGCGGGGGTGAAGCTCCCGGTGGTGGGCAGCGAGGGGACGCTGTCGGAGGGCAAGCCGGCCACGGTCACGAGGCTGAAGTAACTCGGCGCTTGGCTGTCGACGCCCAGGAGATCGTAGCATGGAGCTTGGGGGTTGGCGGGCGCGCGCAGGGTACGTTTTTGTCGGTTCGGAGCGCTCGGGTAGTAGTCGGTCAGGTTCGTCCCGCAGCTCAGATACCCCTGGGTGCTTTCGAAGTACCCGGTTTGGCCCGCGCTGATGGTGGTGACCAAGTCCTTGCCCTCGGCCGACTTCACGGTGTCGAGGTAACGGCGATACCCGGCGAGGGCGAGCACCGCCATGATGGCGACCATGCCCAACGCGGCCATCAACTCCGGCAGGGTATAGCCGCGGCGGTACGCGAGGCGGGAGCGGCCAGGCAGTGCATTCATCGCCATCGCCAGCGACTCTCTGCAAGGACCGTGCTTAGCGGACCCACGGCCTGCGCGGGCCCCCACGGGGCTCGGGCTGCGCTTTCGAAGAGGAAACAGGTCAAGGGCCCTACCTTTTTGCAGGGGTGGGTCAATCTCCTCCTTCGACGTCCATCCCGAGCTTTTGCAGCCGGTAGCGCATCGAGCGAAAGCTTATCCCGAGTCGCTCGGCGGCCTTGGTGCGGTTGCCTTCGCTCTCGCGCAAGGCGAGCCGGAGATACTGACGCTCGGTGTCGGCCAGGAGCGCGTCGAGGTCGCAGCCTTCGGTCGGGAGCGTGGCGGGGGGCGGCGAGGGGGCGTCGCTGGGGTTCCCGGTCACGCTCGAGGGGAGATCGTCCGGCTCGAGGAGGGAACTCGAGGTGAGGGCGACGGCGCGCTCGATGAGGTTTTCGAGCTCCCGAATGTTCCCGGGGAACGCGTACCCTTCGAGGGCCGTCAGCGCGGCGGCGCTCAACCCGTCGACCGGTTTGTCGAACTCCGTCGCGAATCGCTGCACCATGTGCCGCGCCAGGCGTCCGATGTCTTCGCGTCGTTGGCGCAGGGGCGGCAACTCGACGCGGATCACGTTGAGCCGGTAGTACAAGTCCTGGCGAAAGTCGCCGCGGGCCACCGCCGCTTCGACGTCGCGGTTGGTGGCCGCGAGGACCCGGACGTCGATGTCGACCTCGCGGCTGCTCCCCACCGGCCGCACCCGACGCTCTTGCAGCACCCGAAGCAGCTTCACCTGGAGGGTCAGGGGAAGCTCGCCCACCTCGTCGAGCAACAGCGTCCCCCCGTTCGCTTCACGGAAAAGCCCGTGCGTGCTCTGGGCGGCTCCGGTGAAGGCGCCCTTTTCGTGACCGAACAACTCACTCTCCATCAAGGCCTCGGGCAGGGCGCCGCAATTGATGACGCAAAAGGGCTGGCCCGACCGGTCGCTCAGCTCGTGGAGCAAGCGGGCACATCGCTCTTTGCCCGTCCCACTTTCGCCCGTGATGAGCACCGTCGTCTTGGTGCTCGCGGCCTTGCGGACCAGGGTGGCGACGCGGTCCATCGACGGCGCGCTGCCGAAGAGGGGCTCCGGTTCCGCCGGGGGGGGCACGAGCGATGCCAGGTGCGCGCGCAGCCGGCGGTTCTCGGCGACGATCGTGCTCTTTTCGAGCGCCTTGTCGGCGAGCTCTGCGATCTCTTGCGGGGAGAAGGGCTTGGTGACGAAGTCGTACGCGCCCTGACGCATCGCCTCGATGGCGCTCTCGACCGTCGAATACGCAGTGACCACGATCACCTGGGTTTTTTGGCTTCGGCCGCGGGCGGCCGACAGCACGTCGAGACCCGAGCCGTCCGGCATCACGAGGTCGGTGATGACGAGGGGAAACGGCTCGTCTCGCTCCTCGATGAGGGCGACGGCCTTGCGGCTGCCCGCCGCCAGCTCGACCGCGAACCCTCGCCGTCGCAGCGTGATCTGCAATACCTCGCGCAACCCGGGCTCATCGTCCACGACCAGAACGGTGGGCGACGACGACGGTGCTCTCTCCATCGCCACCAGGGTGTCACGGCTGACGATGGCGCTCCAAGTGCGGCGCCGCCGCCACCGGCCGCGGCGCTTCGAGGCCGCCCGATGCGGCGCCGGTGGGTCGGGCCCCGCCGACCCTGAGCGTGCCGGCCATGCACGGGCCGGACACCGCCTACGCCGGAATGCAGCTTCCCGCCACGGTAAGGCCGTTGACGCGTTCCTCCAGCACAAACCCGGTGGCGCTCGAGGTCTCGCCATCGACGAGCTGCGACACCTCCATCCGGTCGCACGGTTCCCCTTCGACGAGGACGAAGTAGCGCCCGATCGCACGCTGGTCATCGACGCCGGTGATGAGGCCGGTCGCGAGGTTCTTCACCAGGACGGTCGCCCCGGGTTGGCACGCGCCGCGTACCTGCCATCCCCCAAGCTCCTCATCGAACGCGATGTTCTCGGGCTCATCGGGAGGAGGAAGGGGAAGGGTCGGACTGAGGCAGCCACTCGTCGCCCCGGCGACCGAGGCGCCCAACGCCGCCGCCCATCGCGTCGACGCCAGACCCACCGAACCCAACAGCTCGAGCGTCTGCCGGCGCGTCTGTCGTCGTGACCTGCCCATCACGACCGAAGACTAGCAAAGAGCCAGCCAAAGGCCTAAGGCGCCAAACTTCGGCATATGTTTGCCGGTTGCGCCAACAAGGTTGGCGAGCTTTGCCATCCGAGTAGGCGCCGGGCTTGGGGGGTGCCGGCGGGCGAGCGAGGGCTACGCCTATCGCTCGACGACCACGTCACCCCAGAAAGCGACGTGGTCCTTGATGTTGGCGGCGGCCGGCTTGGGGTCGGCGTAGTACCACGCGGCCGCTTCGGCGCGACGGTCACCGGCCACCACGGTGTAGTAGTTGGCGGTTCCCTTCCAACCGCAGACGGTGGTTTTGCCGTGGGCCTGAAAGTGATCGCGCTTCAGGCTTCCGGGCGGGAAATACACATTCCCGTCCACCTCCTCGAAGGTGTCGGTTTCGGCCACGACGGTCCCATTCAATAGTGCGCGGGGCATGGCACAGACGTAGGGGGGCGCCCTCTGGCGTCAGGCGCGGCGACGCGCATGGTCGATCCGAGCGACGAACCGCTCGAAGAGGTAGAGCGCGTCGTGAGGCCCCCCGGCCGCCTCGGGGTGAAACTGAACCCCGAAGGCCTCGAGGTCGTTCAGGGCGAGCCCTGCGTTGGTGCCATCGTTCAGATGTACGTGGGTCGGGTGAACCCGCTCGGGGAGGGATTCGAGGTCGACACAGAAGCCGTGGTTTTGACTCGTCACTTCCACCCGCCCCGTCGTCAGATTCTTCACGGGATGGTTGATGCCCCGATGCCCGAACTTGAGCTTGTAGGTGCGTGCTCCCGCGGCGAGGGCCAGCAGCTGGTGCCCGAGGCAGATGCCGAACATCGGCTTTTTGCCCAGAAGCGCCGCGACCGTGTCGATGGCGTAGGTCACGGCCGACGGATCTCCCGGACCGTTGGAGAGAAAAATGCCGTCCGGTGACAGGGCGAGGATCTCGTCGGCCGAGGTCGTCGCCGGGACCGCGGTGACGTGGCACCCGAAGTCGACGAGGCACCGGAGAATGTTGCGTTTGATGCCGAGGTCCAGCACGACGACGTGTCGCGGGTCGCGACCTTTGGCGGTGACCTCAGCGCGATTGTCTGACCCCGGACCGTCGTCCCGCGGGACGCCCGGCGTGCCGGCGGCGCGCCAGACGCCGCTCCCCTCGGTCCATCGGTAGGGCGCCGCTGGCGTCACCCGGGCGACGAGGTCCAACCCCGTCATCGCCGGGGCGCTCCGCGCGGTCCGCAGAAGCGCTTCGGGCTCATCTGCCCCGAGGGCGGCGTTTTGCGCCCCGTGGTCGCGGATGTGTTTGGTGAGCGAGCGGGTGTCGACATCGGCGAGCGCGACGACACCGTGACGGGCGAGGTGGGCGTCGAGGGTGTCGTCGGCCCGCCAGTTGGAGACCAGCGATGAAGCGTCGCGCACGACGAATCCGGCCACGTGAGGCCCGAGGGTTCGACCTTCCGTATCTTCGGCGTTGACGCCGGTGTTGCCGATTTGGGGCGCCGTCATCGCGACGATTTGCCCCGTGTAGGAGGGGTCGCTCAGGACTTCTTGGTACCCCGTCATCGCGGTGGTGAAGACGGCTTCGCCGGCGGCGATGATGTCCTTCTTGCCGAACACCGTGCCGGAAAATCGAGCGCCGTCGGCGAGCACGATCCAGCCCTTTCGAGGCGAATCTTCGGGCGCCTGGCTCACGAGAAGGCTCCCGGTCGGATGAAGACGGGCTGTCCTCGGAGCACGGTCAGGGCGACGGCCCCCGTGAACGTCGCACCCACGAAGGGACTGTTGTGGCTCTTGCTGTGCAACGACTCGGCCTCCACCACATGGGTGTGTTCGGGGTCGATGACGACGATGTCGGCTCTCGCGCCGACACGAAGGGTCGGCGCCTCGAGACCGACGATGCCGCTCGGAGCGGAGGTGAGGGCGGCCACGAAGCGGTCGAGCGTGAGCGCTCCGTCGCGGACGAGCTTCAGCAGCGTCGGCACGACCAACTCCAGCCCGATGAGCCCCGGACTGGCCTCGTCGAAAGCGCAGTCCTTTTCGATGCTGGAGTGCGGCGCGTGGTCGGTGGCGATGGCGTCGATCGTGCCGTCGGCTAGGCCGGCGCGACATGCCGCGACGTCTCGCGCTTCGCGCAACGGGGGGTTCACCTTGCAGAAGGTGTCGTACCCGAGGCCGTTCTGACCGAGGGCCACCGCCTCGTGGGTCAACAACAAGTGGTGGGGGGTGACCTCCGTCGTGACCGCGAGCCCCCTCTGCTTGGCCTCTCGCACGAGGCGCACCGCACCCTCGGTCGAAATGTGAGCCACGTGGTAGCGCGCCCCGACCGCCTCTGCGAGCAGGATGTCGCGAGCGACGATGATGTCTTCGGCCACCCGAGGCCAGCCCCGGAGCCCGAGCCGGGTCGACACCGAACCTTCGTGCATCTGGCTTCCCTGGGTGAGGGCATGGTCCTCGGCGTGTTGAATGAGCGGGAGGTCGAAGGTGCGCGCGTACTCGAGGGCGCGCCGCATGACGCCGCTGTCGGTCACGCAACGCCCGTCGTCTGACACGCCGACGACCCCGGCCTCCTTCAGGTCGGCCATCTCGGTGAGTTCGCGGCCGTGGAGCCCACGGGTGATGGCGCCGATGGGATGGAGGGCCGGACCACCGACCTCACGTGCGCGCGACACCATGGCTTCGGTCACCGACCGGCGGTCGTTGACCGGCGTGGTGTTGGGCATGCAGCACACGTGCGCAAAGCCCCCGGCCGCGGCGGCATCGAGGCCCGAACGGATGTCCTCCTTGTACTCGTGCCCGGGTTCGCGAAAGTGCACGTGCATGTCCACGAAGGCCGGCAGCGCCCAGCGGTTGCGCCCGTCGAGAACGAGCGCGCGCTCGGACTCTTTCATCTCTGGCGTCGCCGCTCCCGCGCCGACGCGCGTGATGCGCCCGTCTTCGATGATGATGTCGACCGTGTCGTCGAGCGCCACCGCGGGGTCCACTGCCCGCACGCCCGCCACCACGATGAGCTGAGGGTCTC
This sequence comes from Myxococcota bacterium, assembly GCA_039027095.1. Lineage (GTDB taxonomy): Bacteria > Myxococcota_A > Polyangia > Polyangiales > Polyangiaceae > JAPYTK01. The sequence continues at coordinate 14,497 of JBCCLB010000040.1, forward strand.
GGCCTCCTCGCCCGGAGGGCGACGCCTGCGACCAGTCGACCATGGGCGGCTCGATAACACCCCCGGTCGACGGTGGCTACGACACCCCTGCCGTCGTTGCGATCAACCCTTGACCACCCTCAGCGGAGCCGGTAGCAACGCCGCTGCGCGACCCGCGAAGGTGGCGGAATTGGTAGACGCGCTGGTTTCAGGTACCAGTGGCCGTAAGGCTGTGGGGGTTCAAGTCCCCCCCTTCGCACCGCTCATCGAACCTCTGCGCGTCGGTGGATGCGCGTCGTGGCATCGCGAACCCGTCGGAACGTAACTAGGCGAGGGTCGCGGTGAGCGGCGCGACGACGCCGAGCTGGCGGAGGGCCGCATCTTCATCGTCGGAGAGCCACACCCACATCGGCTCGCCCGCGGGCCAGTCGGCGGGGGGTGCGTACGCGCGGAAGCAGCGCGCACCGCGTCTGCCGACGGCCTCGCACACGGATGCGATCTGGCGACCCCGCCCTGCTTCGTCACCGCTTTGCGCGGCCGCGTCCGCGATGGCATCGGCTTGCCGCCAGAGCGCTTCGGTCTCTTCGATGTCCAGCTCCCGAAGTCGCGCGGCGCAAACCTCGCGCATGTCGTCCTTCCGCTCCACGTGCCAATCGCCGTGGGGAAAACTCAAACCCCATAGAACCTCGACGTAACGCCCCGCTGACGTTTCCCCGCCCGCGAGGGCCGTGGCCAATCGGTCTCGGGCGGGAGCGAGCGCGGTGGGCGCCGGCTCGGAGAGCAGCGCGACCCAACGTTCCGGCGCGCTGACGACCACGTCGCACGTGGTGGTGCTGCCGAGGACGCACGGGTCGAGCGTAAGGGGGTCGAGGGTCGAAGGCCCGAGGGTGCGAATCCTGAGTCGAAGCCGGGGTGCGCCCTCGGCGGGGTCGGTCTCCGCGTCGGCGCTCCCCGTTTTGGGCCCCGGCAACTCGGGTCTCAGCACGGCCTCGGGCCCCAGCACTTCCGCCCCAAGCACGCTGCCCCGGGGGAGCGTCCAATCACTGGCGAAGACGGCGGACGCATCATCCGACGGCGGTCCGTTGCGCGCTCCGGGACCGTGGTGGCGTGGCCCGTAGAGGGCGCGGTGTGCCGCCGGAATACGCTCTGCTTCGGCCGCCCGAAACGCCAAGCAGCTCCGCGTGAGGGTTAGGCGACCAGCCTTCCACCCCGGGGGCCCGCCGAAAAAGTGCGCGGACAACGCATCCGTGTATGCGAGACGACATCCGTCCGAGATGAGGGTTTCATCACCCCAAGGCGGCTGGAAGCTCCGTCCTTGCATATGAGGACCCCCTTAACATCGATCTCGATGTGGCCCACTGGTGGCCCGAGGCATCGCCCGAATGGTCCTCCGCGCCATTCGACGTGGCCTGGTCGCGCCTTCGTCTACGGTTCTCCCTGGTGAAAACGACCCCAGAAGCGCCCGAAACGGTAGCTTTTCGCGAACCAATGGGCGCGACCATCCCCAACTCGGTAAGGCCGTGACGACGAAGGAGCCGCCCTCCGCTTCGGTGTAGGGTGTTCCCCGATGGCGTGTCCCCTGGCCCAGCGCCCCGCGGTCGACGGCGACGACTTTTGCGGTCTCATCGCCACTTCGGCCCAAATGCGGGGTGTTTTTCGCATCGTGCGGCAGGTGGGTCCGTTCGGCGAACCCGTCCTCATCCGCGGCGAGCTGGGGACGGGAAAGGAACTCGTCGCCGCGGCGATTCATCGCTTCAGCGCGCGTGCGGAGCAACCCTATCGTGCGCTGAATTGCGCCACGCTCGATGACGAAGCGCTGTCGTCCGTGCTTTTCGGTCACGCGGCGGGCGCTTTCTCGGGGGCACGGGAGGGCCGGCGAGGACTCATCGTCGAGGCCGACGGCGGCACGGTATTCCTTCACGAAATCGGGGCGCTGCCCGCGGACGTCCAGCGGCGGCTGGTGCGCTTGATGGAAGATGGCGCGCTCACGCCCCTCGGCGCCACCGAGACGAGGCACGTGGACGTACGCGTCATCGCCTCGACGCGTTGTTCGCTCCGTCGGGCCGTGGCGGCCGGGACCTTTCGTGAGGACCTCATGTACCGCCTCCGCGTCGTACCGCTCTTCTTGCCGCGTCTCGCGGAGCGGGAGGGGGACATCGAGGTGCTTCTGTGGCACTTCATCGAGGCATTCAACGCCGGCTCTGGACGTCGCATCGATGCGGTCGCTTCGGCCACGATGGATGCGATGCTCGAGTACAATTGGCCGGGCAATGTCCGCGAACTCCGCAACGTGGTGGCGCATGCCTACGCGGTGGGCGAAGGCACGACGTTCACGCCCGAGGACCTGACCCCCGAAATCCGCGGGGAGCCCCCGCCCCACGACGGGGGGGCAGGCGATCCCCGAACCGCGGAGCGGGCCCGTATTCTCGAAGCCCTTCGTCAGACCGACGGCAAGAAAGGACAGGCCGCGACGCTCCTCGGGGTGAGTCGGAGCACGCTTTGGCGAAAGCTCCGTGAACACCGTCTCGCTTGATGTGCACGCGCGCGCCGCTCTCGGACGGCGGCTCCGACAGCGGCCGGGACGGCGGCACGGGCGGCTCACCCCTCCACGGCGACCGCGCCGCCGGCCACCTCTGCGTCGCTCTCCAGGCACAAGATGCGCACGGAGCCACGAGCGGCCACCCGATCCTCGTCATCGGAGGTGATGGTGACGGCCCACACATGCGTCCGCCGTCCCCGTGTCACCGGCACCGCGCGGCCCACGAGGCGGCCCTCGCGGACGGCACGCACGAAAGACGTGGTGTTCTCGAGACCGACGCAGTTCTGACCCAACGGCCAGGCGTTGATGGCGGCGCCGACGCTCGCGAGCGTCTCGATCATCGCGGCGTACACCCCTCCGTGGACGAGGCCATAGGGCTGGAACAGCGCCTCTTGCACGTCGACCTCGGCGACCACCTCGTCGTAGCTGACGCGGGTGAAGTGCAGCCCGATGAGGCGGTTGAACCCCCCGCGCTGTTCGTTGAGCCGTTCGAGCGTGCCGTCGGGGAGGGGTGTCGCAGGGCGGGGCATGGTCGAGCCCTAACGAGGGACCACGGCGAGGCAAGTCACCCGTCGCGAGCCGTGCTAGGCGACGGCCGTGGAATTGGTGGACGACAACACGATCGTACGCGGCATGGTTCGCGTGCAATCCGGCGAGGGCCTCATCGACGTCGTCCGGGCGCTCGCCACCACGGCCGGTTGGGTCGAGGCGCTCGTCACCGGGGCTGGCGTTTTCGACCTCGTGGAACTCGAGCGGGCAGAGGGGGCGGCCACCTACGAGACCGCCGAGATCCTCTCGCTGTCGGGGAGGGTGGTCCGCCGCCCGGAGGGCCTCGACGTGACGCTGCGGGCGATGGTGCTCGTCGACGGCCGGGTGGAGGCAGGGCGCATCCTCGCGGCCATGACCGGCGGCATGACCTTGTTGGTGGATGCCGTCGCCGCGCCGTCGGCGGCGCGCGCGCCAGGGAAAGGGTCGGGTTCGGTCCGTGCCCCGGAGCCCGTGGTGCCTGCCGTGACCCCTTCGTCGCCCCGACGCATTCCGTCCGCGGCGCCTTCGACGCCGGCGCGTCCTCCGCTCAAGCCTCTCGCCCCCCCTCGTCGGGGCCCCGGGGGAGATGGTCCCGAGGAACACGAGAACCCCATCATCGACGACGGTGATGTCCTCAATCATCCCCAGTTGGGACGTCTGCTCGTCGTCGGAGACGACGCGTCGGGGGGCGTCAAGGTTCGCGTCGACGGGGGGAAGATCAAAGTCCTGCGTCTCGATGCCCTCCACATCGAAACGGAGCCGGTCATCGAGGCCGACGGCACCCGGTGTTTCACCATCGCCGGGCCTCGGGTCAAGCGCTCCCGCTACTGACCGCCAGGCGCATTGAGCGAGCTGAGGAAGGCCAAACTTCGCTTCCACGCGAGCTCGGCGCTGGCGCGGTCGTAGACCTCCGGACGCGCCGCGTTCATGAACGCGTGGTCGGCATCGTAGCGAAAGAGCTCGTGGCTCACGCCGCCCTCCTGGAGTTTCGTCTCCAGGGCCTGGACCGCGTCGGGGGTGCACCAGTCGTCGCGGTTGGCGAAGTGAAACTGCATGGGGATGTCGATCGTCGCGGGATCGGCGAACTCCGCCGGGGGGATGCCGTAGAAGCACAACCCCGCGTCGACCTCGGCCACGTGGACCGACGCGAGAATCGTCAGGGCGCCTCCCATGCAGAATCCACTCACGGTGACCTTGCCCGCGTGGGCCGCCTTGAGATGCCGGACACATCCCCGCACGTCTTGGTTGGCCGCGTCCCCGAAGTCGAGACCCTCCATGAAGTGGTTCGCCTCGTCGGCATCGCTGGCGAGCCGGCCCCGGTAGAGGTCGGGGACGACGGTGAGGTAGCCTTCGGCGGCAAAGCGGTCGGCGGTGGTCTTGATCTGGTCGTTGAGTCCCCACCACTCTTGGATGACCACCAGGCCCCCTCGAGGCGTGCTTTTCGGCGTTGCCACGTATCCCGGGCAAAGGTCCCCGTCGGGGCGTTCGATGTTTGTCAGTTCACTCATGGACCAGCGCTACTCCAGCCACCCCCGCGCCACCACCTCGCGCGTGCCACATACACCCTCGACCACAACCGTTGATGGTGTCGCGATGCTCGCCGATAAGTCGGCGAGGGCGAGCATCGCTCCTCAGAGCCGGTTCTATTGTCTTGGGAGTGCCTCATTGTTTGCGCCGGTCAAATCTACCGATTTGACCGGCAGTATAGGTGAGCACGGATTCGACAAAAAAGCCGCAAAGCGGCCCGTTCTGGGAGGGGGACCCGCTTGCGGGGGAGGGACCTTTCGAAGGTCCCTCAGAGGGAGAGGAAGCAGTGAACAGGGGGTGTTTGCGAAGCCTTGACTCGTCCTCGCCCCGCCCGGGCGAGTCGAGGTGTAGCGAAGCTATCGGAACGCATTTAGGGGGAACGTATTCAGGCGAGGCCGCAGGCGCGCTTGCAACGCGAGATGGTTTCGCGCGCGATGAGGCGGGCGCGGTCGGCCGCGTCGCGAAGTACCGCCTCGACCTCGTGGGGATGGGCGAGAAGGTGGTCCCGGCGAGAACGGGCCGCCGCGAAGTGCGCCTCGATCTCCTCCACGAGCCGTGCCTTGGCGTGGCCGTATCCGAACGGCGCCCCGTCCCGCTCGCCCGTCCGATACCAGCGTTCCAGTTCTTTTTTCTGCGCCTCGTCGACGAAGAGCTCCAGAAGCGCGAAGACGTTGCACGTCCTCGGGTCGAGCGGGGCTCCGAGGGGGGTGGAATCGGTCACGACCTGCCCGACGCGCTTCTTCAGTCGTTTTCCCGTCTCGAAGAGCGGTATCGTGTTGCCGTAGCTCGTGCTCATCTTTTGCCCATCGGTGCCTGGTACTTTCGGGAATCGTGATAGCCGCCAATCCGGCCGCACCAGCGCCTCCGCGCCGAAGGCCTCGTTGAAGTGGGTCGCCATGTCCTGCGTCATCTCGAGGTGCTGAACCTGGTCTTTGCCCACCGGCACGAGGGTCGCGTCGTAGAGTAGAATGTCTGCCGCCATCAGCACCGGATAGGTGAAGAGCCCCACGTTGGGTTTGATGCCGCGGTCGACCTTGTCCTTGTACGAGGTCGCCCTCTCGAGCAGGCCCATGCCCGTGACCGTGGCCAGCAACCAGGTGAGCTCCGTCACCTCGGGAACGTCGCTCTGGCGGAAGAGACACGCTTTGGCGGGGTCGATGCCCACCGCCAGGTAGGTGGCCGCGAGCTCCACCACGCTCGTGCGTAGCGCTTCGGCGTCACGAAGGGTCGTGAGGGCGTGGTAGTCGGCGATGAAAAAGAAGCACTCGCCCGGATGTTCCTCCTGGAGCGCGACGAACTGGCGCATCGCCCCGAAGTAGTTGCCGAGGTGTTTCGTTCCCGACGGCTGAATTCCGGACAACACCCGTGCCCTCCGCTCGCTCATGGGGGGACGATGCCACGCCCGCGGGAAAGAATGCGAGCGCATCGGTTGTGGTCGAGCTAGCCCCTAGTGTGGTCGCTGACTCAGCCCGCGGTAGCCCGGCCGACGACGGCACGTCGCGTGAGGGCCGCACGCAAGACCGTCAGGGGCCACGTCCCCGCCGGTCGACCGCCGCGAGGGCGGTCCTGGCCGCCAGCTTCGTGGCCCTCGCGACCCTGGCCACCCTCGGAACGCTGGCGGTCTTCGGTGTGGTGGGAGCGGTCGGCTTGGGCGCCTATCGGAGCTACGCCACGCCCGCCACCACCGCCTCCGAGGGCGACGCTCAGGTTCGCCGCGCCGTCGGGCGCGTCGACCCGCATGAGGGCCCTTCAGCCCCCTCCGCCCATGATGGGTTCGCCGATGATGGGCGCTCCGGCGTTGGCCCCTTCGACGACGACGACCCGACGGCGTCGGACCTTCCCGATCGGTCGGGCGCCGCCGCGGCACCGACCGGAGCGGGGCCGGCTCCGGATGCGGCACGGGCATTCCCTCCTCGCACCACGAGGGTGACGCGCATTGGGCCGCTGACGGTCGTCGATGTGGGTCTCGAGGCGCCCGCGCTGCGTGATGTCCTCCACCGCGAACAGGCCCGGGCTGCCGCCGACGGTGACCGCTTGTTGGTGATGCTCACCGGGGCGGTGTGTGACCCCTGCCGTGGGGTCGACCGGGCGCTTTCCGACCCGTTGCTGCGGACGGCGCTGGCTTCCGTGCGCCTGCTTCGGGTCGACCTCCACGTGTTCGAGCAGGAGCTCGACCGGCTCGCGTGGCCCTCGCGACTCTACCCGGCGTTTTTTCTCATCGCGGAAGATGGCACCCCCGAGGACGCCATTCACGGCGGCGAGTGGGACGCCGACATTCCCGAGAACATGGCGCCGGTGTTGGGTCGCTTTGTCCGGGGGACCTACGGGAAACGTCGACACCCTCGATTCACGCCGTCGACCAACGCCATCGCCATGTAGGAGCCGGCCGCCGAGAAGTTGCAGGCGGAGCACGAGGCCCGGTGTAGGCTCGGGCGCAGAACATGAGATCTCGATGGAGGCGAGGGGGACATGGCATCGCCGCGGCGACCCTCGCGGTGGCCGTCGGGAGTGCGTGCCTGTCTTTCGCCATCGCGGGGGAGGGTGCCTCTCCCCCCTCGGCCGAGGCGCCGCCGGGGCCGTCGTCCCTCCCTTCTGCCTCGATGCCGCCGACATCCCCGCCGCCGGATGGGTCAGCGGCGCCGGTGGCGCGAACTTCATCCTCCCGCCCTGCGCCACCTCCGCCGTCGGCCGGCGACGCCGCTGCGGCGGGGGTCCGACGTGCGCTCGAACTCCACGACGAAGCGCGACGCCTCTACGCTCGCGGTCAATACCCCGAGGCGGTCGCCAAGCTAGAGGAAGCGGTGCAGTTAGACCCAGCTGCGATTCTGCTCCACTACAACCTCGGACTCATTGAGGAAAAACGGGGCCGGCTGCCATCTGCCCTCGGTCATTATCGGCGGGCCCTTGCGCTCGAAGAGAAGGCGTCGGAGCGCGCCCACTTGATGCGGATCATCAAGCGACTCGAAGGCGCGCGGGTCCGCGACGCGCTCGGCCCAGAGGCTCGACCAAGTGGGGCGCGCGTCGCCGCCGCAACGCCGTTGGAAGGTCGGGCGCCACGGGATGTTCGCCGGCGCCGGTCGTGGGGTTCGGGGCTCGAGGTCGCGGCCTACGCCAGCGGGGGAGGTGCGCTCCTCTGCTTCGCCACCGCGTCGGTCCTCGCCCTCCGCGCTTCGGCGCTCGACCCAGGGAGTGAGGCGCAGACCACCCCTGACGTCGGCGTCGATCGGCTCGTCGCCGACGCCGCCGCGGCCCAGCGCTTCGCGGTGGGCGCCGACGTGATGATCGGCGTGGGGGCGGCGGCGGCGGTGGCGGCCGTCACGCTGGGGATCGTGGTGTCGATTCGTGACGACGAAGACGGCGACCGCGCTCGATCGGGCGGCGCCTGGTCGGTGGTGGTCGGGCCGCTCGGAGGGCGCGTCGTGGGGGCGTTTTGAGCGCACATGGTGACGCGTGGGGTCGCCGTGGCCGAAGGCGGGCACGGCGACCATCCCGGTCCCACGCGTGGTTGGCGGTCATGTTGTTGGGTTGGGCCGCCCTCGGCGCGCTCGGCGCCTGCCACACGGTCTTCGATGGCACCCTCGGGACGATTCGATGCACGCGCGAAGGTGCGTTCGGTCCCCCCGACTGTCCGGAAGGAGAGACCTGCGTGGCCGGTGTCTGCGCCGCGGTAGGAAGACCGCTCGGCGCCACCTGTGAGGGTGACGAAGACTGCCCGTCCGATGCGTTTTGCTTCGAACCCGAATCGATCGGGGCGACGGGTGCGCCCCGCTGCACCCGCCCCTGCTGCGGCGCGGGGACGTGTGGTCCACCGGAGCGGGGGTTGGTGTGTTGGGCCTGGCAAGAAGCGTCGGGAGCGGTGTGCTGGCCTCATCAACCGCTCGGGCGCGCGGCGCCCGGCGATGGGCCGGTCGGCGCGCCGTGCACACAGGACGATGCGTGTCGCTCGGGGCGCTGCGACGATGTCACGGGGCGCTGTTTCGATACGTGTTGCGCCGACGCCGGGTGCGCCGGCGGTGACGTGTGCCGGGCCGGGGTGAGCCCGACCACGAACGCATCGGGACCGGAGGGGCCCGTGAGTGACGAGGCCCGGATCTGGCGATGCGGGGCCGCCCCGACGCCCAGCGACGGCGAAGACGAATGCATCGCCGACAACGGGTGCCGCAGCAGTCTGTGCGCGGAAGTCGACCTCGAGCCCGTGGGCGCGCCCGAGAGTGTCGACCGTTGCATCGAGCCCTGCTGCTCCTCGCGTGAATGCGGTGAGGCCGTGTTTTTCGAGGAGCGGTATCCGATCGCGTGCGCCGTGACCGAGGCCGGGGTTCGAGGCTGCAGCGTGGTCCTCCGGTCGCTGGCCGAGGGACCGGTGGGAGCTCCCTGTCGAAACGACGACGAGTGTCGGAGTGGCTTCTGTCTGGAACCAGAGGATAAAGGCGGCGAAGGCGGCGCCGACCCGCGGGGCAGCTACTGCTCGGACCTGTGTTGTACCGACGACACCTGTGGCGATCCGTCGCGTTTTGCGTGCCGTCCGGGTGAAGTGGACGACACTTGGGCCTTGCGATGCGAGCGGAGGTGACCGACCATTCACACACGCCGTGGCGGACCCGAAGCCGAACGAGACCAGCGACGAGCGTCCGGACCGACCCGAGGACGACGCCCCGGAAGCGCCGGGGGCACGGCGTGCGCTGAGTCAACAGCAGTCTCTGGGTCAACAGCAGTCTCTGGGTCAACGGCCGTCTCTGGGTCAACAGCGGTCTCTGAGTTATGAGTGGTGCCCGGAGTGTCGGCATCGTGCGCGCCCCGCCGGGGAGGGTCGACTCCAACGATGCCCTGTGCATCCCGACCGCGTGCTCGTCTCGGAGGCCGACCTCGACGCCGCGGACGGAGATCCGTTTCTCGGGATGGTCATCGCGGGGCGGTTTGCGGTGTTGGCGCGGCTTGGGGCCGGGTCGATGGGGACCGTGTACCGGGCCCGACAAGAAGGCATGGGCCGCGATGTCGCGCTCAAGATCGTGCGGTCGGAACGACTGGTGGATCCGCAGGCCAAGGGCCGTTTTCGGCAGGAGGCCCACGCGACGAGTCTGCTCACGTCGCCCCACACCGTGACGGTGTTCGACTTCGGTGAGGTCGAACTCTCGGAGGGCGACGACCCGCATGGGATCTCCGGATCTCTGTTTCTCGCGATGGAACTGCTCGATGGGACCTCCCTCGGGACGCGCCTCAAGGAGCGGGGGCCGGTCGAGGCGCCGGAGGCGGTTCGGATCGTGCGCGATGCGCTGCTCTCCTTGGCCGAAGCGCACGACAAGGGCGTGATTCATCGCGATCTCAAACCCGACAACCTCGTGATCACGACCGGGGACGACGGGTCCCCTCTGTGCAAGGTGCTCGACTTCGGGATCGCCAAGCTCCTCACCCACCAGGGCGGCATCGACGCCCTCGAGACCCAAGCGGGAACCGTCTTCGGAACTCCTCGTTACATGTCGCCCGAGCAGGCACAGGGCCGCACCCTCGATGCTCGGAGCGATGTCTACTCCCTGGGCGTCATCCTGTACCACATGCTGACGGGACGCCCGCCTTTCACCGACGGCGACGCGGTCGTCGTGATGGCGCACCACATCAAGACCGTGCCCGCACTCCCGTCCCGGGTGCGTATCGACCTCGCCATCCCGGGTTCTTTGGAAGCGCTGCTGATGCGGGTGCTGGACAAGGACCCCGGACGGAGGCCTCAGTCGGCCCGGGCGTTCATCGCCGCGCTCGATGCCCTCGGCCCGCTCGACCCGAGTCAAACCAGCGCCGAGATGGCGGCGGTCGTGGGACGGCGACCCTCATCACGTGACCCGCGCCGACGCATGATGGTCGCGGGTTCGGTTGTCGCGGCGCTCGTCGGCGTCTTGGCCGCCATGCTGGTCGCGTCTTCGGGAACGGAAGGGACGAGTTCACCCCGGGGGCAGGTCGCGCGGGCAGAACTCGTCGCGGGTGCTGTCGCCTTCACGCGAGGGATCCCGGACCGACGCGTCGGTGGCTTTCCTTCGGCGCCCGCGTCGGGAGCCGCGAGCGCGTTCTCCGACGACCCTGGCCCTTCGGACCAAGCCGCGCTGCGGGCCTCGCCCGGCGCGACGACGACCTCGACGCGTTCTCCGGTCGTGCCGGGGGAGGGGGCCGACGCCGCCCGGGCGGGTGCCGGAACGCCCAACGTCGATGGGGTCCCTTCGCCCCCGGCACGGCCGGTCGCGGGGCCACCTCGCCCCGGGAGCCGTCGCCCGCCCACGGCTCCGTCGCCGTCGCGAGGGTACGAGCGATTCGACCGCTAAAGCGCGCATGGCGTTCCGGGCGGCGGCAGCGGGTCCCAAAGTCCCGGGGCTCGGCTACGGGCCCTCTGTACGACCTCGGAGCAAGCGTGTAATGTCCACACGCACATGGACGCGGCCCAGTTCGAAGCGCTGGTTCAGCGCCTGATTGCGGACCCTTACGACGCCGACGCCCGCGCGTACGCGCACGAGGCCGGACAGCGCGACCCTACGACCTACGCCACGCTGCTGGAACGGGTGGGGGCCGGGGCCAGCGACATGGAGACGGCGGCCCACTGGTTCAACGAGGCCGCTACGGTATGGCAGGTCATCGGCGAAGCGGCCCACTACCAGCGCCTCGTCCTCGCCGCCGCGGAGCGCGACGCCACCCATCCCGGGGTCGTCGAACGGGCCGCGCAGATGTACCGTGATCACCAGGACCTCCCGGGGCTGTCGCACCTCTACGAGCGGGTGGTGGCCGAGACCCGGCAGGCCCTCACGCAGGAGACCGACCCCGAAGAAGCGGAACCCCTCCGCACCCTGCTGAGTCAGGTCCACGAACAGCTGGCGTACCTCTACGCCGACGGGGCCCTACAAGATGTCGAGGCCGCGGCCCGTCACTGGATGGGCCTGCTCGAAGTCGAGCCCCAGCACGTGATGGCCGTGTACCATGCGCGCGAGCTGTTCAAGGCGCAGGGGCGGTGGCACGAGGCGTTGCCCCTCTTCGACCGCGAACTCGCTCTGATCGACGACCCCGAGCGCAGGCTCGCCCTGTTGCAAGACGAAGCGGAGGTACGTCGCCAGGCGGGTGACCTTCGTGGCGCCACCGAAGCCTTGCGGAACGCGTGCGAACTCCGCCCCGACGACCCCGGAGCCCTTTACGCGTTCGCCACGTCCATCACCGCCCGGGTCGAGGCGGGGCAGACCGTCGGCGCGGCAGAGCGGTCCGAGGCGTCACTGGCGCTCGTAGGTCTGGCCGAACGTTACGATGCCGAGCCGGCGCTGATGTACGCGACCACCGCGCTTTCGGTCGAGCCGGGCAACGACCGGGCCCTCCAGTTGGCGGACCACCATGCGCACACGCTCGGCCGTCAGGGGGAATTGGTCGATGCGTACCGCAACTACCTCGGCGCCAACGCCGGCGGCTACATGGCGGAGACGGCCGGGCAACGACTCTCGGCGCTCGGGCTGCTCACGCCAGAGGCAGGCGCTCCGGCGCCTCCCTCGCCGGCGCCGCCCGCGCCCGCTGCACCGCCGGCCGTCGACCCCGTGGCGGCGCCCAGTTCCTCGGGTGCTGCTCCGTCGTCCCCGGCGGCTTCCGCCAGCCCTTCCGTTGCTCCCTCGTTGGAGCCGCCGCCCCCCGGGCCCGGGCCTGCCGCATCGGATGCGAGGGGAGGGGCCGGCGTTCCCGCCACCTCGGGGGCGTCTCCTCCGGGCGATGCGGTGCCCCCGGCCGAGCCTAGCGAGCCGCTGCCGTTGGCGTCGCCGCGCCCGGTTTCCGGCGCGCCTTCCCCCGAAGATGCACAGGCCGCTCCGCCCGCTGCGGCCCCACCTGCTGCGGCCCCACCTGCTGCGGCCCCACCTGCTGCGGCCCCACCTGCTGCGGCTGCGGCCCCTGCGGCCCCACCCGCTGCGGCGCCGCCCGCTGCGGATCCACCCGCTGCAGCTGCGGCCCCTGCGGCTGCGCCCCCGGCCCCCCCACCCTTGTCGCAGCCCGCCGAGGCAGCCGATGTGTCGATCACCGAGCCACGGCAGCCGGAGCCGGCACAAGACGTCGCCACGGCGTCGGCTCCTGACGGGTCCCTTGCCGCCGCGCCGGCCCCCGCCGTTTCGGCCCCGGCCGTGTCGAATCCGGCCGTGTCGGATCCGCCTCCGCCTGACCCCAACAGCCGAGAAGGACTGCTCTTGGCGGCGGCTCAAGCGGACCGAGACGGGCGAAAGCCCCTGGCTGCCGACGCGTACCGCAAGGTCCTGGAGCTCGACCCGACCGACGTCGATGCCTTGCCTTGGGTCCTCGAATTTCTGCGTGAACGCCGCAAGTTTGGTGACCTTCGTGACGTCCTCATGGCGGCGGCCGGGGAGGGCGTGGCCGTGGATGAGCGGCTCGCTCGTCTGCGGGAGGTCGCCGACATTTGCGAGGAGAAGCTACGCGACCACGAGGGGGCCATCGGCAGCCATCGCCTGATCCTCGCCCTGGAACCCGAGGACCGCACCGCGCGCGACCGCCTCGAAGCACTGCTCGAGAAGCAGAAGCGTTGGGACGAACTCGCCCTGGCGTTGGAAGAACGCGCGCAGCATCACGAGGACGCTGAGGAAAAGGTGCGGCATTTGGAGCGCGCGGCGGAAGTCCACGAGAAGTGGCGTCGCGACCCCAAGGCCGCCGCGCTGGCGTGGCGGGCGGTGCTCACGGTGCGTCCGGGCGACGACGGGGTTCTGACCCGAGTCATCGGGCTCTACGACGCGTCGGGCGACGAGGCATCCGTCGCCGAGACCATCGAGGCGGTGCTTCCCACCGTGACCGATGATGCGCGGCGCGGACCGCTGCTGGAGCGCCTCGGGGCCCACAAGGAAAAGCAGGGCGATCACGGCGGCGCGGGGGTGTGTTTCGCCGAGGCGGCAGAGCGGACGGAAGGGCCCGAAAACCTCGACCGCGCCGCGGTGGCTTTCGAAAAGGCCGAGCGATGGTCCGACCTCGCCGCGATTCACGAGCGTCGTGCGCATCGGTTCGAGGCCGCCGGTGGTGACGAGGGGGCCGAGGCGCAACGGGCGGAGGCGCTGAAGGCGGCCGGCATGGCGCTCTTTCGCGCGGACCAGGAAGAGCGGGCCATTCAACTCCTCGAGACCGCCTCGGAGTTGGCGCCGGACGACGAAGAAGTCGCCACCCGGATTGAAGAGCACTTCCACCAAGCGGGACGACATCCCGAGCAGGTCGCGTTTCTCCTGGGGCGCGCCGGGCGGGTCGGGGACCCGGCGATGCGGGTCGGTCTGCGCCACCGCGCGGCGGCGATTCAGCGCCGCCTCGGCGACGAGCAAGGGATGGCGCAGAGCCTGCGGGCGGTGCTCGAAGACGGTAACGACGTTTCGGCGCTGCGCGCGTTGCTGGAGATCGCCGAGGGGCGGCAGGACTGGAGCGATGCGGTGGCCCTGCTCGCGCGGCTCGTCGCGAGCGCTCCGGCTGAGGATGCGCTCGCGTTCGCGATCCGCGAAGCGCAGCTGTTGGCTGACGGTACCGGCGATGTCGACGCGGCGATCGAGCGATACCAGATCATTCTCGACGAGAGGGACCCGGAGAACCGGTATGCGCTGGGGGCGATGAGCGACCTCGAGATGCGGCGAGGCAATCACCAAGGCGCCGCGGAATCTCTCGAACGACTGCTGCGACTGCTCGATGGCGACGACCGAACGGAAGCGGCTCGGAAGCTTGCTCAGCTCTATGAGGGACCTCTCGACGATCCCGCCAAGGCGGTCGAGGCGCTCGAGCTGGTCCATCGTGGCGATCCGACCGACCTGGACGCCGTCGCGCGCCTCCGGCGGATGGCGGAAAAGCGGGAAGACTGGCCGCGTGTGGCCGCGCTGCTCGGTCAGCTGATCGAGGTCGAAGGCAACGCAGAAGACGCGTCCGAGATGACCCTGGAGCTGTCTCGGCTCTACGCCGAGCGGATGGACGACGCCGCCGCCGGACTCGATGCACTCTCCGCCCGGGCCGACGCGGGCGATACGGCGTGTCAGCAAGCGTTCATCGACCTCGGTCTGCGCCAGGGCCGACAGCTCGACGTGGCGGAACGCGTCCTCCGATGGAACGCGGCCTCTTCCGGGTCCTCACGAACCACCTCGCTCCGGCGCGCCTTCGACTGGTTCGTCGAGGCAGAGGCTCACGAACGAGCGCGGGACGTCGGCCTCGAGCTCGCGCAGGCGGACGCGGTCGATCCGCCCCTCGCCCGGCAACTCGAGACGGTCGCCACGAGCGTTCGCGACGTAGCCGCCCTTGCCGTGGCCCACGAAGTGCTCACCGCCTCGCTTCAGGGGGGCGACAGGGCCGAGGAGTACGTCCGCCAGGCGGAGCTGATGGTGGCGACGGGCGCCGACCCGCTCGATGCGATTCATCATGGGGAGCAGGGACTCAAGGGACTCCCCCACGAATCAGCCATGCCGTTGTTGCAGCGTTTGGCTTCGTTGACCGAGGCGCCGGGACACGTCGTCGATCTGTTCGAGCGGCACGTGCAGCGCTGTGAGCGACCCGCCGAGCGCATCACCGCGCTGGCGGCGGCCGCCCAGGTGGCTGCGGAGCGGGGGGCGCCCGACCGAGCGGGTGAGTTCTTCAACTCGGCGCTCGCCGGTGGGATTCAGGGAGAGATGCTCGATTCTCTGGAGGCTGCGGCACGCGAGGCCGATCGCGTGGCGGGCGGATCCCGACAGCTGACGCGGGCGATGGCGGAGGCGCTCGCGGCGGGCGGCCAAGGTTCTCGCGATGGCGGTCGAACCCGCAGCGCACTCTTGCGGCGGGCCGCCACGATCGCCCACAGCGACCTCGACGACGCCGACGCTGCGTTCACCTGGCTCGCCGACTCCCTCATCGCGCACGTGGATGACGAGGCGCTGGATGCGCTGGAGCGCCTGGGCCGCGAGCAGGGCGACATGGCGCGTGTCGAGCAGGGGCTCAGCCGTGCTCTCGACGAGGTGTACGACGGACCCCTGGTACGAAAACTCCTCCGCAAGCGCGCGGACCTCCGTCGCACCGATGGCGGCGACGCGACGGGGGCGGCGGCCGACCTGAAGCGTCTGCACGACCTCTCGCCCTCCGACACCGCGCTGACCAAGGAGCTGACCAAGCTCCTCATCGAGCTCGGAGACCATCGCGGCATGATCGAGCTCTACGAGGATCAGATCCTCCGCGGTCGCGAACCGCACGTACGGGCCGAGTTGGCGCGAAAGGTGGCTCGGATTTGGGAGGAAGAGGTCGGGGACGCCCGCGAAGCGGCCTCGGCGTGGCGGCGCGCGCTCCGCATGAAGGCCGGAGACAAGGAGGCGACCGCGGGGCTCGAACGGGCCAAGAGCGGGCGCCTGAAGAAGCCCCCGCCCGTGCGGGGCAAGTCGATGCCCCCGGGCACGGGCGCGGGGGCGCCTCCGCCGTCGATCCCTCCTCCGTCGGCGGTGCCCTCCGGACCGCCGTCGCGCCCGCCGGGGGCCGGTGTTCCGTACCTGCCTCCCCCCGGGCGGGTGGTCTCGGCCACCTCGGCGCCCGACGTCCCTTCGTCCGAGCCCATCGAAGCCGCGGCGGCTGCTCCGGATGCGCCACCGGCCACGAGTTCCGCGATTGCGGCGCCGGTGACGGAGGACGTCTCCCACGGGGCGCCTCCCCCTTCGGCGTCGTCGGCGGCAGCAGCCGGCCCGTCGTCGTTGGTCGCCAGCGAGGTGCCGGGAGAGGCCTCCGTGGCGGCCGGAGCGTCGGTGGTGGACGAGGCGGCGCCGGTACCACCTCTCGAAGACACTTCCCGGCCCGTCGAAGCGCCTGCCCCCGTCGAAGCGCCTGCCCCCGTCGAAGCGCCTGCCCCCGTCGAAGCGGCTGCCCCCGTCGAAGCGGCTGCCCCCGTCGAAGCGCCCGCCCCCGTCGAAGCGCCCGCCCTCGTCGAAGCGTCGGTCACGGCTGCGCCTTCGTCCTCGCAGCCCGTCGCCGACGCGTCAGCGGCTGGCCTCGGGCACGAAGCGCCGCCGATGGATCCAGGAGCGGCGGCGGCGGCGGCGGAGGCGGCCGCGATGCCGGCCTACGACCCGGTCCTCTTTCAGCAGTACGTCGATCACTACCTCGCCCAGGGGTACACCGAAGAGCAATCGCGTCAGTACGCCGAGTATTACCTCGTGCCGGGGGCGGCGAGCGCGATGCCGGCGGCGACCGGCGCCACCGAGGAAGCCGTGCTGCTCGATGGGTCGGAGGTAGAACAGTTGAGCGACGAAGACGTGCAAATCGAGTCGTGAGTCATCGCCCTTGGGTGTCGCCGCCACCGCTTCGACGCGGGGACGTCGTGCGCGTGGTGGCGCCCTCGAGCCCGGCGCCGCCGACGCTCGTCTGGCGGGGTTTGGGCTGGCTCGCGACGCACTTTCGACTTCGCTTCGATCGGGGGGTGTTCGCCCGAAGCGGCTACCACGCCGGCGACGACGCGCGCCGTCTCGATGCCTTCGCGTCGGCGCTCGTGGAGCCTGGAGTTTCGGCCGTGTGGTGTGTGCGCGGGGGGGTAGGGGCGACGCGGTTTGCGGCCAAGCTGAGACTCGAGACGTGTCGCGACGCGCCCCGATGGGTGATCGGATTCTCCGACGTGACGGCATTGCACACCGAGCTCACGACAGAACGGATCATGAGCGTGCACGGACCGCACGTGACGGCGGTGGGACGCAGCGACGCGCAAACCCGAGCGGCGATGCTCGACCTGCTCGAGCGACCCCACCGACCTCGTCGGCATCTCCACTTGGAAACCCTCGTCGCCGGGGAGGCGAGGGGACGACTGGTCGGGGGCAACCTCGCGCTCGTGCACGATGCCGCTGCGGCGCGACGCTTGCGCTGGCCGCCGGGGGTGGTGCTCTTCCTGGAGGACGTGGGCGAGCGGCCCTACCGTATCGACCGCATGCTCACCTCCCTGCGGGTGGGGGGGCATCTGGATTCGGTCTCGGGGGTCGCCCTCGGCGACTTCACGAATTGCGCTCCGGGCCCGGACGGCACCACCGCGCACGACGTCGCGCGCGAGCATTTCGAGCCGCTTGGGGTTCCGGTCGTCGCGGGGGTTCCCGCGGGGCACGGCCGCGACAATCAGCCGCTGATCCTCGGCGCGCCATGCGCATTGTTCGCGCCCCGCGGTACCGGTCGCCGGGCGTCCCTCGAGCTGTTTCCGTCGGTCGCGCGCGCGCCCTCCCGAGACCACGGTCGCGGCGGTTCTGATTGACTGCGCGGCCGCCGAGAACTGGGGCATAATCATGGCTGTGGCGCGTGGGATGTGGGGTTCAGAAGAGTTCGTTCATCAACTCCTTCGCAAGGCGGTCGGGGCTGAGGCCAGCGACGTTCACCTCAAGGTGGGACAGCCGCCCGGAGTCCGCGTCGGAGGCGACATGGTCTACTTCAAGACCGAAAAGCTCCAGACGTCCGACACCGAGGCCGTCGTTCGACTCCTGCTGAGCCATGGTCGAGGGAGCGCGCCCGGCGCGAGGCAAACCCTCGACGACCTGACCGAATGCGACACTTCGTACGAGGTGGAGGGCGTCGGTCGCTTTCGCGTCAACATCTACCGCCAACGGGGGACCTTCGCGGTGGTGATGCGGGTGATCCCGGTCGAAGTACCCTCGCTCGCCGAGCTCGGACTGCCGACGCCCGTTCTCGACTTGGCGGAGCGGGAGCGCGGGATGGCCCTCGTCGTCGGGGCCACGGGCAACGGGAAGACGACCACGCTCGCGGCGATGGTCCATCACATCAACCTCACGCGTTCCCGTCACATCGTGACGATCGAAGATCCCATCGAGTTCATTCACCGCGACCAGCGGTCGTCGGTCAGCCAACGTGAAGTCGGGTTGGACACGCCCGATTTCGCGACGGCGCTCCGGTCGGCACTGCGTCAGGACCCGGACGTCTTGCTCGTCGGTGAGATCCGCGACACCGAGACGATGGAGATCGCGGTGCAGGCGGCAGAGACGGGGCACCTGGTGCTGTCGACCCTGCACACCCCGGACGTGACCCGATGCATCAATCGCCTCATCGCCCTCGCCGACAACCCGGGCGAGCTCCGGGAGCGTATCGCCGATTGTCTCCAGGGCGTCATCGCCCAGCGCCTCGTTCCTCGGGCCGACCATGGGCTCGCGCTCGCCATGGAGATCATGGTGGTGACGGGGACGGTACGCGAGGCGCTCAAGCGGCCCGATTCCAACCCTCCGCTCAAGGAACTCATGGAGCGAGGGGTGACACCGTACGGGATGCAGACCTTCGCCATGGCGCTTCGCCGACTCGTCCAAGAGGGCCTCGTGACCAAGGAGGTCGCGCAATCCTACCTCGGGTTCTGACGCGCTCGGGTTCGTGGTAGGCGAGACGTCTCATGAGCACGCGCGTCATCCCCGAGCTCCGACACGACTGGACCCTCGAGGAAGCGGTGGCCATCCACGACACCCCGCTGTTCGAGCTGATCGACCGGGCCCGGATCGTTCACCGAGCGAGCCATCCCGTGGGCGAAGTCCAGCTTTGCACGCTGATGAGCGTCAAGACCGGCGGCTGCCCCGAGGATTGCTCGTATTGTCCTCAGTCGGCCCACTACAAGACGGGTCTCGAGAAAGAGAAGCTCATCGACGTGTCGCGCGTGCTCGATGCGGCCCGGCAGGCGCGCGCCGCGGGGGCGACGCGGTTCTGCATGGGGGCCGCTTGGCGCGAAGTGCGCGACGGCGCGCAATTCGACTCCATTCTCGAAATGGTCCGGGGGGTGAAAGAGCTCGGCCTGGAGGCGTGCTGCACCCTCGGGATGCTGAACGAAGACCAGGCCCGACGCCTGCGGGAAGCGGGACTCGACGCGTACAACCACAACCTCGACACGTCGCGGAAGCACTACAAGTCGATCATCAGCACCCGCAAGTACGAGGACCGTCTCCGCACGCTGCGCCACGTTCGGCAAGCCGGCATCACGGTGTGCTCCGGCGGCATCATCGGCATGGGCGAAGATACCGCCGACCGCTGCAGCATGCTCATCGAGCTCGCCCGGTTGGACCCGCATCCGGAGAGCGTCCCGATCAACGCCTTGGTTCGCGTGGCGGGTACGCCGCTCGAGTCGCTCCCTCCCGTGCCGGGAACCGACTTGGTCCGAATGATCGCCACCGCCCGGATCATGATGCCGCGCTCCAAGGTGCGTCTGTCCGCAGGCCGCACCGAGCTCAGCCGCGAGGCGCAGCTCATGTGCCTCTACGCCGGCGCCAACTCGATTTTCTACGGGGAGCAGCTGCTCACGACGCCCAACCCCGAGAAGAACGAGGACCGCGATCTCATCGACGAGGCGGGTCTGCTCCCCGCCCCTCCCGCGAGCGCGATGACGTCCGTCGACGACGTGGGGGAAGTCAGGACGAGCGTTGGATGACGTCGCCGCTGGCGAGTGGATGATCTCGTTCGTCCCCGCGTCGGTCTCGTAACCATGGCTGCGTCCCCGGGGCGGGGCTCGGGACCGGCCTGACGACACCCCCCCCGGCCGCCGGGCTCGAGGGGAGTGGAGGAGGTGGCGATTCGGACGGGGAGGCCACCGCCGTGGCCAGCGCTTCGTCTCGGATCACGCGCCAAGCGTCGATGTGTCGCTCGGCGCGCCACGAGCCGAGCCCCGGGATGGCCGCGAGCCGTACGCCGAGGCCGTCGTCTCCCGCGAGCAACGCACGTACGACCGGACCCATCGCATGTCCGGGGACGATCACTTGCGCCACCACCCCGCGCGCACGGGCTGCCTCCCGGCGCCATCGACTGAGGGCTTTCTCCATGACTTTGCGGCGGGTGACCTCAACGGGGGAAAGGCCTTGGCCGCGGGGCGGGGGAAGATCCAGGAGCGGCGGGGTTCCGTCTTCGAGGCCCTGCCGGATGGCGTCGCGCCAGCGATCAACGTGCAGGCGGGCGCCACGGTGACGACGGCACCATCGCGTGACCTCCGACGCCCGGGTCGGCTGGCGTCGGGCGAGCTCCAGGAGCAGGCTCGGAGGCGCGACCTTGTGCGCCGGGACGTCCTGTCGTTCCGCGATCTCGTCGCGGACCGTGAAGAGGCGCCGCAACACCGCCTGTGCGCTCGGATCCAGCGCGGGGAAGCCCTTGACCCGTGTGTAGGGCGGTCGCCCGTCCCCGGGGGGCTGCTTGGCGGTCGCGAGTTTGTAGCGGGTCTCGAGTTCGACCTCATCGGCGATGGCGGCTTCGTAGACCTCGGCCTGCAGCCTTTGGTCGAGCGCCTCGAGATGAATGACGTCGCCCGCCAGGTAGCGGATGTGCCGGTGTTCGAAGGGACGCTCAGCCCAGTTGTGATGTTGCAGTCCTTTGGTGAGCTGGATGTCGAGACGAGAGGCCACGAGGGTGGCGAGACCGGTCGCGCGTTCCCCCAGCAAGCGCGCTTGAACCGAGGTGTCCCGAACGCGATCGAGATTGAGTCCACGCTCGGCGAGCATGCGAACGTCGAAGGTCAGGTCGTGCAGAAGTTTGAGCGGCCCGCCGGCCCCAAGGGCGGGGGCGAGCGGCTCGAGGTCGAGGCTCAGCGCGTCGACGATTGCCGCCACGATGTCGGCGCCTTCCCGCCACGCCAACTGCACCACGCACAGACGCGGACGAAAGGCGTGCATGCCGTTGGCTTCGACGTCGATCGCAAGTCGGTCGACATCGCGCACCCGACGCGCCACCGCCTGCAGGGTTCGAGGACGGGTGACGACGAAGGGCGCCGACCTCATCATCAGATCCGTCTCCGCCGTCGTCGCCGGGCGAGCAGCCAGAGAAGAAGTCCCGGGCCCGAGTACGGAAGCGCGGACATCCGATCCGCCGCGGATCCGCCGGCGAGACGACAGCTGCAGCCGGCGCCGTCATCATCTGCGCCCTCGCCACATGCGTCCCGAAACCCGCGCCGCGGCTCGAGGCTGCACTGCGCCGGGGTCGTCGCCGGGGGGTACGCGTCGCAGGCGGCGGCGGCGTCGTCAGGGTGGAGGCTTCGCAACTCGAGGTCGCCCGGGAAGTACTCGACCGTCATGGTCGCGCCCACGACCGGCGAGTGGGCGATTCCGAGCATGTGTCCCGCTTCGTGGGTCAGGATCGAGGGCAGGTCGTACTCCGCGAGGGCGGGGTCGTCGGTCGTCGTCAGCTCGAGCTGCGGGGTGGCGTTGATCTCGAGGTCGGCGTCGAAGATCTCACCGCTGTCGAGACTGAAGGTCACCGTCGTGAGCGCGAGGGTGTTTCCCTGGCCGGCATAGGGCCACACGTCGTCCCGGAACACCACCACGTTGGCGTTGCCCTCCTCCAGGTTGTACTCGACCTCGTCGCAGGTCACCGGGCCGGTGTTGACGACCTGGATCGCCGGGGTCGTACCACCGCCGCAGTCCGCTTGCTGCCAAGCAGCGAAGGCCTCGGTCATCACGCGCTCGGCCCGGTCGAAGTCGATCTGAGCCGAGGCGTCGCGCTGCATCGAAAAGGTGAGGCATCCCCCGTCCCAGAAGAGCGGTGCGCCACAGTCGGTGGGGGTGGCGGGCACGCAGCGCGTCCCGTTCGTGTCGTCGCAGGACGAGGTTCGGCAGTAGGCGTGGACCGCCCGGGCATGGAGCAGGATCGTGGCCCCCAGCAGGAGGGGCCCCAGCAGGAGGGGTCCCAGCGCGATGGGCCGCCCCAGCGTGACGGCCAGCCGCAGCACCACCGCGGCCCTCGCCCGCAGCCTGCCTCCGCGCCCTTGCGGGCGGTCACCGGCCCGTGTCGTCGCGTGGGGTTTCGTTGCGGTGGGCATCGAGCTCCGCTTTGGCCTCGACGATGGTGGCGACGGCATCGGGTACGGTGCGGCCCACGAGGCGTTGGAGGGCGGTGATACGCGGACCCGGTCGCTCGACGATGTGGCCCAAGGACGGGCTCGGGCGAAGTCGCGCGGCAATGTCGTCGTCGCCGTCGGACCCGCCTTCGTCCTCCGGGTCGGGGTCCTTCACGAAGGCAGGGTAGTGACCCTGGGCGGCGCCGGCCACGACCGACACCCCGGAAGCCGCTCGGGTCAAGAAGACGACCGATCGTACCCCCACCTCGAAACGAGCCTCGCCGGCGACATGTTGACCGACGTCGCCCACCGTACCGCCGAGCGTGCGCACCCAAACCTTGGCGGGCGCCGCCCCCATGACCTCTTCCTCGACGTCGAGCACGGTGTAGGTGACGATGCGTTTGCTGCCGCCGACTTCTTCCCACCGGCTCTCGCGGCTCACGGCGCGCGCGAGGACCACGGTGGCGGTCGTGTCGATCAGTTCCTCCAGCGTGTAGGCCACCGAGGTAGAGGCCCCGGCCTCGCGCATCGGAGCGGCCACCGACCACACTCCGGTCGCATCGCGTTGCATCCGAGGCAGCATCAGCAGCCCGGCGAGCGTGACGACCGCCCAAAGCCCGCGTTTCATGACGGGACGATAGCATGACGCAGAGTGACGACACGCGCTGGTCAACCGCGCGGCGTTCAGGGTAGGGTCGGCCGCCCCGCGCGAGGGGAGCCGACGGATTCATGACGGTCGCGTATCGGGTTCAGAGCGCCTGCGAGTGCCAGGCGGTGCTGGAGGCGGATCTCGACGAACACCGCCTCGTCCTCCGAGGAACCGCGCGGCGGGGTCGCGACAGCGAGCGGGCGCCGGCGAATTCGGTCGAGGCTGGGTCTTCTCGGTTCGACGTGGTCTGGCGGTGCCCGTTTTGCGGCCGCAATCCGCTCCGAACCTTTTACGCGGGGGCTTTGGCCCGCGTCGAAGCGCCCGCTCTCCCGGTGGTGGAGGCGGGGCCGGATGCCCCCGCGGAGCCGGATGCGGTGGCGGGGCCGGACGCCGTGGCGAAGCCTGCGCCTAACCCTCGGTCAAATCGGTAGATTTGACCGATCCCATCGATGATGCACCCCCGGGACAATAGAACGCGCCCTGAGAAGCGATGCTCGCCCTCGCCGACCTCGTACGGCGAACGGCTGCGCCCGCCACGCGTTTCCGCGAGGAACGGTCGAATACGCTAACCTCCGCCGGTGAACGCGCGTCGAGATCGATTTGGGGGGGCCTCCGTGGCCCTTGTCGCCCACGGGTCTTTGGTCGGGGCGCTCGCCTGTGGCGGCCACGGCGTCGGTCCAGACCGGCCCAACTCGAGATCCGCGACCCCATCTTCGGTCGCCATGGCGCGAGCGTCGCCAACCGCCGTCCCCCCGCCCGCGGTACCCTCGATCTCGGTCGTTCCTTCCTCGTCTCCCGCCGCGCCCCGGCCCGTGGGGATCCCCCTCTGCGACCGGGTTCACGACGAACCTCTCCGTCCCGATCTCGTCCCGCTCGTCGACGACCATCGAGGCTTTACCGCCATCGAGATCACGCGCTTCGGCCGGCATTCCCTGCGCGTAAGCGTCCAGAGCAACCTCCCCGACGGTGCACGGATCTGGCTTGCCGCCTATCGCGGCTTCATCGTCAACGGTGAGCTGCGCCTGTTCGGGGTTTTCTACCCGTCGGAGCCAGCCGCCCTCGAGGGAGGCACCGTGACCATCGAGGTGGCATGGGAAGACAGTGAATGGTACGCGGCGAAAATGGCGTGGACCGACGCCAAAGCCCTCGACCCCCTCATCCTCGAGCTCGCTTCCGACCCTGCGGCCCTCTACAACCGAGAGGCTGAGGAAGCATTGTCCCACCTCCGCCTGGCGGGAGGCGTGGACCGAAATGGTCAACCACAGAATCACCCCGTCTTCGCTTGGTGCATCCCCGACGTCGTGTAGCGCCGGAGCCGGCTGAGCGCGCCACGTGGCGATGTGTTCCTCGCCCCCCGTGATGCGCTCGCCTCTCGCTCGGGTGGTGGCGGCAAGGCGATGGCGCACCCACAACCGCGTCAGCGTCGTCCGGTGAACACCCCCGCCACTTCTCTTCGGGCGGCCACGAGCTGCGGCCAGAGCGCGGTGAGCTGGGTGACGTCCAAGTCGGTGTAGGTGCTCTCGACAGACTGGCCGAGGGTTTCGAGAAAGGCGTCGTCGGCGGGCTCGTTTCGTTGGAGCCGGTAATCGATCCGGTTGGCCAGTCGGATGAGGGCGACGCTGAGTCCGATCTCGGCACTGCGGGCAAAGGCGCGTCCCGGTTGGTGGTGGAGGGCCACGACATCGACCACGGTGTCGGGCATCTCCCAGGCGGACAGCACGTGCGCGCCCAAAACCGCGTGGTCGTATCCCACTGCGGCGCGCTCCTCGACGTGCACCGCGTCGGGCGAGGCGAGCACCTCCCGGCCGAATCGATGGTAGGCGATCTCCCCGACCTGAAGGCTGAGGAGCTTGCCGATGTCGTGGAGCAGCGCCGAGAGAAAGAGTTCGGGGGTTCCCCCGGATAGCCCCCAGCTTTCGGCGAGGGTGCGCGCAATGCCGGCGACCCCCGCACAGTGGTCGCGAACGTACGCGCCGAGCCCCCGGAGGTCTCGAAACATGCCCATGGCGGCGAGCCCGGCGACGAGGTTGTACACCTGACGTGAACCGAGCCGCATCACCGCCTCGTGAACCCGGTCGGCCGCATGAGAGGTCGCGAAGACGGCGGCGTTGGCGGTGCGCAGGAGCTGCGTGGTCAAGGCCGGGTCTTGCTCGACCACCCGCTCTACCGCCTTGAAGTCGACGTCGGGATCGGAGAGAAGACGCATCGCGTGAGTGGCAACGGTCGGAAAAGGCTTCAGACCGACGGCGGCACCCACGGCGGCCGCGAGCGAGGCTTTGGCGTCACGTTCACAGCGGAGCGGGTCCTCGTCCCCGAACCATAATTCTTCCTGGAACGTCTCGGCCACCTTGGGCGCCACCGCGGTCATGCGACGAAAGAACGGAAGGGCCGGTCTAAGCTTGAAGCGGGGGGCGCTCGGGGCGGTCGCGTTGAGCTTGGGGGCGTGGTTGGCTCCCGAGGTCTCGTCGGCGCGTGCGGCGCCAGAAGCCCACGGTCCTCCCGTTCCGTGCCCCCCGGAAATGGTGCAGATCGGGTCGTTCTGCATCGACCGTTTCGAGGCGCATCTCATCACCGTCGATGTCTCTCGGGGTACGGTGCGACGCCATCCGGCCCACCTCCGTCCGCCTCGCGGACAGTGGTTTGCCGCCCACGCCGCCCCTGGGGTCCCGCCTCAAGCCTACATCTCCCGCGTGGAGGCGGCCGAGGCGTGCGACCGGGCCGGGAAACGTCTGTGCCGGTGGCTGGAATGGCGTCGGGGGTGCCAGGGTCGAAGTTGGCGACGCTACCCGTATGGGCATGCGGGTCGGCGCGGCGTCTGTAACACGGCGCGGCCCCATCTGCTTCACGCGCTCTTCGCAGACGAGACGCCCTGGAGCTACGAGGGTCACTTCAACACGCCGCTCATGAGTCTGGTCGCCGACTACCTCGCTCCGAGTGGCGCGTTCGAGGGCTGCGTCAGCGCGGACGGGGTGCACGACCTCAACGGGAACCTCCACGAGTGGGTGGCGACCACCGTCACCGAGGACTTCATCGAGCGCATGGAGGGCGAGCCGGTGGACCGCGTGGATCAGCCGTGGACGGTCGGCAACGGGATGTTCCTCGGCGGTTTCTACAGCACCACCGACCAACACGGCCCGGGCTGCTTTTACACCACGGTGGCGCACGAACCGACGTACCACGACTACTCGACGGGCTTTCGCTGCTGTGCCGACGCGTTCGAGACGCCCGATGTTGCGCGGTGATCCGATGGGCCACGCAAACCCTGCGCGAAGGCTCGGGGCGCGGGGAGGAGCGCGCGCGGCCCGCTGCGCCAGCGCGAGGGTGTGATGTCGGGGCTCGGCGCCGAATCGTTGGCGTAAGCCGTCGGGGCATGCCGTCGCCGGGGCATGCTGGGTGCGGGGGCGTAGGGATTGCTGGCATATGGCTTGCTGCGGTCGGGGCCGACATGTCCTCTCCCGCGCGTTACCGTCGCATCTTGGTCGCCAGCGACTATTCCGAGCCGTCTCTCGCCGCGATTCGACACGCGTCCGCGTGGGCGCGTGCCTTCGGGGCGGACCTCGAGCTGGTGCACGCCTTTCTGCCTTCGCACTACGCCAAGCAGATCCTGCCCCATGCGTCCGACCTCCGGGGGAAGCTGGAGCAGGCGGCCCACGATGAGCTCTTGGCTCTTCGCAACCGTTGCGCGCCAGACCACGAACAGGCGGTCCTCACCGCGGTCGAGGCGGAGCATCCGGCGACCGCGATCTGTCAGCGCGCCGAAGCCAGCGAGGCCGACCTCGTCGTGGTGGGCACCCACGGGCGAACCGGGATTGCGCGCATGCTCATCGGAAGTGTGGCCGAAGGCGTGGCCCGCCACGCGCCCTGTGACGTTCTGACCGTTCCCGCAACGGTTTTGCCAGGGGGGGGCGGACCGAAGTCCGAAGAAGATGCCTCGCGGTCGGCGACGGGCCGAACGACGGCGTCTCCGCCGCGGCGTGTGATCGCCTCCACCGACTTTTCCTCGACGGCCCGCCGAGGGCTCGACGCCGCGCACCAGCTTGCGCGTCAGCTCGAGACGGAGACGGTCGTCGCCCACTTCGTGGACGACAGCGTGCCGGCGCTTTCGGTGGGGGCGTTTCCCCTCGAGGACCTCACGGAACGAAAGCGCCACGCCTGGGATGCCCTGTCGAGTTTGCGGGCCGAGCGCTTCGGAGACGGGGCCGACGTCGCGACCTGGGTCGACGTGAGCTCGAGCCCCGCCGATGCGCTGGTGCGCCTCGCGACGGAGCGAGAGGCCGACCTCATCGTCTTGTCCACCCACGGGCGCACGGGACTCGCCTCCCTCCTGATCGGCAGCGTGGCCGAGCGGGTGATTCGGCACGCAGACTGTCCGGTGCTCGCGGTGCGGGGCCGGAAAGGAAAAGAGCAAGATGACTGAAACGACCGCCGATGACCTCGTCATCTCCCCCTCGGCGCGTGAAGCGATCGCCCACAAGAAGCTCGAGACGCTCACCGTGGGCGACCTGATGCGCGCGCCCGTCAAGGTGGCGCGCGTCAACGACGACCTTCGCCACGTGCACGCGATGATGTCGATGGGCGGCTACCGCCACGTGCCCATCGTCGACGCCACCGGCAAGCTCTGCGGGGTGGTGAGCGACCGCGACGTTCACCTCGCCTGGAAGCAAGGCCAGGACGTCGAGGTCGCGACGTTCATGCGCCGCGGCATCGAGTACGTCCATCCGTCTGCCGCGGCCCACGAAGCGGCCGCGCGAATGATCGCGGGCAAGATCGGCTGTCTCCCCGTGCTCGACGACGACAAGTCGGTCGTCGGCATCATCACCTCGACGGACTTTCTCCTCGTCGCCCACCGGGCCCTCACGATCCAGCGCTTCCTCGCCGAATCATGACCGGTCGTAGCCGAGGGGACGGCCGACGTCCGCCCTCGGTGCGTGACGCTCGCGAGGCGAGAGGAGCGCCCCACCCCGCGAGCGTGCCGGCTTCGCGTTGGCCGGGCGCGACTCAGTTCGCGATCGCGTTGCCGCCGGCGAGGCTTTCCGGAAAGACCACCACCGATTCTCCGTCGGCATACTGCAGCACCGGGAACGTAAACGCGTCCCCGCCGACCACCGGATCGGGCCAGCTGTCGCTCGAGTAGCGGTAGCTCTCCATCAAGATACCGGCTTCGTAGGTGATCTGCCCGGTCATGAGCATGTCGCGGGAGACCGCGAGGATCGACTCTCGCGTGATCTCGCCTTGGGTCGCCTCCACCTCGGCCAAGATCTGGAACATCCACTTCGTGTAGTCGTAGGCGAGCCCTGCCGCCGATGGGCTGGGCGCCTCGCCGTACTGCGCCTCGTACGCGTCTCGAAACGCGAGGGCCTCGGAGCTCACGAACTGCGGGATTTGATCGACGACCCCGTTCGACGTCTCGCCCAGGGTTTCGAACCAGTCGCCATTCCAGCCCAAACCATCCGCCACGATGAGCGGCTGTGCCACCGACGCCGCGTCGAACTCCGCCCGCGCCTGCTGGATCCAGTTGTATATCGAGGCGGTCGCGATGGTGCCGGCCAGCAGCTGAGGCTGCGCCGTCACGACGGCTTCGAGCGAACCGGTGTAGTCGAGCGCGTCGCTCGGGACGTAGAGTTCCTCGACCACGGTCCAACCCTCCCCCTCGAGTTGGCTGCGAATGGCGGCCCCGAACGTTCGACCCCACGAGGTGTCCTCGCCGTAAACTACGGCCGTTTTTCCTCCCGCGTCGAAGGTGCCGCCCGCGGCCGCTTCCTCGATCGCGGTGATGTAGTTCACCGACAACAGCTCCGGCGATGGCCACGCCTTGAGCCAAATGCCGGCGTAGCGGTCCATGTCCGCTTCAAACTGCTGGTTGAGCTCATTGGTCGCACCCAGGGCGAACAGGTGGGGAAAGCGGGCGTCCGCCGCCAGTTGGGAGAGCTCGAGGGCGACGTTGCTGTGCCAGTTCAAAAAAGCGAACTGCACGCTCTCGTCGGCGATGGCGGCTTCATAATCGACCCGCGCCACCTCGGGCTCCGATTGGCTGTCTACGAAGCGGAACGAGAATCGTTCGGCGATGGGGTTGCCGTCGTTGCGCTCTTGCTCCAACGCGAGCTCCGCCGCGTTTCTGAGCTCTCGTCCCGATGTCTCCGACGGGCCGGACAGCGGAGCGACAAAGGCCGCCGTGATCGGCGCCAGCTCGTCGTCCTCCGAGTCGCTGCATCCCGTGACTGAAAACAGAGTGGCAGACGCCACCAAACCAATGATAATTCTATTCATGAGCTCCTTGGGGGATGGATGTTCGTCAATTCGTATCCAGCTGAAGTCGATAGGTGAAGAGTTGGCCCGCGGTCCCCCGGGGCGTACGGACGACCACTTGGTAAGAACCGGCGGGGAGGTTCTGCATCTGTGATACCCCCGACAGTTCGAGGCACGCTTCCTCCTCCGCGCCTACCGGTCGGGTGCCGGCGGAGTTTCGCACCGGGTCGCGCAGGTCGGTGAACTCGAGCGAGGCGAGCGCATCGTCGGTACAGTTCGCGCCGATGGCGAAGAGCTTTACCGAGACCGAAGTCCCCTCTGTGACCTCGAATCGAAAGCGGTCTACGTCGCAGGAGCCGGTGAGGCGACCCCCGACCACCGTTTGGCCCTCGCTGGCGAGAATGACCTCGTTCTCGGCGTTCTTAGCGTCATTGGGCTCTCGCTCGTTGCCGCCGTCCCGGACGATGAGTCGGCATTCCGGGCTGCAATCGGCATCGAGCCCGTTGGCCTCGCCATCGTCGCAAGCCTCGCCGATTTCGAATTCGTCGTTGCCACAGACCGTGCGGCGGACGGTAAAGTTCACCGGACCAGGGTTGACGGCGTCGACCCCGATGAAGCGAATCCCGTCTTCTCGGGCGATGACCGTCAATTGCTCGGCGGCTCCGGCTCCGCAGTTGTTGGTGGCCACGTCGCAGGTCCGGAAGTCACACGTGGGGAGCGCGTAAAGCGAAAGGTCGGTATCGTCGTTGAGCGGATTGGCGTTCACCGTGTACCGCTCCCCGGCGAATACTTGAATGCTGAAGAATCCCTCGGCTCCGACCAGGGGGTCGGCGAGGCCACACGAACCAAAGTCGTCGTAGAGGTTGGGAAGAGACGCAGGGTTCGCCTGAAAGGTTCCTTCCGAGGAGAGGAGAAGCGGGGCTTCTACCGCCCCGCAGAACCCGAGGGCGACCTCTCCCGCTTCCTGACCGATTTCGCTCTCGTCGACCACGTCGCAGGCATGGGTGAAGGTGGCCGTGGTGATCCCGGCGATCACGAGCGAACGGCGGACTCGGATGCGTAAGTCCCAATTCATTAGAAATTCATCTCCGTCGTAAGTCCGAACTCACCCGGTCCGGGGCCCAAACGCCACGAAAGCTCATCGGGGGGGCGGGACGCATCCGGGGTCCCGTCCCAATCGGTAAAGATGGCCAAGATCACGGTGGCGACGCCAAAGCCCGACGTGACCCCGATCAGCACGTTGGTCTGCACCTCGAGCTGATTGGCGTCGTCAAAAAGTTCTCGGGTGCGGCCGAGGGTGTCGAAGTCCTCGCCGGCACGGTTGGCCTGGAGACCCGAGACGATGGCTCCGATGCCAAACCCGACCGTCGCGGCCGCGCTCGTGGCGAAGAACCAGGGGGAGATGCCGCCCATGTCGTCGTCGACGACGATGGTCACGGGTCTCTCGTCTCGACCGGGCGTGGGCTTGGGCGGGGGAGGCGTTTCGAAGGACAACGAAGCGGTGCCGCCGGCCGGTTGGTCGACAGGCTGCGGATCCGCGGTGCCGTTGGGAAACTCGGCGGTCACCGCATGGCGGCCCGGCTCGAGAAAGAAGACGTGGTTCGTGGCCTTTTCCAGGCCGACGGCCTCATCGTCAGCGAGCACGCGGCACATCGTGGCGCCGCAGCTCACCCGGACCGCCACGAGAGACGAACGGACCTGCTCGAGGGTCGATTCGGCGAGACTTCGCGAGGTCTCGTCGGTGGGGTAACGCTTCAACAACAGCTCGGCGTGTCCCGCCGCAATGGCCGGTTGTCCCGCCTTCATCCGACTTCGGAGCGCGCTTCGAATCGCCTCGGGACTCGGGACGAGGCTGTCGGCCAACTCGTAGAATTCAGCGGCCCGGCTGTAGTCCTCGCCGAGTTCGGCCTTTTGCGCCGTTTGAAAGGCGCGCGCGGCGGCGGCAGTGTCTTGGGCCATCGCCGGCGGTGGGGCGACCGTGAGCACGCCCCCGAGAATTAAGGTACCCAGGAGGCCTCGCCGCCGCGCTCCGACACCTCTCATCACTTTTTTCCTCGCAGGTAGGGGTTGCGCTCGACGGCCGGGTCGCTGGGGGGCGAGGGGGACGGCGCGGGCGTGGGTTCAGGGGCTGGAGCGTCGTCGTCGTAGATGGCGTCTTCTGGGCCCGTGGGGGTTGCCGGGGTGTCGGTCCCCGCGTCGCCTCGAGCGCCGGCCGGGACGACCGACGGCGGGCGGCGGGACGGTCCTCGGTAACGCGGCGCGGGGATCTGCCACGACGGCGCCGACGCCTTCTTGGTTCGGGCGGGCGCCACGGGCGAATCCTCGCCGGCATCTCCCCCGCGGGGCGTGGCGTCTTCCTGGCGGGGGGGGATGTTCTTTTCACCCGATTCGAGCCCGGCCGAGGGCGACGTGATGGCGTCCGGATTCGTTCCTGGTGGCGGCATCGTCGCGGGCAGGGCCGCAGGGGGAGGAGGAGCCGCATCACCGTCGTTCGCCGCGGCGGCGGGACCGGTGGCTTTCTCGCCCCGAAAGGCGACGAAGAAGGTGACGCCCAACAGCAACAGCGCTGCGGCGGCGAGGTAGAACGAGCGCTTGCGTTCTTGCCCCTCCCGAACCTCATCGGTGGGCCGAGGGCCCTCCTCGGTGCGAACCGTCGCCATGGGCGTTCGTTTGCTCTCTTCGCCTGAAAGACCAACCCCACTGAACCCGTGCCCGGTCTCGCCCACCGAGGGGATGCTGCTCTCGTGCACGTCGGCGTCGGATGCGGGCGCGGCGGCGGACGCGATCATGGCCTTACGCCGGGCTAGCGTTTTCCCCGCGACGCGTTTCACCCACTCGGAGACGTCCCGGGCCGCGGTGTTCTCATCGGCTGAACGAACGGCCGCCATCAGCTCATCCGCCATCTCTTCGGCGGTCTGGTAGCGTGCGTCGGGGTCGCGCATGAGCGCTTTCAGACAGATCCGATCGAATGGGGTCGGCGGGGCCAGCCGCGACGTGCTGGGCTTTGGGATCTCTAGGGTCAGCAGATTGTTGATGGTCGATGCGTCGTTGCTGCCGTGAAACAGCGGCTCGCCGGCGAGCGCGGTCCACAGGGTGGCTCCCGCGGCGAAGATGTCGGTGCGGCGGTCGATGGTGTCGTCCACGATCTGTTCTGGGGCCATGAAGGCGAGCTTGCCTTTGCGGAGCCCGGTGCGGGTGGTGCTCAGCCTTGCCTCGGCCTTCGCGATGCCGAAGTCGCTGATGCGCCCCACGCCATCGACCCCGACGAGCACGTTCGGGGGCGAGACGTCTCGATGCACCAAGTGCATCGGATTCCCGTCCTCGTCGGTCAGCTCGTGGGCCGCATGAAGTCCGCGGAGGAAGTCGGCGATGATTTTGGCGACCGTGCCCGCCGGGCGATCGTCCGGCGACTGCTTGAGCAGGTACCCGAGCGATGTCCCCTCGACGTAGTCCATCACCACGTAGTGACGACCGCTGGCTTCACCCACGTCGACCACCGGCACCACGTTGGTGTGATGAAGCCGGGCCGAGAGCCTCGCCTCGTCGAGAAACATCTCGATGCACTCCTCGCTGTCGGCCAGGTGCTCGTGGATGACTTTGATGGCGAACAGCCGTTGAAATCCCGCTGTCCCTGCTCGTCGCGCCATGAAAACCGTCCCCATGCCCCCGCGCGCGAGCTTCCCCAGCAGCTCGTAGGAGGCGATCTTCGGCGCTTTGTCTGTCGGCGTTTTGTTCACGGGGTAAATCTTTCTAAGACTGCGAAATAAGCGGACGCGACGCTCGATCCTCAACAGAAATCCGCGCGGGCGGAGAAATAGGAACGAGTCCTCACCACACGGTCGCATATCACCCCTCACGGGTGAGATGCCGCGGTGGGAAAGCAGCCAAGAGATTGATAAGTTTCAATTCTTGGGTTTTCGTACCGACCCCGGAGGGCTTGCAAGTGTCTCATTTTGAGACACTTGTTCGTGCGCCACGCGGCCTCCATTTTTGCCCGCCAGCGACGGCTGGAGGACGATGTACGTAAGCATCTCCGTCCAGCAGCATCTCCGTCCAGCGCCAGCACGCGTGGGTCAGCACAACCCCCGGGACGTCTTCGAGCACCCGCGCGCGACCGCGGCTGAGCGACCATCGTGGCGGCGCCTGGTGGCGTCACCGTCCACGCTTGGCGCCCGCGAAAGCGCTCCTCGGGGACTCCCCGGTGCCCAGCGCCTCGAACACCGAGGCGTCTTGGTCACCTACCGGAGCGGGATACGAGACTTGAACCCGTTTTGCGTTTTTCGCCAACGCCTTGAGTTGGCCCGCCAATTCGCCGCCACTCGGACCAGAATGATCAGGTTTTGGATCAGCTTCGGCCCATCCGAGCGCGACATCCAGCGGCGCGTAAAACCCGAGCCCGACCTCGGCCGCGGTGCGGGCCATCCGGTGGTAGGTTTGGAGCATCGCGTTCGTCGTGTGGCCGGTCCGATCCTGCACCCACCGCTCGTTTCTCCCGCTGGCCAGCGAGAGCGTTATGAAGCCCGCGCGGCGGTCGTGTATGCGGATCGGCTGCCGGTTCTTCGTGGCGGCGTAGAGCTCGGGCCGCGTCACGCCTGCCTTCCGTAGATGTCTCCGGTACCGCTCGCACCGCAGCGTCTTTAGCGGCCGCCCCTGGGAGCCAACGATGACGTGGGCGGGCCGGCCCGGCTGCTCCTGGCGCCACCGCACGAGCGCGCGCACCACCGCGGGGTCGAGCGCCCAGCTGCGGGGGTCGTTGGTCTTGTTTTCGTCGAGGGAGATGATGCCGCGGACCAGGTCGATGTCGGTCCAGAGAAGGCGCACGGCCTCGCTGACGCGCATCCCTTCGCGCCCGAGGAACCCGTAGGCGAACCGGTAGGCCAGTGGGACATCGCTCGACCCCAAGAGGCGCGCGTCCTCGGCGGGGTAGAGGTAGCCGAACGCCTTGCGCCCGGCCGCCTCCGGACGCTTCACCGTGCCCGCGGGGTTGGCCTTGATCAGCTCTTCGTCGACGGCTTCGTCGAGCGCCATTCGGAGCAGGCCAAACAGCTCGATCCGCGTCTTGGCGGACAGCACTCGGCCGCTCGGCACCATCGTACGCCCGGGTCCCCGGACCATCGCCCGACGCCTCTCGAGCCTTCGAAGCCAGCGCTTCACATCGCGGCGCCCGAGAGACTTGAGCGGCATCGACCCGAGCTCGTCCTCGGCGATGTGCTGCTCCACCCGGCGTCGGTCCTGCTCGGTACGGCCTTTCGCAAAGCGCCGGCACCACCGAGTCACCGTCATCGCGCTGCGGTCGACCCCCTTGTCGCGCAGGATGGCGCGCATCTGCTCCCGCGCCGCGTTCGCTTCTGACGCGGTGTCGTAGGTGTCGAGCGTGACGAAACCGCCATCGTGGCGCTCGACGCGGACGCGGAAGCGGCCGTTTGGCAGCGATTCTTTCAGCACCCTCATGGCTCCAACTTCACTCCCTTCTCGCGGGCCAGTCTCTCGATGTGCGCCCGGTCCGTTCTCGCCACCCGCTTCCGCCTGGGTCGCAATGCCTCGTTCTGCCTGGACGGTAGTTTCCCGTCGAGCGCGTCGGCCGCGGCGCTGAGCCGCCGCCTCAGCTCCTCGGGGGGCAGAGCGGCGAGCTGCCGCAGCGTGTCCGCGAGGCTCATGCCTGCTCCCCTTCGCCCGTACCCTGTGCCGTCATATGGACGGCGATCTTGGCGTAGATCGCTGAGATACGCGCTTGGGCCACCTCCGGCCCATGCCGACGGATCAGGATCTGCGTCGCAATCTGGATCATCACATGGGGGACATCTTCTTTTATCTCCGGTGGCGCTCCCTCGCAGATGGTCGCGAGTTCGGTGTCCAGAAATTTCAGCATTTGCTCCTTCGTCGGCTTGTCCCTCATGGCCGCTCCTCATCCGCACACGATTCGCAAATGTTGATGTCGTGGTCGAGGTCATGCGCCCCGGCGCACTTGTCGCATATCTCGGCGCCACAGCGGTCGCATCGATAGTCACAGCAACCAGAGCAGCCATGAAATCCGCAACTACGGCAAACGT
This sequence comes from Myxococcota bacterium, assembly GCA_039027095.1. Taxonomy (GTDB): domain Bacteria; phylum Myxococcota_A; class Polyangia; order Polyangiales; family Polyangiaceae; genus JAPYTK01. Next base: position 49,776 of record JBCCLB010000040.1, read on the forward strand.
GGCGTCTGAAACGGGGCGCTCCGGGAAAGCATACGTGACGATTCATTCCCGACCCACCACTCGCAGCAGTGCGAAGAACCTTGCCAACCCGTCGAGCTGAACAAGGATCGGCGGCAGCCTATCCCCCGGCTCAATGACGGTAACGTGATCCTTGCTCGACTCGTGGCTTACGACGCTAACAACGTTGGGGTCGCAAGACTGCATGTCACCGTAGCAGTAGTTGCACAGCGTCAGGTTTACGTCGTCTATTCGCTCAAGTGCGTTCTCGATAGCCTCTTGCGGACTTTCGGCTTCGACCTCCTCGTACCACTCGGCGACCGAAAAACAGACGGTGTAGGTGGTCATCGCTCTACCTCGGCCTCTCTGATCCACCGCGGGGGCAACTGCGCCAGCACCTCGTCCGGCGGCGTCCACAGACCCTGCCTACCCCGGCACGGAATGGGCTCGGTCAGCTCTTCGACGTCGTCAAAAATCATTGCATGACCGCCTTGCCACCATGCTTCCTGCCCTGGTTCAGGCCAGGAACCATTTCCACGAAAGATCGAGGAAAAGTCATCAAGCCAGGTGTAGGTCCGTCCGGGCCATACCTGACCGACCACGCGAGCGCGCCCGACAATGCCCTTTCTATGACTGTTCCTATAGCTTTGCCCGTGCGGTAGGATTGCCAAGAGGGGCAGGCAGGGATCCGCGAAGTCTTCAATTTCAGGCCCATGCCTTTCGAACACGGACTCGTCCCACCCCTTGCCCGCGTGAAGCAGCAGCCACCCCCGGTACCGACACATCGGCGGCTCCCCCCGCTTGTCGCTGCGGTTCTCGATCCGCTTGCCGAGGTGAAAGATGCAGAACGGCCACGGCCGCTTGAGGGTCAGCGCCTTCACCAGACCTTGCCTTCCAAAGCCTCGTCAACCCACTTGCGCATGTACTCCCACCGCTGCTCAGGCGTCCCAAGGCACTCGTCGTTTTCAAAAGCTATCTCCCGTGCCATTGATGGCGCGATGTCCAACAACTCCGCAATCGCGTTGTGGTCTTCCGAATTTGTCTTCCAAATCTCAATCGCCTTACCACGAGCCGCAGCCAAAGCACCGAGGGCACACGCCTGCCCCTCTGCGGTCAGTAGCTCGTCCTCATGCAGCCGCTTCACCGGCATCGCGTCGAGGGCGTCGCGCATGTCGAGCAGAGCTTGCCGGCCTCGCTTGCCAAGTAACGCTCGCCTAACGGCGCCGCGGTACAGAAAGATCTCGTTGCCATAGCCATCGCTGTATCCGCTTCGCCCGCTCATAGCCCCTCCGATTCGAGGTAGTCGGCTGCGCGCAGGTAGGTGTCCCAGCTTGCTCGCTCCTTGGATTCGTCCCATCCGCCTTGGACAAACTTCATAAAGCGCCTGCTAACTTGAGCTGATGCATCGGCACGATGCAGAAAGCCCGCCCTCATTCGGTCCACTGACGTCAACCTCCTGCTGTCTGTTTCATTAAAGTCCGTAGGCCATGTGCACCCTTCGCGACTTGCTTTGAGCGTTTTCGCCATCACCGCACCTGACATGCACACGTGACACTTGTCGTCGTAGAATTGCTCGTGCCAACAGTTCATACTGAGCGTGTAACTTGGGTCTTTCTCGCACGCCTGAGCGTCGCGCACTGCAAGCCGAAGCAATTCCGACAGCTTCTCTGGTAGCTTCGTTTCGCTCACGATGATCCCTCTGGCGCTACGCGGCGCACGGCTCGAAGCACCTCGGCCTCGACAGTAGCCCGCACCGAAGCGCGGGCGGGCCCGTCGGGTGCCCAGCGGCGAAGCGTTGCCTCGTCATGCTCACAAATCACGTCGTGACGCTGCCCATGCTCGTCCTCGTGCTGGAGTGGGTACAAGACGCCAAGGCTCTCGCCTTCCCACCCCCGAGTTACCACGAAGGTGTCGCCCTGCAGGTTGACGCACACGTCGCCGGGCTCCGCCGTGAGCCACCATTGCGTCGGGTCGTGCTTCCGCTCTGCCTCGTTGCTGCGCTGGATACCCTCGCGCACGCTGTCGCGGCGGTCGGCGAGCTGGCGCCGCAGGTCCTCAACCATGGCGCGCATATCCCGCAGCACCTCCGCGACCGCGGTCGCCTGCTCGCGGTAGACCTGCTCGCGCATGTGAGCGTCGTCGGCGTCGCGCTGGAGGCGCAGGTTGTCGGCCTCCAGTTGGAGGATGCGCTCCGCTTGCGACACCGCGGCCTCCCCCGCGTCAGTGAGGCGGGTGGCCTTCTCCAAGGCCTCGACGCGCTCCTCGAGCGACGATGTCGCGGTCGCTTCGTAGAGAGGCGTCATGCGGCCCCCTGGGACTTCGTCTCGGTGGTGATGTTTTCCATGGCGTTCTCCCTCAGCTCACGACCGTGAGCGTCCCGTCCTCTGCGTGGATGCGTGCGTCGGCGAGCTCGTGCAGCTCGGCTTGGTGCGTGACGAACAGCACGCGATCGGCGTCGACGAGTTCCGCGGCGCGGCGAAGCATCGCGACGTATGCGCGGCCGCGCTCCCCATCGAGCGCCGCCCCGGTCTCGTCGCGCACGATGGTGGGGCGGCTGAACCCCGCATGGCGCACGCCCATCATCGTGAGCGCCAGGTTCACCGCCTCGCCGAGTAGGACGCGCTCGCCTCCGGAGAATGTGCGCGCCTCGGCTTCGCGGTTCGACTCGGTGTCGCAGACGGTGACCCAGCACCCCTCGAGCTTCTTTTTGCCGTCGGCGCTGCGCTTCGTCGCGTCGATGCGGACGCTGAACCGGGGCCCGAGGCAGGTGCGGAGCAGGTCGTTGGCCAGCTCGGTCAGCTCGGGCCCGACCGCGTCGAGCTCGAGGGCCTGAACCCCGTTTCGCCCCAGGTCTTGCTCAAGCAGGCGAAAGTCGGCCAGCTCGGTCTCGACCGCGGCGCGTTGCTTTGTGAGCTCGATGCGCCGCTTCGTGCTGGTCTCCGCCCGCTCGAGCTCGCGCTCGGCGGTGACTACTTCCGCACGCCTCTCCGCGACAGCGCTCTGCGCCGCCTCGGCCTCGTCCTCGCAGGCCTTTGTGTCCGGCGCCGTCACCGTGATGGTCGGTAGCGACTGCTCGGCCGCGGCGATGGCGTCGGCGATCTTCGTCTGCTCAGCGACGATGCGGTCTCGCTCCTCGCCGAGCTCTGCGATGCGTGCCTCGGAGGCTTCGAGACGCGCCAGGTCCTTCGCGGTGGAGCCATGCTCGGTCAGGGACCGCTCGACGCCGTTGAGCTTGGCAGACAATCCATCGAGCGTGGCCAAGGCCTCGCGCTTCGACCCTTCTGTGCTGGCGACGTCGGCGTCGGCCTGCTCGACGCCCTTTTGGGCGCGACCCAGCGCGGACGCCGCGGCGTCTTGGTCAGCGGCAGCCGTGAGCGCGACGATGTCCCGCGCCACGCGGTCGCACTCGGCCTTCGCATCGGCGACATCGCGCGCCCGTGCCTCGCATTCATCGAGGGTGACGCGCGCCTCTGCGATGAGCTGCGGGGCGTCCCCAAGGCGCACCGCCAAGGCGTCGTCTTCGACCAGCACCCGACTTGCTACGTCGTGGGGGAATCGGCTCTCGCTGATGTCTTCGAGACCTTCTCGAAGACTGCGGATTCGTCGATCCTTCCCGTCGAGGCGCAGTTGCTCCAGTTCCGCCAGGCGTTGCCGTGCGTCGGCAAGGCTACGCTCCGCGGCGTCCGCCTCATCGGCGGCCGCCTGGAGAGCGACGAGGCGGGTCTGGAGTCGCGTGCGCTCGGCTTCTGCCTGCTCCGCGTTGGCGACGTCGGCCTCGGCGCGCGCGAGCGCCTCCCGGGCGTGTTGTGCGTCGCGGCGGGCCACCGTCTGCACCGCCTCAGCTTTGGCGACGACGCGCTCGACCTGATGCTTTTGGTCGCGGAGGCGCTCGACCTCCTTCGTGAGGTCATCGTGGCGCTTCGCGGCGGCGCGAATGGCGTCGCCTCGGTCGACGAGGTCCTGGTTGTTGCGGCGGCGCACGTCGATGTCGCCCAAGCGGATCTGAAGCTCGACCCTCCTCGCGCTGAGCGCCGCGAGCTCGGCCCGGGCCTGTCGCTGGGCCGCGGCTTGGCGCTCGTGCTCCACCGCGTCGGCGTGCGCCTTCCTCAGCGAGGCCGCCGCGGCGTCGGCCCGCGTTTGCGCCAGATCCAACGCCCGCCGCAGGGTCATCAACTCGCCCCGAAGCGTCTCCGGATCACCCGCGGGGGCGCGATCCCGCTCGTCGGCGATGCGGGCAACGAGCGTGTCGAGCTCGGCCTTCGCCGTCCGGGCTCGCTCGCCAGCCGCCTTCGAGAGCGCGTCGAGGCGGTCGTGACCAAGGATGCTCAGCACGACGCGCTTTCGCTCTGCGGGATCGAGGTCGAGGAATCCCTGGCTTCCCTGAGCCCCGAACATCGACGAGAGCACCACGGCGGGGGAGGGGAGGTGCTCGGCCACCCACGCGTCGGCCTCGCGCACCTTCGCCGCGTCGAGCACCGCGGCCCCGGACGCGTCGAGGATCACCGCCTCACCCTTGCCGCTGTGCGCGTCGACGCGTTGCCGCATTGTCCACGGCTGCCCGTTGACGACCCCCACCTCGACGAAGCTGTCGCGGGCGGTGGCGACATCGCGGAGGCTGCCCCGGGTCGGCATCTTGCGGTAGACGCCCCCGAACATCGCCTCGAGCGACATGCTCTTTCCGGCGCCGTTGGAACCGGTGATGGCCACCAGCGGGCCGGGGACCTGGTCGAGGTCAATGAAAACCTCGTCGGTGAAGGGACCAATGCCCTTCATTCGCAAACTCGTAAACCTCACGACGCCTCCTCCAATTGCTGCAGACGCCCGAGCACCCGCGGCTCGCGGTCCGTCATGTCCTCGCCGCGCTGCGCCCACAGAAGCCGCAGCTTCTCCGGGAGGGACTCGGCCGCGGCCACCTCCGGCGCCCGGGCTCGGGCGGTCTGAATCACGACCTCCTCAACGGTGACGCGGTCAGCCCCGTCGGCGACGGCCTGCTCGCGCCATTCGGCGGCCGCCGCTTTCGCCGCGTCCCGCTCGTCGGCGGCGACGCGATAGCGCAACCGCACGTCGGCACGTGGCCCCCACGCAGGTGTGTCGTCGCTGCCGAGCCCGTTAGCGGACGACCACTCGCGCTCCAGCAGCACCATCTCTTGCGCCGGGGTGCTGGTGCGCTCCCACATGCTGTCCGAACCAGGCTCCAGCGTCACGGACAGCACCGACTTCGCTTCGGTCTCGCCGTAGGCCGTGCGGTACGGCGACCCCGTGTAGACCACATCGGTCCCCCCAAACTGCCAGTCCTGCGGCTTGTGGATGTGCGCGGCGACGACCAGGTCGCATCCGGCTAGCGCGAGGTCCTCCAGCCCGACACGAAGCTCGGCGCCGATGAGTGGCTGCCCGGTAGAGACGCGCGCGCCGTCGACCATGAAGTGCCCGAGCATGAGCCGGGGCATGTCTTCGGGGAGCTTGTCGAGCTCAGTCCGGAGCCAGCGGAACACGTCCTGAAGGGCAAGGCGGGCGGCATCGTCGATGCCGGTCGAGTCAATGTCGCGGCCAAGCATCGCCATCAGGCTGGCCTTCGACGGCCACGCCACCGCCGCGACGGCGACCCCGCCGACCACGTGAACCCCGCACGACTCCTCGACGATGACGGGGTGCCGCGTCTTCAAGCGGCGCATGAGCGCCACGTCCTCGGGACGGTCATGATTTCCGCGCGCGATGACCACGGGACACACCTCGGCGATCTGCGTGAGCCACTCCGCGACCTGCTTTCGGTCGGCGGGAGTCGAGGCGCGGTCGTAGATGTCGCCGCCGGAAAGGAACGCGTCGGGTCGCTCTTCTTCGACGAGCTCGGCGATCCAGTCGTGAATGCGTCGGCATTCATCGGCGCGCGTGCCACGTACGTCGATGTGATGTTCGCCGCTGGCGATAACGTGCCGGCTCTGATCCATCAGTACAGGCCTCCTTCGCCGTCACCGTCGCCGTCCCAGCCCGGCTCGTCCTCGGGGGCGACGCCGCCTTGTCGGTGATGAATCTCGGCCCGGATGGCCTGCACCAGCGATTCGTCGCGGGCCCGGTATCGCTCCGGGGTTTCGTCCGCGGCCAGAGCGTTTCCGATCCTCTGCTCCCAGTAGGCGAGCGCCTCGTCGTCGGCGTCGGCCAACGGCGTCCCCTTGGACTTTCCGCCGGGGATGACATGGTCCGTTCGGCTCGGGGCGGTCGGCGATGAATCGGCCGCCACGGGTGCGGCCCGCGGCGCGTCGATGGTGGTGCGCCCCCCGCTCGGGGGAGGCGTCGCGAAAGCAGGTGCTACGTCGTCGGCCTCTGCCGCTACGGTCCCGACTGGCGGAGGTGCTTTGAGCGCGGGAGCCGTACTCGGAGTCATCGCGGGCGCTGGTGTGGGCGCCGCGCTGAACATCGCCCGCGGTCCCCCGAGCATGCGCTGCGCCGTGAGCCTTGCAAACTCGCGCTTCAGATCTGGGTCGGACGTCTCGCCAGTCCACATCAGCTTCGCGACGACGAAGGGTTTCTTCAGGTCGTCGCGCTTGTACGAAGCCCGGAGGCCAATGCTGCGGATCGCTCGGTTCTTCGCCTTCGACTCGGCGTGAGCGAGGATGTGTAGCCGCAGCTCGCGCAACTGGTTCTCAATGCTGCCGCCGTCCCGCTTGCGAGCCGCCAGCGCATGGACTTGCGGGGAACCGTCGCGTAGGTCCATCTCCTTCTCGCCGGTGACCATCAGCTCGGTCCCGTCGAAGGTCCGGAGCGTGCCGACCGCTCGGAAGTGGGCGTAGTAGGGGTCGGAGCCGTCATCGATACGGCGGCTCAGTTGCGGATCCCATGAGATCCCCGCGGCCTGGGCGATGCGATTCAGCGCCGATCGAGCGAGCGCGAAGTTGCCGCCTACGTTGTACAGCTCGCCACCGTGGCGCATGTCGCGCGTGTCGATCTCCACCATCGTGATCGCGACCGCGCACCCCTCGGGGATCGTGCCGACGCTCGTGGCGGGCGCGACCAAGTGGTACCGATTCTTCGCCTCCTGGAGGCGAGCGGTGATTGCCCGGCTACCCCGGAACGATCCGACCAACTGCGGGCGTTCTTCTTGGCGCTGGGCGAGTGCTTGGTTTCGTGCGTTCATCGGTCGTCTCCCTCGTCGTAGATGCGGCGCAACGCTTCGAGGCAGCGCGCCTCGACGTCCGTGGCCGGCTCGTGTTGCTGGTGTGTGCTGAGCAGCAGCGCGGCGTGGTTGCGCATCCGCAGCTCGCGGCGGCGGAACTCGTCGAGCCTGCGCCGAAGGCTGCCCATCGTGTTGGTGGTCTGGGTGTTCATCGCGTCGTCCTCGTGGCGTGAAGGCGGCGCGGGAGCGCCGGCATACGTGGGGGCGCGGGGCGCCCGTCGTTGGGGTCGGTACGCTCGACCCACGTGGCGAGCTCGGCGGCGTCATCAAGCGCGCGGAGCATCGCGGGGGCGTGGTGCGGGCTCGCGGCGCGGAGGTTCTTCGCCAGGTAGCTGAGAGCGCCCCTGGCGATGTGCGTGGCCAGCGCGTCGTTCAGCCCGTCGGCACGGGCGGCGCGCACCAGAAGCCCCTGGGTGTGAGGGAGCCGGGTCATGCCGCACCTCCCGCCGAAGAGGCGGCGCGGCACCGGTACTCCCGAAGGTCGGCGATGGCGCGCCGCGCGCCGTAGTAGTGCTGACGACGCCAAAGGCCGCTGCTCCAGCTCTCGCGGTGACGGGCCGCCAGATGCCTCTGCAGGCGCGCCTCGCACAACTCGATGAGCCTGGCCCACGTGACGGTTTCGCCAGCGTGGCGGCTGTCTTGTACCTCGGACCGGTATCGCAGCGCCGCGGACACAGCGCGCTCGACCTCGGGGTCGTGGTCGATGCCGCCGAAGGCTTGGGCGGTGTCCCCGTCGCGGTCGAGCGTGACCGCCCCCACGGCGCGGCCGGTGTGGCCGTCGTAGAGCATCGCGTCCACCTCGTGGTCGCGCACGGCGATTATGGCCGCCCTCACGATGCCGCCTCCTGCTCGGCTTCGGCTATCAGGCGCCCCATCTCGATGAAGTCGCAGCGGTCGACTGCCGCCTGAATCAGCTCGCGGTACCGAGCCGCGCGCTCGCTGTCGTCGTTCCACGCGGCGCGCCCGGTGGGGGGCAGGGTCGAGGTCACGGTGCGCATCACGACGCCTCCTCGTTGGTAAGCGCGCCATCGACGTGCCCAACGGACTGAAGTAGGTTGGCGTCGCGGAGGTTGGCGCCGAAGAGGTCGGCGCCGACGAGGTTGGCGCCGCGGAGGTCGGCGCCGAAGAGGTTGGCGCGGTAGAGGTCGGCGTCGA
>JBCCLB010000041.1:0-58060 GCA_039027095.1 Myxococcota bacterium
CCGACCGGCTCATCCGAGCGGGGTGAGCGGACTCACACCCTCGACCACAACCGTTGATGGTGTCGCGATGCTCGCCGACAACGTCAACGATCGCCGACGACAAGCCGGCGAGGGCGAGCATCGCTCCTCAGAGCCGGTTCTATTGTCTTGGGGGTGCCTTACTTACTGGGCCGGTCAAATCTACCGATTTGACCGACACCCTAGCTCACGCGTGCCGTCACGGCATCGATGGCTTCGATGACGTGATTCCAGGCCCCCGGGGGGAGGTCGTGCCCCATCCCCTCGATCAGGTGCAACGTGGCGTCCGGGAGATTCGCGTGGGTATCGCGTCCGCCCAGCGGCGGCACCAGCGGGTCGACCGTGCCGTGAATGACGGCGCTGGGGCAGCGAACGAAGCGAAGGGCACCACGACGAGACCTCGCCCCGCAGATGGCGGCAAAGTGGCGAAGAAAGCCGGCGGGGTAGTCGCAACGTTCGTACGCCTCGGCCGCCCGTTCGCGGATCCCCTCGATGTCTCGTGCAAAGCCCGAGCTCCCGACCGCGTCGTAGAAGGCGAGCGTACGGGCGACGGCTTCGTCCCGGTCGCGGGGACGCGGCGCGAGGAGTGCGCGGAGCGCGCGGGGCCGCCGCGGGATGTACCGGCGACCGCCGGGGTGGCTCATGATGGAGGTGAGCGTGCGCACCCGGTGCGGGTGCGCGACCGCGAGTGCCTGGGCGACCATGCCGCCCATGCTGACCCCGAGGACGTGCGCATCGTCGAGCCCGAGATGGTCGAGCAGGCCGGCGGTGTCGTCCGCCATGTCGACGAGTGAGTAGGGGGCGCCGACCTCGGCGCCGGCAAGCGCCCGCGCGATCATGCGTCCGACGGGGGGCGGCTCGGCGCCCTCGAGCTTGGTCGACAACCCCACGTCGCGGTTGTCGAAGACGATGACGCGGTATCGACGGGCGAGCCGCTCGACGAAGCCGCTCGGCCACCAAATCAGTTGCGCGCCGATGCCCATGATCAACACGAGCGGGGGGCCCTCCCCCGAGGTCTCGTACTCGAGGTGAATCCCCCTCCCGACGTCGGCGGTCGCCATGGGTACCCCTTGGTCGGCATCGCGTCGTGGATCAAGGGCCACGATCCGACGAACCTACACCCTCGACCTCAACCGTTGTAGGTGCGGAACCATGGCAGCAGAGAAACTGAGCGACCAAGCGGTGCAGGAAAAACTCTCCGGCCTCCAAGGTTGGGCGCTACGCGAGGGGAAGCTCTACCGGGAGCTTCAATTCAAGGACTTCAACGAGGCGTGGGGCTTCATGAACCGGGTCGCACTCTACGCCGAGCAACTCGATCATCACCCGGAGTGGTTCAACGTGTACCGGACGGTGCGGATTGAGCTCGCGACCCACGACGCGGGCGGCATCACGGACCTCGACTTCACCCTGGCGGAGAAGATCGACGCGCTCCAACCCGCTTGACGCCGCCCCGGCGGGCGGCGGGCCGACGGGGCCTCAGCTCTCGCCGGCCGTAAAGGGTAGGGTCATCGGTTTCTTGACGACGCGGCAGTTGGTCTTTCCCTCGTCGCAAATCCCGTATCGCAGCGTCCCCGCGACCGACCCGGAGCCGGCGGCGGTGGGCACGTAGGGCACCGCGACCGAGATCGCGTCCTTGCCCGCGCATCCCCCCTTCGGCCTCGGATCGGGGTAGGTCACGTTGGTGCCCCCCGCGGTGACGAACTTGTGGGGATAGGCTTCGTTGCAATGGTAGCCGGGTTCAGCTTTCACCGAGGCCATCACCGTGGAGGTCTGTCCCACCGTGGGACCGGTCGGGGCCGTCTTCTTTGCTTCGGCGGGGGCGATGTTCGGGGCGGCGGCGGCCGCGCCCGGGTTGGGGGCGGCGGCTTGCTTCTCCGGCGCCGCCGTCGTCTCCGCTTCGTCCTTCGCGGCGTCGTCTTCGTCGCCGCTCGCCGCGTTCTCGGCGGGGGCGGGCTCTTTCGCTTCCGCCGGTGGTTCCGCCGGTGGAGAGGCCTCGGCGGGGGCTGCCGCCTCGGTCTTGGTCGGGTCGGGTTTGGGGGTGCTCTCGCTCCCGCAACCCGCGAGCAGGGACCCCGCCGCGACCAGACTCCACCAACATCCCAACTGAACCCTTCGTCCTCGCATGCCACGGAGGGTACCGCGTCGAGCGGAGAAACGCAGTCCCTTCGGCGCGTTCAGGTCATAGTGCCGGTCAAATCGGTAGGTTTGACCGGCCCAGAAAGTAAGGCACCCCCAAGACAATAGAACCGGCTCTGAGGAGCGATGCTCGCCCTCGCCGGCTTGTCGTCGACGTTGTCGGCGAGCATCGCGACACCATCAACGGTTGTGGTCGAGGGTGTAGGGCGTACCGACCCACACGCCGCTGGGACCCGCCACCCAAACGTCGCCTCGATGGCCGGTCACGGCAGACTGGGGCCCAACGGGCTCGGCGAGGCGACGCCAGCCTCGGCCATCGTGGTGGCCCACGCCGTTTTCTCCCACCACCCAGACGTCGTCGTCCGCGCCGGCCCACAGGGCTCGGGCCGCGCCCACGATGGATGGCGTGGACCGCCATCGAGCCGCGGACCCGCGATACACGGAGGTCCCTGCGGCAACCCAGACCGTGGTGCCGACGACGGCCAGAGCCGAAGGGGTCTCCGTCCAAGGTACGGCGGGCGTGAGCGGAGCCCACGCGTCGTCGCCTGTGCCGAGCGTGAGCGCCGAGCCGGCTGCGACGGCGTAGGCCCGACCGTCCGCGATGCGCACCCGATGCAATTGGGAGGGCACCGGCACCATCGTCCAGCCGGTCCGCCGCTTGATGATGCAGATGTCGCCCTGCTTGCAGACCACCTCGGGATCGGCGTGGCCGAGCACGCCGAACAGCGCCGCCGGGGGGTCGCCGTCCAAACGTCCGATCTCTCCCGCGCGGTCCCGCCAGTTGCCCTTCCAGCGGTAGTATCGCTGGCTCAAACGCCCCGCGCGTTCACGGTAGCCCATGATGCGGGGGCGGTCGTCGCGACCGAAGTAAACCTCGAGGTGGTCGCTCGCTGGATCGGGAGCGACCAGACGCCCGAAGGGCAGGTCCCGCCATCGCCCGCCATCGAAGAGCTGAACGCCGGTCGGTCGCGTGGGGTCAGGGCCCGTCAGCACCGCGAGCCGACGCTCGCCCGCGGCCAGAGCGAGTCCAGGCACCGCGAGGGCCTGGGTCCACGTCAGGTACGACACCGGTGCCGGAAGAGGGCCTGGCGTCGCGGACGCCGGGGGGGGGGCGGACGGAGAAGGGGGAGAATAAGTGGCGTGGCCCGCCGTGGGCTCGGGCGGGGGTTCGCTGCGTGTCGACGACGCGGGAGGGTCGGGGGCCAACGCTCGCGGGGCAGGGGGTGGCGATGCGCACGCCAGGAGCGCCGGCAGACCGAGCCACCCCAGCGGGCTCTTCTTCGATGGTGTCGACATGGCGACGCGACCTTGACGGTCGCGGCTTCGCACGACAACGTTTCGCACGCGAAAGATCGTACGAGCGACGCGCTGAGGAGTGGGGATGCCAGATCTGAGATTCGACGACCGGGTGGTGGTCGTCACGGGAGCGGGCCACGGCTTGGGACGAGCCCACGCCGAGCTGTTTGCGGCCCGTGGGGCCAAGGTCGTCGTCAATGATCTCGGGGGAGACCGTCGGGGCGACGGTGAAAGCGCCCGCGCCGCCGACGTGGTGGTCGCCGCCATCAAAGACGCGGGGGGAGAGGCGGTCGCCAGCTACCATTCGGTGGAAGACGGCGACGCGATCATCCAGACCGCGCTCGACACCTTCGGTCGTATCGACGTCGTCATCAACAACGCCGGCATTCTTCGCGACGTCAGCTTTCACAAGATGACGGAGGAGGACTGGGAGCGGGTCTACCGCGTCCACGTCTACGGGAGCTACCGGGTGACGCGGGCCGCCTGGCCCCATTTTCGCGACCAGGGCTACGGGCGCGTGGTGATGACCGCCAGCGCCGCCGGCATCTACGGCAACTTTGGGCAGGCCAATTACGCGATGGCCAAGATGGGGGTGTTCGGCCTCGCCAATGCCCTCGCCGTCGAAGGCCGAAAAAGGGGCGTCCACGTCAACACCGTGGCGCCCATCGCCGCGTCGCGACTCACCGAGTCGGTGCTGCCGCCGAAGTTCTTCGATGCGCTTCAGCCCGAGTACGTCAGTCCTCTGGTCGCCTTTCTCGCCCACGAAGCGTGCGACACGACGGGAGGCCTGTTCGAAGTGGGGGGGGGCTTTTTCGCGCAGCTCCGCTTCGAGCGGGCGCAGGGAGAGGTCATGCGCCTCGGCCGCGCGATGCAGGTCGAAGACGTGCACCGCGCTTGGTCGACCATCACCGACTTCGACCAGCGGGAGGTCCCCACCGACGTGATGACGGCGATGGGACCCATCGTCGCCAACATCGAAGCGGGCCCGTCCCGGGGCGGAAACGAATTCGTCGACGTCGACCGCGCGCTCGGCTTCACCTACCCCGAAACGACGTCGCGCTACGACGAGCGCGACCTCGCGATCTACGCCCTCGGGGTGGGGGCCGCATCCGACCCCCTCGACGCGCATGAACTCCGCTTCGTCTACGAGATGCACCGGGACGGCTTTGTCGCCGTCCCCACGTATGGCGTCATTCCCGCCATCAATGGGGTCCTCGCGCTCGCGAAAGAGGGCACGATGGCCCCGGGTCTGAACTATGGCCTCGAGCGACTGCTTCACGGGGAACAACGGATGACGCTCCATCGGCCCCTCCCGTCGCGCGCGGAGCTCACCCATCGCTCGCGCATCGTCGACATCTTCGACAAGGGAAAGGGCGCGCTCATCCTCACCGAGACCGAGACCTTCGACGAGGACGGCGATCTCCTCATCACCAACGTCTTCACGGCCTTCATCAAGGGCGCGGGGGGGTGGGGCGGCGATCCGGGCCCCAAGGAGAAAAAGAACGTGCCGCCCTCGCGTCCGCCCGATGCGGTGGAAAAACAGAAGATCGAAGCGGACCAAGCCCTCCTCTACCGGCTCAGCGGCGACTGGAACCCGCTCCACGCCGACCCGGCGTTCGCCGCGGCCTTTGGTTTCGAACGACCCATCCTGCACGGGTTGTGCACGATGGGTTACGCCGCTCGCCACGTCCTCCGCCATTTCGCGCCGCAGGACGACCCGCGCTTTTTCCAGTCCATCGATGTCCGCTTTTCGAAGAGCGTGTTTCCGGGGGAGACCCTGGTGACGGAGATGTGGAAAGAGGAGGACCGCGTCGTCTTCGTGGCGCGGGTCGAAGAGCGCGACGCGGTCGTCCTGCAAAATGCGGCGATCACCTTTCACGAGACGATCCCCGAGAAGGCCGTCCCGACCGCTCGGGTCACCGATGAGGGCGCCGCCGCCGAGGGTCAGACGGCGCCGACGAGCGGCGACGTGTTTCTCGCCATCGAGGCCTACCTCGCCGAACATCCCGACCTGGCCGCCAACGTCGGAAAAGTCTTTCAGTTCCGGCTCACGGATCCGACGAGCCTATGGACCCTCGACCTCCAGGCCCCGGGGGGACGGGTCGCGCCCGGGGAGACGGCGTCGGCGCATTGCACGTTGGAGATTTCGGAGGCCGATTTCATGGCCATGACGCGCGGTGAGGCCGACGCGCAAAAGCTCTACTTCGGCGGGCAATTGAAGATCAGCGGGGACGTCATGGCGTCGCAGAAGCTGACGTTTCTGTCCCAGCTCGACCCTTCCCGGGTGGCCGATCTGCGGGCGACCCGGGCGGCCACCCCCGCGGTGCCCCGTGACGAGGTCACCGATGAAGCGCCGGTCCCCGCCCGGCCGGCGCCCACGGCGCCTCGGTTCGCCGCCGCCGTGACCGAGCAACTCGCCCGAGATACGGCGGCCCTCCGGGACGCGGTGGGAGCGGTGGTCGTGGCGTGGCGCATCACCGACGATCCCGAATCCTCGTTCACGGTCGACTTCGGGGAGGGCGCGGTGCACCGAGATGGCGGCGGCCCCGGGGCCGAGGTGACGCTGAGCCTGCGCGACGAGCACCTCGAAGCCTGGGCCACGGGCCAGGCCGATCTCCAGCGCTTGTTTCAGCGCGGACACGTCCGCATCGATGGCGACGTCGCGATCGCGCATCGACTCGGACGCCTCGGAGGGGCGTTGAAACTAAATGACGGGGCGGATGCCCCAGGAGGTGCAGCATGAGCGACGACAACGACCGGGTTTTCGTCCTCGGGGTCGGCATGGTCCCCTTTGGCAAGCCGGGAAAAAGCGATCCCTACGACGTGATGGCGACCGGAGCGGGGCGGCGGGCGCTCGAAGACGCCGGCATCGATTACCGAGACGTGGGTCAGGGTTTCGCCGGGTACGTGTTTGGCGATTCGACCTGCGGCCAGCGCGTGTTCTATGGCCTGGGGATGACGGGCATTCCCGTCTTCAACGTCAACAACAACTGCGCCACCGGATCGAGTGCCCTCATGCTTGCGGTGCAGGCGGTGCGGGGCGGGGCCGTGGACTGCGCGATGGCCATCGGGTTCGAGCAAATGCAGCGCGGCGCGTTGGGGAGCACCTACGACGACCGCCCCCATCCCATGGAGCGATTCGTCGAGGCCATGAGCGACGTGCAGGGGTTCGCGCAAGCTCCGCCCGCCGCTCAGTTCTTTGGCGGGGCCGGTCGCGAATACCGTTGGCGCCACGGCACCAAACGCGAGACCTTTGCCAAGATCAGTGAGAAGGCGCGTCGACACGCCAAGAACAACCCCTACGCGCTCTTCCGGGACGAGCTGACGGTGGAAGAGATCCTCGCGTCTCCCGAAGTCTTCGACCCGTTGACGCGTTTTCAGTGTTGTCCTCCGACCTGCGGAGCGGCGGCGGCGGTGGTCGGCAACGAGGCCTTTGCCCGCAAACACGGCCGGGGCGACGGGGTTTATGTTGCGGCCCAGGCCATGACCACGGACTACGAGAGTACCTTCGAGGCATCGTCGATGATCAAAGTCATCGGCTACGACATGGCGCAGCAAGCGGCGCAACGGGTGTACGAACGGGCGGGCGTTGGGCCCGAAGACGTCGACGTCGTCGAGCTCCACGACTGCTTCACCGCCAACGAGCTGCTGACCTACGAGGCGCTCGGCCTGTGTGGCGAGGGGGAGGCGGAAAAGTTCATTTGGGACGAGGACAACACCTTTGGCGGTCGTGTCGTCACTAATCCCTCGGGGGGGCTGTTGTCGAAGGGGCACCCGCTGGGCGCCACGGGGCTCGCCCAGTGCACCGAACTCGTGTGGCAGCTCCGCGGGCAGGCCGAAGCGCGCCAGGTCGAGGGGGCCCGGGTCGGGTTGCAGCACAACCTGGGCCTCGGCGGCGCCTGCGTGGTCACGATGTACCGCCGCGACTAACTGACGCGGCGACAACAACGGCCGCGGCGACTGGGTACCGCCGCGACTGGGCTCCGGTCGCAGCGCCCCGATGCCGACGCCAGGTGGTGTTGGTCCTGGGCGGGCGTGTCCAGGGGGGATGAAGTAGGGTTCGGACGTGACCCCCACCGTTGCGACCCGGGCCAGGCTGGCCATGCCCCCTGCCGTGGGTGACACGCCCCGCGCGATGAATGACGTCCAGGGCAACACCCCGCCGCCCTGGCGGGGGCGCTCGGAATGGTCGCTGTGGCGCGCCTGTCTCGGCGGCGTCCGCCAAAACCGCGACAAGCTCGAGCAAGTGGCGGGAACGTTCGAGGCGTTCCTCAATCCTGCGCTGGTTCGCGACCGCCTGGCTCGGCTACGTGACCTGGGGCACTGCGACCACGTCCCCTCAGTGCCGCAGTTGCTGGTGGCCTCCCAGCACCAGCTGTCGTTCAGTCTCGGGGCCGAGACGAAGCTCTTCTACCAAGCCCAAGGGATCGGGTGGGTAGGCCACAATGTGAAGCGCTTCGTGGCGTACCCGACCACCATGATGGACCCGGTGGGGTTGTTCGTGCCCCGGGACTCCATCATTCAGCACGTCCTGCAGACCTTTCACCGCCACGCGACCTACGATCTCGTGCTGGTTCGGGCGCACGAGGGGGGGCTCGAGGAGATGAAACGTCAGCTCGACCAACTGGCGGCGGGAACGCACCCTCACCAAGCCTCGCTCGAGGCCCTGGTGGAGGACGGCTCCTACCACGACCGGCTCCGCCGCGACGTCGCCGAGTTCATCGCCAACCCGCACGTTGTGCCGCGTCCCATCCCCGACGGACTCGTCGACGATCCACGCCTCATGCTCGCCATGGACCAGTTCAAGGATCTCCGCGGGTACGTCGACTACGCACACCGCCTCGACGTCGGGCCCATGGACGCCGCCGCCGCCTTCGGTGCGCTGGCGGTCAACGAGACGGTCGGAGACGCGCTCGGGCTACATGTCGGACCGCGCACCCTCCGGGTCGACTGTTGTGACCCCGAACTCGTCGCGCGTCACCTCGGTCCAGACGACGCGCCCCCTCCGCAACGGGTCGGGCCGAAGGTGTAAGATGCCGCCCTCATGAGCGCGCTCGACCGCACGATGGCCATCCCGCACCTGCGGGAGAAACTCAGCGTCAAGACCATTCGGGCGACGGTCGCAAAGGGCCCCGACGTGGGGCAGAGGGCGGAAGGCGAGCGGGTCACCGTCGGCAGCGCGGAGGGCAACGAGCTCCAGCTCGAGGACCCGACGGTGTCGGGCTACCACTTGGAGCTCGTCGGGACGGACCGGGGCATCGAGGTGGTGGATCTCTCGTCGACGAACGGCACGCGCTACGCGGGCGCGTGGATCCGAAGCGTCGAGGTGGCGCCGGGGGTGCGTCTCGAACTCGGCAACACTGCGCTCGAGCTGGACGTCGGCGCCGACGCCGAGGTCGCGCTCCACCCGAGCGATGCGCTCGGGGGGATCCGGGGCCGCTCCGACGGGATCCGCCGCATGATGGCGTTCATCGCCAAAGTAGCCGACAGCCATTCGAGTGTGCTGGTCATCGGCGAGAGCGGCACCGGCAAGGAGCTCGTAGCCCAGGCGCTGCACGAAGGGAGCCCTCGCGCCGACGGGCCCTTCGTGACGGTCGACTGCGGGGCCATGACCGCGGGGCTGGTGCGGAGCGAGCTCTTTGGGCACGAGCGAGGCGCCTTCACCGGGGCCGACCGCCAACACATCGGTGCGTTCGAGCGCGCCCATGGGGGTACCGTCATGCTCGACGAGATCGGCGAGCTCCCGGCCGAGCTTCAGACCACGCTGCTCGGCGTTCTCGAGCGCCGTCGCATACGCCGCGTGGGGGGGACGCAAGAGATCCCGATCGACGTGCGCGTGGTCGCGGCGACCAATCGTGATCTCCGCCATGAGGTCAACGAAGCGCGCTTTCGGCTCGACCTCTACTACCGGCTGGCGGTGGTTCCCGTACGGGTGCCCCCGTTGCGCGACCGTACGAGCGACCTTCCCCTGCTGATCGACCACTTCTTGCGGGAGTGCGGCCACGATGGTCCTTCGGCGTTGCTGTTCTCCCCCGACCACATGCGTCGCCTCACGGCCTACGGGTGGCCGGGCAACGTACGTGAGTTGCGAAACCTCGTGGAGGCGACCGTCGTGACGGGGGAAGCCCAGGCGCCGGGGTTTTTGGCGCTCGAGGGGCCTGCGTCGATGGCGTCCCCCGGATCGTCGGCCGCCGGATTCGACGAGCCCACCGTCGAGACCGACCCGGCCACCCAGCGGGAGGGCGCCCCCACCCTCCTGGTCGACTACGGGCTTCCCTACAAGGAGGCGAGGGCGGCGTTGTTGCACCGGTTCGAGGAAGAGTACCTGGAACGGCTCCTCGAGGGAGCGGCGGGCAATGTGTCGAAGGCCTCGCGGATGGCGAAGATGACCCGCTCTCACCTATTCGAGTTGTTGCGCCGCCATGGCCTCCGGTGACCCCCGCGCCGCCCTGGCCAGGCGGGGTTGCCGGGGGACCCACCCCCGCCGCGTTCACCACGTCGTGGCGCCGACGTCAGGCCGAGGAAGGCGAAGGGCTTCCGCCAGCCCCCGGGCGAGCGCGCTTGCCGAGGGATAGCGCGCCTCGGGATCCGTCGCGGTCGCCTCGAGGAACCAGGCGTCGAAGGCGGGAGGCAAGATGACGTCGTGTTCGTCGGCGGCGCGGGCGCACGCGCTCACCGAGGGCCCGGCGACCACGGAGCTGAGAAAGGCGTAGAGGCTCTCCTCGTGCTCCACCGACCAGTATGCCGTACCCACGAAAATGGTGAACGCGAGCATGCCGAGCGCGTAGATGTCGCTCTTCGGCGTGGTGCGTACCTGACCGTGGATCTGTTCGGGAGAGATGTAGAGCGGCGTCCCGAGAATCCCGTGCGTGATGGTCTTGCTGTCCATTACCTTTGCGATGCCGAAGTCGAGAACCTTGACGTGCTTTTGCCCGTCCTCCCCCGCGACGAGGAACACGTTTTCAGGCTTGAGGTCGCGGTGAACGATGCCCACCGCGTGGGCGGCGTCGAGCACCGAGGCGATTTCGGCCACGAGGCGCAGGCCGGTGGCGGCGTCGATCTCCTCCGTCTGGAGATGGTGGGCGAGTTCATGGCCGTCGAGCAGCTCCATCACGAGATAAGGGCGCCCATCGTCGGCCGTGCCGGCGGCGTAGGTTCTCACCACGAAGGGGCTGTCGAGGCGCCGGGTCACATGGGCCTCCCGGTCGAAGCGGAGCTTCATCTCCTCGGTGGAAAGGGCCCCGGGGGTGAGCACCTTGATCGCGACCGCGGGCGCATCGGGGCGGTCGAGCGGGCGGGCGGCGTACACGGCCCCCATCGCCCCCTGGCCCACCAGAGATTCGATGCGATGGCCGGCGAAGTGGTCCCCGGCGCCCAACCTCGGACCACCGCCCGCCATGGCCGAAACACTACACCACGAAGCCCCCTCCGGGGCCGCGGGTGATACAAATTAGAGATGTCCGTGCACTTGGTCGCGCTCAACCCGTGCGCGGGGATCACCCTGTTGTGGCGCTTCCAGCGTCGGCTGCACCTGACCGTGGTCGTCAAGGCGACGTTCAGTCTTCCCCCGACGGGGACCATGGCGTTGGTGAACCCCCTCCCCGTGTACGAGCGGGATCAAACGCTGCGCAACCTCCCGACCACGAGCGTGGTCGGCCCCTCCGACCGTGCCCCCATGAAGCGGCGCGCTGACGTCACGCTTTCGGGTCGTGCGTACGCCGGGTTCGGCTCGGAGGTCACCACCACGCAGGTGCGCATGTCGATGCTGCGGGGGCATCGCCTGCTGCTCAACAAGACGCTGATCGTGCGCGGTGACCAGGGAGGGGAGGTTCCGTTCGCGACGATGGACCTCGGCTACGAGCGTGCCTTCGGGGGCGTGGGCTTCGAACCGAATCCGATCGGCACCGGGGTGGGCGACGGGGAGGCACCCAACATCGTCTACCCGACGAGGCCCGAGGTGCCCGCGGGGTACGCGCCCATCCCCGAGATCTGGCCGGTCCGGAAGAAGCGGATCGGTGGCATGAAGCGAAAAGACCTCCAGGCCTCGCTGGTCGAACTCCCGGAAGACTTCGATTGGACGTACTTTCAGGGGGCCCCCGACGATCAACAGGTGGGCTACCTCGAGGGCGACGAGTGCATCGAGCTCGATGGGCTTCATCCCGATGCGATGAAGGCATCGGTGGCATTGCCCGGGGCACGGGCCGTCGGTGCGCTCTTCGGACCGGGGGCGACGAAACGCCGCCTCCTCGGATTCGTCGCCGACAGCCTGCACCTTCAACCAGATGAGCGTCGCTGTACGATGACGTGGCGAAGCGTCTTCGAGCTCGAGGCGTCCGATACCGTCGACGCGCTGCTCGTCGCCGTCGGGGTGGCGTGCGAGGGGGCTCCTGTCGACGTGCCTCGCTTGCGCCCCCGAGCGACCGCCGGGGGGGGGCGGAAGCCGCGGAGGAAACCACCTTTCGGTCCCCAAGGAACCGAAAACGTCGCGGGAACCGCGGCGCCGACCGCCTCGGATCCGTCTCCCGCCGCGACGCTGGAGGTCCCGTCGGTGGGCGGCGCGGTGCCTCCTTCGAGTCGGCTGGGAGCACCCTTCGCGCTCGCGCGGGGCCGGTCGGCAGCGCGACCCGCGCCCGAGGGAGCTCCCTGGGCCGAGGCGGCGCCAAGGCAGCCCAAGCCTCTCGAGCCCAACCAGCGCCATACGATCGCGCTGCCGTCGGAGTCGCGAGAGGCGATCGCGTCGATGCGTGCGACGGCGCCACCCTCGCCGGAGGTCCCGCCCCCAGTTGAGGCCTCGGCGGCGGCTCCGTCTGACACGGTCCCGGCCCGGCCCAAGGCGGAGGCGGCGACGGCGCCTCCCGTGGCGACGATGCCCGCGGCGGCGTCAACCGCGCCGCGCGAACGCCCCGCTTCGCCCCACGTGCGGGGCGGTCACCTCGATCCCGAGCGCGAGCGGGCGGCGGCAGCCCTCGCCCGTGCCCGCACCGACCCGCGAATCGACGTGCGGGAGGCGCTCTACCGCGAGTTTTCGTAGTCATGGGGTCTTTTCGCGTCTGCTTGCTGTGCGTGCTCTCGGGATGTGGTTCCGCGCCCGCGGCCGTCGACGTTCGCCCCGTCGCGCGTTCTGACGACGAGGCGGTCCCCGTCGTGGCCCTGGTCGCCTCTGCGCGTGTCCCGGCGGCGACCGCCGGAGACGCCGACTCTTCGCCCCCACGGCCCCTGCCGGCCGACCCGTCGCGCCTCGACGCGCTGCTTCCGAAGAGCGAACGGACCCTAAGCTCGCCGGGTCTGAGCCTCGTGCGGTTCGCATCGGCGATGGTCGGCGTGCAAATCGCCCCCGACCTCGGCTCCGCGGTGCTCGTTCCCTTTGGACGCGGCGCCATGCTCCGGACCCCCGCGGGCACGCGCTCCCTCGATGTCGACGGAGAGGTGACGAGGTCGCAGATTGCGCCCAACAGCCGTTTCGCTGTCCTCGAGACCACCGACGGCACGACCCACGCCTTCGCCCTCCCCGGCGGGGAGCTCCGGCGTCGGATCGAAGGCCGCCATGCTCGCTTCGACGGGCAAAGTCGGCTGTGGGTCCAGGGCGAGGATTGTCGCCTCGCACGTGTCGACCTGGCCACGCGCGAGGCGCTCTCGTGGCAGGGAGGTTGGTGCGATGGCCGCATGACGGACGCCGCGGTGGAGGAAGGCTTAGGTCTCGTCGTCCGCAGTGCCGCCTATCGCCTCGGTCTATTTCAGGCCTACGTCGCCGCCGACCTCTACGCCTTCGCTTCTCGCACGTCGAAAACCGTGCTCGAGGGCGACGCTGACCACCCCTTTTTCATGCCCCGCCTCACGCCCACCGCGGGCCACCTCGTCTACTTCGATGCCCGCTTCGGACTCCATGCCCTCGATCTCCGAGGGGGACGCGATGCCGTGCTGTGGCCCGAGGGAGCGCTCCGCGATCCCGTAGCCGATTCCGGAGGTACGCGGCTTCTCTTCGAAACTGGCGCGAGCGACCATGGCTCCCACGAGCTCTGGGTCGCGTCGCTCGACGGCACCGATCGGAGGCGGTTGCTCGCCGCCACCCAACACGAGAGCTGGACGTTTCTCCCCGGCAACGCGCGGGCGGTGGGCCACGGTGGGACAGGCGGCTTCACGGTCGTAGAAATCGATGGCGACCGTCGTTGGCGGTGGGCTGCTTCCGACGAAGAGTGGGAAGGCATGGCCTTGGTCCCCGGGCACGACCATCTGGTTGTCCTCGGTCGCGAACGCGACGCAGTTCGCGACCTCTATCTCGTGCGCCTCGACGGGGACGCGCCCCCCGCGTCACGACCCGGACGGTAGCGGCCGGTTCAGCGCCGCGGCGGAGGCGTCAGATCGGTTGGCACTGATTGTCGATGCAGTCGTGCTGGGGAGGACAGTCGAAACTTGTCGTACACGCCATGCCGGCCCCCCCCGCGCCCCCCATCCCCGAGGATGTCGTCGTCGGGCCGGTTCCGCCCGCACCTCCCGCGCCGGACGTGGTGGCGTTGGTACTCGTCGTCGTGGCGCCGCCGCCTTGGCCGGCATGACCGCCGCCGCCCGAAGAACTCGACGTAGCGCTACCGCCGTCGACGCTGCAGCCACCCACCGTCGGGAACGCGTCATCCGACGCGCCCACACCATCCGACGTCATCATCATGGGCGATGCGCCGAGGTCGACGGGAAGGGTGACGGTCGGAAGGTCGAAGCTTTGGCTTCCGACGACCGGAACGCTGATGTCGATGCGGGGCTTGAGCATGAGCGAACCGCTGTGCATGAGGCTCCCGGCGTATCCCGCCCGGGTTCCGTCAACCCCGATGCAGACGCCCGTGAAAGACGCCGCGACGAAACTGCCTTCTTCGATCTCGAGAACGAGTTCCCCCGGGATGCCGCCGGGAAGCGGTATCGCGGGCAGCGTCGTCGCGGGGATCGCGGCGGTCGCGTCGATGGCATCGTCGATCGAAAACGGGTCGAATGAGGCTTCGTCGGCGAAGTCGATCGCGACGTCGTCCAGCCCCGGAATCGGTCCTTCGTAGCCAGGTAGGCCACTGATATCGACTTTGAGTTCGCCGGTCAGCGCGAAAGACCCTGCGACGCGCAGCCTTCCCGAACCGGCTTGCCCGGCGAGCTCGTCGCCCTCGCGGGTCGCGCTCGCCAACACTTCCGCCTCGCCTTGCGCCGTCACCGCGAAGGAAGCCTGAACCGGGGATCCAGCCGGTTGCAGGCCCGTGTCGTAGTCGAGGCCAGGAAGCAGTTCGACTGTACCCTGAAAGGCCACGTCACCGCTCGCGTTCTCGTCATCGCCTCCGCACGCAGCGACGACGAGCACCAGTCCGTAGCCCAACATCCCCAATCTGTGTCCCAATTTCATCGCGCCTCTCCTCGTCTGGTAGAAGAGAGACGCGCCCGAGCGCACCTCGTCGCAACTTTTCCGCGGCTTCAGGGGGGCGACGACGAAAAGGGGACACCGCTAGGGACACGCGGTGAGGCTCACGTCGTCGACCATGAAGTTGGTCGCGGTGAAGAAGAACGCGAGCGTGTCGCCCCGAAACTGTAGGGTGTGTTGGCCGCCGTCCGCGAAGGCGCTCACGTCGAAGGACTGGGGCTGGTAGCCCACGGAACCGCACATCGGGTCCGCCCCGTTGGTCATGAAGATGACGGTGCCGTCGATCGTGACGTCGAAAATGTCGATCGGGCCGTCGCAGGCGGGCATCTCGAACCAGAATTCGAGCGTCGCGGTGCTCGCGTTCGGAATGACGACCGATTGGCTCGCCGTCGCGATTTCGCCACCGAGCGGGGTACCGCCGAACCAGGCCCAAAAGCCGCCGCCTTTCGGCCCCGTGCCGCCGCCCATGCCGCATCCGCCGACGTCACAGATCGGCGTGCCGTAGTTCGTCGAAGCGAGGCTCCAGGCCGGGGTGTTCAACCCTTGCTCGAAACCGCCGTCCACCAGCACCTGGACGGGGGTGCAGCCGCCACCGGTCGTGGAGGTGGTGCCGCCGCTGGTCGTGGTCGCCGTTGTGGTGTTGCCCGTCGTCGCCGTCCCCGAGCCCGTACTCCCCGCGGGCCCTCCCGCCCCGGCCCCGCCCGACGTCGCGGTGATGGTGGTGGCCGCCATCCCGGCGCCCGCTCCGCCCGCCCCCGTGGTCGCGCCGGCGCCGACACTGGCCGTTTGGGGCTCGCGTCCGACCGCCGTGCTCGGAGCCCGGCCTCCCGACCCGGAGACGTTCCTCGCCGCGCCGTCGTCTTCTGACGTGAGATCGGTACTGCCGGCGGCACAGGCCGCTCCGAGCAGCGTGACCGCGCACGTTCCCACCATCCACGCGCCGGGGCGGACCCGACCCATCATTGTTGTGCTCATCAACCGTGTGCCTTTTCCCCGATGGTCGGTGCCCAGCCGATGATGACGCCCGCGAATGATGCCGCCCGCGGATGCGAGCGTCGCTCCTACATCTCTTACGAACGCCTACGTCGTAACACACTTGCTGGCGTAGGAGATCCTCAGACTCGCTCCGACGGCTCGAAGAACCTCGACTCCTCCCCGGTGAAGGAGGCACGTCGAGGCCGCGCCCTTCAGGCGGTGGTGACGCCGTCGGCGGACAGCTCGTCCTTGAGGCGGCGGAGCGCTGCGTTCTGCACTTGGCGCACCCGCTCGCGCGACAGCGCATGACGCTGGCCTAGTTCGCGCAGGGTCACGGGGCCGTCGCCCTCAAACGCAAATCGATGGCGGAGGATGTCGGCCTCGATGGGTCGGAGTTTGGCGAGCGCTCCGCGCACCCTGGATGCGTGTTGGCGCGACGCCATCCGCTCGTCGACGCCGAGTTGGTCGTCGACGAGGGTGTCGCGCAGCGTGCGCGCGCCGTCGCCCGCGAGCGGGGTCTCGAGACTCAGGCCCGAGCGCGTCGCATTCAGGGCCGACTTCGCCCGCGTCGTCGACACCCCGGCGCGACGCGCGATCGCGTCCAGGTCCACGCCCCGGCGTTCGGATTCGAGCGCGCGGCGGGCGCGCCGCAATTTGCTGGCCGTCTGTGCGATGTGGCTCGGAATGCGAACCGGGCGTCCGTGGTCGTGACACGCGCGGCTCACCCGGTGGCGGATCCACCACGCTGCGTAGGTGCAGAAGCGGACTTCCCGGCCCGGGTCAAAGCGCTCGATCGCCGTCATCAGGCCGAGGTTGCCTTCCTGAATCAGGTCCGCGAGACCGATTAGCCCCTGGCCTCGCGACGGACCGCCGCCGTGATACTGGGCTGCGATCTTGACCACCAGTCGAAGGTTGGCGCGGACGAAGCGCTGCTGCAGCGCCCGGTGCTCGGCCACCAGGTTCGCGAGGGGACCTTCGGGGTCGTGGGGAGGCGCGCCGAGCTCTGCTCTCAACTCGGCCAACCGCCGCGCGTGCCGTCGCTCCTCCTCCACCGACATCGGTGGGCATCCTGCAAGCTCGCGATAGTAGATGTCCTCGTGCGCGGTCGGCGCGGGACGGTTGACCGTTGGTCCTCTCATCGGCGTTCTCCTCGGACCGCACGCCCGGGGCTCCGCGTCGACCTTCGTCGACCGCGGATGGGAGGCCCTAGGGGATGCGGTGCCGTAATGGTCGCAACCTGGCGTACGCGTAGCGTCGCGGGGAGCATCCCCCCGAGCGGCCGCGGGCCTCAGTTGCGTATGTGCGAGATAAGGTAACCACGTGGCGCATCTGCGCAAGATGGCTACCGGTCGATTGTCGTACGATTTCGTGGCGTTCGCCCGGTCGATGGGCGCAGGTTTTCGACGGCTCCGTCAGAGCTCGAGGCGGCGGTTGCCTTCAACCCCGGTCCGCACGACCTGCCGCCCGTCGGCCCAGAGCACGGCCACCCATTCTGCGCCGGTCCAGTGCCCGAGGCCAAAGCGAACGCTAACGGCGCTCTGCGAGGCACGACTCGACCCGCCCGAGACGTCGCGGAATTGAATGACGTCGCCCGTCTTGACGGCGATCCGGGCGGCCGTTCCTCCGGCTTGGCCCGTCTCGGGAGCGACGCGCACCCGTACTTCGAGCCAGTGGTGGCTTCCGACGTCGGTTTCGTTGCGGAACAACTGGACCCGAGAACCATCGGTGGTGGCGGTCACGACGTCGACGCGACCGTCGCGGTCCACGTCCGCGAACGCGGCGCCCACGTTGTGGGCACGGCGCGCATCGGTGGGGCTGTGGGCCCAAGCCTGGCGGGTGAAGCGGGGGACCTCGCCCCCGTCGGGGGGCCCGAGGTGCGTGAAGGTCAGGTAGGGGAGGTCGTCTTCTTGGGCGACGAAGAGGTCGGGCCAGCCGTCGAGGTTGAAGTCCTCGAAGCCGAGGCCCCAGCCAAAGTCGCCGCGGGTGGCCGCTTCACCCGAAACTTCGTCGTACACGGAGTTGCCACGCGAAAGGTAGAGCGGGTTGTTGCCGATGGCGCTCACGTAGACGTCGAGGTGGCCGTCACGATCGATGTCGGCGGCATCGATCCCCATCGGGTTGCCGATACGGTCGGTGACGTTGGCATCGCGCGTGATGTCGACGAAGCGGTCGCCCTCGTTGCGGAGCAGTGTGCGGTTCTCGGTCGGGGCGCCGCGGTCGTTCCAGACCCAGAGATCTTGGTCGCCGTCGTTGTCGAGGTCGCTCCACATCACCGCACAAGGGTTGCCCTGCCGCGAAACCTGGAGCGCGTACGCCGCCGTCACGTCCTCGAACGTCCCGTCGCCGCGGTTGCGCAACAGGTAGCCGTGGGTCGGTTGATCGTCGAAGGTGCTCGACGCGACGACGACGTCGACGTGGCCGTCGCCATCGACGTCGCCGAAGCTCGCGATCTTGCTCGCGCCGGCCGAGGCCGCCGCTTCACTCGAGGGGGGGCCGCCCGCCTGGGCATCCGCGGTGCCGTCGACGAAGGTGCCGTCACCGCGGTTGCGAAGCAGAACGTCGTGGGGATGGGTCGTGACGTAGAGGTCCAAGTCTCCATCGGCGTCGACGTCGGCGGCCGCGACGGAGTAGGCGTCCCGCCCGGCCAAAATGCTCGCGACCCCGGAGGACGCGCTGATGTCGACGAAGCGACCCCCTGCTTCGTTGCGAAACAGGCGGGAGGCAAAGCGGCGGTCGGTTCCCTCCCAGCGGCCGTTGGCGACGAAGAGGTCGTCGAAACCATCGCCGTCCACGTCGACCAGCGCCACCCCGACCCCGTGCTGGTTGCCTCCTCCCACCGCATCGGTGAGCCCCCAGTCCTCTCCGACCTCGCGCAGCGTGACGAGTCCGGCGGCGCGACGCGCAGCGGCCGGCACCGGGGCGGCCTCGTGGCCGAGGTCGACCGCTCGTTCGAGATCGACGTCCGTCCACAAGTAGGCGCGGTTTGCTTCCGGTTCGCCCCCGCAGGCCGCGAACGCCATCCAGAGCCACGACCACCGTAGTCCCAGGGTTCGCATCCCCGGGGCATACACCCTCGACCACAACTTTTGATGGTGTCGCGATGCTCGCCGACAACGTCGACGACAAGCCGGCGAGGGCGAGCATCCCTCCTCAGCGCCGGTTCTATGGTCTAGGGGGTGCCTCATTTTCTGCGCCGGTCAAATCTACCGATTTGCCCGACAGTATGGCACGCCGCCTGTGAACGACGATTCACGGCTCCGTGTGATCGGAGCGCCACGTTGGCCCCGATTCACGGCGCCACCCACCTCCAGTGGCGAAACGGAGTTGGCCTGACTGTTGTTAGGGCGTCGTATTCATGCGGCAGAGAACACGCCACGCGCGACTGAGCTTCCTGTGCATCGGCAGCGTCCTCTTCCTCCTCCTCGCCGCTGGTGATGCGCGGGCGCAACCCGCTCCCGGCCCGGAGCCGCCCAGTCCAGAAGAGCCGCCCAGTCCAGAAGAGCCGCCCAGTCCAGAAGAGCCGCCCAGTCCAGAAGAGCCGCCCAGTCCAGAAGAGTCGCCGAGTCCAGAGGAACCACCGAGCGTCGAGGTCCCCGCCGCCGCCCCCCCTAGCGCCCCGATGGAGGTGGCGCCTGAGCCGCAAAACGCCCGTCCCGCGCCCCCCCGCCGAGGGCTGTCTCCGAACGTGGTCGTTCGGCCCGACCCAGACGAAACCACGGCGTCGTCCTCGTCATCATCATCATCGCGCGCTGCGTCCACGACTTCCTCGCCCTCTCGCGATGGTCGGCCGTGGCGACCGACGATCGAGGACGCGCGACCGCGGAGCCGCGAGCACGCCGTGTTCGACCCGCTCATCTCCGTGGGGGGAGCGTTTCTGCTCACGGGGGCGGTGGCCATGGGGGTCGGTATCGACAAGGTCCTGCCCGAAAGACGTGAAATCTGCGGCACCGACGGATCGTGCGTCGAGTCTTCGGTATGGCGCGAATCCGTCAGCGGGACCGCGATTCTCGTCGGCGGCATCACCAGCAGCGTGGCTGGCATCGTGTCGACCACCGTCGGCGCCGTCCGAACGCACACGGGCAACGTGTCTTCCAAACGGACGGTCTTCGGCGCGTGGTTGGTCGGGGCTGGGGTCTCGGTCGCAAGTGTGGCCGCCGTGTACTCGGCCCGTGAAGACGATGCGCGGACCGTCGGCGCGGTGACGACCCTTCTCGGCGCCGGTACCGCGGTCGCGGGCGTGGTCTACGCCGGAATGGAAACGAACCGCCGCGAACGAGAACGGGCGCCCAAAAGCGAAACGGAGATGTCCTTCGGCATCGCCCTTGCGACGGCGGGAGCGGCCATGGTCCCGGCCACCATCTTTCTCTGCCACGACATAGCGAACGATTCTGGCGATTTCGCCGGTTTCGGCTTGGTACTCTTATGCTTTCCGACGGTGGCCGCGACCACGTTGGTGGGCGTCGGGGGGGCGGCGCTCTGGGCCGATGGGGCGAGAAATCACTCCCGTCCCCAAGTCTCTTTCGACCTTGGCCCGGGGGGCGCATACCTACGGGGCGAGTGGTGATCTACCGAAGCGCCGGGGTCTGGCGCATGCTGGGCCTGGTCGCGTATCTGGCCGCCGGAAGGGGATACAGCACCCCTCGCGAACGTAGCCAAAGTACTGTGCAACTCTCGCGAGCTCTGCTTGCGATTGCCTGATTCCCGTGACCCCGCCTCGCGACCGTAGCCGAAGTACGGTGCAACTCTCTCCCCATGATGCCGTGCTCACATAAGCGTGCTTTCGCGGCGCGATCGTCGGGCGAGGGTGAGCGCAACCGGCCCCGAGAATCGAGGTGGCTGATCTTTGCCACCTGCCTCGCGGGATCCGGACACGCACCGCTCGAGTCACCGAGAATTTCTCACCCGACGACGCTCGCCAAGTGTCAGGTCGCGATGAATCAACCAAACCCTCGGGTCACCGAGTGCCGGCGTCGGAAAAGGCCCAACTCGAGCGACTGGCGACGGAACAAACGGTCGTGGTCGCCTACTCGGGGTGCGAAATGCGCCTGTTGGACCGAATCGGTGAGCCCCCAGTCCTCTCCGACCTCGCGCAGCGTGACGAGTCCGGCGGCGCGACGCGCGGCGGCGGGCACCGGGGCGGCCTCGTGGCCGAGGTCGACCGCTCGTTCGAGATCGACGTCCGTCCAGAAGAAGGCGCGGTTTGCTTCCGGCTCGCCCCCGCAGGCCGCGAACGCCATCCAGAGCCACCACCACTGTAATCCCAGGGATCCCCGGGGCATAGCACGCCGCCTGTGAACGACGATTCACGGCTCGGTGTGATCGGAGCGCCACGTTGGCCCCGATTCACGGCGCCACCCATCTCCAGCGGCGAAACAGGGTTGGCCTGACTGTTGTTAGGGCGTCGTATTCATGCGGCAGAGACCACGCCACGCGCGACTGAGCTTTCTGTGCATCGGCAGCGTCCTCTTCTTCCTCGACGCCGGTCATGCGCGGGCGCAACCCGCTCCCAACCCGGAGCCGCTCAGTCTAGAAGCGCCGAGTCCAGAAGAGCCGCCGAGTCCAGAGGAACCACCGAGCGTCGAGGTCCCCGCCGCCGCCCCCCCTAACGCCCCGATCGAGGTGGCGCCCGAGCCGCACGACGCCCGTCCCGCGCCCCCCCGCCGGGAGCTGTCCCCAAACGCGGTGGTTTGGCCCGAGCCAGACGAGACGACCGCGCCCCTCGTCGAGGACCCACCCGTGCCGCGAGAACGCGCCACCTTCGACCCGCTGATCGCGGTCGGAGGTTCGTTCGTGCTGGCGGGGGCCACGGCGGTGGGGATTGGCGTGAAGAGGCTCTCGTCGGAACGGATTGAGTATTGTGGGTTATCCGGCGTTTGTATCGAGCCCGCCGTCGCGCATGAATCCACCCCGACGACGGCCTTGCTCGCGGGGGGGATCGCCAGCGGCATCGCGGGACTCACGACGACCACCGTCGGGGCGATACGTACACATCGAGGAATTGTCTCCTCGACGCGCACGGCCCTCGGCGGGTGGTTGCTCGGGGTTGGAGGCTCGGTGACAAGCGTCGGGGCGGCCGTCTGGGCACGGCAAGATCACGAAGAAGCAGAGACGGGCGGCGCCGTCAGCGCCGTCGTGGGCCTAAGCACCATGGTGGCGGGAACGTATCTCGTCGCGACCGACGATCCCGACGAGCTGGTGCCGGAGCCCAAGAGCGAAACCGAGATGACCGCGGGCATCGTCGTAGCGACGGCGGGAGCAGCCCTGGTGCCAGCGACCATCCTGTTGTGCGCCGACCAAGGCAAACACGGCGAATATGCCCTCGTCGGTGTCATCGTCTTCTGCCTCCCCGCCGCGGCGGCCACCACCCTCGTGAGCGCAGGGGGCGCCGCGCTGTGGGTCGATGGTGCGCGCCCTCGCCGGGGGAGCCCGGTCGAGGTCTCGTTCGACGTGGGTCCAGGGGGCGCCTACTTCCGGGGAGCGTGGTGATGAGACTTCCGTTAGGAGACTGGGAACGAGGCGCGCCAAAGAGTCGTGTTGTGATGCCCCATCGGGTCGTCGCGACCATGATGCTGCTGCTGGGAGGGGGAGGAGCTTGCAGTACCCCGGCGACGGTGACCGACGTGCAGCTGGCCGCCACCCTGGAGCCGATCTCGTTTTCGCAAGGAGTACGGTGGTCGCCGCGGGGACGCTTTTCTCTGACGATGACGACCGCCGACGATGGCGAGGCGAATGAAGTCATCCTCACGGCTGCCGGTCTCGCGGTTTGCGGGGCAGGCCTATCGGAGCGGTTCGGGGTCTCCAACCGCTCGGCGGGCGACTTGTCGATCTCGACGGATAAGGAGCTGCCGCTGACGCTTCCCCCGGGGGAAACGGTCACGGCGGACTTTTCTTTTGTCGGCGACGAACGAGAGATTGACGCGGGCGACCGCGGCTGGAGTGGCTGGTGTAGCTCCCTCACGCAGAATTGCCCCCACTTCGAGAGTCAATTCGAGGTGTCGCTGGCCGACCGTTCGTCCCGTCCGGAGGCGTACGAAAACAACGCCTGGCGAATCGTTCAGCCCCTGAGCCTCGAATTCGATGGCGAGACCGGCCTTGGGGCGCCGCCACCTCAGACCTTTGGGGCGGCGTGGTCGCAAAGCTCTCCTACGGCGCTTCCGGTCGACGTCTCGGCGTACGGGGTGGGCGCATCGGGCCGCATTGCGGTGGCCGGCTACGTGGAGGGGCGGGATGTTCTGACGATGGTCGACGCCGACGGAACGATAGCGTGGGTTGTGCCCTTCACGGGCTCGTTCAAGCACGTGTTCTTCACGGCCGAGGACACTCGGCTCGTTGCCATAGGCGATCGATTTATGGAGAGCGCCTCCGGATATAGCGAAAATATCGTCGTCGAGACCTTTGCGGGAGATGACGGTCAGCCGGAGCGTGAGGACGTTTATGAGCATCCGGGCGACCAAGAGGTCATCGGCGCCCGCATCGCCCCCGATGGGGGCGCGATCGCCATCGTCGAAAGCGACGTTGGGGTGGATTGGGAAGGTCAAGGTAACTTCATTCGTGATCGCGCCCTCGTGAGGTGGGACCCGACAGGGGCGGTGAGGTTTGCTCGTCCGTTACCGGGGCCCGACGCCCTCGGATGGCCGCGACTGGCCGTGGAAGGTTCCGGCCGAATTCTCGTCATTGCGCCATGGCGGGGACCGGCCGACTTCGGCGCGGGCCTCGTCCCCGCGCCCCCCGCCACGACAGCGGCGGTCGTCGCCGCCGCCTACGACGAGGGAACAGGGGCCCTGCTCTATGTCAATCAGGTGGGGGAAAACGCCGAGACCGTGCGGGTCACGACGGACAGGGAAGGACGCGTTCATGTCTTCGCAGCGGGCGAAGTCGGGCACGGCCGTCTGCGCGGCACGACGGGCCACCTCGGTGACGCAGGAACCGTCCATGGCCTGCACCATATCGACCTGGAATACGGCGGGTCGCGTTCAGGATGGGGGTTTGCCGTTGACGGTTCGGGGCATCCCGTCTTTGCCGTGGGCGACGGAATCGCCGCCTGGTCCGACGGGGCGATGAGATGGCGACAGATCGCGTGTGAAGGTGAGTTCCAACTCGGCATGGGCGTCACGGGCGACATCGCACTAATCGGTTGGTTTCGCGGCTACGTGTCGCTCGACCAAGGCCCGTTCACCACCCCCCAACCCGACCAGGACGACCAGGCGGCCGTGGTTGCGCTCATTCCGGCGAAGGACGAGTGACCCGGGTGCTTTTTGTCATCCACCGGCCGCCGAACTCCTCGTGGAGCGCTCGTGTGTGGGCGCCGCAAAAACTGTGCAACTCTCCAATGATGATGCCGCGCTCACATAATCGTGCTTTCGCGGCGCGATCGTCGGGCGAGGGTGAGCGCAACCGGCCCCGAGAATCGAGGTGGCTGATCTTTGCCACTTGCCTCGCAGGATGCGGATACGCACCGCTCGAGCCACCGAGCATTTCTGACCCGACGCCGGGCATCGGGCCCGCGGGCGCGGGGGGGAAGCGTGGCGTCGAGGAAGCGCACCTCAAACGCTCGGGCCGACGCACGGCCTGCACCGACACCGAGCGAGCGCTTCATCGCGATTGTGGTGCCCCGCTGCAGGTGTTTCTTCACCCGGTTCCGTCGCCCCTGCCCGCCGCCTTGCCCGAAGCCGCCGGGTCGCGTGCGGCCGAAGCGATGCCAACCCCCGCCCCGTCGACGAAAACCATCGACGTGCCCACCGTGGAGACCTCCACGGTAGAACTCCCCGACTTCAGCGCGGACGCCGACGACGAACTGCCGAGATACGTCGGACCGCTCATCACGGTCGGTGTGGGGTTGGGCCTTGTCGGAGCGGGCGTGGGGATGTTGGTCGCGTCGGAACCGGGAGTCGAACCGTGTGGTGGCGCGGAAGTCGAAGGTCTTTGCGTCGCCGGTATCGCGAGCATGGCCGTAGGTGGGACCACGTTGATGGTGGGCGTTATCTACGGGGCGGTCACGCTCGTTGGCACCATCGGTCGTACGCTCGGGGAGGCGACGACACCAAAACCGTGGCTCTCGGTGCGGCCGTCGGTTTACCCGTTGGGCGTCGAGGGTACCTTCTGACGCCGCTCTTTGGTCAGGACCGAAGTTTCAATCGACGGGGCCAAAGGCCTCGATCTTTGCCTCGATACGCTCCCATTCGGCCATCAGCTTGTCGGTGACGCGTTGCGCCTCGGCCTCTTCGGTCTGGAGGCGGCTTAGCTCGTCCGCGGGGGTCGTCTCATAAAAGCCGGGTTCGCCGTAGCGCGCCCGGAGCGCGGCGAGACCCTTTTCGGCCGCCTCGAGGTCGCGCGTCACCTTGTCGCGTTTGCTCGTCAGCTTTCGGTGCTCGGCCTTTCGCTTCTTCTGGGCCTTCCAGTCGAGCGGCGCCGCCTTCGCCGCGGCGCCGTTCGATCCTCCCGTAGATCGCCGAGATTTGACGCCTTTGGGCTTTCTCGAAGCCCCCTCGGTCGCGCCTTTCTTTTCCCGTTTCCGCGCCGCGCGGGCATCGTCGGCGTCGCCGCCGCTCATCCGGGTAGGCGCGGTGGCCTCGGCCGCGCCTTCGCCCTTGCGGGCTCGTTTGTCGCGCTTGGCCTTCGCGAGAACGGCGGCGGCATCGAGGTGGTCCATGCCTTTATGGGCCAGGTAGTCGTCGTAGGTGCCTGGGTAATCCTCGACCCCCTCGGGGGTGAGCTCGATGACACGCGTGGCGAGCGCCTGGACGAACCAGCGGTCGTGGGACACGAACATCAGGGTCCCCGGGTAGTCGATGAGGGCATCGACGAGAGCCTCGATGGTCTCGAGGTCGAGATGGTTGGTCGGCTCGTCGAGCAGCATGACGTTGGGCCGTTGCACCATGAGGCGGGAGAAGATGAGCCGCGCTGCCTCGCCGCCGCTGAGGGCGGTCGTCTTCTTCGCCACTTCGTCGCGGCTGAACAGCATCTGGCCGAGCTTTCCCCGCACGAAGCTCGTCGATTCCTGGGGGCAGAAGTCCCACAGGTAGTCGAGCACGGTGGTCGGCTTGTCGCCCAACAGGTCGGCGTGGTCCTGGGCGAAGTATCCGACGTTCGTCTCGTGGCCCCATTCGATCTCACCGTCGTCCGGGGGGAGGCGCTCGGTCACGATCTTGAGCAGGGTCGACTTTCCGAGGCCATTGGCTCCGATCAAGGCGACCCGCTCCCCGCGTCGAATCGACAGGTCGACGCCCTCGAGCACGCGCTTGTCGCCGAAGGCCTTCTTGACGCCTCGCGCCGTCAGAACGTCTTTGCCGCTGTTCCGTACTTGCTCAAAGCGAAACAGGGGGGCGCGTCGCGAGGTGGTCGGAAGGTCTTCGATCTGGGCTTCGATCTTTTCGATTTGTTTGGCCCGACTCTGCGCCTGACGCGCTTTCGTCGCCTTGGCCCGGAACTTCTCCACGAAGGCTTTCTTGTCGGCGATGATCTGCTGCTGTTTGTCGATCTCCGCCTCTTTACGCTCTCGGACGAGCGCCTTCTCTCGGGTGAAGAAGGCGTAGTTGCCCTTGTACTGGGTGACCGTCTCGTAATCGACGTCGAGGATGTGGGTGGCGCAATTGTCGAGGAAGCGGTGGTCATGACTGATCACCACTGCGCACCCCGGGTATTTGTTGAGGAAGGTTTCGAGCCACTGAATGGTGAGGATGTCGAGATGGTTGGTGGGCTCGTCGAGGAGGAGAAGGTCGGGCTTCTCGACCAGCGTTTGCGCGAGCAGCACGCGCAGCTTGAAGCCCC
Organism: Myxococcota bacterium; assembly: GCA_039027095.1. Taxonomy (GTDB): domain Bacteria; phylum Myxococcota_A; class Polyangia; order Polyangiales; family Polyangiaceae; genus JAPYTK01. The sequence continues at coordinate 26,582 of JBCCLB010000041.1, forward strand.
CCGAGAGGCTGCCCAGCGGATTGGTGTGAACGGCGGTGGGGATCCCGAGACCCTCGAGGATCGTGGCGGCTCTCGGCTCCAGCGTGTAGCCATCGCGACGGGCGATCACTTCCTCGAGGTCGGCGATCCGGTACGGGTCCGGCTCTTCTTGCTCGAGCAATTCGTCCTTTTCGGACAAGGCCGCCCACGTTTCGGGTTCGCCCATCATCGCCACGTCGATGATGCGCTGCGTGTCGGACAGATAGCGGTCCTGTTTCAACCAACCGATGCGGGTCGCCTGAGGAATGATGATCTCCCCGTCGCTGGGCGAGTCCTCGCCCACCAGCATGCGCATGAGGGTCGTCTTTCCGCTGCCGTTGGCGCCCACCAGCCCGTAGCGGCTGCCGGCATCGAGCCGGAGGGTCACGCCCGAGAAGAGGGTTCGGTCGCCGAAGGACTTACCGAGATTGCTGAGCGAGATCATCGTCAGTTGTACGTAGGAAGGTGTCCGTACGCTTCGCCGTAGCGGAGCATCTGCGCGGTGTAGTCTGTGGGGTAGCTGATCTTCGCGTCGACGATGCGGTCGCCGTCGCGCACCGGGGTGAGGCGCGGCTGCACGAAGCCGCTGTAAGGCTTGGTCCCCAACTTGGCGTATCGCGCGAGTACTTCGCGGTGGAGGGCGTCTTCGACTTCGACCCCGTATGTCTCGACGAGAGCTTTTCCCGCCTCGTAGTCTCCCTCGCTCTTGATGCGTTGGATCTCTCGGAGCAGTTCGCCGAACACGTCGCGGAGACGCGCGTAGTCGCGCACCACAAAGAACGTCTTGCCGTCGCGGGTCACGCGTTCGATGACGCCGTCGTCCTTGCCCTTCTCGAAGGCGTACTTGCTGATCAATTGTCGATTGCGCATGTGCGCCTCTTCGAGGTCAGCGCCGGGCGCGACGCGTGCCAGTTGAACGAGCATGCCGTTGCGGATGTAGCCGTCGTACGCGGCGCGACCGACATCGAGGGACTCCATTAGGCCCATGTCGACCAGCTTCTGGTCCATGACGTAATAGAGGGCGACGAGATCGGCGCGCGCCTCTTCGAGGGTCGACGCGTAGCTCTTCAGCGTCTCTTTCGGCGTTCCGACACCGGGATTGAGCTGACCCGAGGCGTGACCGATCACCTCGTGCATGTCGACCTTGAGGGTGTAGCCCTTCCCCCCGTGCTTGCGGTAGCGGATCACCTCCTCGGTCGAGGCCGCGAATTCCTCGAGCACGCCGCTCGAGGCCCGCACCACCTGGTAGGCGTCCACGATGTTGCCGAGAAAGACCGACTTGCTGCCGTGGTTCTTTCGGATCCATGCCGCATTGGGCAGGTTGATTCCGATGGGGGTCGCCGGTGCCGCGTCCCCCGCCTCGGTGACGACGGTGATCACCTTGGCGGAGATGCCGACCACCTTTTTCTTCTTGTGGGCCGCCATGATCGGGGAGTTGTCCTCGAACCATTGCGCCTGCCCTCCGATGGTGGCGATCCGTCGACTCCGCTTCAGGTCACGGATCGACAGCACCGCTTCGTAGGCACCGCGATAGCCGAGCGGGTCGGAGTAGACTTCGATGAAGCCGTGAATGAGGTCGATCCTCGAGTCGACGTCGGTGACCCAAATCTTGTTGTAGGCATCGAACTTGGCGAGGTCCCCCGTGCGGTAGTAGTCGACGAGCAACCGCCAGGCGGCGCGCTGCTTGTCGTTCTCGGCCACCGCGATGGCGGCCTCGAGATGCTGGACGACCTGTTCCAGGGCCGCTCCGTAGAGTCCGCCCACCTTCCACACCTCTTCGACGATGCGGCCGTTTTCCTTTACGAGTCTCGAGTTCAACCCGTGGCTCACCGGCGTCGGGTCGGCGGGGTCGATGCGCGCTCGGTAAAAGGCGACGGCTTCTGCCTCGGTCACGTCGCGGTAGAGGTTCGTCGCCGACGCGGCGAGCTTGTCGACGTCGCGGCCGAGGTTGACCTGAACGGCGTCCACGGCGGGATCGAACAACACCGGAGTCAGCTTGTCGATCAGCGCGTCGACCGTCTCCCCCGGTTGGAGAGGCAATGAACCCGGATCCACCGCCCGCACCGCGGCGGCGAAAGCGTCACGCGAGAACCCGGGGGTAAACTTCGCGCGCGAGTAATGGTGGTGGATCCCGTGCGCGAACCAGACCTGCTTGAGGTACTCGTGCATCGCCGCCCAGCCGGCCTGCGACCTCGCCGTCTCGGACCGGTAAACGGCTTCCAAGGTGCGGCGGATGGCGAGGTTGTGGCGGTAGTTCTGGTCGTAGATGATGTCGCGACCCGCGTGCGCCGCCTCGCTCAGGTGGTAGAGCAAAACGCGCTGTCGCGCCGACAGCCCTTCCCACCCCGGCACTTCGTAGCGGAGGACTTGGACGTCGGCGAAGGCGTCGACCCGCACGTCGCTCGGGGCCCCGGTCGCAGGGGCCCCGGTCGTAGGGGCCGGGGTCGAAGGGCGCGCTCCGGTCGTCGGAGGCGGGGCCGAAGCGAGGGTCGGTGGCGTGTCCCGGGCCCCTTCGGTCCCGCCGCACGCGACGAGGGCACAAAGGGCGAGAACGGGACGGAATGCCTCAATAGGGCCGAAGAGACGCGACACGGCGGCGGAGCCTAGCCCATGGCTTCGACCCTCGCCAAACGGCCTCGAGCTGCGGTTTCGGACCTTGCCCGGGATGCCGCCGGCGGCTATCCGGGGAGAGCATGGACGCCGTCCTCTGGGAAACCCTCGCCTTCATCGTCAAGGCGGTGGTCGTCTTCGTGACCTTTGCCGCGTGCGTGCTCGTCTTCGCCGTTCGGATCCGTGGGGGTCGCGGCGACGCCGAGCCTCGGCTTCAGGTCGAGCGTCTCAACGACAAGCTGCAACGTCGGCTCGATACCCTCCGCCTCAATCTCCTCGATCGTAAAGACGCCAAACGTTACCTCAAGGAGCTGAAGGCGCGGGACAAGCAGGCCGAGCGGGCGCCCAACCGAGTCTTCGTCCTCGACTTCAAGGGCGACATCTTGGCGAGTCGGGTGGAGCAGCTTCGTGATGAGGTGACGGCTGTGCTCGGCGTGGCCGACCCTGGGGACGAGGTGCTCGTACGGCTCGAGAGCCCGGGGGGGGCGGCGCCGAGCTACGGGCTCGCCGCCGCGCAGCTCGCCCGCTTTCGACCGCGCGACATCCGCTTGACGGTCGCCGTGGACCGCGTGGCCGCGAGCGGTGGGTACATGATGGCCTGTGTGGCCGACCACATCGCGCTCGCTCCGTTCGCCATCTTGGGCTCGATCGGGGTGGCCGCCCCGTTGCCCAACGTGCACCGCCTGTTGCGGCGGATCGGTGTCGACTACGAAGACGCCACCGCAGGCACCTACAAGCGGACGGTGAGCCCCCTGGCCGAAGTGACCGAGGAGGGCCGGGCTAAGTTTCAGGAGCAGCTCGACGAACTGCACACCCTGTTCAAGCAGTTCGTGAAGGACCATCGGCCCACCCTGGACATCGACCGCGTCGCGACGGGAGAAGCGTGGGTGGGTCGGCGCGCCCTCGAGCTGGGTTTGGCCGACGCGATCACGACCAGCGACGACCTCGTGCTGACCCGCATCGAGAGCCACGACGTGTATCGGGTGTGGATCGAGCGCCCGAAGAGTGTCGCGGAGAAGCTGAGCGGGGGCGCCGAGACCTTGGTGGGTCGCCTCGCGGATGCCGTGAGCGATGGGTTGCGGCAGAGACTCGCCCGGCGCGCCCTTTGAGTCTCGCCGAGGCGGGTGCGTCCGCGTCGGTGGGTCGGTGCTCGCCGGAGCGTCGAAGCGTTAGTTGTTGCCGCCGCCGCCGCCGCCCCCCACGCCGCGGCCGCCACCACCACCACCACCACCCCGACCGCCAGACCCGCCCACGCCTCCCGCGGGGTTGGCCACCGAGAAGATGATGTCGAGGAGGGCGTCTTGGTTGTCGGGCTCGGCGAGGGAGTCGTCGGTGAGGTTGATGATGCCAACGACCTCATTGTCCGCGTCGAGGACCACCACGTCGCGATAGCGAATCCCCCAGTCCGACCAGACCGTGCCGTCGGCGGGTTGTTCCAGGAAGGGTAAGTCCCGGCCGTCGGCAAAGGCCCCGGGCGCGTTGTAGTCGTCGATGATCGTGGTGCGCCGATTCACCCCGAGAATTTGAACCGGGAGCACCGGGTCGGAGGCATCGATTTGCTCTTGCAGGGTCTGGAGGTAGCCGAACTGGCTACTGCAGTAGCTTCACGTCGCTTCGGCGAAATACCATGCGGAGACTCGGTCGAGGTAATCCCGCGGGGAAACGGGCTGGTCGAACGACGCGGAGGTCGCGTTGACGTCCCGGAGGCTGAAGTCCGCGACGACGCCGCCGCTCGTGTTGCCGCCGCCGGCGCCAGGGCCTGCACTCCCGGTCGAGGAGGAGGCGGTGGTCGCGTTCATCGTCGCGGAAGCTTCGCCCCCATCGCCGCAGGCCGTGAGGGCCGGGAGCACCAGGCAGACGAGAGCCCACGAGCCCCGCCGGACGACGCATCGTTCCTTCATGACCCGATTATAAACAGCCCGTCGCGGAGCCGACCACCCGTCAAAAGCACGTCACCCGGCGGGCGATGGTGGCGTAGACGTCGCCGCGGTCGCAGATGACCTTGGCTTCCACCGGCTCCCGGTTCCCCGACAGGATGGTGGTCTGGTTGCTGGTCGCGCTCGCAGGTCCCTCTTCGCCGGTCGGCGTGCGGCAGATGCACTCGATGAAGAGTTCGCAGGTCACGGGGGTTGCGCACTGGTTGTCGATGGCGGCGGCGCACTCCCCGGGCCCGCAGTTGACCTCCGAGCGGGCACAATCGCGGCCCGTTTCCACCGCCGTCCACTCCGGCGCGGCGTCGTCGGCGCTCGCGGCCTCCCCCCCGGGGCAGCCGGCGAGCAACGGTCCAACCAGGGCCAACGGCAGCGGCGCAAAACGCATCGAGCCAGTGTACACTGAAGACCTACGGCCCGGTCATCCGCCGGCCCGCCACGACGAAGGGGCGACATCGAGCGCCTCACAAACGCGATTGCGACCCTCACGCTTCGCGCTGTACACGGCTCGATCCGCAGCGGCGACCAGTTCATCTTGCGACGGATACGGGGTGGCGGCTTCGAAGCAGGCGACGCCGATGCTCGCCGTGACCGAGATGGTGGTGTCCCCCACCGGGATACGGGTGTGCTCGATGGTCCGGCGTACCCGCTCGGCCATGACCAGAGAGCCGTTGAGGTCGATTCCCCGGGCGACGAGGACGAATTCTTCGCCTCCGTACCGTGCCACCAGGTCCTCGGTGCGAATCGCGTGGTGAATGGTGCGCGCGACGCGGCGAAGCACCTCGTCGCCGACTTGATGACCGTGCGTGTTGTTGACCCGGGTGAAGTGATCGAGGTCGACGAACATCACCGCCAACGGCGACTTGTGGCGTTGGGCGAACGCGAACTCCTGGCGCAACACCGCCTCCATGTGACCTCGGTTGTAGATTTCGGTGAGCGGGTCGAGGACGGCGGCCTCGTACATCTTGCGGGCGGCCTCATGCTCGGTGACGTCCTGCAGCGACGCCCGCAACAGGGTGTGTTCGCCGAGTTGGATGCGGTCCCCGTCCGAGATTTCCTGGAGCAGGACCGGCCGACCGTTGATGTACGTGCCGTTCGTGCTGTCGAGGTCCTCGATGAAGAACGTCCCGGCCCGCGAGAAAACCCGGGCATGAAAGGCCGAGACCCCCCGATCCTCCAGTCGCCAGGGGAGTTCGTCGTCGCGCCCGAGCACGAGCTCCCCCGGGCCCATGGTGTGAATCGCCCCCGGACGCGGTCCGGTGAGCATGGTCAACGTACACCGGTCGCGCGGGAGGGTCTCGAAGTCGGGACGCTGTTCGAGCCGATGGGTGTTGCTATGACGGCGAGGGCGTCTTCGCCACGGGCGTCCGTCGGGGGGGCTTTCGTCTTCGCGACCCATATCCATCGGTCGGATGCAGGCCGACGGTTGGGCCGGATCCGATGCCGCTCCTCGGTTCCCTCATCGGAACGGCCTCAGGGTCGGGAACTGCAGTTCGTATGTCGAAAGGGGAAGGGTGGGTTAAGGTGGGGGGGTCATGACGGATGAGTCGTCCCGCGACCCTCGACCCGCGCCGCCGCGTCCAGGTCCCCCCCGCCCGGGGGGAGCGCGTAAGGCACTGCCGGGGTCGGCACCTCGGCGGCCCCCAGCCGGGGTCGGCGTGCCCGCTCCGCCCGTGACGGGGCCGGCCGCACCCGCGCCCGCGCCCGCACCCGCGGAGGGAGGCGGGCCGAGACAGGCGGAGGCGCGGGGCCGGCGGCGTCGGGAACTATCTTCCACCATCGCTTTCGGGGCTGAAGACGTGGAGAAGGCCCGACAGTTCGCCATCGACGCGCAGGCCGCGGAGACGGCGGCCGAGGGGGGAGCCTCGTCGGGAGAGCCTCCGGTGACGGCTACGGAAGCGACCGCGATGCCCTTTGCGCCCGTCGGGACGCCCGCGGTGGCGCCGCCGGCGGTCGCGCCGTTGGCGGTCGCCCCTCCTGCCGCCCCTTCGCCCCCGGCTGCACCCTCGCCTCCGGCCGGGGCGCCCCCGGTGGCCAACCCTCGGGGGGGTCGTACGGGGAGCCATCAACCCACGATGGCCTTTGCTGCGCCCGATCTACAGGCGGTCCCGCCGGCAGCCGAAGGCCCTGCCGCGACGCCCGAGCCAAGGGCCGACGCGCCGACGCACGACAAGACGTTCTCGATGGGGGTCGAGGAACTGCTCGGCCCACAGACGTCCGAGGCGGTGGGTGCGTCGGAACCGTCGGCGCGCGCGGAGGCGACCGGTAGCGTCGGGCCGCGTCAAGCGGGGGCCGCCGCGCGGTCCCGCGCGAGGTCGGAACTTTCCTCTACCATCGCGTTTTCGGCGGATGCGTCGGGTTCGTTCTCCCTCGATGCCTCCGGGGCCTCGGCGCCCGTCGCCGAGTCTCCGCCTCAGGGGACTTCAGGGTCGGGCTCGCGAGCGCGACCCGACTTGTCCTCGACGATGGCGTTCGACAGCGAGGGTGCGGGTTTAGGCCCCCTGGGGAGCGGGACGGGAACCGCCGGGGATGTTGCGGCGCCCCCCGTCGCGGCGCCCCCCGCCAGAGCCGACGGGAAGGGGCGGGCGGCGCGCACCAAGACCATGGTGGGGGGGATCGCCGCAATTCCCCAGGGTCTCTTGGGAGGAGGGGCGGCGGCGGTTCCTGCGCCAGGACCCGGCGCCGAAGCCCCCCCGGCCACGGGAGTTGCGGCGGACCCCGCGGCCGCGCCGATGCCGGCTGCCGCGCCGATACCTGCGGCCGCGCCGATGCCTGCGGCCGCGCCGATGCCTGCGGCCGCGCCGATGCCTGCGGCCGCGCCGCCTGCAGCAGCAGCGATGCCGGCACCCGCGCCGCTCGCTCCAGGGGCCGCTCCCATCGGAGGGGCTGTGCCGGCGGGCGCGGAGGGGGGCGTTTCCACCGCAGGCATCGCCCCGCCGCCGGGTGGACCCGTGGCGCCGGCTCATCACGCGATGAACGCGCCACCGATCGCCGGACCGCACCCGGGGTTGATGCCCTCGCCGGACACCCCGGCCCCCGCCCGAACGAGCTACGGGCTCTACGTCGGCGTCGTCGTCGTGTCGATCGTCGTCGGGGTCGCGGTCGCCGTTGGACTTCGTCTCGCCGGGGTGCTCTAGCGGGCGAGGGAGGTCGCCGTGGCCGGCTCGGCTCTGAGCCGGCTCACGGACAAGCTTCTACCCCCGTGGCCTTCAACGTCCGCTCCCAGATGGGGACGAGGGTCGCTTCGCTCACGCCTGGGGTCCCGGCGTCCTCGTATTGACCGAGGAAGGCCTGTTTGGACGCTTCGCACTGGCCCGCCTTGGCAAAGCAGCCGCTCGCCCACGTGTAGGCGCTCGAGCCGAACTCTTCGGCGCGCTGTTCCACGCTCGACGCGGCGGGCCTCTTTTGTTTCCGCAAGCGCACATAGGCGGGGCGAAACGCGGCAAAGCGCGTCGTGCATTGTTCTGTGTCCCCGACTTTCGATGCCTCCTGGATCTCTCGTGTGAGGCGCATCACCCGGTCGGCGTCGTTGTCGGCGCTCGACGCGGGGCACAGCTTGTTCGATTGCTCGCGGGTCTTGAGGTCGAGAAGGACGTCGCTCATCTCGCGCTTGACGTCCCGTGCCGCCATGGCCTCGCGCCAGGCTGCCTTCCCGTCTGCGCACTGGCCGTCGAGCATCAGGCACTCGGCCCGCAGCACCTGAACCGCAGGAGCGGTGTTGCTCTGAGGCCGGTAGCCAATGGCTTGGGCGATGGCTTGGAGGCAGCCACCACCGTCTCGTGCCTCTCGCTTCGCGACGGCCGCTTCCAAGGCCATCTCGGCCGACTGGTCGGCGGTGCCTCCGTCCACCGGGCCTGGCTCGGCGCGGGTCACGGGGGCGGCCGCGGTCTCCGCGAGAGGACGGAGGGTCAACCGGATCGGGGTGCGGCACGCGCGCTGGTCTTGCGTGGCGCAACTCTTCAGGTCACCGCCGCGCCCCGCTGAGCTTCGTTCCTTGGAGCCTGACACCCCGCCCCCGAGGTCCCCAAAACCGACCTTGGCTTCAGCCGCGGTTCGTTCGTCGATGTCGAGCTCGAAGGCGCCGAGGTTGTAGGCCCACACGAAGTGCGTGGCGCCTTGGCATCCGGGTTGGTTTGCGATCTCGGTTCGAGCAACCTCGTCCCGGGTGTTCGTCGCCAGTCCCGAAACGAAGTACCGCAGGCGCAACGACTCGCCCCCCGATACCCGTCCCCCGAGACTCACGGCGCTGAGCGGGAGCTTGGCGTAGAGCTCGTTCTCGGTCTTGATGTCGATCGACTGCAGGCTCCCACTCGTGAAGAGGGGGCGTCCGTACGCCCCGAAGGCGCCTCGTTGATTGGACTTCTGGCACCCGTAGAGAACCTCGACGTCGCAGCCCTCGTACTTCACGAAGATCGTGTTCATCGCGGCGCGCGCCTCGAAGCTGGCGAGCTCCGTCGCGTCCCACTCCACCACGAAGGGCTCGAGGTGATTCTTCGCGGCCTCTTCGCACGCATTGGCCACCCCGGCCTCGCCGATCATGCCCACGCGCCCTTGCATGACGGGCGCGCCGCCGCCACAGGCTGTGGACATCGCTCCGACGAGGGGAGCGACGATCCAGGGGAAGCGCCACGTTCGTTTCATCGGTCTCTCCTTGGCAACCGCGACGGCCCGTCACCACCCGGCGCGTTACTGCACCTTACGCCGGTTCCCGGCAACCCTTCCCCGGGTGGGAATGAACGAGAGACGCCGCCGCGCCCTACCGCCACCGAGTGCGAAGTCAGACGCTGGAGAGACGTGAAAGAATGCGGTCGCCGACGTCGTCATGCAAATGGCTCCGAGCGCCGACCTGGTTGAAGCGCTTCACGTAGAGAAGACTCGCCAGCGCGGATCCAATGGCGCTCATGGCCACGACGAGGGGTTCGAGCCAGGGCCCCACGATCGGCAGGGCTCCGAACAGCGACCCGAGGGTCAACACCAAAAAGCCCGAGAGGAGGGCGACACTCCAGGGCGCGGCGTAGCCGAGGCCAAACCCAGGGACGACCAGCGCCCAAAGCATGCCCACCACCGAGTGTTTTCGCCGCTCCGGGGGAACCGGCGGGGGCGAGGTGGCCAGAAGGGAGGCAGGGGGCCTCGGAGCCGCGGGGCGCGCGCTCGGAGGCGTGGGTCGGGGAGGCGACGTCGCGGACGCGTCGATGCGGACGCGGGGACGGTACGTGAGCGCACCGGTTTCCTCGTCGAGATGAAGATCGACGGCCCCCCGACGCGTGAGGGCATCCAAGGCCCGCTCGGCATCGTCGGGAGGGCACCGAAACTGCGTGGCGACGGTGGCCACGTCGAGGGTGACGTCGCGAGCGACGAGATCGAGAAGGGCAGACTCGAGGGGAGAGGCGGTGGGGCTCATGGTCTCCACCATGGGTTGCGTGGACGGGGGTGGGGTGTGGTCTGGTTCACATCCACGCCGCTTCCGCTACTCGGCCGGGGTCGGGGCGGGGAGCTGTAGCTCGCCGGGGGTGGGGACGGGTATCGCCGGCTCGTCCTCGAATTCGAAGTGCTCGTCGGGGGCGTGGGGGGCGGGGCGACGGGGCGACGGGGCTTCTTTCGGGGCGGCCGATTGGGCCGTCGGCGGTCGCGTCGATGGCGCCGACGCCGCGGAAGACGCCGGGACAGGGCCGCGTCGGGCGAGCCAGGCCACGAGGGGTTTTTCGGCGGACGTGCCCTCGAGGCGCGCCTGAAGGGCGCCGGACGCACGCTCAGTGGCACCGGCCTGCCCGAGCGCGACGACGAGGAGCGTGTTCAGGTGCCGTTCGGATTCCATGAGGGGGGCGTCCAGCTCGGGGCCAATCCGGCGGGCGGCCGCGATCTGGAGACGCGCCGCATCGACGGCGGCATCGAACGCTTCGAGGGCGCGGGCATCGTCGGATCCGGCGATGGTCGCCGTTCGCCAGGCGTCGTGGGCGCGGGCGACCTCGACCCACGCGAGCCCGAAGTTCGCCTCTTCGTCACCCGTCTCGATCCGCGTACGAAAATGGGCCGCAGCCTCGTCGTAGCGACCGGCGGCCAGGAGCTCGGACCCGGCGCCGAGGCTCGATGGAGGCGTCCGCTCGTTCGTGGGCGCCGCCGCCACACCTCGTTCGTAGAGGGTGAACGCCGCCCATCCTGCCACGGCCATCGCCAGCGCCAAGCCCAACAGCCGCGTCAACATGAGACGGGTCGATACCATCGATGTGCATTTCCGGGGAACGCTATAGTGCCGGTCAAATCGGTAGATTTGACCGGCCCAAAAAGTAAGGCACCCCCAAGACAATAGAACCGGCCCTGAGGAGCGATGCTCGCCCTCGCCGGCTTGTCGTCGGCTTGTAGTCGACGTTGTCGGCGAGCATCGCGACACCATCAACGGTTGTGGTCGAGGGTGTAGTAGGGCTGCGCCCAGCCGCCGCCACCTCGGTCGTTCGGTCGCCGAGCGGACTCCTACCATCGATGCTAATCTGTTCCCGTGACGAGGCCGGGGCTCAGGGAAGGCGGCGTCATCCTGGCGCTGGCGAGCGTGCCGCTGGCCGCGTCGCCGCTGGGATGCGCGGCGGAGGGTGACGGTGGCGCCGGGGCCCCGGGCGGCGATGACGCGCTCGGCGGCGGTGGTTCCGCCTCGGATGCGGGTCCCAGTACCGGGACGACAGGAGGCGGACTGGGGGGGAGCGGCGGCGCGACACCGCCCACGCCCCCGGCGGATCTCGAGCGCTACCTCACGGGCGCGGACGCTGATGCGGACGTCACCCCCCTCGGTCCGGGGCTGATCGTCATGGGCGGGGGCGCGGATGTCGACTCGGCCTTCCGTTGGCAACGGGATCGCGTGGCGGGAGGTGATGTCGTGGTGCTCCGCACGAGCGGCAGCGACGGCTACAACGGCTACTTGTTCGACGACATCGGCGGGGTGGATTCGGTCGAGACCCTGCTCGTCACCACCCGCACCCTCGCGAACGACCCCTGGGTGGCGGCCCGCATCACGGGGGCCGAGGCCGTGTTCATGGCCGGAGGGGATCAAGCGACCTACGTGGAGGCATGGAAAGACACGGCGACGGAAGACGCGCTGATGAACGTGTACGCCCGTGGCGGCATCATCGGGGGAACCAGCGCGGGCGCTGCCATCCTCGGCGAAGTGGCCTTCTCTGCCGCCCAGGGGACGGTATTCAGTGACGAGGTGCTTCTCGATCCCTACGACCCCCGCGTTACCTTGGAGCGGGATTTCCTGTCCTTCTCCCCCCTCGCCGGCGTGATGACCGATTCTCACTTTGCGGCCCGGGACCGCTTCGGTCGGCTCATGGGCTTCATGGCGCGCACGGTGCGTGATGGCACGTGGACCGAGGCGCGGGGACTGGGGATCGACGAGGCCACGGCGCTCGTCGTCGACGCCGCAGGCTCGGGCCCGGCGGTGGGTACCGTCGTCGGCGCGGGCTCGGTGTATGCGCTTCGGGGAGACGCCCCGCTCCAGTGTGAGCCGGGCCTGCCGCTCGACTACGAGGTCGTCTCCCGGCGCCTCCAGGCGGGCGACACCATCGAGCTACCGGCAGGGACGGCCGCTGCGCCCCCGCAGTCGGTGACGGCGCACGCGGGCGGGATATTTCCCTCCGACCCCTATTGACGGCGCTGGGCCGGCTCGAGCCCTTCAACGGTACGCATCGGCGAGAAATGCGCTGAGAAGGTTGCTGAGGGCGTGAAGAACGATGGCGGCCCCGACGCCGCCGGTGCGGGCGCGCAACCAGCCGAACATCAAGGCGGGAAAGAAGACCGCGAGGCGTGACGGGTGGGGCACGGTCAAGAGGTGGCCCACGGCAAAGATGGCGGCGCTCGCGAGCCAACCCCATCCGAGCTCGACCCCGAGCACCCGCCGGCGACGGTTGGCCCAGACGTCCTCGAGCGAGGTCTGGAGGTAGCCGCGGTAAAATGCTTCCTCGGGAAGCGCGACGACCAAGAGTTGCCCCAACGCTTGGTCGAGCCAGGCGCGGGGGAATCGAGGAACGAATGCGCCGGTGTCCCACCACACGGTGTAGCCCCACCAAAAGAGCGGAAAGACCAACGAGCCGACGACGAGGGCCCAGCCCCCGGCGTGCGCGCCCTCGCGGAAGAGCCGTCGCCCCGACAGCGGACCCGTCTCCGTGAGTCCGCCGAGGCCGAGTCCGAAGTGGCGGACGAACGCAGTATCGCGATCGTGAACGACGAGCCACCAGGTGGCGGCGAGAAATACGAGGCCCACGAGGGTGTTGGCGTACCCCACCGGCGCCACGTACGAGACGACACTCACGACCCCGGTGACGGCGACCGCCGTGAGGAGCGGACCCGACGCATCGCCTCCGCCGCCGTGCGGGCGCTTTGACGACGAAGAGGACCGATCTTCGGGCTCGGGGACCCGCCCCGGTACCTCGTCAGGCGTTGTTGGCGCCACCGCCTGCGAGACGCTGTTGTTGCTGCTGAAGGAATTGCGCCACCAGCTGTGACCGCTGAATGGCGAACTGCTTCACCTCGCGGTTCTGCGAGCCGGCGAGCGAATTGAGAAGCTTGGTCACCTTTTCGATCTGGCGCGTCTGGAACAGCGCCTCGAAGTAGTTGTTCGCGAGGTGCACGTTGCTGCCCATCTTGTTTTCGTGCTTGCTCAACAGCTCGATGACCGCCTTCAGGTCGCCGGTCTGTCCGTAGAGGGCCGAGAGCACCAGCAGCGGGACCGGGTCGTTGTCGTTGGCCTCGACCCCCTTCTTGGCGTAGCCGATGGCACGCTCCCGGGTCTCTTCCTTCTGCGCGAAGAAGCCCTGGAGGGCGACCCAAGGGGCGGCGTTGCGGGTGTTCTCCTTCGCCTTTTCCTCGACCACCGCCACCGCCTTCTCTTCGTCGTCGCGGTCGCGCGTGCTCTGGAACAGGTAAGCCCAGGCGTCGACACATCCGGGGTCGAGGGCGATCGACTTGTCGATGTGCTCTCGCTCCTTTTCGGCCTCTTCTTTCTTGCCGTAGAGCCGGGCGAGGTGAAGCGGCGGGTACGGGTTCTCCTTTAGGAGATTGGCGGCGCCCTTGAGCGTCCCCTCCGCCTTGTCGAGCTTGTCCTGTTGGAGCTGGGAGATGCCGAGCGCCAACCAGTCATCTCCCGTGCCGCCTTTGGCGACCAGCTTGCTGAGCACCTGCTCGGCCTTCTTGAGACGCTTGTGCTTCAGGAGTTCCTGCGCGTAGACCCGCGCTCGGCCGAGGTCGTTCGGATTCTCTTTCCAGTGCTTGTCGAGGCCGTCGAGAAGGTCATCGAGGCCGATGGCGATCGGGCGGCCCTGGTCGTCCTGCACCTGGACGGCGGGACCGTTGAAGCCGAGGAGCTTCCACATGTCCTCGGGCTTGACCGCCATTGCACCCTCGGAGAGCTTCTCCATCAGCTCGTCGGTGGGCTTGTTGATCGGCACGACCACGAGCGCGTTTTGCGGTAGCCCGGTCGGAAACGCCTGGGCCGGCGCCACGATGGCCGCTCCGCCCTGAATCTGTAGACCCTGAATGCCCTGCTTCTGACCGGCCGCCATCTTTCTTGATTCCCTCGTCCTCCCCGCGCGGTCCGTCGCGCGATGGGCCGCGGAAGCTAGCAGTCGGCGCCGGGCAGAGCAACGCGGCCCCCGTAGCCCCCCGGGTCGCGTCAGAGGATTCCCGCGCGACGGCGGAGGTCCATCGCGACCGGCGTTACCCAGAAGCGCACGACGTCGGCGAGGGGGCCGGGGCCCCGCAGGGCCCGTGAAGCGTCGCCCTTGACCTCATCCGCCCGCCGCAGCCACCGATCGATGGCGGGAAGATCATTCGTGAGCAGGGCGGCGACCCGGGTCGCGACCCGGGGTACCGACCCCACGAAGCGCTCGACATCGGGGCTCGAGCCGCGGAGACAAGCGGGGGCGAGCGTCTGCTCGATGAGCTTTCGCTGGCGGCGAGACAGCGCTTTGCCGAGATGCCGACTCGCGCGCTCGAGTTCGTCGCCGGGGATTCGCGTATGCCCCCAACCCGGGGCGGCGAGCCCGATGGCGGCGGCGATGAGGATGGCGCTCTGCTGGGGACCCAGCAGCGGGACGGCGAGGGTTCCCTGCGCCCACGGAACCAACGCGCGCGCAAACGCGAAGACGCGCTCCTCCAGGGGACACTCCGCGAGCTTTCGTGAGATGACCAGGCGCGGTCGTTCGCCGGCAGGGGTGGCGACCTCGAGGCCGCGCGCCGACGACCGCACGAAGAGTTCCGGTGCGTGCTCGAGGCCCAATGCGTGACCGATCACGCGCAGGGGGCCAACGAGCGGATGGTCTTCCGCGACGCGATCTCGAGTCTTGAGTCCGGTGGCGTCGGTCGTCCGCGCGGTGAGTCGGGGCAGGACTTCGCCGATGCCTTCGAGCAAGGCGACGAGCCTCGGGTCGTGGGCCGGGTCGACGGCGGCGACCTGCTCGATGGCCTTCGGCCCAAGACTGCCCGGCGCCGCTCCGCCCGCGACCGTACGCCGCTGCCGCGCCATCCCGCGTTCGAGGTCGGTCGCCTCCCCGAGGAGAACTACCGGGGCGAGCGCGAGACCGGCTTCGAGCTTGGCGGCCGCTTCATGGTGGGTGCGCGCCAGCCCCCGCCATGCGTCGACGTCGGTGGGGTCATGGATCGCGAGGCGGCGGAACGACGCGCGCGACGCGTCCCATCGCCCCATGGTCAGCAGCCGCCGCGCCAGCTCGTGGCGAAGGGTCGGGTCTTCTCGCCCTTCGAGGCCGCGCTCGAGAGCCGCCACGGCGCGGTCGTGGTCGAGCAGCACCTCGTGGTGGATTTGGCCGAGCGCGATGTACACGTCGCGGCGTGGCCCGGTCGTGGCCGCGCCATCGCCGTGCTCGCGTCTGCGGAGGTGCTCTTCCAGAGCATCGACGTAACGGGTCCACGGTTCGTCTTCGTCGAGAAGCCGCTTGTAGTGCGTCGCGGCGCCGCCATGGGGGCCCTCGATGGCGACCGCTTCCCAAAGAGCAGAGCAGGCTTCTCGGCGTCGCCCGGCCCGGTCCTCGATCCCGCCGAGCACGCGGTAGAGCCAGGCGCGCTCATCGACCGAGGTGGTTAGAGGCAGTAGGTTCTGCGCCGCGGCGCGCGCGGCACCATCGTCCCCGGCCTCGCGGTGCAGCTCGAGCCGCAGCAACCACCCCTCCCGGTGTCGTGGTCGAAGCTGCAACAGCTTGCGGAGATGCGTCAGGGCCTCCCGGCGGTGGTCGGACGATGGCCGCCGCTCGTGTTGTTCCGCGGCCAATTCGGCCAGCGCCCAGTGCATCCGTGCCCGGAGCTCCTTGTTCGTTCCCCCCGTCTCCAAGGCCGCGCGAAATGCCGCCGCCGCCTCCTCGGGTTGTCGGTTCCGTCGTCTCAGCGTGCCGAGCAGTGCGTGGGTCTCCCCCTCGACCTCGCCGGCATCGAGGAGCCGCTCCAGGGCCCCGAAGGCGGCGGCGAGGTCGCCGCGCTCGTGGGCGTGCAATCGCGCGACGACACGCCACAGCGCGCTGCGCCGCCGAGGGGTCACCGCTGCGCCCGCCGCGCGCGCCAAATGGACCAGCAGGGGCTCGATCTCCCCTCGCGCCCGGCGAAGCTCGTCGAGCATTCGCGCCGCCCCCTCGTGGTCGGGCCATCGCGCGAGGGCCTGTTCGAGGTCGGAGATCGCCAGCGTCGCCGCGTCCTGCTCCAGCCGTAGCTCGGCGCTGCGGACGAGGGCCTCGGCGGCCAGCTCGCCGTTCTGGGTCCACTTGGCTTCGCGCTGGTAGGCGTCGATCGCGTGAAGGTGGTCGCCCTGGACCTCGGCCGTACGCGCGAGCCCGCGGATGGCCGCGATGTGGTCGGGGTCGTATTCGAGCGCGGAACGAAATGCTTCGAGGGCGCGGCGCGGGTCACCGGGCTCTTCGCTTTCCCCGGCCGTCGCCAGATGGCGGGCGACGAGGAGGGGGTCGACCTCCGCCGCCGCGAGGCGACGGTGCACCTCGGCCGTGAGGCCCGGGTCCCCGAGCCCCCGCGCCAGCGACTCCAGACGGCGAAGGGCGTCGGTCTCCGTAGGTTCGATCGCGAGAATCTCGCGACACGTCGTCAGCAGCGCGGCCGGATCGCCGATCTGTAGGTGCGCGAGCTCGTCCAGCGCGGCCACCCGTTGCTGGGGGGCGCTCGCGACCCGCGCCAGGGTGGCGTAGACCTCCATGAGCTTCTCTGGCTCCGAGGCCGCCGAGTAAAGCGGCTCCAGGGCGAGCAAGGCGCTCACGTTGTCCGACTCGATGCTTCGCACGGCCTCGAAGGCGGAGATGGCGCGCGCCGGAGCCTCGAGGTGGGTCTCGAAGATCTCTCCCGCCCGCAACAACGCATCGATCGCCAGGCGAACGTCGTCGACGCGCCGGGCATCGGCCTCCAGCGCTTCCGCTTGCTCGCGCCACCGCTGGAGCCGGGCCCGCACCCTCAGGCTTCCGTCGAGGGCGGAGCGGTGGTGAGGCGCGTGGTCGAGCGCATCGCAGTAAGCCGCGAGCGCCTCGGCGTCGCGGCCGAGGTGGATCTCGTAGACCTCGCCGAGGCGGTAGGCCGCGACGGCAGCGTCGGCGTCGGTCCGGGCCGCGCCGCGCTCGAGGCGGAGCAGCGCCGCGAGCGCCTCGAAGTCGCCCTGGGCCCGCAGCGACCGGGCCACCGCCCGGCGGGACGGCTCGTGACTCGGGTCGATCGCGAGGGCGCGCCGGTAGTAGTCGACCGCGGCCGCGTCGTCGCCGAGCGAAAGCTCGCTCAACTGACCCAGCTGGTACAAGAGGGCGACCTGGGCTTCTCCGGGGGCCGCCACGTCGAGCTCGCGCGTCAGGATGTCTCGTTGATCGGCGGGTCGCCCCATGGCGTGAAACAGCGCGCCGAGGCCGGTCAGGGCGGGACCGTAGTGGGGGTCGAGACGCAACACGTCGCGCCAACGCGCCACCGCCTCGTCGTGAGCGCCGATCCGCGCGAGCACCTCCGCGGAACGCTGCCAGAGTCCGAGCTTGCGCGTTTCATCGTCCGTCAGCGTCGCCTCGCCCTCCAGTGCGGCCACCAACTCGCGGTCGCGACCCGAGCGCTCGGCGGCGCGCTGCCAGGCATGCAGCGCTTCGAGGTGACCCGGACGCGCTCGGAGGATGCGACGGTAGGTGCGGATCGCCTCGTCGGGCTGGTCGAGATGGTCTTCGTGGAGGGCGCCGACCTGCATCAAGTAGGCGAACCTCGTTTCCCCCGGTCGCGCTCGGGCGGCGGCTCGCTCGAGCGCTGCCACCAAGGCTCGGTAGTGCCCGGCGTGGCGGTACAGTCGAACCAGGGATTTAAACGCGCCTTCGTGATCCGCATCGAGCGAGAGGGCGAGCTGAAGGTGTCGGATTGCCTCGTCGAAGCGTTTCGCGTGTCGTTCGAAGATCTCCGCGATTCGGGCGTGCGCCCCGGCGCGCCGTGCGCTGTCTTCCGTCGCTTCGGCGGCGCCGAGATGCACGACGATCAGCGCCTCCCACGCCCCCGCGGCGCCGAGGATGCGGTCGAGGGCGGCGACCGTCGGAGGGTGACTCGGGGCGAGCCGAAGGGCCGACGCGTACCACTCTCGCGCCTGGTCGGCGTCGCCGAGGGGACCCTCGAAGAGCGCGCCGATACGATGCAGTAGACCCACGCGCTCCGTCGTCGGCGCGAGGTTTTCGACCGCGTGGGCGAGCACGCGCGCCAGCCGAGCGTGGTCTCCGCTCCGGTGGTAGAGGCGTTCGAGGCTCTCGTGCACGAGGGCGTCTCGGGGCGCCTCCGAGAGAGCGCGCTCGAGCGCATCGGCGGCCCCGACGTCGTCGCCGAGTCGCTCGCTTCGAATGCGCCCGATCCGAAAGAATGCTTGCGCGCGAACCGCCGCATCGGTGGTGGTCGTCGCCTCCCGTTCGAGAACGCCCATGAGGTCGTGCCACCGGCCACGCTCGTGGAGCAGCCGCTTGAGCGACGGCGCCGCACGGCTGACACCAGGGTCGAGGCGCAGCGCTTCCCCGTAGAGTTCGATGGCGGCGTCGGGGGCCCCGAGCCGGTTTTCCAGCGTCGCCGCGCGCTCGACCAGTAGGGCTGCGCGGTGACGGGGGTCGTTCTGCGTGGCCGCCACCGTGTCCCGGCGGGTCTCGTCGACCGATGGCCACGCGCCGGCTGCCCTTTCGACCCGGACGCGCGCACGGAGGGGGCCCAGCGCCAGGGGCGCCGACTGGGTCGCCTGGAGGTAGCATTGGCGCGCGGCGTCGGCGCCCCCGGGCTGCCCTTCGAGCGCCCGGCCTTTGTGGCGCAAGAGCGACGCCCGCACCTTTGGCCTTGATTCGAGACGTAGCTCGACGTCGAGGTGCTCGAGCCCGCGGGCGACCTCCCCGCGGTTCAGTCGGATCTCGCGGGCGAGCCGGAGCGCGGGGAGGAATTCAGGCTGCGCCTCTAGGGCTGCGTCGAGCGCCTCCAGTCGCATCTCATCGGTCGGAGCGACCCGGGCCAGCTCGAAGTGCAACCGTGCCTGGCGGGCCGGGGGCGGGTTGGTTCGAAGCTCGACCGCGCAGCGATGCCGGAGTTCCCGACCGGCGCGGTCCGCCGCCTCTGGAGAAGATCCCTCGGACGGACGCGGCGGAGGCACGAAGCGATGCGGCGGCCCGGGGGACGCGGCGACCGCGGACGACGGCGGTGGGCTAGGGGTCCCCGGAGCGGGCCCAGAGGCGGGCCCATAGTCGGGCACAGGGGCGCCCTGCGTCGTCTCGTCGTCGGCCGCGCCAGGGAGCGGCATCGGGGCGAGCGCGGGCTGCGATCGAAGCCGAGGCCGCGGCGGGGCCGCCGGGGCCTCTCTGTATCCTTCATCGGCCGACGTAGGCGCCGAGGGCCTGGCTCCGGGTGCGCTCGTCGGTTCTCGCCCCGAAGCCATACGCCATCTTCGACGACCGCTCGTCCCGCGTCGAGACATCGGGCGCGGTCGACTTCGGTTGCAATTTGGCTGCGTTCAGCTACCACAGCGCTTCTCGCAACCACGGAGAACCCCATGCGCGACAAGATCCGGCTCGTTTCGACCGCAGGCACTGGCTACGAGTACGTCACCACCAAAAACAAGCGGACGATGACCGCCAAGTTCCAGATCAAGAAGTTCGACCCGGTGGCGCGAAAGCACGTGCTCTTCGTCGAGAAGAAGATCTCCAAGGGCTGACCGGCCGGCCGCAGCCAGGCCGCAGCTCAGCCAAGTCGGCCCAGCCAGCTCAGCCAGCTCAGCCAGTCAGCTCAGCTCAGCCCAGTCAGCTCAGCTCAGCCCAGTCAGTCCAGCCAGCGCAACGGATTACGGGTCCTCTTCGACGACGACGGGCTCTTCGAGAAGCTGCTCGAGCTGGCCGAAAAAAGCTTCCCCGGGCAGACCGGTGATGTTGCGCACCACCTCGAGGGTCGAGGTATCGACGAGCACGTTCGACGGGAACTGGCCGGAGTTGAACTGGTTCGTGAACGAGCGGTCCTGGTCGACCGAGCCGATGTAGTGCACCTCGAAGGCGGTGACCCACGCTTCGAGATCCTCGAAGTCGGCCGCCACCCCCTGGGCCTGACTGTCGGCGAGGACCATCAAGATTTCCAGTCCCTGCGGACCATAGAGCTCGTATTCCTCGGGGAGGATCTCGGACGCTTCCAACTTGCAGGGTTGGCACCACACTGCCGAGACGTTGACGAGCAGGGCTCGTGGCTTCGGTCGGCCCGCGAAGGGGCTGTCGTCTTCGAACACCCCGTCGCCGGTCGGGTTGTAAAAGTCGCAGATGGACACCGACTGGCGGAGGTCTTCTCCGATGCCGTTGGCTTCCGGGTCGACGTACGCGTCGAAGGCTTGGTCGCGGATCACCCGACCCTCGGTGACGGTGTCGGCGCCAATGGGGCAATCTTCGTCGAATGTGCCCCCCGAACCCGGGAGCGGTGCGATCGCCGTGCCGCTTCCGCTCGTGCACCCGGTAGCGAACAGCGCCGCTCCGAGGAGGACAGCGCTTCGCGTCAGGGCGTGTCCTGTTTGACGCCTTTCAGCATGGCTTTCTCGCCGACGAGCATCGCGGGCGCTGGGCAGCGAGTCAGTTGCGGTGGATGCGAGCATGGTGTCGGTCATGGGGGGCCCCCGGGCACGTCACGAAACGGGAATGTTCCGCGAACGTGAGGTATACGACGCGTTCCCCCGATCGGCTACACGCTCGAGGCGGATCTTCATGTTGGCGCGTCTCTTCCCGTTTGTTTTCCTCGCCTGGCTTACGGCGGTCGCCGGATGCAACCGGTCGTACGACGTCGGCGACCACGTGCTCGTCAAGTGGGAAGGCGACGTCTATCCAGCGATGATCACCGAGATCCCGGCGGCAGGTAAGGTTCGGGTTCACTTCGACGGATTCGACGAGATCTGGGACAAAGACGTTCCGCGGAGCGACATCGTGGGGCGGGTTGAGGGGCCGGTTGAAATCCCGCCGCCCCCGGAAAAAGTGAAGCGGACCGCGGTCGAGGCGAGCCGGACGAACCGCTACAAATTCGGCGACACGGTGAAGGTGGACTGGCACGGCCACATCTACGACGCCGAAATCATCGACGTCTTGGGCCCCGAGAGGTACCGGGTGCGGTACAAGGGCTACGGCAACGAGTGGGACGAGAACATCGGTCGCGACCGCATCAAGGGCCCGTAGGCGCCCTTCTCTCCGCCCTCGCTCCCTGAGACCCGAGAGAATTTCCGCATGAGCAGCCTCACCGAAGCCCTGAGCGAACCCCAGAAGCGAAAGCAGGTCATCGACGACTGTGTCGATCTCGTCGACGACGAGGTCGGGCGGAAAAAAGGGCTCGGGGGCGTCGTCATCAAGACGGGCTACAAGGCGGTCAAGGGCATCAAGCCCGGGTTCATCCGCAAAGTGGTGGGTGACCTGCTCGAACCGTGGAGTCGCAGCCTCGAGCCCATCTGGTCCGAGGCGGTCGGCTCTGGGGCGCCGAGCAAGCACTTCGCGTCGCATCGGGGTCAGGTCGCCGACGCGCTCCTCCAGGTCACCGACGACAAGGCGAAGTCCGCCAAGAATCAGGTCGTCCGCACGACCTACGAAAAGCTCCGGCCCACCGCGAAGAAGCACGTGGAAGACGCCGTTCCCGGTCTCGCCGGCGTCCTCGAGAAAAACCTCACATGAGGTCCGCGGTGCTCTTCGTCGCGGCGGCTGTCGTGGGGCTCTCGCTCGCCCCGGGCTGCGGCGACGACGACTGCGTGTCGGGGGAGGCACGGTGTGAGCAGACCTGCGGTGACGACTGCGACCTCGAGTGCCGCGATCACGAAGACTGCGATGTGACCTGTGGCGACGACTGCGTGTCCGCGTGCGAGAGCGTGACCAATTGCGAGGTCGACTGCGGTGAAGGATGCGACGCCACGTGCCGCAGTCTGAGTTCGTGCAACGTGACGTGCGGAGCTGGCTGCAATTTCGTGTGCGAAAGCGCCAACAATTGCGCGCCGACCCTCGGCGATGGGGCCACGGCGATATGCAATAGCGTCGCAAACTGCAATGTCTCCTGTACGGGTACCTGCGCGGTCCGATGCACCAGCACGGGCAACTGCAACGTGAATTGCGCCATGGGCGCGGCGGCGAGTTGCGAAGATGGGCGCATCGCGTGCGGCGACGGCTGTCAGCTCTGAGCATGAATGAGCGAGAACGGCCCGTTCGCCCGTGGCGACGCTTCGGCGAGGGCGCGACCATGGGCATCGTTGCGCTCTTGGCCATACTCGTCAGTCCGAGGGCGAGGGCGGAGAACGAGACGCTCGCCCGCGCCGTGGTGCCGCGCGTGCCGCTTCATCTCCATACCTCACCCAATGGGCTCGAGGTGGTCGTGTACGAGAACCACGCGGTCCCGCTGGTGACGATCGAGATCGCCTTTCGGAATGGTGCGATGACGGAGCCGCCGAGCTATTCGGGCGTCTCGCATCTCTACGAGCACATGTTCTTCAAGGCGAATGCACGTTATCCCAGCCAAGAAGCCTACATGGCGCGCGCCAACGAACTGGGGATCGTCTTCAACGGCACCACCGGCACGGAACGCGTGAATTACTACTTCACGACCACGGCGAACCACTTCGACGACGCCATGGAGTTCATGCGCGACGCGGTGACGTCGCCCACCTTCGATCCGGACGAACTCGACCGCGAGCGCAAGGTGGTGATCGGGGAGATGGACCGGGCCGAGAGTCAGCCGACGTACGCCTTTTCCCGCGAGCTCACGAACCTCCTCTGGTACGCGCACCCGTCGCGCAAAGACGCGCTGGGAAGCCGGCAGATCGTGTCGCGAGCCACCGTGGGGATGCTGCGGACGATCCAGCGCCGCTACTACGTTCCCAACAATGCCGTGCTGGTCGTGACGGGTGATGTCGCGGCGCCGGCTGTCTTTGCCGCCGTCGACCGTCTCTACGCCACGTGGACCCGCGCCCCCGATCCTTTCCTCGCCCATCCGCTCGTCGCCCATCCGCCCTTGCGGGAGACGCAGGTGGTCGTCGAGGCGAGCCCGCGGGCGCCCGCCTTCCTGGGTCAGATCAGTTGGCACGGGCCTTCATTGCGCGAGGATGAATTGGCCGCGACGTACGCCGCCGACGGCATGGCCACCGTACTCGCGGAGGCGAGCAGCCCGTTCCAGCGTCGGTTGGTGCAAGCGGGACCCTGCCTCCAGGCCGGCTTTGGCTGGTATACGCAGCGCAACGTCGGCCCCATCAACTTTGCGTTCGTCGCCGAGCCAGCCCGCGCCGAGGCATGCACGCGCGCAGTCTTTGCCGAACTGGAGAGGATGGCCGCCCCGGACTACCTCGACCGAAAGAACCTCGTCGACGCGGCCTTTCGCCTCTCGCTCGATAAGGTGAAAGAGCGGGAGCGACCGAGCGAATACGCGCATGTCCTCAGCTTCTGGTGGGCCTCGGCCGACCTCGGCTACTACCAGGGTTACATCGACCGCGTCGGCGCGGTGACGCCGGCCGACGTGAATGCGTTCATGCGCGACTACATCGTCGACAAGCCCTTCGTTCTCGGGGCGTTCATCCCCTCCGGCTTGGCCGAAGTGGGCGTCGACGAAGCTCGAGTGCGGAGATGGGCGGGCGTCGATGCGTCGTCGGACGACCCGGGCGCCGGGGCTCGAGGACCAAAGTGAAGGTTGGCCTCGTCGGCGCCGTGAGCCTGATGGCGGTGGCGTGCTCCGGAGGCCCACCCCATCGGACGGCGCCGTCTACGCCCCCGTCCGGGGGGCCTGCTTCGTCGGTCGCGGTGGCTCCCTCCGCGGATCCTGCCCCCACGGTGGACGGCGATCTCACCTTCGGGACGGTTGGTGCGGTCCCGCTCCTCGTCAAACGCGTGCCCGAGTCCGAGTTGGGGACGATGCAGCTTTACATACGCGGGGGCGCCTCGGAGCGTACCGCCAACAATGCGGGTCGAGACGCGCTCAGCGTGCGGGTCGCGGTCACGGGCGGCACCGCCAGCCTGACGAAAGATGCGTTCGACCGTGAGCTCTTTCGGCTCGGCACGGAGGTCGGGGGTACGTCGCTCAACGCTTATTCGATGTTCTATGCAAAGGCGCTGGCGGCCCACATGGAACGCTCCTTCGAGCTCCTGGCGGAGGTGTTCTTGCGGCCCGCCCTCCCTCCTCGTGAAGTCGAGCGGCAGCGGGCGCGGTTGCTCACCCAACTTCGCGCTCGCCTGCGCTCGCCGGAAGGCGAGCTCAACGAAGGAACACGGCGGCTCTTTTACGCCGGGCACCCCTACGAAAACGCGGCCAGTGGGACAGAGGAGACGGTCTCACGCTTCTCCCGCGATGACCTCGTCGCGCATCTCGCCGCCCGTCGATCCCAGTCGCGCCTGGCGGTGGTGGTGGTGGGACCGGTCGCCTACGCCACGGTGGCGGGCTGGGTACGTCGGCACTTCTCCTCGCTCCCTCGAGGCGCCTACGCGCCTCCGGCGTTGCCGCCGGTCGGCCACGAGGCCGCGGCATTGGCTTTCACGAAAGCGGATTTACCGACCCATTACCTCGAGGCGAGCTTCGTGACCCCGGGTTGGGACGAGCCCGATTTTCCCGCGTCCATCGTCGCGCTGCGCGTCTTGGGCCAGCGGCTGTTCGACGAGGTGCGCACCAAGCGGAGCCTCTCGTACGCGCCCACCGTGCGGCACGTGTGGTCGGCCGCAGTCACCCGCGGCGCGCTCTACGTCACGGCGGTCGATGTGAACACGACGGTCCGGGTGATGCTCGATGAGGTGGCCAAGCTGAAACGCGAGCTCGTCACCGAATCTGAGCTCCGCGGGGTGCAGGCTACGTTTGCGACGAGTCAACTCATGGCCAACGAGGCGACCGACGGACAGGCGGATTGGATCGCCCTCGTCACCTTGGTCGGTGGCGACCCGCGCATCCGCCACCAGCTCCTCGACCGCGTCGCGGGGGTCACGCCCGAACAGGTGCGTACCTTCGCGCGGGAGCATCTCGTCAACCTACAGACGGCGGTGGTCGGTCCGACCGCTCCGGACCCCGCGGTCTTCAAGCTGGTGCCTTGAGGGTTGGCCCTTCGGCCGGCTGCCCTTCGCCGCACAGACCGGGTTTCCGGGAATGGGGCGACCGTGGTCGGCATTATTGGCGCATGCGATCAGCCTGGGCATTCGGTTGGGCGTGCGGGGCGATGTGGGCGTTGGCCGTACTGAGTCTCGTCGTCCCCGCCGCGACATCCGAGAACGAAGAGCCGTCCCCCACGTCGGAATCGCCGCCGTTCTGTGCCGTATTGACGGAGCGGCTCGACGTTTGTGCGGGGTGCAGCGATTCCGTACGCCGGGAGGCAGACCGTGCCCGGGCGACGTGCCGGTCGGGATGCCCGGAGCTGACGACCACAGCGCGCCGCCCGGTGGTGTTGCCGTCACTCGTGGCGGTCGAGCTCGACACGCCCCGCGCGGACGTCGCGAAGCAATGCGCAGCGGGAGGCGGGACATGGATGCCGGCGAGCCCCGCCTCGGCTGCGACGTGCACCCACGCCCGGGGACCATGGGGCCTTGCGGTCGACTGGAGCGTGACGTTCTTCGACGACCGCGTGACCCGGGTCGAGGTCGTGTACGGCGCCAGCCTTTGCGAAGGTGACGCGCACGATCTGACCCGCTACGTCGCCCATCTCGTCGCTGAATCCCTGGGCCCTCCCACGTACCGTGACGGCGATCACTACGCCTGGATGCCCCCCCAAGGGGTTTACGTCGCCGTGCACGCCGATGGCGACGCGGTTCACCACTGGGTCACGCAACAACTGTGATGGCGCGGCCCATCGTTACATCCGACGCCACGCCCCGCCGGATCAAATGGTACCCGCCACCTGAAGGTAGACCATGGTGCTGTCCGTCGAAGGATTCGCGGTGGGCGCGGCGTCGAGAAACGCGCCGGGGAAGAATTGTACGACGCCCGGCTCGAGACGGATGTTGCCGGGCCAGGGGTCGAAGCGGACGCGCGCCTCGATCTGGTGGCCGACGAAGGTCGCCTCTCGGCCCGGGGCCGGAGCGATCCGGGCCGTCGTCCATCCGTCGACTGCCTCGTCGAGCCACAGGGCACGGTAGCCGACGAAGCCTCGGAGCATGCGGTGGGGCTTCCATTCCACGCGACCTCCGGGAGAGCGGATGTTCGACCGCGCGATCGCGCCGTAGATGCCGGTCGGGCCGTACTCGAAACGTCGCGCCCCAAAGAGCGTATCGAAACGATTGTTCTGCCCGTCGGTACGGTCATCGTCGCCGCTCGCCGCGTCGTACTGGAGCATGAATCGGGGCGCCCCGAACGCGTCGGCGGTGTAGGCCACAGACGCGTGTTGGAACGTGGCCAGGTGCCGAAGGTCGGTGACGTCTTCGGCGTCGGTGCTCGCTCGGGATGTTCCCACCTGGGCGACCCACTCGAGATCGAAGTCGACGCCTCCCTTGGTGGGGGGTCGAATGAAGCGAAATCCGGGGGTGAACAAGCGCCGGTCGCGCGACGCCCGGTCGGGCCCGTCGCGTTCGATCGTGCCGAAGGCATAGCCCTGGAGCACGAGACCAAACCGGCTCAGGGGGCTCAAGGTGACGGCGACGCCGGTGTGGATGAAGTCGAGCGACTCCCGGTCGTAAACGATGTCGTTGTCGAGCAACGCTTCGCGGTCATCCGGCCGCCGCGACACGGGCATGACGCCGAACGCCCGGATGCGGAACCCGTCGCGACGCTGGTAGACGGCATCGAATCCGGTGAAGGTGTTGATGGTGTTGCGAAACCGGTTGCGCGCCATCAGTCGTCGGCGGCCGATGTTCATCGTGAGCCGTCCGACGCGCAGGGTCAGCTCGTCGTCGCCGGTGATGGGTTCTTTGGCGACGAGGCCCACGTAGCCCTGCAGTAACTCGATGGGATTGATGTGGGTCGTATTGAGGACGACGGCGTCGTTGGCGAAGTAGGCGCGAGAATCGATGAGTTCGACCCCGGCGAGAAACATGTCCGGTTGAAGCTCGGCGGCGATCGAGGTGCGAAACGACAACAACCCACCGTTCCCCGGACGGCCGCCGCGAAACTGATTGCGGAGGTATTCGCCCCGCGTGCGGTGCCGTGCCCCGAAGCGAAACCACTCCGGGGCGCCGACGGCCGGCGCCAAACGCCACGGTCCCTCGTCGTCGGCCGCGGTCGAGGGCGGAAGAACGGTCGGGGGAGCAGCGGGCGCCGCCGTTGTTTTCGTGGGCTCCGCCTTCCCTTCGGGCGGAAAGGGAACGCTTCGGGGGTCGGGCGCGGGTTGGGCCGACACGCGCGTCGCGGCGAGGGAGCTCATGATGACGAGAATGAGCGCCGAGGCTGAAGGGCCGGCCGACGTCGTCCGCCCTCGATCATGCGGCGTGCCGTCTGCGCGAGGGCCGGTCGTGGCCCGCACGAGCTCAGCGACCCACCGGTACAGGGGGTGACGGGCCTTTTGACGCAGCGCCCGGGCGAACTGCGGGGCCCACGGGACGACGAGATGATCCATGACTTCTTTTTCGTGGGGCGTCCCGAGCGCATCGGCGCCGAGCTCCAAAAGCAATCCCACGTGATCGAGCGGGAGTCGCCCGCGGGGACCTTCGGGATCGACTTCCCGCCCGCAACGGGTCAGGTGGCGATGAACGCGACGTGACAGCGCTGCGCCCACCGTCTCGAGCGCCCCGTCGATCCACGCGGCCGCCCGCGGCGGCACGCCTCCGGGAAGAAGGAACAAGCGAGCTTATTCCTCGTCGACGGCTTCCTGGGCGGACGCGTCGAACGACGACAGGACATCCCACAAATCGGGGTAGGCCTCACGCAGCCAGTCGGCGATCTCGGGGCGGACGAGAAGCGCGCGCGTCGGCGAATCGAGCTCTCGCGTGAGAAGGGACGCGGCCAAACGCAGCGGTTCGCGACGGACGTCGTCGTCGGTCATGCGAGCGCTTCCTCTCGGCGCCTTCGTCGTGGCGGGGCGGCCCCTCGTCGGCGGCGGGGTTGCGTCCGTTCGCCCGACCCGCGGGCGATGGGACCCTTCATACCTTTTCGAGACGACAAATGTTGTCGAACCAGTTCTGACCCCCCACGAGGGGAGCGGGATTGATGGGCAGCGCATCGTTGAGTGCGACCCCACCCCCGGGTCCCCCCTTGGCCTTCGACCACCAGATGCGATTCATGTCGGGGTCGGCCAACGTCGGATCGTGGCCCGCCTGGGCCGCGCCGGGCGTCTCTTTTGCCTTGGCGATGGGCCCGTGCTCCCAGTGACCCGCGTGGTGGGAACACGCCACGACCCGCTCGTGCACCCCATCGAGCAGCCGCACCGTGTTGACGAATTCCCCGACGGGTTTCTTTTCGCCGGCGCGATAGGTGGCCCCGGTGGGGCGCATCACCGTGACCTTCACCTTGTCGCCGGTCTTTAGACCGAGCCGGGCCCCGGTCTTGGGGTTCATGAAGGCCTGATTGGTGTGCACGATCTCGGAGTGGTACTTCCAGTAGGCGCTGCGACCCTGGGTGTGGACGTTCCACTTGAACGTCGTGAGGATGTAGTCGTCCTCGCCCATGCTGGCGTGCTCGGGTACGGGTGCCCATTCGGCGAGCGGCTTCGCATTGTTGTCGTCGAGGGACAACCCCACGGCCTTGGCGGCCAGAGGGAAGATGTCGTCGTAGACTTGGATGAGCCGCGACGGCGTATTGAATCCGCGAACGGCGCGGCCATCCTTCATGATGCCGATCGCTTTTCCTTTCGCGTTGCGGACGACGCCGGTCTTGGCGTCGACGGTGGTGTTCTCGAGCTCGGCGGGGGGCACGGGGCGTTCGTAGAGCTCGTAGTCCAGGGGCCGGTCGCGGTCGGTCCAGACGCCCCGGCGCTTGAGCGTATCCCAGTCGAGGGGGACTTCGGCGTACCACGCGCGGTAATAGGCCTCGACGTCTTCGAAGTCGAAGTGCTTTTCCATGCCGCCGCCAATCCGCCGCGCGAGGTCGCGAAGGATGATCTGAATCGAGCGCGCCTCTCCCAGTGGCGCCACCAGGGGCTGCCGCAATCCCGTGTAGGGGCGCAGGCCATAGTTGTTGGTGGAGTGTGCGTCCCACCGTTCGAGACTCGTGGCGTCGGGGAGGATGATGTCGGCGAGCGCCGTTTGCTCGCCGTAGCTGATGTCGATCGCGACGTGAAAAGGGATGAGCTTTTCGTCGCGCAACACTTCGCGCGCCACGTTGGCCTCGGGGTAGCCGTATGCGGCGCCGAGCGTGTACGAGATGTACGCACCGACCTTCTGGCGACCCTCTTTGATGTAGGGGTATACGAGCTGTCCGACGCGCATCGAGTACCAGTGCCAGGACAGCGGGTATTCGCTGGGGGTCGCGAGTTCGCCGAAGTACTTGCTTTGCCAATAGTCAGGGAACGCCGCCACCCGCGCCTGGACCGCTTTGGGCAACAGCGCGAACTCCCGGGTTCCTGGCTTCCAGGGCGCGAGCTTCTTCGGGGATGGTTGGGGCTGGTCGATGACGGGGAGCCCCTCCTGACCGTACCGGTTTTTCCACATCCGAAGCGTGGAGAGGCAGAAGCCTCCCTTGCGTCCCACGCTGCCGACGAGGACGTCGAGCATACGAATGGCGCGGTCGTTCTGCACGCCATTATAATGCTTGGCGGACCCACGATTGCTCATCGTGGTGCAGGCGGGCGCGGCGCGGGCGAAGTCGATGGCGATCCGTTCGATCGCTTTGGCGGGCACCCCGCTCTCGGCTGCCGCTACGGCGGGCGTATATTGGGCCACGTGGGCGCGGAGCTCATCCAACGGGTAGTTGGCCCAACGGTCCCAGAACGCGCGGTCTTCGAGACCCTCGCGGAGAATGACGTGAATCATGGCGAGGGCGATGATTCCGTCGCTCGCCGGCTTGACCGGATAATACTCGTCGGAGACGGAGGCCGTCGCAGATGGACGCACCTCGAACGTCACCATCTTGCAGCCATGGTCGATGCGCGCGTCCATGATGCGCTTCACCATGAACATGCCCCCCTGGTAGGCCTCCATGGGGTTACCGCCGAAATTGATGATGTACTTGCTGTTGGCGAAGTCCTGCGATTCCCACTCGAACTCTCGGCCGTAGAAAGACATCAGGGGCGCGCGCCGATTGCTGCTGCAAATGCTCCTTCGGTTGAGGCGGTGCGGCGTCCCGAAGGCGTTGGTGAACCGTTTGGTAAAGCCCTTGGTCTTGTCGCGACCGTAGTGGAACACGAGTTCTTCCGGCCGTCCTTCGTCGCGCAGCGGCCGCAGACGGTCGGCGATCTCGTCGAGGGCCTGGTCCCAGGAAATGCGGCGCCACCGACCCTCGCCTCGTTTTCCGACCCGCTTCAGCGGGTACAGCAGCCGCTCGGGATAGTAGGTATAGGCGATCATCCCGTTCGCCTTCGCGCAGGCGGTGCCCTGGGTGTTGGGATCGAGCGGGTTGCCTTCGATCTTTCGCACCCGACCGTCCTGCACCCATCCGATCACGCTGCAATGGGTGGTGCACCCGAAGCAGATGGTCGGGGTGGCCCGGGCGGTTCGGTAGTCGATCGCGGTGGTCGTGGCGGTGGCGGTGGCCGAGGCAGTCGCGGTCGTGCTGCCACCCTTCTTTTTCCGCGTGCACGCGCCAAACGTCGCCCCGCTTGCACCCAGCGCCGTCGCGAGCCGCAGCAAGTCGCGACGCGAGAGCTCACTGCTCATAGATGATGTCCTCGTCCTCCGCCGAGAGCGGAACCCCCGCATTGAGCTTTTCCGGGTGCCACGGCTCGAGGCCGATGTACGTGATCTCCAGCGGCGACGGGGAAGCATGATCGACGGCCCCCGGTAGGGGCTTGGCGCCGTGGCGCGCCGCCTCGCGGACGACGGGCGCCTCCGGGTCCGCGGCGTCGCCAAAACGGAGCGCAGCCGTGGGACAAGAACTCACGCACGCCGGGTCGAGGTCGACCTCGCCGCGACTCGCCCCGAGGTCGCACTGATTGGGGTCGAACACCGGGACGAACGAGATCCCTGGCCGATCCGGGCGGGGCAGCCACCGCACCCGCATCCGAAACACGCCGAGGGGCACGTTGTGCTCGACCTTACAGGCGACACTGCAGGCGTGGCAGCCGATGCACCGCCGGAGGTCGACGAGCAGACGAGGCTTCGCCATGGCGCGGCGGCCCCGCTGCGCGACCCGCTCCCATGGGATCAAGTCATCGCTCATCCCGTGTCTGCCTAGCCCTTCTCTCCCGTCGGCAAAAGAGGTCACCCTTCCGCGTCCACCCCGTACGATGGATCATCACTTCGGTTACCCCTTGCGCGCTCGCGTCCTCCGCGCGCCGCAGCCCCGAGTCACTGGACCAAATCACTGGACCAAATCACTGGACCAAATCACTGGACCAAATCACTGGACCAAATCACTGGACCAAATCACTGGACCAAATCACTGGACCAAATCACTGGACCAAATC